>NZ_CP031229.1:653151-1306303 GCF_003351765.1 Ornithinimicrobium avium
GTGATTCCCGGCGCGACGCCCGGCGAGACGGTGGAGGAGGTTGCCGCACGAGGCAGTCGGGTGCTGCAGCGCGTGAGGCCGCTCCTCTTCGAGGGCAACGTGTGCCTCGTGGGCCACGGGCACGCACTCCGCATCCTGACGGCGGTCTACCTGCGCCAGGCGCCCCGCTTCGCACGGCACCTCACCTTCGCGGTCGGGTCGGTGGGGGTGCTCGGCCACCACCACGAGGACCCGGTGGTCGAGGCATGGAACCGACGGCGCTGACCTTCCGGTCCCGTGCGACCACATCTCCCCGGTCGGGCGCCTGTCCTCAGGCGTCCACCTGCGCGTCGGTCCGCCGGCCGGCCTCCTCGTCGTCCCCGCCCTCGAGCGGGGCCACCTGCGGCACCTCCCAGGTGTGGACCGGCTGGTTGTCCTCGGAGTGGTCCAGGTAGAGCCGGAACATCTCGCGCAGGGCGTCCGGACGGGAGTGGCCCGCCCCCTCGAAGGCTTCGGTCGCGGCCACCTGCCAGCTGGCGCCGTTGGTACGGGTGCGGCACCGGCCCTCGATGACCGACAGGAAGTGCGTGCGCACCTCTCGGCGCAGCCCGAGGGCCGCGAGGCCGTCGTCGGCCACGTCGAGCAGGTGGTCGGCGACGAGGTCGACCACCGGGATCCGGCCCAGGCCCGGCCAGCTGTGCACGCTGGCGATGCCGTGCCGGGCCGCGTCGTCGAAGTTCTCCTCGGCGGTGCTGAACGGCATCTTGGTCCAGATCGGTCGCCCGCTGGAGGCGGCCGCCTCCAGCAACCCGTAGTAGAAGCAGGCGTTGGCGACCATGTCGACCACGGTCGGCCCCGCCGGCAGCACGCGGTTCTCCACGCGCAGGTGCGGCACGCCCTGGCTGGTGTCGTAGATCGGCCGGTTCCACCGCCACACCGTGCCGTTGTGCAGCTTCAGGTTGGACAGGCGTGGGACGGCCCCGGAGTCGAGCAGCGCGACGGCGTCCTCCTCCGACACCTCCGGCAGCAGGGCCGGGAAGGAGCGGACGTTCTCCTCGAACAGGTCGAAGATCGAGGTGATCCAGTGCCGGCCGAAGTAGGCGCGCGGACGCACCCCCTGGTGCTTCAGCTCGACCGAGCGGGTGTCCACCATCTGCGCGAACAACGGGATGCGGGTCTCGGCCCACAGCCGCCGGCCGAAGAGGTAGGGCGAGTTGGCCCCCATCGCCACCTGGAGGCTGGAGATGATCGAAGCGGCGTTCCAGTAGACCGGGAAGTCCTGCGGGGTGACCTGCTGGTGGAGCTGGACCGAGGTGCATCCGGACAGCGGGCCGATGCCGTCGTGGTAGCTGTTCACCCGCTCCCCCGTGGGTCCTTCGATGTCGAGCTCGAAACCCTCGCCGCGCTCGCGCAGGAGGGCGTCCTCCAACGCCTGGTAGCGCACGCCGTCGGACAACCAGGGCTTCTCGAACAGCTCCGGCTGCAGCGTCGGCATGATGCCGATCGAGGCGACCCGTGCGCCGTGCGCGCGCGCTGCGTCGCCGGCCCGGCGCAAGGAGGAGGAGAGCCACCGCTCCACGCGCACGGCCTGGTCGCCGGCCATCGGGCGGGGCGGGACGTTGAGCTCGATGTTGTACTGCCCGACCTCGTTCTGGAAGTCGTCCTCCTCGATCGCGGCGAGCACCTCGCCGTTGACCATCGCCGGACCGAGGGTCTGCAGGTCGACGAGGTTCAGCTCGATCTCCAGACCCATCTGTGGTCGGGTGAAGTCGAAGCGGCTCCCTTCGAGCATGCGTTCGAACACGTCGAGGTCCTCGAGCACCTTCTGCCGGAACGCGAGACGGTGCTCCCTGGTGAATTCACTGTGGCTGACCTCTTGGCCCATGGACCGATCCAAACACACCCGGGGCGGTTGTGGCGAGAGGTGGGGCGCCGAAGGCCCCCGACGGACCGTCCAGAGCCTCCTGGACCGGTCCGCGGGGGCCGCGGCGAGGGCGGGCGGATCAGCCCTCGGCGGGCTCCACCGGCGGGCAGGTGGTGACCAGGTTGCGGTCACCGTAGACGCCGTCGATGCGGCGCACCGGTGCCCAGTACTTGCGGGCCGGGTCGACGCCGGGCGGGTAGACGGCCTGCATCCGGTCGTAGGGGTGGTTCCACTCCCCCGCGATCGACAGGGCCGTGTGCGGCGCGTTGCGCAGCACGCTTCCGTCGACGGCGCCGGAGGCCTCGTCCATCTCCGCGCGGATCGCGATCATCGCGTCGATGAAGCGGTCCAGCTCGCCGAGGTCCTCGCTCTCGGTGGGCTCCACCATCAGGGTGCCCGCCACCGGGAAGGACATCGTCGGGGCGTGGAAGCCGTAGTCGACGAGCCGCTTGGCGACGTCGTCGACGGTCACGCCGGTGTCCTTGGTCAGGCCGCGCAGGTCCAGGATGCACTCGTGCGCGACCAGGTTGTTGGCACCGGTGTAGAGCACCGGGAAGTGCTCGTCCAGCCGCCTGGCGATGTAGTTGGCGCTGAGCACGGCGACCTGCGAGGAGCGGGTCAGACCCTCCCCGCCCACCAGCCGGATGTAGGCCCACGGGATCGGCAGGATGCTCGCCGAGCCGAACGGCGCGCCGGCCACCGGGCCGGGGCTGGTCTCCGGGCCGGCGTCGGTGACGACCGGGTGGCCGGGCAGGTACGGCGCCAGGTGCGAGCGCACGCCGATCGGGCCGACGCCCGGACCCCCGCCACCGTGCGGGATGGTGAAGGTCTTGTGCAGGTTCAGGTGCGACACGTCGCTGCCGAACTTGCCGGGCTTGGCGATGCCCATCAGCGCGTTGAGGTTGGCGCCGTCCAGGTAGACCTGACCGCCGGCGTCGTGCACCATCTCGCACAGACGGGTGATCTGCGCCTCGTAGACACCGTGGGTCGAGGGGTAGGTCACCATGATCGCGGCGAGGTTCTCGCCGTGCTGCTCGACCTTGGCGGCCAGGTCGTCCAGGTCGATCTCACCGTTGGAGGTGCTCCTGACGACGACCACCTTCAGCCCGGCCATGACGGCGCTGGCGGCGTTGGTGCCGTGGGCGCTGGCCGGGATGAGGCAGATGTTGCGCTCACCGTGACCGTTGGCCTCGTGGTAACGACGGATCGCCAGAAGGCCGGCGAACTCGCCGTTCGCGCCGGAGTTGGGCTGCAGGGAGACCTCGTCGTAGCCGGTGATCTCGCACAGCCACCCGGCCAGCTGCTCGATGAGCGCCCGCGACCCCTCCGTCTGGTCCCGGGGCGCGAACGGGTGCAGGGTGGAGAACTCCGGCCAGGTGATGGACTCCATCTCCGTGGTGGAGTTGAGCTTCATGGTGCAGGAGCCCAGCGGGATCATGCCCCGGTCCAGCGCGAAGTCCTTGTCGGACAGGGTGCGGATGTAGCGCAGCATCGCGGTCTCGCTGCGGTAGGTGTTGAACACCGGGTGGGTCAGGTAGGGCTGGTCCTCGGTGCGGCCCAGGCCGCCGAAGTCCGGCGACTCCACCGTCGGGACCTCCGAGGGGGCCGGCACGCCGAACGCCTCGGCGACGGCCTGCAGGTCGGCCAGGGTTGTCAGCTCGTCGGTGGACAGCAGCACGGTGTCCGCGTCGGCCTGCCACAGGTTGATGCCCCGCTCCAGCGCGGCCGCGACGACCTCGGCGGCCCGCCCGGGGGTCTTGACCTGCAGCGTGTCGAACCAGTGCTCGCCGGCGAGCTCGAGACCGCCGCCGGTGAGGGCGTCGGCGAGGGCGCGCGCCTTGGCGTGGACCTCCAGCGCGATGCGGCGCAGACCTTCGGGCCCGTGCCACACGGCATACATGCCGGCCATGACGGCGAGGAGCACCTGGGCGGTGGTGATGTTGGAGGTCGCCTTCTCGCGACGGATGTGCTGCTCACGGGTCTGCAGCGCCAGCCGGTAGGCCGGTGCGCCGTCCTCGTCCTTGCTGACGCCGACCAGACGGCCGGGCAGGGTGCGCTCCAGGCCCTTGCGGATGCTGATGTAGCCGGCGTGCGGGCCACCGAAGCCCGTCGGCACGCCGAAGCGCTGGGTGGTGCCCACCGCGACGTCCGCGCCCCACGCGCCGGGGGGCGCGATGAGCGTCAGGGCGAGGAGGTCGGCCGCCACGGTCAGCAGCGCGCCCGCCTCGTGGGCGGCGTCGGCCAGGGCCTTCCAGTCCCGGATCTGTCCGTCGGCGCCGGGGTACTGGACCAGCACGCCGAAGACCTCGCGGTCGCCGGCCACCGCGCGCAGGCCGGCGGCGTCGGTGACCTGCTCCAGGTCGGCGGAGACGACCTCGATGTCCAGCGGGGTCGCGCGGGTGGTGACCACCCCGAGGGTCTGGGGGAGCAGGTGCTCGTCGACGACGATGACGGCGTCCTGGGACACCTTGCTGTTGCGGCGCATGAGGGCCATCGCCTCCGCGGCCGCGGTGCTCTCGTCCAGCAGCGAGGCGTTGGCGATGTCCAGGCCGGTGAGGTCGGCGACCATCGTCTGGAAGTTGAGGAGCGCCTCGAGGCGGCCCTGGGAGATCTCCGGCTGGTACGGGGTGTAGGCGGTGTACCAGGCCGGGTTCTCCAGGATGTTGCGCTTGACGACCGGCGGCACCTGGGTGCCGTAGTAGCCTAGACCGATCATCGAGGTCAGGACCTGGTTGCGGGAGGCGAGCTCGCGCAGCTCGGCGATGACCGCCTGCTCGCTCGGCGCGGCCTCGATGTCCAGCGGCCGGTCGGTGCGGATGTCGGCCGGGACCGCGGCGTCGAGCAGGGCCTCGAGGCTGTCGTAGCCGACCGTCTCGAGCATGCGGTCGACGTCGGACTCGCGCGGACCGATGTGGCGCGCGGTGAAGTCCGACTGGGAGGGGTGGGAGGCGGGAGAGGTGCTCATCTGGCTCCTTGGGGGGCGGGGGCGTTGTGCCCTCCCCCTCTGCCGGGCCGTGTCTGGGCGCCCTTCCAGAGTTGCCTGATCCGCGCGGTCCCTGGCGCCTGAGAGCTTGTCGGGGAGTTTGCCCCTTCGGCGCCTCACCAGGTCCGGTGAGGTCTCTCCCACACGGCCTCGTCGGCGACCCCAATCTATCAGGTCCGGCACCGTGAGGTGGGGCACCCGCCCCGAAGGCAGAGCCGGCGGCCGCAGCTGCTCAGGAGGTGCGTCGGGCGCGTCGACGGGCGGAGAGCTCGTCGCCGGGGTGGTCGGGCGCCACGTCGTCCGCGCGCTCGCTGGGGAGCTGGGCGAGGGTTCCCTCCACCTCGCGCCACACGCTGCCGACGGCGATCCCGAAGACGCCCTGCCCGCCACGCACGAGGTCGATGACCTCGTCGTCGCTGGTGCACTCGTAGACGCTGGCTCCGTCGCTCATGAGCGTGATGTCGGCGAGGTCCTGGACCCCGCGCTCGCGCAGCGCGCCGACGGCGACCCGGATCTGCTGCAGCGAGACGCCGGTGTCCAGCAGCCGCTTGATGATCTTGAGCACGAGGATGTCGCGGAAGGAGTAGAGGCGCTGGGTGCCCGACCCGCTCGGGTTGCGCACCGAGGGCTCCAGCAGCCCGGTGCGGGCCCAGTAGTCGAGCTGCCGGTAGGTGACCCCGGCCGCGCCGCACGCGGTCGGGCCGCGGTAGCCGATGGTCTCGTCCATCGCCGGCGTGTCCTGCGTGAAGAGCACCCCCTGCGACGGGCGGGCGTCCCGCTCGGGTCCTGCCTGCGTGCCGGGTGTGTCAACGCCTGCGCTCACCGGTCCTCCTCACGGACGTGGCTGGTGTGACTGATGTGCACCGTGTGCACGCTCTGACGGTATGCCGCAGGCTCACCGGGGTCAACGACCGACGCGCCGGGGGCACCCACCCTCATCCTCCTGCACCCGGTCCGGGCGCCTCGCCCGGGCCCTCGAAGTCCTCGGCGGAGACCGTGTCGAGGAACTCGCGGAACCGCTCCACCTCGTCCTCCTCCTCCACCGCCATCGTGATGCCCACCTCGTCCAGGAGCGCCTCGGTGGCGAAGATCGGGGTCGCGGCGCGCAGCGCCAGCGCGATGGCGTCGCTGGGCCTGGCCGAGATGACGGTCCCCTCGTCGATGTGCAGCTCGGCGTAGAAGGTGTTGTCGCGCAGCTCGGTGAGGTGGACCGCCGTCAGCCGGTGGCCGAGCTCGCGGACCAGGGTGACCATGAGGTCGTGGGTGAGCGGGCGGGGTGCCTCCACCCCTTGCTGGGCGTAGGCGATGGCCGTGGCCTCGGGCGCCCCGATCCAGATCGGGACGTAGCGCTGCCCCTCGCGCTCCCGCAGGAGCACGATCGGGCTGTTGGTGGGCATCTCGACCCGGACGCCGAGGACGTCGAGCTCTCTCACTCCTCCACGGTACCTCGCCCGCCGACGGCCCGTCGGGTGCAGGCCGTGGCAGCCGGCTCAGCGGGCGCGGGAGAGGCCCGAACGCACGAGGGCGACGTGCAGGGCCAGCATGGTGGACAGCAGCTCGGACTCGACCTCGTCCGGCTCGGCCCCGCCCGCCCCCCGCACGCTGCGCCGGCGCAGCGGCTCCAGGATCTGCTGCGCCAGGCCCAGCTCGCGGTCGGCGCCGATCCGGAAGGAGCGCAGGTGCCGCGCCTCCAGGCCGTGCCGGGCCAGCGAGGCCGCCGCGGTCGCCACGTCGAGGTCGTCGGCGTGGTGGCGCCCCGAGGCGTCCGTGCGCAGCAGGCCGAAGGCCTTGAGCTGGCTGTAGGCGGCCCGGTCCAGACCGGTGCGCTCGCGCAGCTCGGCGGGCGCGAGCCGGATCGCGCGGCGCCGACGCAGCGCCGCCGCGCTGAGGTCGGTGACGACGGCACCGGCCGCGCCGGTGGTCTCGTCCGCGCCGGACGGGTCCGGTCCGGTCGTCTCCAGACCGGGGACGTCCAGGCCCCGGTCGAGCCGGTCGAGCGCTTCCTTGATGACCTTCAGCGGCCAGAAGCGGTCCCGCTGGGCGGTCAGGACGAAGCGCAGGCGGGCGATGTCGGACTCGGCGAAGCGCCGGTAGCCCGAGGACCTGCGCTCGGGCGTGATGAGCCCCTCCGTCTCCAGGTAGCGGATCTTGGAGATGGTCAGGTCGGGGAAGTCGGGCTGCAGCTGGCGGAGCACGGCACCGATCGAGATGCCGTCGACGCCCCCCGGCTCGGCGCGTGCTGCCGACGTCACGGGCGGCCGAGGTAGTAGACGAGCCGGAACTTGCCGATCTGCACCTCGTCGCCCTGGTGCAGCTGGGTCTCCTCGATCCGTTCGCGGTTGACGTAGGTGCCGTTCAGCGAGCCCACGTCGCGGACCAGGTAGCCCTCGCCCGCCCGGGCGAAGACGGCGTGCCGGCGCGAGACGGTCACGTCGTCGAGGAAGATGTCGCTGCTGGGGTGCCGCCCGGAGCTGACCTCGTCGGCGTCGAGCAGGAAGCGGGCACCGCTGTTGGGGCCGCGGAGCACGATGAGCAGCGCGGTGCCGGGGCGCAGCGCGTCGACGGTGCGCTGGTCCTCCGGGGAGAGCCGCGGCACCTCTTCGTCGAAGGTGTACTCGGCGGCGGGCAGGTCCGTGCCGTGCGGGATCCGGGCGGTGGTCGGATCGGTGCCGAAGTCGTGGTGCTCGCGGTCGCGGTCGCTCACGGGGTGACCTTCCTCGGGGTGGTGCAGGGCGTCCGGTGGGACGGAAGGGACCGGGGCCGCGTGCCGCGGCCGCCGGTCCCCCACTCTAGTGGAGCGTCCGTCTCAGTCGAGCTGGGCCTGGTAGGCCTCCGCGTCCAGGAGGTCGTCGAGCACACCGGTGTCCTCGACCCGGATCTCGTACATCCAGCCCTCGACGTAGTTGTCGGTGTTGATGAGCTCGGGGGTGGCGTCCAGGTTGTCGTTGACGGCCGTGATCTCGCCGGCGACGGGCGCGTAGATGTCGCTGACCGACTTGGTGGACTCCACCTCGCCGACGGGGTCACCCACGGCGACGGTGTCGCCGACGGTGGGAAGCGAGACGTAGACGACGTCGCCCAGCGCGTCCTGGGCGTATGACGTGATGCCGACGCGGAGCACGGAGGCGCCCTGGTCGCGCACCCATTCGTGGTCCGAGGTGTAGCGCAGGTCGTCGGGGTACTCGAGGCTGCTCATCGCTCTCCTGCTCTCCGGGGAAGGAAGGGCCGGTGCCCTGGAGGGCGACCGGCCATGGTCGGGTCCGCCTTACCCTAGTCGGCTCCTCACGGTTCCGTCGTCGGGGGGACGGGTCGAGCGTAACGAGGCTCGGTGGCCTCGTGCAACGCATCGACCACCAGCGACTCCGACTCCACCACCTGGACCGCGCCTCCGGCGCCGCGCAGACTGTCGGAGAACCCGCCCGGGATGGCCATCGCCCCGGCGAGCGTGTGGGAGCCGCCGATGGCGATGATGCGGTAGGGCGGGGTGAGCGTGGTCCCGTCGAGGGTGACGTGCCCCTCTGCGTCCACGCCGACGTAGCTGGAGGCGACGACCCTCTGCGCGCCGATCTGGATGGCCTCGGCCCCGGCGTCGCGCAGCTCCTGGATCGCGTCCAGCAGCATCGTCTGGGTCATGACGCGGGCCGGGTCGCTGACGTAGACCGAGATGCCCGGACCCTCGACCGGCACCGTGCCGGCCAGGATCGAGTAGGAGTTGAGGCGCTCCTGGGCGGCGCGGGCGGCGGCCTCGTCCCCCTCCTGCCCCTGCAGCTGCTCCTTGTCGTCCTCGAGCTGGCGCACCTCGCCCTGCAGCGCGTCCACCCGCTCGGAGACGTCGTCGAGGAGCGCGACCAGCTCGGACTGGCGCAGCTGGGCCAGCCCCACCTCGTCGGCGCTGCGCACCTGTGCGACGAGCGCCACGCCCAGGAGGGCCAGCAGCACGGCGGCCACGACCTGCCCGCGCGCGGGCCGCAGCCGGACCAGGAGGGCGCGCAGGCGCCGGCGCGCCTGCGCGGTCGTCGGCTGCGGCCCGGGCGGCCGGCCACCGCCGCGCGAGGGCCGCCAGGTCCTGCGGGCTGGGCCCGTCATTCAGGCCCCCAGCAGGTGGCGCCGGATCGCGGCCACGTTGGAGAAGATCCGCAGCCCGAGGACCACGACCACGCCGGTGGACAGCTGGGCGCCCACCCCGAGCTGGTTGCCGAGGAAGACGATGAGCGCGGCCACCACGACGTTGGACAGGAAGGAGATGACGAACACGCGGTCGTTGAAGATCCCCTCGAGGGCGGCCCGGGTGGCGCCGAAGACCGCGTCGAGCGCCGCGATGACGGCGATCGGCAGGTAGGGCTGCAGCCACAACGGCACCTCGGGGCTGACGAACAGCCCGATCACGACCCCGAGCACCAGGCCAAGGACGGGGATCATCGTCGGTCTTCCTCCGTGGTGTCGTCCTGCGCGGTCCGGTCCAGCACGTGCCCGTAGCGGGTGGTCAGCCGCTCGGCCGAGGCGATCGTGACGTCCTCCTGCACGCTCACCCGCGAGGCGATCCCCAGCTGGCCGCGCAGCTGGTCCAGGTAGGCGCCGGTGACGCCCGAGGACGTCTCCGCGGCCAGCCGCTCGGGGTCCCCGATCGCGCGGATCTCGTAGGGCGGTGCCAGGCTGCGGAAGTCGACGATGATCGCCTCGCCCGCGAATCGTATCGCGGACGTGCTGGTGAGCCGGTGGCCGTTGACCGAGACCGCCTCGGCCCCGGCGCTCCACAGCCCGTTGACGACCAGCTGGACGTCCCGGGCGTTGACGCGCTCCCCCGGGCCGTCCAGGCCCGGTGCGCCCTCGCCCCCGGACGAGGCGTCCTCCAGGACGATGACCACTCCCGGCCCCGAGACGGCCCGGGCACCGGCCTGCTCCCCGGCCGAGGTGATGGCGCGCTCGGCCGCCGGACCCTCCTCGAGCCGGGCCCGTTCCTGCTCGATGGACAGGATCTCGGCCCGCAGCTCCTCCACCCGCGCCCCCGAGGCGTCGCCCGCCTCCTGCGCCGCCTCGATCCTGGTGATGAGCTGCTTGCGCGTCTCGGCGGCGACCGGGTCCGGGGCACGCAGGGTGACCGCGGCGACCGTCACGAGCATGCCCAGGACGACCGCCGTGACGAACAGCAGCCAGGTGCGGGAGCCGGAGGAGGCGGGCAGCCCCGCCTCGACCCGGGCCCTGGCGGCCGAGTGGTAGCCGGGACCGATGGGCGGGTCCAGCACCTCCCCCAGCAGCGCCATCGAGGCTGCCGGATCGGGGTCCCGGCTGGCCTGCCCGAGGCGCAGGAACCTCATACCTGCAGCTCCCGGCGCCGACGCACCATCGCCCGCACCTGCCAGGCGTAGATGAACCCGGTGATCCAGTACAGGACCGTCCCCCACCAGGCCAGCGCCCACCCGGTGGCGAGGGCAAGGGTCTGCCACGGGCCTTCGATGTGTCCGAAGAGCAGCAGCGGGAAGGCCCCGAGCAGGTTGAAGGTGGCAGCCTTGCCCACGAAGTGCACCGGCGGGATGGGCAGCCGGTGGTGGCGCACCAGCGGCGCCATCGCCAGGATGAACGCGTCACGGGCGACGAGGACCCCGACCAGCCACCACGGCACGAAGCCGAACCAGGCCAGGCTGAGCAGGGTGGTGGCGATGTAGAGGCGGTCGGCGATCGGGTCGAGCAGCTCGCCGAGCCTGCTCACCTGGCCGAAGCGACGGGCGATCGTGCCGTCGAGCCAGTCGGTGAGCCCGGAGAGGACGAGGAGCAGGCCCGCCCACGCCAGCTCGCCGTCGACGAGCAGCCAGAGGTAGACCGGCAGCCCCAGCAGCCGGACGACGCTGAGCACGTTGGGGACGGTGAGCAGGCGGCTGCCGACCGGCCGGACCGTGCGGTCCCGGCTGGCCTGCGGAGCCTCCCCCGTGCCCATCGACATACCGCCAAGTGTAGGAGGCGCCCGCAGCGACGGGTTCCCACCGCGCGGACGGGGTATGACGAAGGCCCCGGTCCGCGTGTGCGGTCCGGGGCCTTCCTCGGTCGGGCTGACAGGATTTGAACCTGCGACCCCTTGACCCCCAGTCAAGTGCGCTACCAAGCTGCGCCACAGCCCGAGGCCCGTAAGGGCGAGGATCACCTTAACGCACGGTGACCCGCGGTACCGAATCGCCCGGGCCGATGCCCGCGGCGGCCCTCCGCGACCGCGGATCAGCGGCGGGAACGACGCTCCCGCACCCGCACCGAGATCTCCACCGGGGAGCCCTCGAAGCCGAACTCCTCGCGCAGCCGGCGCTCGAGGAACCGGCGGTAGCCGGCCTCGATGAAGCCGGAGGCGAAGATGACGAACTTCGGCGGGCGGGTGTCGGCCTGGGTGGCGAAGAGGATGCGGGGCTGCTTGCCCCCGCGCACCGGGTGCGGGTGTGCGGCGGCCACCTCGCCGAGGAAGGCGTTCAGGCGCGAGGTGGGCACCCGGCGGTCCCAGGAGGCCAGGGAGGTCTCCAGGGCGGGGACCAGCTTGGCGACGTGCCGGCCGGTGGTCGCGGAGATGTTGACCCGCGGGGCCCAGGCCACCTGCGCCAGGTCGCGCTCGATCTCGCGTTCCAGGAAGTGCTGGCGCTCCTCGTCGAGGGTGTCCCACTTGTTGAACGCCAGGACCAGCGCGCGGCCGGCGTCGACCACCTGCTGGACCACGCGGACGTCCTGCTCGGTGAGCGGCTCGGAGACGTCGACGAGCACGACCGCGACCTCGGCCTTCTCCAGCGCCGTCTGGGTGCGCAGCGAGGCGTAGAAGTCGGCGCCCCGGGTCTGGTGCACCCGTCGGCGGATGCCCGCGGTGTCGACGAAGCGCCATACCCTGCCCCCCAGCTCCACGAGTTCGTCGACGGGGTCCCGGGTGGTGCCGGCGACGTCGTCCACGACGACCCGCTCCGCGCCGGCCAGCCGGTTGAGCAGGGAGGACTTGCCGACGTTGGGGCGACCGACGAGGGCGACCCGTCGCGGTCCGCCGCGCGGGTAGGCGCCGGGCACCGTGGTCCGCTCGGGTAGCACCTCGAGCAGCGCGTCGAGGATGTCGCCGGAGCCCCGGCCGTGCAGGGCGGAGACGGGCCAGGGCTGGCCCAGCCCCAGCGACCAGAGCACGGCGGACTCGGCCTCCATCCGCTGGTCGTCGACCTTGTTGGCCGCGAGCACGACCGGCTTGCCCGAGCGGCGCAGCAGCCGGACGACCTGCTCGTCGGTGTCGGTGGCGCCGACGACGGCGTCGACGACGAAGATGACGGCGTCGGCCAGCTCGACGGCGACCTCGGCCTGCTCGGCGACCCGCAGGTGGATCCCGGTCGCGTCCACGTCCCAACCGCCGGTGTCGACGACGGTGAACCGCCGGCCGGACCACTCGGCGTCGTAGGCGACCCGGTCGCGGGTGACGCCGGGCACGTCCTGCACGACCGCCTCGCGGCGACCCAGGATCCGGTTGACCAGGCTGGACTTGCCGACGTTGGGCCGGCCCACGACCGCCACGACCGGGCGGTGCTCGGCCTCGTCGTCCTCGCCGTGCGGCAGCTGGCCGCTCTCGACAAGTTCACGGTCCTCCTCGGACAGCTCGAACTCGTCCAGGCCCGCCCGCAGCGCCCGCGCCAGGTGACCGTCGTCGCCGTCGGCAAGCTCGTCGTCCAGGTCGGGGTCGGCGCCGCCGGTCCACTCGACCTCCACGACCTCGTCGGGCCCGTCCAGGTCCTCGAGCTGCTCCCCGTCCGTCTCGCTCACGAGCCGGCCGCCGTGTCCGCCGCCTGGCGGCGCAGCCGCACCTGCCGCTTGATCCGGCTGAGCATCGCGACCATCCCGCGCATCCGCAGCGGCGAGACCGCCTCGGCCAGGGCGAAGCGGTAGGGCGCGTCGTCGGGCACCGCGAGCACGTCCTCGGCGGGCAGCCCGTCGAGGCTCTCGTGCAGGATGCCGGCGAAGCCGCGCGTCGTGGGCGCCTCCGGAGGGGCGTCGAAGAAGAGGTGCACCGTGCGGTCCGCGTCGTCCTCCACCTCGACGGCGAGGAAGAGCGGGGACTGGCACTCGTCCACGCGCTCCATCTGGTCCATCTTTCCGGCGTAGCGCTCGGGCAGCGCCGGCAGCTCCTGGCTCAGCTCGAGCAGCAGCTGGAGCCGGTCCTTCTCGCCGACGGCGTGGAAGTCGGCGGCCAGCTCGGCCATCTGCTCCGGCAGGCCGGCGCGCAGGTCGGCGGTCATCAGCGCTCCACCGGCACGCCGACCGAGTTGCCCCACTCGGTCCAGCTGCCGTCGTAGTTGCGGACCTTGTCGAAGCCCAGCAGGTGGGTCAGCACGAACCAGGTGTGGCTCGACCGCTCGCCGATGCGGCAGTAGGCGACGACGTCGTCGGAGGGGGTCAGCCCCTGCTCCTCCAGGTAGATGCTCTCCAGCTCCTGGCGCGACTTGAAGGTCCCGTCCTCGTTGGCCGCCCGCGCCCAGGGCACGTTGCGCGCGCCAGGGACGTGCCCGCCGCGCATCGCGCCCTCCTGCGGGTAGTCGGGCATGTGCAGCAGCTCGCCGGAGAACTCCCCCGGGCTGCGCACGTCGATCATCGGGCTGCCCAGGTGGGCCAGCACGTCGTCCCGGAACGCCCGGACCTTGCTGTCGTCCCGCTCGACGACGGGGTAGGTCGCTGGGGTCACCTGCGGCACCTCGGTGGTCATCTCCCGGCCCTCGGCCACCCAGGCGGCGCGGCCGCCGTCGAGCAGGCGCACGTCCTGGTGGCCGAAGAGGGTCATCACCCACAGCGCGTAGGAGGCCCACCAGTTCGACTTGTCGCCGTAGATGACCACGGTCGTCCCGCGCGTGATGCCGCGCTCACCCATGACCTCGGCGAAGCGTGCCCCGTCGACGTAGTCACGGGTCAGGGGGTCGTTGAGGTCGGTGTGCCAGTCGATCTTGAGGGCGCCGGGGACGTGGCCGGTGTCGTAGAGCAGGACGTCCTCGTCGGACTCCAGCACGACCAGGCCCTCCTCGCCCAGGTGCTCGGACAGCCAGGTCGTCGTCACCAGACGCTCGGGGTGGGCGTAGGTCGCGAGCTTCTCGTCGGTGTCGGGGGACAGGGTCATCGGTGCTCCTGCAGGTCGGGGGTGGATGCGGCTATGGGGTGCGTCGCGCCGTGCGCGACCAGGTCGAGGACCGCGCGCACGGACTCCTCGAAGGACAGGTGGGAGGTGTCGAGGCCGTGGACCCCGTCCGCGGGCTCGAAGAAGGCGCTGACGCTCGCGTCGTCCCGGTCGCGGCGCACCACCTGGTCCCGGGTGGCGGCCAGCTGCTCCTGGGTGCTGGTGCCGTGCAGCTCGGTGGTGCGGCGGGTCAGGCGCGCCTCCTCGGAGGCGGTGAGCAGGATCCGGTGCTCGGCGTCCGGAGCGACGACGGTGGTGATGTCGCGGCCCTCGACCACCACTCCCCCGCGCGCGGCGCGCAGCTCCTCGACCAGGGCACGCTGGCGGCGGCGCAGCTCGGCGCGCACACCGAGGTTGGTCGCGACCTGCGAGACCTGGCCCGAGATGCGCGTCGTGCGGATCTCCTGGCTCACGTCGGTGCCGGCGACCCGCACCTCGGGGGCGTCGGGGTCGGTCGACAGCCTCAGGTCCAGGTCCTTGGCGGCCGCGGCCACCGTGGTCTGGTCGGCGAGGTCCAGGCCCCGCTCCAGGCACCACCAGGTGAGGGCGCGGTACATGGCGCCGGTGTCGAGGTAGGCCAGCCCCAGCCGCCGCGCGACGGCCCGGGAGACCGACGACTTGCCGGACCCGCTGGGTCCGTCGACGGCGATCGTGATCGGGGAGTTGGGCACCCCACCAGCCTAACGGTCGGCCCGTGCGGCCCGACGGCCGCGCTGCGGGGGCCACGCTCCGTTTCATGACGCAGGCGGTGCCGCGGCCCTAGACTTCTCACGTCCTAGGTCGCGACCCGCCGCTGGGCCCGCTCCGAAGGGAGCTCATGAGTATGCCCGTGCACCCGCAGACGTCCACTCACCCGGAGGAACGGCTGCACCGGGGTCTGCAGAACAGGCACATCCAGCTGATCGCCATCGGCGGCGCCATCGGCACCGGCCTGTTCATGGGGTCGGGCAAGACGATCGCGGCTGCCGGTCCGTCGGTGCTCATCGTCTACCTGATCATCGGCACGATGCTCTTCTTCGTCATGAGGGCGATGGGCGAGCTGCTGCTCTTCAACCTCGACTACAAGTCCTTCCAGGACTTCGCAGCCGACATGCTGGGCGGCTGGGCCGGCTTCTTCTGCGGCTGGACCTACTGGCTGTGCTGGATCGTCACCGGGATGGCCGACATCATCGCGGTGGCCAGCTACTTCAACTACTGGCTGAACCCGGACGATCCCACCGAGATCCGCGCGACCGCGCTGCTCCTGGGGCTGGTCGTGCTGCTGGGGCTGCTGGGGCTGAACATGCTCACCGTCGGGCTGTTCGGCGAGCTGGAGTTCTGGTTCGCCATCATCAAGGTGGTGGCGATCCTCGCGCTCATCATCATGGGTGCCTGGATGATCATCCGCGGGTTCACCGCCCCGGACGGGACCCAGGCCTCCCTGGCCAACCTCTGGAACCGGCCGGGCGGGGTCTTCCCGCACGGGGCGGACGGCTTCTTCGCCGGGTTCCAGATCGCGACCTTCGCGTTCGTGGGGATCGAGCTGGTGGGAGCCACCGCGGCGGAGACCGCCAACCCGACCAAGACGCTGCCGAGGGCGATCAACCAGATCCCGATCAGGGTCCTCTTCTTCTACGTCTTCTCCCTGGTCGTGATCATGTCGGTCACGCCCTGGGACCTGGTCAGCCCCGAGCTGTCGCCGTTCGTGAACCTGTTCACCCTGGTCGGTGTTGCTGCGGCCGCCTCGCTGATGAACTTCGTCGTGCTGACGTCGGCAGCCTCCGCCGCCAACTCCGGTCTCTTCTCGACCTCCCGGATGCTCTACGGCCTCGCCCACAAGAACATGGCCCCCGCCCCGACGGGCAGGCTCTCCAGCCGGATGGTGCCGGCCGTGGGCCTGGTGATCTCGGTCATCATCGTCTCCAGCTCCCTGCTCCTGCTCCTCTCCGACACGGTCATGGGCGCCTTCACCGTCGTGACGACGATCTCCGCGGTGCTGTTCATGTTCGTCTGGGGCATGATCCTGTGCAGCTACATCGTCTACCGGCGCCGCTACCCCGAGGCGCACGCGACGAGCATCTACAAGATGCCCGGCGGCGTGCCCATGTGCTACGTCGTGCTGGCCTTCTTCGTCTTCATCATCTACGTCCTCACCCGGGAGCAGGACACCCTGGTGGCACTGCTGGGCACGCCCCTGTGGTTCGTCATCCTCGGCGTGGCCTGGTACCTCATCAAGGACAAGGTCCACGAGGACGACACGCACACCGAGGGCGTCGGCGCGGCTCTCTGAGCACCGCCCGACCCCCGGGCGCGGGCGAAGGTTCGCCGTCAGAGGCCCGCGGCCCGGTAGAGCTGGGCGACCTCCTCGGCGGCCAGCGCCCGGTAGCGTCCAGGACGCAGCTCGCCGAGGTGCACCGGCCCGACCTGGGTGCGCGAGAGCAGCTCCACCGGGTAGCCGACGTCGTCGAGCATCCGTCGCACGATGTGCTTGCGGCCCTCGTGCAGCACCACCTCGACGATCGAGTGGCCCGGCAGCGAGTCCACGAGCTTGAACGAGTCCACCTTGGCCAGCCCGTCCTCGAGCTCGACGCCCGCGCGCAGACGCTTGCCCACGTCCTTGCCGACGACACCGTGCACCTGCGCCACGTAGGTCTTGGGGACGCCGTAGGCGGGGTGCTGCAGCCGGTGGGACAGCTCCCCGTCGTTGGTCAGCAGCAGCAGCCCCTCGGTGTCGAAGTCGAGCCGGCCCACGTGGAACAGCCGGGTCGACAGGTGCCCGACGTAGTCGGCGAGGGAGGGGCGTCCCTCGTCGTCCTGCATCGTCGAGACCACCCCGGCCGGCTTGTTGAACGCCAGGTAGACCTTGTCCGTGTCGACCACGACCCGGTCGCCGTCGACGCGCACCACCTGGCGCGCGGGGTCGACCCGCACGCCCATCTCGGTGACGACGGTGCCGTCCACCTCGACGCGGCCCTGCTCGATGAGCTTCTCGCACGCCCGGCGGCTGCCGAAGCCGGCGCCGGCCAGGAGCTTCTGGAGCCGCACGCCCTCGGGGTCGTGCACGTCGACCGGCGTGGTCGGCGCCGGGGTCCGGGGACGCCGACGGGGCGGCGAGCCCTTGCCGGCCCGCCGGGGACCGGCGCCTCCGCCGTCCTGCGGGGACCGTCGGGGCCGCCCGCGGCCGCCGCCGGGCGGCGAGCCCTTGCCGCCGCCCCTGCCGCGTCCGGATCCGCCGCCGGAGCCGCCCCGTCCGGTTCCGCCGGAGCCGCTGCGCTGTCTGTCGTTCATGCCAGTCCTTCCGCGGCGAGCTCCTCCAGCACCTCGGCCGAGGGCAGGTAGGGCGCGAGCGCCGGCAGGTCGTCGAGTGAGTCCAGCCCGAGGCGCTGGAGGAAGAGGTCGGTGGTGCCGTAGAGCACCGCACCGGCCGTCGGGTCCTGGCCCACCTCGGTCACCATCCCGCGGGCCAGGAGCGTGCGGACCACGCCGTCGACGTTGACCCCGCGGATCGCGCCGATGCGGGCCCGGCTGATCGGTTGCCGGTAGGCGATGACCGCGAGGGTCTCCAGCGCGGCCTGGGTCAGCCGCGCCTGGCGTCCGCCGAGGAGAAACTTCTCGACCACCGGGGCGTACTCGGGCCGGGTGTAGATCCTCCAGCCGCCGCCGAGGCGCCGCAGCATGAAGCCGCGCTCGCCGCCGGCGTAGTCCTGGGCGAGGTCGTCGAGCACCCGGCCCACGTCCTCCAGCGGCAGCTCGAGCGCGGCGGCGAGGTCCTCCTCGGTGACCGGTTCGTCGACCACCATGAGCACGGCCTCCACGGCCGACCGCGCACCGCCGGGGAAGTCGTTGATGTCGAAGGCGACCTGGTGCTCCTCGGTCGTCCCCTCCGTCTGCTCCTGCCCGCGCACGTGGTCCGGCGCCGCCCGGTCAGTCACGGTCGGCCTCCTGGTGCGCACCGGTCGACGCGGGTCCGCCGTCGGCCCCCGTCGCGGGCACGGGCACCGGCTCGTCCTCGTCGAACTCGTGGCCGACGTCGATCCGCCCGGAGTCCGGACCGGTCCAGCGCACCGTCAGCTCGCCGAGGGGCTCGCGCTGGTCCAGTGCCACGACCGTGTCGCGGAAGAGCTCGAGCAGCGCGAGGAAGCGCGCGACGATGACCAGGGTGCTGTCGGCGTCGGCGACCAGGTCGCGGAACGAGGCGGACCCGCGCCCGCGCAGGCGGGCCGCGAGCAGGGATGCCTGCTCGCGCACCGAGACCTGCGGGGCATGCAGGTGGGAGACGCCCACGGTGGGCGGCGGCTTGGGGATCATCGCCCGGCCGGCGATCATCGCGAGCTGCTCGGGCGTGATGCCCAGCACCACCTCGGGCAGCAGCGCGGCGAACCGGTCCTCGACGCCCACGTCGCGGGCGAAGATGCGGCCAGCGCCCTCCATCCGCAGCCGCAGCTCGTCGGCGACCTGCTTGAAGGCGCGGTACTGCAGCAGCCTGGCGAAGAGCAGGTCGCGCGCCTCGATGAGGGCCAGGTCCTCCTCCTCGTCCTCGCGGGCGCTGGGCAGCAGCCGCGCGGCCTTGAGGTCCAGCAGCGTCGCGGCGATCAGGACGAACTCGCTGGCCTGGGACAGGTCCCAGTCCTCGTGCGCCTCGCGGGCTGCGCGCAGGTAGGCGACGAACTCGTCGGTGACCCGGGCCAGGGCGATCTCGGTGACGTCGAGGCGGTGCTTGGCGATGAGCCCGAGGAGCAGCTCGAAGGGGCCGGAGAAGACGTCGAGGTGGACCTCGAAGCCGGCGTGCGTGCGGGTGAGGACGCCACCCGGTGTCGCTGTCGCGGTGGTCGTGGTGGGCGGGGCGTCCGGCGGGGCCTCCGCGGGCGGGGCGCTGACCACGCTCAGGGCGCGCCGCCGCGCGCGATCAGCTCGCGCGCCAGCTGGCGGTAGGCCTCTGCGCCGGCGTGGGTGCTGGCGTAGGACGTGATCGGCTCGGCCGCAAGCGTGGCGTCGGGGAACTTGACCGTGCGGCTGATCACCGTGTGGAACACCTGGTCCTGGAAGTGGTCGACGACGCTGCGCACCACCTCCCGGGAGTGCAGGGTGCGGCCGTCGTACATGGTGGCCAGGATGCCGTCGATCTGCAGCCGCGGGTTGAGCCGGTCGGTGATCTTCTCGATGGTCTCGATGAGCAGGGCGACCCCGCGCATCGCGAAGAACTCGGTCTCCAGCGGGATCACCACCCCGTGCGAGGCGGTGAGCGCGTTGACGGTGAGCAGGCCGAGCGAGGGCTGGCAGTCGATGAGGACGACGTCGTAGTCGTCGAGCACCGGACGCAGGACGCGGGAGAGGATCTGCTCGCGGGCGACCTCGCCCACCAGCTGCACCTCGGCGGCCGACAGGTCGATGTTGGCGGGCAGGATGTCGATGCCGGGGACCCGGGTGGGCTGGATGACGTCGTGGACGTCGTGGACGTCGTGGCCGCGCTCGACGAGCAGGTTGTAGACGGTGACGTCCAGGTCGTGGGTGGGCACGCCCAGCCCCACGGAGAGCGCGCCCTGCGGGTCGAAGTCGACCATCAGGACCTTGCGGCCGTACTCCGCGAGGGCGGCCCCCAGGTTGATGGTGGACGTCGTCTTGCCGACCCCGCCCTTCTGGTTGCACATCGCGATGATGCGGGCCGGCCCGTGGCTGCCCAGCGGGGCCGGCACCGGGAAGTCGGGCAGCGGCCGCCCGGTCGGGCCGTCCTGGCCCACGCCCGAGTCCTCGGTGCCGGGCAGGCGGTCGTAGGTGGCGTGTGCCTCGCGGTTCACGTAGTTTCTCCAACCTCGCTCGCGTCGTGGTCGGCCTCCCGCCGATCATGGAGAGACACTAACGGTTCCGACCGGCCGGACGCCCGACGGGTGAACCTCGACCTGAGGTCGAGGTGCGGGCGGGCCGGGTCGGGCCTACCGCTGCTACAGCCCCACCCGGCCGTCGCGCTGACGCAGGTCGACCACCCCGACCACCAGGGCCATCGCGATGACCACCCCGATCGAGGCGAAGCCGACCACGAACGCCGTCGACCAGTCGCTGGCGCGGAGCACCGCGAAGGTGATCGCGGTGATGACGGCGATGCCCATCGAGGTCCCGACGCGCTGGACGGTCTGCATCACGCCGCCCGAGCTGCCGGCATACTCCAGCGGCACCTCGGCCAGGGTCAGCGCCTGGTTCGGGCTGATCACCGAGCCCTGGGCGATCCCGACGAAGGACAGCGACAGCAGCAGCCACCACTCGCTGGCGGTGCCGCGTGCGTGCAGCCAGACCACCAGCATGGACAGCGCCACCCCGACCAGGGCCACGACCAGGCCGCCGACCACCACCTTGCGCCCGTGGACGGCCACCGCGCGGCCGGCCCACAGCGCGGAGACGGTCGAGAGCACGGCGCTGGGCAGCCCGACCAGGCCGGTCGCCAGGGCGGTGTGCCCGGCGCCCTGCTGGAAGTACAGCGCGACGAGCACGAAGATGCTGGTCATGCCGAGGAAGTACAGCCCCATCAGGAGGGTGCCGTTGGCGAAGCTGGGCACGCGGAAGATGCCCAGCTCCACCATCGGCGAGCGACCGCGCGCCTCGTAGCGCCGTTCCCACCACAACCAGAGGCCGACGAGGGCCAGGCCGCCCGGCAGCGCGAGCCAGAGCAGCGGCGGCGGCGCCGGCTGCAGGAAGGGCAGCAGGATGGCGAGCAGCGCGAGCCCCAGCAGCAGGGCCCCGACCGGGTCGAGGTCGGTGCGGCGGCGCCCGGCGGGCGCGCCGTCCGCTCCCTGGACCGCCGGGGCCGCCCCGGGGCGGCTCAGCAGCGGCCTGGGCATCCAGGCGAGGGCCAGGAGGATCGCGAGGACCCCGACCGGCACGTTGACGAAGAACACCCACCGCCACCCGTCCACGGGGCCGCCGGCCTGGATGAGGACGCCGCCCAGCACCGGGCCGATGGCGACCGAGACCCCCACGACGCTGCCGAAGATCCCGAACGCCCGCCCGCGCTCGGCCCCGCGGAAGTACTGCTGGATCATGCCGACCGTCTGCGGGCCGATCAGGCCCGACCCGACCCCGGCGACGGCCCTGGAGAAGTTGAGCCACAGCGGGTCCGGGGCGAGCGCCGACCACACCGAGGCCGCGGTGAAGATGGCCACCCCGATGATGAAGAAGCCGCCGCGCCCGTACAGGTCTCCGGCGCGACCGGCGGTGACCAGTCCGACGCCGAACGTCAGGGCGTAGCCGGTCAGGATCCACTGCAGGTCCGACTGGGTGGCGCCGAGCCCCTCCTGGATCGAGGGCAGCGCGACGTTGACGATGCTCACGCTGATCAGCGACATGAACAGCGCCGCGCTCAGCACCCCCAGGATGCGCCACCGCCGCGGGTCCGGGCCGGTGGTCGGGTCTGCGGGCGGGGACGTCACACCGTGCACTCTAGGTCCAGGCCCGCCAGGGGACGGGCGCGGACCACTCAGACCGAGGGCACCTCGAAGAGGCTGCGCCGCTCGAGGGCCCGGCCGTCCCGGTCGTAGGTGATGAAGTCGGCGAAGCCCACGCTGGCGCTCGAGCCGTCCCGCAGGGTCCCCTCGAACCGGCCGCGGACCGCGACGCGGTCTCCGTCGACGAGCACGTCGTCCAGGGTGTGCGCGCCCGAGGCGATCACCCGCTCGCCGCCGTAGAAGGCGGCGAGCGCGGCGCGCCCGCGCATCGGGGCGTAGCCCGGTCGGTGGTAGACGGCGTCCGCGGCGAACCAGTCCAGGACCCCCTGGACGTCGTCGGCGTCGACGCGCTCGTAGTAGTGCCGCGTCCTGGCCAGCAGGTCGGTCATCGGCGCGCCTCCTCGAGCCGCCGGGCCGCCCGTGCCAGGGCGGCAGTGACCGAGCTGACGCCCTGGTCGTCGGCCTCCTGCAGCACGGCGCCCACCCGGTCGCCGATCCGCTCCAGCCGTCCGGTCAGCTCCTCCTCCGACCAGCCGACCTCGCCGCCGTGCACCTGCAGGACGCCGCCGGCGTTGGCGATGAAGTCGGGGACGTAGGTGATCCCCCGCCGGCGCAGCAGGTCGGCCACCCCGGGGGCGTCGAGGGTGTCGTTGGCGGCCCCGGCCACGACCCGGGCCCGGACCTGCCCGGCGTTTGCGGCGGTGATGACTCGGGCGACGGCGCACGGGGCGAAGACGTCGCACTCGTCGGTGGCGGCGCTCAGCGGGTCGCCCACGGTGCCACCGACCTCGTCGGCGACCGTCTGCGCGCGGGACGCGTCCACGTCGGCGACGACGACCTGGGCGCCGTCGCGGGCGGCATACCTCGCCACGTTGGCGCCCACGTGCCCGGCGCCCTGGACGAGGACCCGCACACCCCCCATGCCGGACCCGAGCGCGTGGCGCACCCCGGCGCGCATCGCCGCGTAGACGCCGGTGGCGGTGTAGGGGCCGGGGTCGACGTCCGCGCAGAAGGCCCTGGCCCCCGCACCCCGGATCGCCTGCATGTCGCCAGGCGTGGTGCCCATGTCGACGCCGGGGACGTAGGTGCCGGCGGTGCGGGCGACGAACTCGCCGTAGCTGGTCAGGAGCGCGACCCGCTCCTGCGAGCCCTCGGCCGGCAGCGGCCCGTCGGCGAGGATGACCGACTTGGCGCCGCCGTAGGGCAGCTCGGCCAGCGCGTGCTTGAGCGTCATCGCCTGCGCCAGCCGCTGCGCCTCGGCCACGGCCGCCGCCTGCGAGGGGTAGGGGCGCCATCGCACCCCGCCGAAGCCCGGCCCGAGGGTGGTGTCGTCGACCGCGATCACCGCACGGAGCCCGACCTCCTCGTCGTGGCAGGTGATGACCTGCTCCCCCGCGAACAGGTCCGGCATCCGGGCAGCGTCCTCGCTCATGTCCCCCATGATGCCCGCCACGCCTCAGCCCCGGGCGCGGGGGTGGGCCTGGGCGTAGACCTCGCGCAGGTGCTGGGTCGAGACGTGGGTGTAGATCTGCGTCGTGGTCACCGAGGCGTGCCCGAGCAGCTCCTGGACCACGCGCACGTCCGCGCCTCCGTCGAGCAGGTGGGTGGCGAAGGAGTGCCGGAGGGTGTGCGGCGAGACGTCGCCGCCGAGGCCGGCCCGCCCGGCGGCGGCCTTGATGGCGTTCCACGCCGACTGGCGCGACAGCCGGCCGCCCCGGGCGTTGACGAAGACGGCCGGCGTGCCGCGCCCGCGGGTCGCCATGCCGGGCCGGCCGCGCACGATCCAGGTGTCGAGGGCGTCGCGGGCGTAGCGCCCCATCGGCACGATCCGCTCCTTGCTGCCCTTGCCGAAGAGGCGCACCACACCCCCGCCGGCGGCCATGTCCACGGCGTCCGGGCGGCCGAGCTCGAGGTCGTCCAGGTCCAGCGCGATCGCCTCCGAGACGCGTGCGCCGCAGCCGTAGAGCACCTCCAGCAGCGCGCGGTCGCGCAGCGCCGCCGGCGTGTCGCCGACCGAGGCGGCCTGCAGCAGCCGCTCGACCTCGTGCACCGACAGCGCCCTGGGCAGCCGTCGCGGCGGCGTGGGCGGGGCGACCTCCTGCGAGGGGTCGGTGCGCACCTCGCCCTCCAGCGTCAGGAAGCGGTGCAGCCCGCGCACGGACACGACCGCCCGCGCCGCGGACGTCGCCGCCAGCGGCCGGTGCTCGTCGTCGCCGCGGCGCAGGTGGGCCAGGAAGTCGGTGACGTGCTGCTCGCGGACCTTCCCCGGCTCGGTGACGCCGGCGCCTGCCAGGAAGTCCAGGTAGCGGTCGGTGTCGCGGCGGTAGGCCCCCAGGGTGTGCTCGGAACGGCCGCGCTCCACCCGCAGATGGTCCAGCCAGCCGTCTCGGGCCCGTCGCAGCTGGCTGCGCGGCGGAATCCTGGCGGGCGGGTCCTGGCTCACCCGCCGATCATCGCAGCGGCGGTGCCCGTGGGCGGTGACAGGCTCGCGGGAGGCCCGCCACAGCACGAGCAGGAACCACACGGCCAGGACCAGGCATACCCGACCGGGTCCACCCGGACGTCGAAGGTGCCCAGGTTGAGGTCGAGGGCCACGACCAGGATCCCCCAGACGACCGTGCGCAGCGGCGCGAGCGGGGCAGGCGTGGCGTCCATGCCAGCAGTATGTCGCCCGAGGCCGGGGTGTTGCGCTCCGCGCGAGGTCCGTCGGGGACGACACTGCACGCATGCGCCTCTACGCCTCGCACCCCGCCCGCCGCACCCGCCAGGTCGTCGCCGACCTGGTCGTGCTGGTGTGGGTCCTCCTGTGGATCCTCGTCGGACGTTGGGTCTTCGGCCTCGTCATGACCCTCGCCGCCCCCGCGGCGCCGCTGCGGGACGCCGGCACCTCGCTGCACGACCGGATGGAGGAGCTCGCCGGCCGGGTCACCGACCTCCCGCTCGTCGGCGACCGGCTCGACGGGCCGTTCACGGGGGCCGCAGGGGTCGGCACCGACCTCGTCGCGGCCGGCGACCGGCTCGAGGCCTCGGTGCGGACGGTCGCCTGGGTGGTCTCGGTGCTGTCGGTGAGCACCCCCGTCCTGCTGGTCCTGCTGGTATGGGGTGCCGCGCGCCTCTCGTGGGCCCGCCGGGCGGCGCGGCTGGGGGGCCAGGTCTGCGACCCGGGGTCGGTCGAGCTCCTGGCTCTCCGGGCGCTGGTGCGCCAGCACCCGCGGCGGCTGCAGGCGCTCTTCGACGACCCGGTGGCGGCGTTCCGCTCCGGTGACCAGGCGACCCTGCGCAGGCTCGCCGACCTCGAGCTGGCGGAGGTCGGGCTCGCCTCGCGCGTCAGCCAGGGAGCAGCACCAGCTCGCGGCTCGTCCGGTTGAGCGCCTCGACGCCGCCGGCGGTGCAGACCACGATGTCCTCGATGCGGGCACCGTGGCGCGCGGGCAGGTAGATGCCCGGCTCGACGGAGAAGGCCATCCCCGGCTCGAGGACGAGGTCGTTGCCCTCGACGATGTAGGGCTCCTCGTGCGTCTGCAGGCCGATGCCGTGACCCGTGCGGTGGATGAACCGCTCGCCGTAGCCGGCGTCGGTGATGACCCGCCGCGCGGTGGCGTCCACGGACGAGCACGTCACCCCCGGACGCACGTGCGCGACCGCCTCCGCCTGGGCGCGCAGCAGCACCTCGTAGGAGGCGAGGAAGTCCGCCGGCGGATCCCCCACGACGTAGGTGCGGGTCGAGTCCGAGCAGTAGCCCGCCGGCGTCGTGCCGCCGATGTCCACGACGACCGGGTCGCCGGCCTGCACCACCCGGTCCGAGAGCTCGTGGTGCGGGCTTGCGCCGTTGGGCCCGGAGCCGACGATGACGAAGTCGACGGTCTCGTGCCCGGCCTCCCGGATCGCCCCGGCGATGTCGGCACCGACCTCGCGCTCGGTCCGCCCGGGACGGAGCCACTCACCCACCTGCTCGTGCACCCGGTCGATCGCCGCGCCCGCCTCGCGCAGCGCCGCCACCTCCGCCGCCGACTTGCGCATCCGCAGCTCGCGCAGCACGTCCCCGGCCAGCGTCTGCTCGCGACCTGGCATGGCGGCGCGCAGGCGCAGGACCTTCTCGGCCCACATCTGGTCGTCCAGCGCGACGCGCCCCGCGCCGGGCAGGGTCGAGGCGACCAGCGCGAACGGGTCGTCGGTCTCCTGCCAGGTGCGGATCTCCATCCCGGTCACGCCGACCGGTGAGGCTGCGGCGGCCGCCTCCTCCAGGGCGGGGACCACGAGGACCGGGTCGCCCGAGGAGGGCAGGACCAGGCAGGTGAGCCGCTCGAGGGGTAGCGCGGCATACCCGGTCAGGTAGCGCAGGTCCGCGCCCGGGGTGACCAGGAGCGCGTCGAGGCCCGCGGAGGCCGCGCGCCGCGCTGCCGACGTGAGCCGGTCGCGCAGCGCCGCCGGCTCCCAGGGGCCGTCGGCGCGCACGGTCACCGCACACCCCGCATCCTGCGGGTGATCCACGGCGAGAGCGCGAGGAGCACCAGGCCGATGCCGATCGTCACGGCGCCGAGCGAGCCGAAGTAGACGACCTCGTTCTCCTCGCTGTAGAAGCCGGCCAGCGTGCCGGACAGGGCGGTGCCCAGGGCGAGGGACAGATAGAACAGCGCCACCATGAGCACCGGGTAGGCCTTCGGCGCCAGCTTGGTCGACAACGACAGCCCTACCGGTGAGAGCATCAGCTCGCCCATCGTGGCGACGAGCATGATGAGCGCCACCCACAGCACGGGCACGGCCGCGGTGCCCGCCATGGGCAGGAAGATCAGGAAGGCGGCCCCCATGAACGCGATGCCGCCGGCGAACTTCACGGGGGTCACCGGCTGCCGGTCGCCCATCTTGGTCCACAGGGCGGCGAAGAGCGGCGCCAGGACGATGATGAAGAACGGGTTGAAGGACTGCACCCACGGGATCGGCATCGTCCAGTCGCCGAGGAGCGGCAGGCCGGTGAAGTCGCGGTCCAGGCGGTTGTCGGAGTAGATGGTGATGACGGTGAACTGCTGCTGGAAGAGCGCCCAGAAGGCGACCGACCCGACGAACATCGGGATGAAGGCGACCACCCTGGAGCGCTCGTCGCCCTGCACGTCCTTGCTGGTGAGCAGCACGGTGAAGAGCACGAGGGCGGCGACGACGATGGCGCCGACGACGACGTTGGCGAGGTTGTGGGCGTTCAGCCAGCCCGCGACGACGGCGAGGACGACCACGACGACCACGCCGACGGCGATGAGGGCGTAGCGCGCGTACTGGCTGCGCGGGAGAGGGTCGGGAACGTGGTGGACCGACTCGGGCAGGGTGCGGCGGGCGAGGGTGTACTGCAGCAGGCCGAAGGCCATCCCGACCGCCGCGAGCCCGAAGCCCAGGTGGAAGCCCCACCGCTGCTGGGTGAGGCCGGTCAGCAGCGGCCCGATGAGGCCGCCGATGTTGATGCCCATGTAGAAGATCGAGAAGCCGGCGTCCCGCCGGTTGTCCCCTTCCCCGTAGAGCGCGCCGACGAGGTTGGTGATCGTGGCCTTCAGCCCGCCGGAGCCGAGCGCGATGCAGATCAGCCCGGTCGCGAGACCGGCGACCGCGGGGATGAGGGCCAGGGAGAGGTGCCCGACCATGATGAGCACCGCGCTGCCGAACATCGTCCGCTCGGAGCCGAAGATCCGGTCGGCGACCCATCCGCCCAGGATCGAGAAGAGGTAGACCGACCCGCCGTAGGCGCCGACGATCCCGGCCGCCGCGGTCTGGTCGATGCCCAGGCCGCCGTCGGCGACCTCGAAGTACATGTAGAGCAGGACGATGCCCTGCATGCCGTAGAAGGAGAAGCGCTCCCACAGCTCCACGCTGAAGAGGTTGGCCAGCCCGCGGGGCTGGCCGAAGAAGCCGGTCTCCTGGTCGTCCCGCTCCCGAATCACCATGCCGCCCACCGTCGCACCGGGGGACGCCGCTGTCCACCCGACCGCTCGACGTCCGCCTCAGCAGCGGACCAGGACCTGGTCCGCTCCGCGCGACCGGGCCCCGGCGCTCTCAGGCGTGCCGCTGCCTGAGCACCCCCTCCAGGTCTGCCAGGCCCAGGCCGCGCGAGCGCAGGAGCACGAGCAGGTGGTAGACGAGGTCGGCGGACTCCCCCAGCAGCTCCTCGTCGTCCTGGACCACCGCGGCGAGGGCGGTCTCGACGCCCTCCTCGCCGACCTTCTGGGCGATCCGGCGCAGCCCGCCGCTGAACAGGCTGGAGGTGTAGGACCCCTCCGGCATCTCCTCGTGCCGGGCGGCCACGACGCCGTCGAGCTCGTGCACGAACGAGCCGGGCAGCGCGTCCGCGCCGAAGCACGTGTCCTCCCCCGTGTGGCAGGTGGGACCGGCGGGCACGGCGTGCAGCAGCAGGGTGTCGCGGTCGCAGTCCAGCTCGACGGTCTCGACGGCCAGGGTGTTGCCGCTGGTCTCCCCCTTGGTCCACCGCTGCCCGCGGCTGCGGGAGAAGAACGTCGCCAGGCCGGTCTCCAGCGTCCGCGTCAGGGCGCCCTCGTCGAGGAAGCCGACCATGAGCACCTGACCGGTCCGGGCGTGCTGCACCACCCCGGGCACCAGCCCGCCGGCCTTGGCGAAGTCGACGTCGGCGACGCCGAGGCCTTCGGGCAGCAGGCGGGTCATGCGCGCACCCCGTCGACCTCGCGCACCAGCACGCCCGCCTCGGCCAGCTCCCGCTTGAGCGCCGGGATGGCGATGACGCCGGAGTGGAAGACGGTCGCCGCGAGGGCTCCGTCGACGTCCGCCTCGCGGAAGACCTCGGTGAAGTGCTCCGGCGCGCCCGCACCCCCGCTGGCCACCAGCGGCACCGCGCAGACGGCGCGGACGGCGCGGAGCTGCTCCACGTCATACCCCTCGCGGACGCCGTCGGAGCCCATGGCGTTGAGCACCACCTCACCCGCGCCCAGGCGGACGACCTCCTGCACCCACTCCAGGGTGCCGACCGGCAGCGCGCGGGTGGCGTCGGGGTCACCGGTCAGCTGGCGCACCCGCCAGACCCCGTCGTCGTCGCGGAGCGAGTCGACCCCGACGACCACGCACTGCACCCCGAAGGCGTCGGCCAGCTCGCGGACGAGCTCCGGCCGCTGGGTCGCGGGGGTGTTGACCGAGATCTTGTCGGCGCCCGCGTGCAGCACCGCGCGCGCGGCCTCCACCGAGCGGATGCCGCCCGCGACGCAGAACGGCACGTCGATCGCCCTGGCGACCCGCGTCACCCAGGCGGTGTCCACGGCGCGCCCCTGCGGGCTGGCGGTGATGTCGTAGAAGACCAGCTCGTCGGCGCCCTCGCGGGCGTAGCGCGTGGCCAGCCCGACGATGTCGCCCATGTCGCGGTGGTCGCGGAAGCGGGTGCCCTTGACCACGCGCCCGTCGCGCACGTCCAGGCAGGGGATGATGCGGCGGGCCAGGGTCACAGCCCCTCCTCGTGGATGGCGTCGGTCAGGGACAGCCGGCCCTCCAGGAGCGCCTTGCCCAGGATGATCCCGGCGCACCCGGTGCGCCGGGCGGTGCGCACGTCGTCGACGTTGCGGGCGCCGCCGGAGGCCTGCAGCTGCAGGTCGGGGGTGGAGCGGGTGAGCATCGTGTAGAGGTGGAAGTTGGGCCCCCCGAGCGTGCCGTCCCGCCCGATGTCGGTGGTGAGCACGTGCTCCAGCCCGGACCCGTGGTAGCGGTGCAGGCAGCTGACCAGGTCACCGCTGCCGTCCATGCCGGTCCACCCGTCGACCGCGACCTGCCAGGTGCCGTCGGCGCGGATGCGGGTGTCGAGCGCGACGGTGATGCGGTCCGGCCCGAACCGGTCCAGCCAGCCGATGACGGTGTCCGGCTCGCGGACGGCCAGGGAACCCACGACCACCCGGGTGGCGCCGGCGTCCAGGACGCGCCGGACGTCGTCGGCGCAGCGCACCCCACCGCCGGTCTGCACCATCAGGCCGGTGCGCTCGACGATCCGCTCCAGGGTCGCATCGAGGGTGTAGCGGCCCTCGCGGGCGGCGTCGAGGTCGACCAGGTGCAGCCAGCGGGCGCCGGCCCGGGCGTAGCCCTCGGCGACCGTCACCGGGTCGCCGGGGTAGCGCGTCTCCTGGTCGTAGTCACCCTTGAGGAGGCGGACGACGGCGCCGGAGCGCACGTCGATGGCGGGGTAGACGGTGAAAGGGGTGTTGCTGCTCACGCGTGGATCACTTCCCGTGGTCTGGGTCCGGGGAGGTGGCGGGCCTCATCGCCCGACCTCCTCGACGAAGTTTCTCAGGAGCCTGGCACCGACGGCGCCCGAACGCTCCGGGTGGAACTGTGCGCCCCACCGCAGCCCGGCGCGCACGACCGCGCTGACGGTGGTGCCGTGGGTGGTGGAGGCGATGGTCGTCGGACCCGTCGGGGCGGCGTAGGAGTGCACGAAGTAGGCCCGCTCCCCCGCCGCCACGCCCCGTAGCAGCGGGTCGTCGGCGAGGTCCTCGAGGGTGTTCCAGCCCATGTGCGGCACCCGGACGCCCGGGGAGGGTGGTATGGCGCGCACCTCGCCCGGGAGGAGCCCCAGCATCGGCACGCCGCCGTCCTCCTCGGAGCGCTCCAGGAGCAGCTGCATCCCGAGGCAGACGCCCAGCAGCGGGGCCTGCACGTCGTGCAGGACCTGCTCCAGCCCGGACTCGCGCAGCCGCCGCATCGCCGCCGCGGCGGCGCCCACGCCGGGGAGAACGACGCGGTCGGCGGCCAGGATGTCGCCGGGGTCGGCGGTGAGGCGCGCGGTCGCGCCGACCCGTTCCAGGGCGGCGGTGACCGAGCCGATGTTGGCGCCGCCGGAGTCGACGATCGCCACCCTCCGTGCGCGGCTCACGAGCCCGTCCCCGCCCCGGACCTCACAGGACGCCCTTGGTCGAGGGCAGCTCGGTGGCGTCGCCCTGCCGGGCCAGGGCCTGGCGCAGCGCGCGGGCGACGGCCTTGAAGCCGACCTCGATCTGGTGGTGGGTGTTCTCCCCGGTCACCGACAGGTGCAGGGTGCAGCGCAGCGCGTCGGCGAAGGAGCGCCAGAAGTGCTCGACCATCTCGGTGGGGAACTCCCCGACGCTGGGCCGCTGGAAGCTGCCCTCGTAGCGGAAGAACGGCCGGCCGGACAGGTCGATCGCGGCGGAGGCCCGGGCCTCGTCCATCGGCGCGGTGAACCCGTAGCGGCCGATGCCGCGCTTGTCCCCCAGCGCCTCGCGGAGGGCCTGGCCGATCGCGAGCGCCACGTCCTCCACGGTGTGGTGCTCGTCGATGTGCAGGTCCCCGTCGCAGCGGACCGTCATCGCGAAGCCTCCGTGCTTGGCGAGCTGGTCGAGCATGTGGTCGAAGAAGCCCACGCCGGTCTCGGCGTCGCCGCCGGGCGTCCCGTCGAGGTCCACGTCGACGGTGATCCGCGTCTCGGAGGTGTTGCGCTCCACGTGCGCGGTGCGGGGGCGGACGACGACCTCGTGCGCGATCTGCGGCCACGTGGTCGTCGCCAGGTCGCCGGCGAGCTCCTCGCGCGCCGGCAGCAGGTAGGTGCGGATCCCCAGGTTGTCGCCGAACTCCTTGTCCGAGGGCCGGTCCCCCACCATGAAGGACCGCTGCCAGTCCACACCCCGGTCCTTGAGGAGGTGGACGACCCGCCCGATCCCGGGCTTGCGGGTCCACGGCGCGTCGGGGCCGCCGTGGTGCGGGTCGATCACGACCTCGCGGAAGCGCACGCCCTGGCTCGTCAGCACCTGCATGACCAGGCCGTGCGCGCGGTCGAAGTCCTCCTGCGGGAAGGAGTCGGTGCCCAGGCCGTCCTGGTTGGTCACCATGACGAGGTCGAAGCCGGCGTCCTGGATGCGCAGCAGCGCGGGGATCACGCCGTCGACGAAGGCGACCTTGGCCGGACTGTCGACCTGGTGGTCCTCGGGCTCGTGGACGATGGTCCCGTCGCGGTCGACGAAGCAGATGGGTCGGGCGCTCATGCGGTGGTCTCTCCCAGGGCGTTCTCGAGGGCGGACATCTCCTCGGCGGAGCCGATCGAGATGCGGAGGGCGTCCTCCAGTGCGGGGTGGTGGCGCACGTCGCGCACCACGATCCCGGCGGAGGCCAGGGTATGCAGCAGCGCGTCCGGGTCCTCGCACCGCACCAGCAGGAAGTTGGCCTCGCTGGCGTAGACGGCGCGCACGCCGTCCAGGGCGCGCAGCCGGCGGCCGAGCGCGTCGCGCAGCCGGAGGGTCTGCATCACCCGGCGACGGGTCTCGGCGAGGGCGGCCGGGGCGAGGGCGGCCACGCCCATCCGGGCGACCGGGACCGGCACCGGGTAGGGCGCCTGGACGCGGCGCAGGACGGCGGCGAGGTCGGGGTGGGCCAGCCCGGCGCCGATCCGCGCGCCGGCCAGGCCGTGGGCCTTGGACAGGGTGCGCAGCACCACCAGCGTGGGGTGCTCGGCGAGCAGGCTGGTGGCCGAGCGCTGGGCGGCGAACTCGCCGTAGGCCTCGTCGACGACCACGACCGCCTGGTCGGCCAGCTGCTCGGCGAGCGCCGCGAGCTCGCGCAGCGGCACCAGGGAGCCGGTGGGGTTGCCCGGCGAGGCGACGAAGACGAGGCGGGCGCCGGTGCGGCGGGCGGCGGCGGCGAGGGCCGCGGTGTCCACCTGCCAGCGCAGGCCGTCCTCGGTCTGGGGGACGTCGGTCACCGGTACGCCGTGGAGGGCGGCGCTGACGGCATACATCCCGAACGTCGGGGAGCTGATGAGGATGCCGTCTCCGCCGGGCAGGCACAGGGCGCGGACGAGCAGCTCGATGAGCTCGTCGCTGCCGCGGCCGACGACGACCTGGTCGGGGGCGGCGGCGCACAGGTCGGCGAAGGCGTCGACGAGGTCGGCCGGCTGCGGGTCCGGGTAGCGGCGTGCGGCGCCACCGGGGTCGACGCTGCTCGGCAGCCCGGACTCGTTGGCGTTGAGCCAGACCTGGGCCGCGGCCCCGGGCGCGCTGGTGCGGGCCGAGGAGTAGCCGGCGAAGCCGCGCAGGTCCTGGCGGAGCAGGTGGGAGGGGAAGCCGGTCACGACGCCCGCCCCGCCCCGGCCCGGTCCAGCCGGCGGGTGACGGCGCGCTGGTGGGCGTGCAGCTGCTCGGCGCCGGCGAGGACGACCGCGCACGGACCGACGGCCGCCAGGCCCTCGGGGGTGGCGTGCTGGACGCTCATCGCCACCTGGAAGGAGGCGACGTCCACGCCGCCGGTGAAGCGGGCGGCGCCGGCGGTCGGCAGGACGTGGTTGGTGCCGGAGCAGTAGTCGCCGAGGGTCTCCGGGGTGTGGTCGCCGAGGAAGACCGAACCGGCCCGGTCGACACGGTCCAGCAGGGTCCGCGGGTCGCGGACGGCGAGGATGAGGTGCTCGGGGGCGTAGCCGTTGGAGACGTCCACGGCGGTGTCCAGGTCCGGGGTGAGGACGAGGCGGCTGGCGGCCAGGGCCTTGCGGGCGATGTCGGCCCGCGGGAGGGTCTCGACCTGCTCCTCGACCTGGGTGGCCACCGCCTCGGCCAGCTCCCGTGAGTCGGTGAGCAGGACGACCTGGCTGTCCGGCCCGTGCTCGGCCTGGCTGAGCAGGTCCGCGGCGACGAACTCCGCGTCGGCGCCGGCGTCCGCGATGACCAGCACCTCCGAGGGGCCGGCGGGCAGGTCGATGCCCGGGCCGCCCTCGGCGGTGGAGACCTGCCGCTTGGCCTCGGTGACCCAGGCGTTGCCGGGGCCGAAGATCTTGTCGCAGGCGGGCACCGACGCGGTCCCGTAGGCCATCGCAGCGACCGCCTGGGCACCGCCGAGGGTGAAGACCCGCGTGATACCGCACTCCGCTGCTGCGGCGAGCACGGCCGGGTCTGCGCTGCCGTCGGGGCGGGGCGGGGTGCACAGCACGACCTCGGGGCAGCCCGCCAGCTGCGCGGGCACGCCGAGCATGAGCGCGGTGGAGGGCAGCGGCGCCGAGCCCGCCGGCACGTAGAGCCCGACCCGCCGGACCGGACGCACCACCTTCTCGCAGACGACGCCGGGGGCGGTCTGCACCGCATACCCGGTGCGCATGCCGGCCTCGTGGAAGGTGCGGATGCGCCCGGCGGCCTCGGTGATCGCGGACCGCAGCGCGGGGTCGAGCGAGGCGGCGGCGCGGTCGCGCTCGGCGACCGGGACCTGCAGGACGTCCACCGTGGCGCCGTCGAGGCGCGCGGTCAGCTCGCGCAGGGCCTCGTCCCCGCCGGTGCGCACCTGCCCGAGGATGTCGGCCACCCCCGCGGTCACCTCGGGGCCGGCGGCGGCGGTGCCGCGGCGCAGGGCCTCGACGCGCTCGGCCTCGGAGAGGTCGGTCCAGGTCAGGACGTTCATGCCAGCATCCCCTCCACCGGCAGGACCATGAGGTTGTGCGCGCCGGCGCGCTTGAGCTCCTCGAGGCGGGACCACGAGACGGACCCGTGCACGAGCGCCTGGACCGAGACCTCCTCGCGCCCGTCGACCTGCATGACGGTCGGCTCGTGGCCCGCGGGCATCAGCGCCAGGACCGCGCCGAGCTCGGACCGGCCGGTGCGCAGCATCAGCAGCCGTGCCTCCTTGAGCCGGACCGCCCCGTCGAGGCGGCGCAGCAGCAGGTCGGCGATCTCCTGGCGTCCGTCGTCGAGGGCGTGGTCGGGGCCGGCCACGACGGCCTCGGACTCCAGGATCGTGGTCACCGGCTCGAGCTGGTTGGCGCGCAGCGTGCCGCCGCTGGAGACGAGGTCGGCCACGACGTCGGCCTGTCCCAGACGGGGGGCGATCTCGACCGAGCCGTTGAGCAGCACCGGCTGCGCGTCGACGCCCTGCTCCTCCAGCCAGCGGGCCAGGGTCCGCGGGTAGGAGGTGGCGATCCGCAGCCCGGCCAGCTGCTCCGGGCCGGTCCACTCCTGGTCGTCGGGGATGGCCACGTCCAGGCGGCACGCGCCCCAGCCCAGCCGGCGCCACTCGGTGAGGCGGCCGTCCCGCCCGGTGGCGGCGCGCTCCAGCCCGTGCTCGACGAGGACGTTGCGCCCGACGATCCCCAGGTCGCACACGCCGTCGGCGATGAGGGCCGGGATGTCGTCGTCGCGCACGAGGAGGACGTCCACGGGCAGGCTCTCGCCGTAGAGGAAGAGGCGGTCCCTGCTCTCGCGCCAGGTCAGGCCGCAGGAGGCGAGGAGCTCGCGGGCCGGGTCGCCGAGGCGGCCGCTCTTCTGGATGGCGACACGGAGCCGCTCGCGCGGCTGGGAGGGCGGGGTCATGAGGACCTTCCGGGCAGGGTGGTGTGCGGTGCGGGGCCGGGGCTGGCTCAGGCGTGATGCTCGAGCGCGGCGCGATGCTCGAGCGCGGCGCGGTAGCCGCCCGAGCCGTGCTCCATCGCCCGCGCTATCCGCCCCACGGTCGTCACGCTCACCCCGGTGACCTCGTGGATCTGGCGGTAGGGCATCCCCGCCTCCAGCAGCGGCACCACCGACCAGCGGTCGGCCAGCGCCTCGATCTCGGCCGGCGTGCACAGGTCGTCGAGGAAGGCGTCCACCCGGTCGGGGTCGCGCAGCGCGGCGAGCACCCGGGTCAGCTGCTGCCGGGCGTCGAGGGCCCGTGCGGCGTCGCTGTCCCGCTGCTTCACCCGTGTCTCCTCGTGTCGTCCGGCCGTCGGCGTGGTGTGCATGTCATAACGCGCTATCACGTTAACACATCCTGGGCAGCCGCACGACGCCCGACCGGGGACTCCGTACACTCCCCTGCCATGCGTCGTCTCCTCGCCCCCGTGGCCCTCGGCTCCCTGGCCCTCGTCCTGTCCGCGTGCGGCTCCGGCGACGCGACCTTCCCGGGCTCCGGGGGCACGCAGACCTCCGCCGGTGGCGCGGCGGCACCGGCACTGACCTGCGAGGATCCGCCGACCGCCCCCTCCGACGTGCCGACCTTCAGCCAGGACGACCTGCCCGAGCCGCTGTCCGGCGACCCTACGACCCTGACCGCCACGCTGGAGACCAACTGCGGCGACATCGTCCTGGAGCTCGACGCCGCGAAGGCCCCGCAGACGGTCGCCAGCTTCGAGTTCCTCGCGGGGCAGGGCTACTGGGACCACAGCGCCTGCCACCGGCTGACGACCCAGGGCATCTTCGTGCTCCAGTGCGGCGACCCGACGGGGACCGGCCGCGGCAACCCGGGCTACGGCTACGGCATCGAGAACGCCCCGGCCGACGGCCGCTACCCGGCGGGCACCCTGGCGATGGCCCGGACCCAGGACCCGGGCAGCAACGGCGGACAGTTCTTCATCGTCTACGAGGACACCCAGCTTCCGGTGCAGGGCGGCGGCTACAGCATCTTCGGCCGGGTCACCCAGGGCCTCGACATCGTCCAGGCGGTCGCCGCGCAGGGCGGTCGGAGCGAGGACCCCAACGGCAGCGCGCCGGCACAGCCGATCAGCATCCTGTCGGTCGACGTCGGCTGAGCCACGGCCCTCAGACCAGCGGCTGGGCCAGCTCGACCCGCAGCGCGGAGACGACCTCGGCGCGGGGCACCGTGAACTGGTCTTCGCGGCGCAGGTCCTTCAGCGTCACCGTCCCGTCCGCCGCCTCCTGACGCCCGAGGATCGCCACGAAGCGGATCCCGGCGCGGTCGGCGTAGCGCAGCTGCTTGCCCAGCTTGCCGCCGTCGAGCACGACCTCGGTGTTGATGCCGCCCTGGCGCAGCTGGGAGGCGAGCGCGAGCTGGTCGCCGAGCAGCTCGGCGTCGACCTGCGGGACCAGCACCTGCACGGTGGAGGACGACGTCGAGGCGTCCAGCAACCCCGCATCGCGCAGCTGCCAGAAGAGCCGCGACAGGCCGATCGAGATGCCGACACCGGGCAGCCTGGACCGGGTGTACTGCCCGGCGAGGTTGTCGTAGCGGCCGCCGGAGCAGATCGACCCGATCTCCGGGTGCTCGTCCAGCGTCGTCTCGTAGACGGTGCCGGTGTAGTAGTCCAGCCCCCGCGCGATGGAGAAGTTGAGGCAGTAGTCGCTCTCCGGGACCCCGAGCGCCCGCACCAGCTCGAGCACCTCGCGCAGCTCGGCGACGCCCTCGGCCAGCGCGGCGCTGCCGGAGGAGGCCGCCTCGACGGCCGCCAGCCGGGCCAGCGCGTCGTCGTGGCCGGTGGAGCGCACCTGGACGAACTCCAGGATCCGCTCGACCACGTCCGGCGCCAGCCCGAAGCCCTCTCCGGTCAGCGTCGTGCGCAGGTAGTCCTCGCCGCGCTTGTCCAGCTTGTCGACCTCGCGCAGGACGCCCGCCTGGTGGTCGCCGTCGACGATCCCGAGGTCCTCGTAGAAGCCGCGCAGCAGCTTGCGGTTGTTGATCTGGATGGTGAAGGGCCCGATCGCCAGGTCGGTGAAGATCGCGTGGATGATCGCCGGGCACTCGGCGTCGTGACGCACCGAGAGCTGGTCCTTGCCGATGATGTCGACGTCGCACTGGTAGAACTCGCGGAACCGGCCCCGCTGCGGCCGCTCCCCCCGGTAGACCCGCTGCATCTGGTAGCGCCGGAAGGGGAAGGTCAGCTCGTTCTCGTGCTCGGCGACGTAGCGCGCGAGCGGCACGGTCAGGTCGAAGCGCAGCGCCAGTTCGGGGTATGCCGCGTGCTCGCCGTCGTCGGCGCCCTCCCCGGCGGCGCCGCGGGTCTTCTCCAGGGCCCCGGTGGACTGGACGAAGTAGACCTGGCGCTCGGTCTCGCCGCCGGTCTTGGTCAGGAGCACCTCGGAGCGCTCGAAGACCGGGGTCTGCACCGGCAGGAAGCCGAAGCGCTCGTAGCCGGCGCGGATGGCGTCCAGCATCCGCTGGAAGGCGATCTGGTCGTGGGGCAGCAGCTCGAGGGTTCCGGACGGCGTGCGGGGCGTGATCACGGCCAGGAGTCTACGGGGGCACCCGGTCCCTACAGCCCCTGGAGGTAGGGGTTGGTGCGCCGCTCCTGGGCGATCGTCGTGGCAGGCCCGTGCCCGGGCAGCACCAGGGTCGAGTCGGCCAGGGGGAGGACGACGTCGCGCAGCGAGCGCTCCATCGCGGCGTGGTCGCCGCCCGGCAGGTCGGTGCGTCCGATGGAGCCGGCGAAGAGGACGTCGCCGGACAGGACGGTGCGGTCCAGGTCGGCCGCGGGGATCCCCTCGGGCAGGCCGGGGACGCTGAAGAGCACCGAGCCCTCGGTGTGACCGGGAGCGTGCGCCACCTCCACGCGCATCCCCGCCAGCTCCAGCGTCTGCCGGTCGGTGATCTCCACGACCTGCTCCGGCTCGGCCCACCGGACGCTGCGCCCGAACTGCTGCTCGAGGGCGGCGCGCAGCCCCGGGCCCAGCAGGCTCAGCGGGTCCTCGAGGCGGTAGCGGTCCTGGCTGTGGATGTAGGCGGCGGTGGTCCCGGCGCAGACCGGCGTCACCGAGTAGACGTGGTCCAGGTGCCCGTGGGTCAGCAGGACGGCGGCGGGGCGCAGGCGGTGCTCGGCGAGGACCTCGGCCACCCGTTCGCTCACCCCGACGCCGGGGTCGACGATCAGGCACTCCTCCCCCGCCTCCGGCGCCACCACGTAGCAGTTGGTCCCGAAGGCGTCGGCCACGATGCTCCGCACGAACATGGTCCGACCCTACCCGCCCCCGTCCCGTCCACGGGGCGCCCGAACCGCACCCCGGGGACGGCGGGCAGGCTCGCGATAGGCTCGGCGTGTTCATGCCCTGTCGAGGCGACCCGGATGGTCGCGCTCGCGGTCGAGAGAGGCCATCCCGTGTCCGAGCAGACCCCCAAGCCCGTCCCCGTGCCGCCGTCCCCGGCGATGCTCGCAGGCCGGCGACCGAGCGCGCCGGCCCCCCTCGCGTCGAGCGCTCCCACGGATGGCCCGGCGGTGCCCGCTCCGCCGACGGCGACCCCGGTCGACCCCAGCGAGTCGATGAAGCACGGCAGGGTGGCCGAGGACGGCACGGTCCTGGTCGTCCTCGCCGACGGGACCGAGCGGGAGGTCGGGTCCTACCCCGAGGCCACCGCGGAGGATGCCCTGGCCTACTTCGCGCGCAAGTACGACGAGCTGGCCGCCTCCGCCGACCTGCTCACCCAGCGCCTGGCGCACGCCGACGTGTCCGCGCACGACGCCCGGCAGTCGCTGGCCCACCTCAAGGAGCAGATCGGTGAGGCCCACGTGGTCGGCGACCTGGCTGCCCTCGAGGCCACGGTGGCCGCCCTGGACCAGACCGTCAAGGCCCGCTCCCAGGCCGAGGCCGAGCAGCGCGCGGCGGCCAAGGCGCAGGCCGCCGCCCGGCGCGAGGAGCTGGTCGCCGAGGCCGAGGGGCTGGCCGCCACCGACCCGGCCAAGGTCCAGTGGAAGCAGGCCAGCGCCCGGGTGCGCGAGCTGCTCGAGGAGTGGAAGAACCACCAGCGCTCCGGCCCCCGCCTGGACAAGGACGTCGAGAACGGCCTGTGGAAGCGGTTCAGCCACGCCCGCACCTCCTTCGACAAGATGCGCAAGTCCTGGTTCGCCCAGCTCGACGAGCAGCACGGCGAGGCCAAGGCCGTCAAGGAGAAGCTGGTCCGCGAGGCCGAGCAGCTCGCGACGAGCAAGGACTGGGGCCCCACCGCCGGGGCGTTCAAGCGCCTCATGCAGGACTGGAAACGCGCCGGTCGCGCCTCCCGCACCGAGGACGACGCCCTGTGGGCCCGCTTCAAGGCGGCCCAGGACTCCTTCTTCGACGCCAAGGACGCGGTGGTCGCTGCCGAGGAGGCGGAGTACGCGCAGAACCTCGTCGTCAAGGAGGGCCTGCTCGCCGAGGCCGAGGCGCTCACCGTCGACGAGGAGCACCTGGAGTCGGTCAAGTCGGAGCTGCGACGCATCCAGGACCGGTGGGAAGCCGCCGGCAAGGTGCCGCGTGCCGACATCCGCCGCGTCGAGGGCCGGCTGCGCACCGTCGAGCAGAAGGTGCGCGACGTCGAGGAGCGCCAGTGGCAGCGCTCGGACCCCGAGCTGACCGCCCGCGCGCAGTCCATGGCCGACCAGCTCGAGCGCGCCGTGCAGGGCCTGGAGTCCGACCTTGCCGCCGCCCGGGCCGCGGGCGACGACAGGGCGGCCGCCGACCTCGAGTCCGAGCTGGCCGCCAAGCGCATGTGGCTGGACTCGGCCCGGGGCAACCTGTCGTGAACCAGACCCCCGCCCTCTCCGCGCGGGCCACCCAGGTCGCCGAGGGCCTGTGCTCCTACCTGGACGCCTCGCCCTCGCCCTTCCACGCCGTCGACACCGCGGCCGCCCTGCTGACCGAGGCCGGCTTCACCGAGCTCGCCGAGACCGACGCCACGCCGGTCGATCCCGGCCGCTACCTCGTGCGCCGCGGCGGTTCGCTGGTCGCGTGGGCGAGCGACGTCGTCGGCGAGCGTGCCTCCCATACCCCGTTCCGGGTGGTGGGTGCGCACACCGACTCCCCCAACCTGCGGATCAAGCCGCGCCCCGACCGGGCGCACGCGGGCTGGCAGATGCTCGGCGTGGAGGTCTACGGCGGGGCGCTGACCAACTCCTGGCTCGACCGTGACCTGGGCCTGTCCGGCCGGGTGGCGGTGCGGGACGCCTCGGCGCCCGGAGGCGTGGGGCAGCGGCTGTTCCGGACCGACGACCCCGTGCTGCGCGTCTCCCAGCTGGCGATCCACCTGGACCGTTCGGTGCGCACCGAGGGCCTGCAGCTCAACGACCAGCAGCACCTGGCCCCGCACTGGGGGCTCGGGCCGGAGCCCCGCTCCTTCCGGGGCTGGCTCGCGGACCTGACCGGGGTCGACCCGCAGGACCTGCTCGCCTGGGACGCGATGACCCACGACCTGACCCCGGCCCGCCGGATCGGCGCCGACGGCGAGCTCATCGCCTCCGGGAGGCTGGACAACCTGGCCACCAGCTACGCCGCGGTGCGCGCGCTGCTCGAGGCGGTCTCCGCACCGTCGCCGCAGCCGTGGATCCCGGTGATCGTGCTCTTCGACCACGAGGAGGTCGGCAGCACCTCCGAGCGGGGCGCCCAGTCGACCTTCCTCCCGGCCTGGCTGGAGAGGGTCGTGCTCGCCGCCGGCGGTGGGCGGGAGGACTACCTGCGGTCGCTGGCCGGCTCGGTGGTCGCCTCCGGGGACATGGCCCACGCCACCCACCCCAACTACGCCGAACGGCACGAGCCGGAGCACCCGATCCTGATGAACGGCGGACCGGTGCTCAAGGTCAACGCCAACCTGCGCTACGCCACCGACTCCGTCGGGGCCGCGGCCTTCGCCCTGGCCTGCGAGCAGGCCGGCGTGCCGATGCAGACGTTCGTCACCCGCTCCGACCTGCCGTGCGGCTCGACGGTCGGACCGACGACCTCCGCGCTCACCGGGGCCACCACCGTCGACTTCGGCGCCCCGGTGCTCTCGATGCACTCGACGCGGGAGATCTGCGGGACGCTGGACCAGGCGGCCTACGCCGCGGCGCTCGCGGCCTTCCTGGCGCCGGCCTGACCTGCTCCCTTCCCCCCGGCGCCGACCACTGATCGGGTCGGGCGCTGCGGACGGCCATGCCCCTCAGGCCGTCCGGGACCCCTCCTCGCGGGGCCGCAGCTGGCTGCGCCGGTGCGGGTCCGTGCTCGCGGTCCCCGTCACCCGGTAGGCGTCCAGCACGGCCGGCACCCGGCGCACCGCGCCCAGGACCGACTCCAGGTGCGAGGGGTCGGCCATCTCGAAGGTGAACTTGCTCAGCGCGACCCGGTCCCGGCTGGTCTGCACGGAGGCCGAGAGGATGTTGACGTGCTGGTCGGAGAGCACCTGGGTGATGTCCGAGAGCAGCCGCGGCCGGTCCAGCGCCTCGACCTGCAGGTTGACCATGAACAGGCTGGAGGCGGTCGGCGCCCACGCGACCGCGATGATGCGCTCGGGGTGCTTCTTGAGCTGCTCGGCGTTGGTGCAGTCGGTGCGGTGCACCGACACGCCCCGGCCGTGCGTGACGAAACCCATGATCGGGTCGCCGGGCACCGGCGTGCAGCACTTGGCCAGCTTGACCCACACGTCGTCGGTGCCCACGACCGTGACCCCGGGGTCGGTGTGCGGCATGCGTCCGCGCCGCGGTGGCGAGACCGCCTCGGCGAGGTCCTCCTCCGCGCTGTCCTCGCCGCCGAGCGTGGAGACGAGCTGGCGGACGACGTGCTGGGCCGACACGTTGTTCTCGCCGACAGCGGCGAAGAGCCCCTCGAGGTCCTTGTAGTGGAGGTCGTCGGCGACCGCGGCGAGGGTCTCGTGGGACATCAGGCGCTGCAGCGGGGCGTTCTGCTTGCGCAGGACGCGGGCGATCTGGTCCTTGCCGGACTCGACCATCTCCTCGCGCCGCTCGCGGGTGAACCACTGCCGGATCTTGGTCCGGGCGCGCCCGCTCTTGACGAAGGCCAGCCAGTCACGGCTCGGGCCGGCGTCGACGGCCTTGCTGGTGATGATCTCCACGACGTCGCCGTTGGACAGCGTCGAGTCGAGCGGGACCAGCTTGCCGTTGACCCGCCCGCCCACGCAGCGGTGCCCGACCTCGGTGTGCACCGCGTAGGCGAAGTCCACCGGGGTGGCGTCCGCGGGCAGCGCCATCACGTCGCCGCCCGGGGTGAAGACGTAGACCTCGGCCGAGGCGATCTCGAAGCGCAGCGAGTCGAGGAACTCCCCCGGGTCGGCCGTCTCCCGCTGCCAGTCGATGAGCTGGCGCAGCCACTGCATACCCTCCAGCGCCCCGGGACCGCCGTCGGCGCCGGCGACCGCCTTGGTGCCGTCAGGACCCTGCTCCTTGTACTTCCAGTGCGCGGCGACGCCGTACTCGGCGCGACGGTGCATCTGGTGGGTGCGGATCTGCACCTCGACCGGCTTGCCCTCGGGACCGATGACGGTCGTGTGCAGGGACTGGTACATGTTGAACTTGGGCATCGCGATGTAGTCCTTGAACCGCCCCGGCACCGGGTTCCACCGGCTGTGCAGCGCGCCGAGCACGGCGTAGCAGTCCTGGATCGAGTCGACCAGCACCCGCACCCCGACCAGGTCGTAGATCTTGTCGAAGTCGTGCCCCCGCACGATCATCTTCTGGTAGACGGAGTAGTAGTGCTTCGGACGGCCGGTGACGGTGGCCCGCACCTTGTTGGTCTTGAGCTCCTCGCTGATGTCGGCGCGGATCCGGGCCAGCAGCTCCTCGCGGGCCGGGGCGCGCTGGGCGACCATCCGGACGATCTCGTCGTAGACCTTGGGGTAGAGCTGGGCGAAGGAGAGGTCCTCCAGCTCCCACTTGATCGTGTTCATCCCCAGCCGGTGGGCCAGCGGCGCGTAGATCTCCAGGGTCTCCCCCGCCTTGCGCGCCGCCGACTCGGCCGAGACGTAGCGCCAGGTCCGCGCGTTGTGCAGCCGGTCGGCCAGCTTGATGACCAGCACCCGGATGTCGCGCGCCATCGCCACGACCATCTTGCGGACGGTCTCGGCCTGCGCGGCGTCGCCGTAGGTCATCTTGTCCAGCTTGGTGACGCCGTCGACGAGCATCGCGATCTCCTCGCCGAACTCCTCGCGCAGCGCCTTCAGGGAGTATGCGGTGTCCTCCACCGTGTCGTGCAGCAGCGCCGCCGCGATGGTCGAGGGGGTCATCCCCAGCTCGGCGAGGATGGTCGCGACCGCGAGCGGGTGGGTGATGTAGGCGTCGCCGCTCTTGCGGCGCTGGCCCTCGTGGGCCTTGGCGGCGACCGCGTAGGCGCGCTCGATCAGGCCCAGGTCGGCCCTGGGGTGGGTGGCCCGCACCGAGCGCAGCAGCGGCTCGAGCGCCGGGTTGGCGGTCGAGGAGGAGCGGATGCCGCCCAGCCGTGCCCACCGCGGGCGCAGGCCGCCGCCCGCACGGGCGTGCTGCGGTGTCGGCGCGGCCGGGTCGTTCATGTCGAGATCATAGGCGCTGTCAGGCCGCTGACCGATTCGTGGGCCAAGGATCGCCGCAGCGTCAGACCGTGACGATCGAGAAGACCTCCTGCCCCTCCAGCTTGCTGCGACCCTCGAGGGCGGCGATCTCGAGCACCAGCTCGATCGCCTCGACGCTGGCGCCGCACCGTTCGATCAGCTCGCAGGTGGCGGCCAGCGTCCCGCCGGTGGCCAGCACGTCGTCGACGACGAGGACCCGCTCGCCGTTGGAGACCGCGTCCTGGTGGATCTCCAGGGTCGCCGTGCCGTACTCGAGGGCGTAGGACAGGCGGTGCACCGCCGAGGGCAGCTTGCCCTCCTTGCGCACCGGGACGAAGCCGACGCCGAGCGCGTGGGCGATCATCGCGCCGATGATGAAGCCGCGGGCCTCGATGCCGGCCACCACGTCCACCGTGCCCCGCCGCCGTGCCACCGTGTCCTCCACGATGCGGTCACGCAACGCCGCGTCGAGCAGGAGCGGGGTGAAGTCCTTGAAGACCACTCCGTTGATCGGGAAGTCGGCGATGTCGCGCAGGCCGGCCAGCACGTCGGCCCCGAGATCGGGGTCCAGCAGGTCCCGGGCCGGCCGGTCCTGGTCGCTGGTCGTCATCTGTTCTCTCCTCCGGCTCAGCGGCGGCGCTTGCGCCGGGGCTGGTTGCGCGGTCCCCGCTGGGCGTAGGGGTGCAGCTGGCGACCCGGCGCACGGCCACCCTCGTCGGCGCCCCGGTCCGCGGGTCCGCCCGGTGACCCGGGCGCGGTCACCGTCACCGGCACGCCGTCCTCGTCCTCGACGTCGACGGCCGCGCCGTCGGTGTCCGCGCCGTCCTCGGCCAGGGTCTCGTCCTGCTGGCCGGAGCGGCGGGCCACCCGTCCGGCGCGGCGCTGCACGGAGGCGTCGTGCTTGCGCACGCCCGGCTCCCGCTCGCGCAGGTGGACCAGCAGCGGGGTGGCGATGAAGATCGAGGAGTAGGTGCCGACCGCCATGCCGATGAACAGCGCCCAGGCCAGGTCGACCAGGGTGCCGGGCCCGATGATCGTGATGCCGACCAGCAGGATCACCGCGACGGGCAGGAGAGCCACGATCGAGGTGTTGATCGAGCGCACGAAGGTCTGGTTGACCGCAAGGTTGGCGGCCCCTGCGTAGGTCAGGCGCCGCGTGTCGAAGGCCTGCTCGGTGTTCTCCCGGACCTTGTCGAAGACGACGATCGTGTCGTAGATCGAGTAGCCCAGGATCGTCAGGAAGCCGATGACCGAGGCGGGTGAGATCTCGATGCCGAGCAGCGCGTAGGCGCCGATGGTGAAGACGACGTCGTGGATGAGCGCGACGAGGGCCGCGAGCGCCATCTTCCAGGTCCGGAAGTAGAGGCTGAGCACCACGGTCACCAGCGCCAGGAAGACGCCGAGGGCGATGATCGCCCGCTGGGTCACCGTCTTGCCCCACGAGGGCCCGACCAGCGAGCTGGTGACCGACGCCGTCGGCACGTCGAACTCCTCGCCGAGGCCGGCGCGCAGCGCCTCGGCCTCCTGCGGGCCCATCTGGCCGGTCTGGACCCGGACCGTGTCGTCACCGATGAGCGTCACCGAGGTGTTCTCCCCGGGCACCGCGTCCTCGACCACCGAGCGGGCGCGCTGCTCGTAGCCGGAGATGTCCTGGACCGCGCTCACGCGCAGCTCGGTGCCGCCGCGGAACTCGATGCCGAAGTTGAGGCCCCGGCCCAGGACGCCGATGGCGGCGAGCACGAGCAGCACGACGGAGATCAGGTAGAGGACGTTGCGGCGTCGGACGACGTCGAACGACCTCTTGCCGGAGTACAGGTCGTTGCCGAACTGGCTGAAGCGTGACATCAGACCACACCGCCTTCCAGTTCCTCGCGGGTATGGCGCCTGCTCCCCGGGCCCACCGGGGCCGGTTCGCGGATCTGGCCGCGCCCCAGGTAGGTGGACCGCTTGGCGCCCAGGCGCTCGGGCTCCATGCCGGACCACTTGCGGCCCTGGCCGAAGAAGGAGGTGTTGGCCAGGATGCTGACGAGGGGGTGGGTGAACATGATGACCACCACGAGGTCCATGACCGTGGTCAGCCCGAGCGTGAATGCGAAGGCCTTCACGCCGGCCTCGGAGAGCATGTACAGCACTCCTGCGGCGATGAGGTTGACCACGTCGGAGATGATGATCGTCTGCCGCGCGCGCGCCCAGCCGGTGTCCACCGCATACCTCAGCGGCCTGCCGTCGCGCACCTCGTCCCGGATGCGTTCGAAGTAGACGATGAAGCTGTCCGCGGTCACACCGATGGCCACGATCAGCCCGGTCACGCCGGCCATCGTCAGGCGGAAGTTGATCGCCCAGCCCAGCAGGGTGACCGAACCGTACGCGAGGAGCCCGGCCACGACGAGGGAGGCGATGGCCACGAAGCCCAGGGCGTGGTACTGGAGCAGCATGTAGACGAACACCAGCAGCAGACCGATCGCACCGGCGATCAGACCCCAGCGCAGCTGCTCACCACCGAGGGTGGGGCTGATCTGCTCGGAGGTCTGCACCTCGAAGCTCAGCGGGAGAGCGCCGAACTTGAGCTGGTTGGCCAGCGTCTGGGCCTCCTCCACGGTGAAGTCGCCGGTGATCTGCGCCTGACCGTTGGGGATGACGCTGTTGACGGTCGGAGCGGAGATGACCTCTCCGTCCAGCACCATCGCGAAACGGTTCTGCGCCGAGTTCTGCGGATAGCCCATCAGCCGGGAGGTGACCGCCGCGAACTGCCGGGCGCCCTCGTCGTCGAAGGTCAGGGAGACCTGCCAGCGGCCGGTGACCGCCCCGCCCTGCACCTGTTCCATACCGGCTGTGGCGTCGGTCAGCTCGGCGCCGGAGATCTCGGCCGGGCCGAGGATGTACTTCTCGGTGCCCTCGCTGTTGCAGACGACCAGCGGCTGCCCCTGGGGGGCGTTGGCCGCGGCGTCGGACAGCTCCTGGGTGCAGGTCGCCCCGAGGAACTGCTGCTGCAGCTCGGGGGTGATCTGGGAGAGGTCGGAGGGGTTGCTCGCCGGGGGTGCCTCCTGCCCGGGCGCCGTGGTCTGCTCCGCGTCGTCGGCACCGGCCGGGGCGCTCTGCGCGGCGTCGTCGGTGCCCTGCGCCGAGAGCCGCTCGCCGCCGCGGTTCTCCTCGGTCGAGGTGGCCTGGTCCTCGCTGGGGGCCGGCGTCTGCGGGGGCGCGAGCTGCTGGACCATGTCCTGGCGCTGCTCGGAGGGCAGCGGCAGCTCGCGCGGGGCCTGCGGCTGCTCGCCGGCCGGCATGACCGGTTGGGCCACGAGGACCGGCCGGAAGAACATCTGCGAGGAGCGGCTCAGCGCCTCGAGCTGGTCCGGGGTCGGGTTGCCGGGGATGGCCACGGAGATGTTCTGCCCGAGGCGGGAGACCTCGGCCTCCGCGGTGCCGGACGCGTCGACGCGGCGGCGGATGATGTCGATGGCCTGCTCCAGCTGCTGGGTGCCCACCGACCCGCCCCCCTCGATCTTGGGCGCCAGGACGACCTGACGTCCGCCGGCGAGGTCCAGGCCGAGCTGCGGGGAGAGCTGGGCCGGGGGGCTGCCCCACAGGTGGGCGGCGCCGAGGCCGGCGAAGAGAGCGAGGGTCACGACGAGCAGGCTGATCAGGGTGCGGAAGGGGCCACGGGTGCGCGCGTTGCGTCGCGGCGGGCGCCGCCGCCGCCGGCTGCCGCCGGAGCGCTGCCGGCGGGAGGTGGTGCTGCCCAGCCCCGGGAGGTCCTCCTCACGGCGCGAGCCTCGGGTCGTGAACGACATCAGGCGTCGTCCTCCGCGGGCCGGTGGGTGCTCTGCTGGTCCTGGGGGTCGGGGACGATGGCCCGGCGAGCGACACGGATCCTGACGCCCGGGGCGATCTCGAGGTGCACGACGTCGCCGTCCAGCGCAGAGATGGTGCCGTAGATGCCGGCCGCGGCCATCACCTGCTGGCCGACCGCCAGCTCGGCCTGCGCGGTGGCCACGGCCTTGGCGCGCCGCCGCTGGGAGAACATGAGGAAGATCAGCAGCCCGAACGGGAGCGCGAGGAGCAGCAGCGTGCCCGTCCCTCCTCCCGTGGCGGGAGCAGCGGCGATCAGTGGCGTCATGAGGGACCCTTTACGTGTGGAGCGCGACGTGTGCCCGTGGGGCACCGGCCTGTGCCGTCGACGACGCAGGCACCCGGGGCAGTCTAGGTGAGGCTCCTGACGGCACCAAAGACCCGGGGTGCCGTGTCCGGGTCCGGGGCAGCGGGGGTCAGCGGTCCGCCCCGTCGTCGGCTCCGGCGGTCTCGTCGGTCTCCAGCGGCAGCAGGTCCTGACCGTCGGCGAGCCGGCCGCCACCGGCGGCCCCGGGAGCGAAGGTAGCGGCGTCGCGAGGGGCGCTCAGCCCCAGGTGCCGCCAGGCGGCGGGGCTGGCCGCCCGTCCTCGCGGCGTGCGCACCATGAAGCCTTCGCGCACCAGGTAGGGCTCGGCCACCGTCTCCACCGTGTCCGGCTCCTCCCCGACCGCGACAGCGAGCGTGGACAGCCCGACGGGTCCGCCGCCGAACCGGGTGCACAGCGCTTCCAGCACGGCCCTGTCCAACCGGTCCAGGCCGAGCTCGTCGACGTCGAAGAGCTTCAGCGCGGCGTGCGCCGCGGCGTCGTCGACCCGGGCGTCGCCGTGCACCTGCGCCCAGTCGCGCACGCGGCGCAGCAGCCGGTTGGCGATCCGGGGCGTGCCGCGGGAACGGGAGGCGATCTCCTCGATGCCGGGCACGTCCGCCTCGATGCCCAGCAGCTCGGCGTTGCGGGTGAGGATCGTCACCAGGTCCCTGGTGGCGTAGTAGTCCAGGTGGCCGGTGAAGCCGAAGCGGTCGCGCAGCGGTGCGGGGAGCAGCCCCGCCCGGGTCGTGGCACCGACGACGGTGAAGGGTGGCAGCTCGAGCGGGATCGCGGTGGCGCCGGGGCCCTTGCCGACGATGACGTCGACCCGGAAGTCCTCCATCGCCAGGTAGAGCATCTCCTCGGCCGGCCGCGACATCCGGTGGATCTCGTCGAGGAAGAGCACCTCCCCCTCGACGAGCGAGGACAGGACGGCCGCCAGGTCGCCGGCGTGCTGGATGGCCGGGCCGGAGGTGATGCGGATCGGCTGCTCCATCTCGGCGGCGACGATCAGGGCCAGCGTCGTCTTGCCCAGACCGGGCGGTCCGGAGAGCAGCACGTGGTCGGGCGGCGAGCCGCGCCGCCGCGCCGCCTCCAGGACCAGGCCCAGCTGGTCGCGCACCCGGTGCTGGCCGGGGAAGTCCGCGAGCCGGCGCGGGCGCAGCGCCGCCTCGACACGCCGCTCCTCCTCGTTGGAGCCGACGTCCACGACCCGGCCGGCGACCGCTTCCCCACCGTCGTCGACGCCGATCTCCCGCGAGCCGTCGGCCCAGCCGGGGGAGTCCTCCAGGCTCACCGGCCCAGCTCCCTGAGGGCGGCACGCAGGATCTCGGAGACCTCGGTGGGTGCGTCGGCGCCGCGCGTGACGGTCGTCACGGCGTCGGTGGACTGCTTGGCGGACCAGCCCAGGCCCTCGAGCGCCTCCCTGACCTGGCCGTGCACGGCCCCGCCCGCACCGGCGGCCGCGGGCCGGGCCGTGAGGTCGGCCGCTCCCGCGCCGGTGGCGAGGATCTTGTCCTTGAGCTCGAGCACGAGCCGCTCGGCCGACTTGCGCCCGATGCCCGGCACCTTGGTCAGCGCCGCCAGGTCACCCTGGGCCAGTGCCCGCCGGACCTCGTCGGGGGCGTGCACCGCCAGCATCGCCAGGGCGAGGCGCGGCCCGACCCCCGAGACCGTCTGCAGCTGCTGGAAGAGGGCCTTGGCGTCGGCCCCGGCGAAGCCGTAGAGCGTCAGGGACTCCTCGCGCACGACCAGGCTGGTCTCCAGGTCGGCCTCCTGCCCGGGGCGGTGGTCGGCCGCGGTGGCGGGCGTGGTGTGGACGAGCAGCCCGACGCCGCCGACCTCGACGACGACGTGGTCCAGGCCGACGTGGCGGACGGCTCCGCGCACGGAAGCGATCACGGGACGATCCTCCTGGTGGTCAGGGACGTTCGGGCGCCCGAGCGGGCGGACGCCGACCGGGTGGCGGCCCGGTGCTGGGCGTGCAGCTGCGCCAGCCGGTTGGGCGCGGCGTCCTGGGCACGCAGCTCTGCCTGCTGGATGAGGTTGCCGGCCTCGGTGCCGCCCACCAGGCGCTCGTCGGCCCCGCTGCGCCACAGGTGGCAGATGGCCAGGGCCAGGGCGTCGGCGGCGTCCGCCGGTCGCGGGGCGACCTGCAGCCCCAGGATCCGGGTCACCATGTTCGTCACCTGCGCCTTGTCGGCGCGACCGTTGCCGGTGACGGCCGCCTTGACCTCCGAGGGCGTATGCATGCCCAGGGCCAGGCCGAGCCGCGCGGCCGCGAGCATCGGGATCGCCGAGGCCTGGGCGGTGCCCATGATCCCCTTGATGTTCGCCTTGGCGAAGACCCGCTCCACCGCCACGGCGTCCGGCGCCCAGTCGGCGATCCACTGGTCGATCTCGGTCTGGACCGACAGGAGCCGGTCCTGCGGCTCCTGGTCCACGGGGGTGCGGACGACCCCGACCGCGACCATCCGCAGCCGACGGCCGGGCAGGCCCTCGACGACGCCGATCCCGCACCGGGTCAGCCCGGGGTCGACTCCGAGCACGCGCACGATCGACCTCCTGGTTCGGTGTCGCCACGACCCTCGTGAGGACGCGACCCGCGCGGCGCGCGGTGCGGACAGGTGTTCGCACCCCACGCTAGTCCACGGTGGCGCCGCCGCGGGACCGCGACACGCTCCCGGGGCGGTCAGTCCTCCTCGAGCGCCTCGAGGACCACGTCGGGGATGTCCGCGTTGGAGTAGACGTTCTGCACGTCGTCGCAGTCCTCCAGGGCGTCGATCACCCGCATCACCTTGCGCGCGCCGTCTGCGTCCATCGTGACCTCCATGCTGGGCACGAAGGTCACCTCGGCGGAGTCGTAGTCCAGGCCGGCCTCCTGCAGCGCGGTCCGCACCTGCACCACGTCGGCCGCGTCGCTGATGACCTCGAAGACGTCGTCGAGGTCGGAGACCTCCTCGACGCCGGCCTCGAGCACGGACTCCAGCAGGGTGTCCTCGGTGAGCTCCCCGGAGTCCTGCTCCTTGGGGACCACGACCTGGCCCTTGCGGTTGAACAGGTAGGCCACCGAGCCGCTGTCGGCCATCGTGCCGCCGTTGCGCGTCAGGGCGGTGCGCACCTCCATGACCGCACGGTTCTTGTTGTCGGTCAGGCACTCGATGTAGAGCGCCACGCCGCCGGGCGCGTAGCCCTCGTAGGTCAGCGCCTCGTAGCTCGCCCCACCGGCCTCCGCGCCGGACCCGCGCTTGACGGCGCGGTCGATGTTGTCGTTGGGCACCGAGGACTTCTTCGCCTTCTGGATGGCGTCGAACAGCGTCGGGTTGCCGGCCGGGTCGCCGCCGCCCATCCGGGCCGCGACCTCGACGTTCTTGATCAGCTTGGCGAAGAGCTTGCCCCGCTTGGCGTCGATGACCGCCTTCTTGTGCTTCGTCGTCGCCCACTTGGAGTGGCCGCTCATCCGCTCTCCTTCGCTCGCCGCAGCTGACGTGAACAACCCACGATGCTACTAGGCGCGGGTCAGGACGCGGTAGCGACCGTGGGACGCACGGCCGCGTGGTGCGCGCAGCAGATGCGCACGAAGAGCTGGTGCACGCGGTCGTCGCCGCTGACCTCGGGGTGGAAGGAGGTCGCCAGCAGGTTGCCCTGGCGCACCGCGACCACAGCGTCGTCGACGCGTGCCAGGACCTGGACCCCGGGGCCGTGGTGCTCGACCCGCGGTGCCCGGATGAACACGGCGGGGAAGGGCCGCTCCGGCTCCAGCAGCGCCGGCACCACCAGACCGGCCTCGAAGGAGTCGACCTGCCGCCCGAAGGCGTTGCGCCGAACGGTCATGTCGATGCCGCCGAAGGTCTGCTGCTCCGCGTGGCCGTCCAGGATCTGGTCGGCGAGCTGGATCATGCCCGCGCAGGACCCGTAGACGGGCAGGCCCGCACGCACGAGGGCGCGCACCGGCTCGTGCAGCCCGAAGATGCGGGCGAGCCGGTCGATCGTGGTCGACTCCCCGCCCGGCACGACGAGACCGTCCAGGCCCTCGAGCTCCTCCGGGCGACGTACCCTGCGCACCGCCGCCCCGGACCGCTCCAGGGCCGCGACGTGCTCGCGCACGTCGCCCTGGACGGCCAGGACGCCCACGAGGACCGGGGCCGTGGTCACCAGCCCCGCTCGGCGAGGCGGTGCGGCTGCGGGATGTCGTCCACGTTGATCCCGACCATCGCCTCGCCCAGGCCGCGGGAGACCTGCGCGATCGTGTCGGGGTCGTCGTGGAAGGTGGTGGCCTTGACGATGGCGGCGGCGCGCTGGGCCGGGTTGCCGGACTTGAAGATGCCGGAGCCGACGAAGACGCCCTCGGCGCCCAGCTGCATCATCATCGCGGCGTCCGCCGGCGTGGCGATGCCGCCCGCGGTGAAGAGCACCACGGGCAGCCTGCCGCTCCGGGCGACCTCCTTGACCAGCTCGACGGGCGCCTGCAGCTCCTTGGCCGCGACGTAGAGCTCGTCCTCGGCCATCGAGGTGAGCCGCTGGATCTCGCCACGGATGGAGCGCATGTGCGTGGTCGCGTTGGACACGTCACCGGTGCCGGCCTCGCCCTTGGAGCGGATCATCGCCGCGCCCTCGGTGATCCGCCGCAGCGCCTCGCCCAGGTTGGTCGCGCCGCAGACGAAGGGGACGGTGAAGGCCCACTTGTCGATGTGGTTGGCGTAGTCGGCCGGGGTCAGCACCTCGGACTCGTCCACGTAGTCCACGCCGAGGCTCTGCAGGACCTGGGCCTCGACGAAGTGACCGATCCGAGCCTTGGCCATGACCGGGATGGAGACGGCCTCGATGATGCTGTCGATCATGTCGGGGTCGCTCATCCGCGACACCCCGCCCTGGGCCCGGATGTCGGCGGGCACGCGCTCCAGCGCCATGACCGCGACCGCGCCGGCGTCCTCGGCGATCTTCGCCTGCTCGGCGGTGACGACGTCCATGATGACGCCGCCCTTGAGCATGTCGGCCATGCCGCGCTTGACGCGGGTGGTGCCGGTGCTGGACGTGGTGGGCTCGCTCATCGTTGCCTCTCAAGGACGGTGCCCACGCACCTCGCGGTGGCGCACGGCGAGGGGTGGGCGGCTCGGTGCCGGGTGGGTCGGGGTGGCCGCGCAGGCGGCACCGCACCATTCTACGAGGCCGGGCCCCCTGCTCCGCACGCGCGGTCGTAGACCTGCTCCCACCGCTCGACCACCTCTGCCCAGTCCCAGCGTCGGGCGCGGGCCGCGCCCCGCTCCCCCAGCTCGAGCGCGAGGCGCCTGTCGGTCAGGACCGTCGCCACCGCACGTGCCAGGACGTCGGGGTCGCCGACGGGGACCAGCAGTCCGGCGTCCCCGACCACCTCGGCGAAGGCAGGCAGCGAGGAGGCCACGACCGGGGTCCCCGCCGCCATCGCCTCGGCCAGCACGATCCCGAAGCTCTCGCGCCCGGTGTGCGGGGCCACCAGCACCTCACAGGTATGCAGCAGCGCCAGCCTGGTGGGGCCGTCCACCTCCCCCAGGTCGACGGTGCCGTCCACGCGGGTGCGGCCCGGACCGGCCAGCACGACCTGGACCCCGGGGACCAGCTGCCGCAGCAGCGGCAGGGCAGCCGCGAGCACGTCGAGGCCTTTGCGCGGCTCGTCCCGACGACCGAGGAACAGGACGGTCGGTGCTCCGGCGACCATCCCCGGCGGTCGTGGGAGGAGGGCGTCGGCGCGGGCGTGGGCGGCGACGTCGATCGCGTTGGGCAGCACCTCCGGGTCGACCCCGTAGAGCGACCTCGCCAGCTGCGCCGCGGACTCGGAGACGGCGGTGGTGACCGGAAGCGGCCCGAGCCTGCGGCGCAGGACCGGCCCGAGCACGCGGTCCGCGCCGCACCCGGGACGCGCCGCGTGGAAGGTCGTGACCGTCGGGACGCCCGCCTGTCGCGCCCGGCGCACCGCGGACGTGCCCAGCCCCGGCGTGCCGGGCTCGTGGACGTGCAGCACGTCGGGCGACAGCAGCTCGAGCCAGGCGGCGACCCGGGCGGTCACGGCGGGACCCAGGGCGAGCCGGGCCACGGAGCCGTTGGCCGGGACCGGATGGCCGCGCCCCGCGCTGCGGACCGCTGCGCCCGGCAGCGTCCCGGTGGCCGGCCGGCCCGGCGCCATCACCGAGACCGTGTGGCCCCGCTCCGCCAGGTGGCCGGCGAGCCCGAGCACCTGCCCCTGGACACCGCCGGGGTGGCCGAGGTCGTAGGGGCAGACCAGCCCGACCCGCATCAGGGCCTCACCCCGGCCGGTGGCGCCACCGCGGGCAGTCTCGTCAGGTGCCAGTCCTGGGTGCGCCGGAGCACCGCCTCCCCGAGCACCTCCGCGCAGGCCCTGGTCATCTGCTCCACCTGCTCCGCTCGCGGCCCGGACCCGACGGGGACAGCAGCTCCGAAACGCACCTGATGCCGGGGTGCGCCTCGCCCGGAGGTCGTGACGCTCACCGGGCGCAGGTCGGCGCCGGTCGCCAGGGCGAGCTCGGCGGGGCCGGCGGCGAAGGTCGTCGCGAGGCCGCCGATCTGCACCGGGACCCGTCGCGACCGCATGCCGCGGTCGGCCAGGTCGCGGTCCACGAGGAGGGCCACAGCCCCGCCCGCGTGCAGCACCGACAGGAGCCTTCGCGCGCCGGCGCTGCCGGACCCGGCGGGCACCACCTCGAGCCCGGCCGCGGCGCGGGCCCGGGCGGTCAGGACCGCGGCCGGGCCGGGGGGCAGCTCCTCGGCCACCGTCGTCAGCCCGCCCAGACGCGGGGCCGCCCAGGCGCCGGCCAGCTCGAAGTGACCCAGGTGGAGGAGGACGAGCACCTGGCCGCGGCGCGACGCCATACCCTCCAGGACGTCATCCAGGCCGACCCCGTGCACGAGCCGGTCGATCTGCGCCCGCCCCAGCCACGGCAGGGTGCCCAGGCGTGCCCAGTAGGCGCCGTAGGCGAGGGTGCCACGGACGGTCAGACCCAGGAGCGCGGGCCCGCGGAGGTCGGGGCGGACCGCGCGGTAGGTCCGGCCGAGGTCGCGCAGGATCACCCGAGGAGGGCCTGACGGCGCGCGGCGGTCATCCGCTGGGCCACGGTGACGGTCGAGGCCGCCAGCACGAGCGCCAGGACGGCGGTGAGCACCCAGGCGGGGAGGAAAAGTCCCGTCAGGCCGGTGGCCACCAGCACCCACACCAGCCGGTCGGCGCGCTCGGCCAACCCCCCCGTCACCTCCCAGCCGAAGGAACCGGCGCGCGCCCTGGCGTAGGAGACCACGGAGCCGACGACGAGGCAGCCCAGTGCGAGGTAGCCGTCCAGCGGCCGGCCGCCGGTGCCGAGGAACCACACCGCGAGCCCGCCGAGGACGGCGCCGTCGGCGACGCGGTCCAGGGTCGAGTCGAGGTAGCCGCCCCAGGGACCGGCGGTGCCGGACAGGCGGGCCATCACCCCGTCCACCACGTCGCAGAGCGCGAAGAGGCCGACGACCACCGAGCCCCACCACAGCTCGCCGCGGGGGAAGAGGAGGAGGGCGCCGGCGACGACACCGACGGTGCCCACCACGGTCACGGCGTCGGGCCGCACACCCAGGCGGAGCAGGACAGCGGCTACCGGGGCGAGGACCGTGGTGGCCGCCCCGCGTCCGCGGCGCATCAGCATCGGCCGGATCAGTCCTCGGGCCAGGCTGCGACCAGCTGCCGGCGGGTGTCGTCGAGCAGCTGCGGGAGAGCCTTGGTCTGCCCCACGATCGGCAGGAAGTTGGCGTCGCCCTCCCAGCGCGGGACGACGTGCTGGTGCAGGTGCGCGGCGACGCCGGCGCCGGCGGCCTCACCCTGGTTCATCCCGATGTTGTAGCCGGAGGGTCCGCCGCTGGCGGCGTCCACCGCGCGGATCGAGGCCTTGGTCAGCGCGCTGAACTCGGCCGTCTCCTCAGCCGTCAGGTCCAGGTAGAGCGGCACGTGCCGGTAGGGGCAGATCAGCAGGTGGCCCGGGTTGTAGGGGAACAGGTTGAGCACCGCGTAGCAGGTCGTGCCGCGGTGCACGACGAGCGAGTCCTCGTCCGGCAGCCCGGGCGCGGCGCAGAAGGGGCACCCGCTCCCCCGGTGCGGGCTGGGCCGGTCCCCCGCCACGTAGACCATCCGGTGGGGCGTCCAGAGCCGCTGGAAGCCGTCGGCCACACCGGGCAGGCCGTCGTCGTCCGGGGTCGTGATGGGTCCCTCGGTCATGCTCCGGATCCTACGTCGTGGCTGCACGCGGGAAGAGGCCCCGCGCCGTCGTGGTTGGACCGGACATGACAGACACGACACGGGAGAGCTACATGACCGAGAAGAGCGGATGGGTCGCCCGCCAGCTGGCGAGCATCGACGCGGCCGGCGACACCGGGGCCGTGTCCGTGCAGGGTCGGCCCGTCGTCGTGGTGACCATGCGGGGGGCGCGCTCCGGCCAGCTGCGCAGGGTCCCGCTGATGCGGGTCGAGCACGAGGGCACCTACCTGGCCGTCGCCAGCAAGGGCGGCTCCCCGAAGGACCCGGTGTGGGTGCACAACCTGCGCGCCGACAGCGAGGTCCTGGTGCAGGACGGCACCGACCAGCAGGTGCGTCGCGCCCGGCTGCTCGAGGACGGCGCCGAGCGTGACGCCTGGTGGAGCCGGGCCGTGGAGGCCTTCCCGTCCTACGCCGACTACCAGGAGAAGACCGACCGCCAGATCCCGGTCTTCATCCTCGAGCGCACAGGCTGAGACGTCCCCACCCGCTCATCCGGATCCTGCTTCTGGGCCCGTCGGTCCGACACCCCGGCCCGGGCGATCCAGCGTGAGCTCGGCGAACCGGATCACCGCGTCGCACACCGCGCCGAGGCGCAGCGAGGGGAAGAAGTCGAAGTTGTGGTTGGCCCAGGGCATCTCGACGTGCACGACAGGGGACCGGGAGACCGCGGCCAGGCGCTGGGCGGTCTCCCGTACGTCTTCGCGCCGCACGAGCGTGTCGAGGGCGCCGTGCAGGATCAGGAACGGCGGTGCGTCCGGACGGGCATGGTCCGCCACGACAGTGCCGCCCGGCAGGGAGTTGTCGACCTGACCGTAGAAGCCGTACATCCCCACCACTCCTACGATCGCCACGCCGCGCACCTCCTTGCCCACCAGCGCGGTCGTCGCGGCCAGGTGCGCGCCCGCCGAGCCACCGGCCAGAAAGACGGCGGCAGGCTCACCCCCGAGGTCCTCGGCGTGGCCGCGTACCCAGTCCAGCGCGGCGCGGGTGTCGTCGAGCCGTTCGGCGTAGGACGCGCCTCGTAGCCGGTAGTTGGCGCTGACGCACACCCAGCCGCGGGACGCCAGCCGTTCGAGCAGAGGGCGACCTCCGAGCCTCTTGGACCCCATGACGAAGCCACCCCCGTGCAGATACACCAGCACCGGGCCCCCTGTCGTAGGGCTCCGCCGGGAGACGTAGACGTCCAGCAGGTGCGCGCGTCCCGCCGGCCCGTAGCGACGGTCACGGATGCGCCGGACGTCGGGCCGCCACGACATGACCGGGAGCACCAGGATCCGCCACCACGGCGTCGGCGTGCGCCCAGGCCGGCCCCGGGCGCCATACTCCTCGATGAGCGCCGCACCCAGGGCGGGCCGCGCCGCGCGGGCACGCAGCAGCAGCCAGACCAGGAGCACGACGTCGGCGACGACGAGTCCCACGACCACCCACCACCAGGGACTGTCCCGCGGACCCACCAGGGTCACCCCAGTGCCCAGCGCCAACCACCACAGGGCGATGACAGGCGCCTCGTTGATCCACCACGAGATCGCGAACTGCAAGTTGAACGGCGTGCTGCGAGCTGGTCGATGCGGGTGCAGCGCAGTCACCGCGAAGAGGGCGACCAGCAAGGTCGTGGACAGTGCTCCGACCATGTCCTCTCCTCACCCGTCGCCCTCACGGACCGGTCGGCAGCCGCAGGTGTCGCCGCACGCGCACGTCGGCTCGGACGGCGTCGAGGACGGGGCCAGGAAGGGTCACCGCACCGTCCACGTCCACTCCCGGATGTCCATCGCACCCGGCCCAGTCAACGATGGTCCGCACGAGTGCCAGCGTCACCGCCTCCGGGCCCGGCTCTCCGAGTGCCTCCAGCGCGAGGAGCACCGGCACGCCGCTGCCGACCTGAGGGAGGACCGGGACCCGGCAGATCGCCATACCCACGTGCTCCTCGTCGCACTCGGCGACCCAGGCGGGGTGGTCCTCCGCCCGGCGGTGCCAGGCCTGTCCCAGCCGCTGCACGTGGTCGGGCGCTTCCACCGCGCGGCGGCGCAGGCCCTGCAGGTGCAGCGCCGCGAGCAGGAAGGTCTCGTCCCGGGCGAGCCGGCGCACGCGGACGCGCGCGGCGCGCTCACCCAGGGAGGAAGGCACGCTCAGACCTGGACGCGGTCCCGCACGGCGGTGGTGATCTCGGCGACCGCCTCGGCCACCGGCACGCCGTTCTTCTGGGAGCCGTCGCGGTAGCGGAAGGACACCGCCCCGGCGTCGCGGTCCTCGCCGCCGGCGATGAGGATGAACGGCGCCTTGCTCCTGCTGGCGTTGCGGATCTTCTTGGGGAACCGGTCGTCCGAGAGGTCCAGCTCGACCCGGATGCCCGCCGCGCGCAGCTGGTCGGCCACCTCCCGCAGGTAGCCGTCGAAGTCCTCGGCGACCGGCACGCCCACCACCTGGACCGGCGCCAGCCACGGCGGGAACATCCCGGCGTAGTGCTCCACGAGCACCCCGATGAAGCGCTCGATCGAGCCGAACTTGGCCGAGTGGATCATCACCGGCTGCTGACGCGTGCCGTCGGCCGCGGAGTACTCCAGGCCGAAGCGCTCGGGCTGGTTGAAGTCGTACTGGATCGTCGACATCTGCCAGGTCCGGCCGATGGCGTCGCGGGCCTGCACCGAGATCTTCGGGCCGTAGTAGGCGGCGCCGCCCGGGTCGGCCACGAGCTCCAGGCCGGACTCCACCGCCACCTGCTCCAGGATCGCGGTCGCCTCGGCCCACTGCTCCTCGGAGCCGATGAACTTGTCCTTCTTCTCCCCGGCCTCCTCGCGGGTGGACAGCTCCAGGTAGTAGTCGTCCAGTCCGAAGTCGCGCAGCAGCCCCAGGACGAAGTCGAGCAGGTGCTTGATCTCGGCGGGCGCCTGCTCCTTGGTCACGTAGGAGTGGCTGTCGTCCTGGGTGATCATCCGCACCCGGGTCAGGCCCTGGAGCACCCCGGACTTCTCGTTGCGGTAGACCGTCCCGAACTCGAAGTAGCGCAGCGGAAGCTCGCGGTAGGAACGCTGCTGGGAGCGGTAGATGAGATTGTGCATCGGGCAGTTCATCGCCTTGACGCGGTAGAGCTGGCCGTCGTCGTCCAGCGGGGGCATCATGCCCTCGGCGTAGTAGGGCAGGTGCCCGGAGGTGTGGAAGAGCCCCTCCTTGGCCAGGTGCGGCGTGGTGACGTAGGAGAAGCCTGAGTCGACGTGCCGCTGCCAGACGTAGTCCTCCATGGTCCGTCGAAGGATGGCGCCCTTGGGGTGGAAGACCGGCAGGCCGGGACCTACCTCCTCCGGGAAGGAGTAGAGGTCCAACTCCGCGCCCAGCCTGCGGTGGTCGCGCCGCTCTGCCTCGGCCAGCCGGTCCAGGTAGGCCTTCAGGTCCTCCTTGCTCGCCCACGCCGTGCCGTAGATGCGCTGCAGCTGGGGGTTCTTCTCCGAGCCGCGCCAGTAGGCCGCCGCGCTGCGCATGAGCTTGAAGCCGTTGGCGATGAGCTTGGTGGTCGGCACGTGCGGGCCGCGGCACAGGTCGCCCCAGACCACCTGGCCGGTGCGGTCGAGGTTGTCGTAGACCGTCAGCTGCGAGCCACCGACCTCGACCGACGCACCCTCGGCGGCGTCCTCCGCAGAGCCGCCCTTGAGGCCGATCAGCTCGAGCTTGTAGGGCTCGGCGGCCAGCTCGTGGCGCGCCTCGTCGTCGGAGACCGCCCGGCGGCGGAAGGTCTGACCCTGGTTGACGATCTTCTGCATCGCCTTCTCCAGGCGCTTCAGGTCCTCCGGGGTGAACGGCTCCTCGACGTCGAAGTCGTAGTAGAAGCCGTCGCGGATGGGCGGGCCGATCCCCAGCCTGGCGTCCGGGAAGGCCTGCTGGACCGCCTGCGCCAGCACGTGCGCGCAGGAGTGCCGCAGCACGGCCAGCCCCTCGTCCTCGGTGATCAGCACCGGCTCGACGGACTCGCCCTCCTGCAGGACGTGGGCCAGGTCGACCAGCTCCCCGCCGACCCGGGCGACCACCACCCGGCGGTCCTCGGCGAAGAGGGCGGCCGCGGTCGTGCCCTGGTCCACCGTTCGCTCGCTGCCTGCGACGTGGACGGTGATCTGGCTGGACACGTGCGTGCTCCTCGGGGTGCGTGGCTCTGGCATCGGTGGTGCCGCCCAACCCTACCGTCCGCGGCACCGCATACCCGCCCGGTTATCGTCGCCCGCGTGGGACACGTCGAGGACCGGGAGCCGCCGGACGGCATCACCAAGCACTTCACCGTCGCCACGTTCGTGGTGCACCGCGGGCACGTGCTGCTGCACCCGCACCGCAAGCTCGGCCTGTGGCTGCCGCCGGGCGGGCACATCGAGCCGCACGAGCTGCCCGACGACGCGGCCAGGCGGGAGACGCTCGAGGAGACCGGGCTGGCGGTGCGGCTCGTGGGCTCCCCCGGGATCGACCACGACGCCGACGGCTCCCCCCGTCAGCTCCTCCGGCCCGAGGGCGTGCAGGTCGAGGACATCTCCAAGGACCCGCCGCACCAGCACATCGACCTCATCTACTTCGCCGTGCCCGAAGGGCACCCGGGCGACCGCCCGCTCCCCCGCCCCCGTGGCCAGGAGGAGGGTATGGAGTGGGTCGACGAGGAGGGCCTGCGCACCCGGACGGTGACCGAGGAGGTAAGGACGTGGGCCCGGCTGGCGCTGAGGGAGGTGCCGCGCCGGATCCAGCACAAGAGGTCGGGGCACCGGCGAGTGCACGGGATGGGAAGGGACCGCTGTTGACGGCACGCACGGGTCTTGAGCCTCGGCGCCAGGTGCACAACATCGGGCGGCGCCGGGCGTGGATCATCTGGCTGGTCGGCCTGTCCGTCTACACCCTCGCCGTCTTTCACCGCACCTCCCTGGCGGTCGCGGGCATCATCGCCGCCGAGCGCTTCGACATCTCGGCCGGGCAGCTCTCGATCTTCACGGTCCTCCAGCTCAGCGTCTACGCGGCGATGCAGATCCCGGTGGGGGTGCTGCTCGACCGCTACGGCTCCAAGCGGCTGATGCTCGTCGGCCTGACGCTGATGACGATCGGCCAGTTCGGCTTCGCCTTCGCCGGCACCTTCGAGGCCGGCGTCGTCTCGCGCGTCCTGCTGGGCGTCGGCGACGCGATGATCTTCACCAGCCTGCTCCGCCTCATCGCGCTGTGGTTCCACGTCAAGCAGGCGCCGATGGTCACCCAGCTGACCAGCATGGTCGGCCAGCTCGGCGCGGTGGCGGCTGCCACTCCCCTGGCCGCGGCGCTCGCGCGGTTCGGCTGGGAGTGGTCCTACGGCGTCGCGGCCGGTTCCGGGATCGTCCTGGGCGTCGCGCTTCTCGTCCTCGTGCGCGACTCGCCCTACACCGGCGAGGTCGTGGAGCGGATCAAGATCCGCGCGCTGGCCAGGACGATGGCCGAGGTCTGGGGCAACCCCGGCACGCGGCTCGGCCTGTGGGTCCACTTCTCCTCCCAGTTCGGGCCGACCGTCTTCACCATGCTGTGGGGCTACCCCTTCCTCATGGCCGAGGGTCTGTCCTCGACGGCCGCCAGCGGGATGCTCATCGTGATGACGGTGACCGCGATCGCCGCCGGACCTGTGGTGGGCCTGCTGACCAGCCGGATCCCCTACCACCGCTCGACGCTGGTCCTCGTCCTGGTCACGACCATCGCGGGGGTGTGGGCCGTCGTGCTGCTGTGGCCCGGGCCGGCACCCTTCTGGCTGCTGGTGGTGATGGTGATGATCACCGCCGTCGGCGGTCCGGGGTCGATGGTGAGCTTCGACCTGGCCCGCACCTTCCACCCCTCGGAGCGCTACGGCCGGGCCAACGGCATGATCAACATCGGCGGCTTCCTCGCCTCCCTGATGACGATCGGGCTCATCGGACTGGTCCTGGACCAGCTGGCGCCCGGGGGGCCGGGGACCTACACCCTCACCGACTTCCGCATCGCGATGTCGGTGCAGTTCCCGTTCTGGGCGGTCGGCGTGCTCCAACTGCTCCGCTACCGCACCAAGGGGCGCGCCATGATCGCCGAGCACCCCGGCGCGCTCGAGGCGCTGCGCGGCGGCCAGGCGCTCCTGCCCGGGCTGTCGTTCCCCCCGGCAGCCCCGCAGGACCCGTCGGCACCGCCGGAAGGCCCGCCCGGCGAGCCGCCGGGGGACCCGGACCGTCCTGCCTGACCGGCGCTCGCCGGGCGGGCGCCGCGGTGGCCACTGCCGTACCCGAGCTTCGAGTGGCGCCGGGCGGACAACAGGAGTAGGTGTGGAACGTGAAGGTACCCACCGGGTCGGCCACCCCCTTCAGCCCGTCCAGGGTGCTGGTCCGTGACGAAGAAAGGCAGTGCTTCCATGTTCCTTCCGCGGAGGTCTCCGAGCCGGCCCGACGACCACGTCCTGGACCGGATGGTCGCCAACATCGAGCATGGCCGCTTCGAGCGCTCGCTGTCGGGGCTGACCGCTGTGGCTGCGGTGATCACCACCGCAGAGGTGTACTTCGAGCACTACAAGGCCAGCTTCGGCAACAAGTGGATGTGGTCCCCGATCCTGGTCACCCCGCCGGTCGTGGTGGCCGGGATCGCCGGCGTCTTCAGCCGGCGCTGGGCCAAGACCGTCCTGCCGGTCGCCGCCGGCATCTACGCCCTCGACGGTCTGGCCGGTGAGTACTTCCACGCCCGGGGGGTGGCCCGCAAACCGGGCGGCTGGTCGCTGGCGACGTACAACGTGCCGATGGGGCCGCCGATCGCGGCACCCGGCCTGATGTGCGTCGTCGGCGGGATGGGCCTGCTCGCCGCGCTGCTGCGGCGGGAGAAGTGATGCCGCGCGGCGACCCTGTCCGCCCCGAGCAGCCCGACAAGGACCGCGGCGAGCACCTGCCGCAGCTGCGCGCCGACGGTCGGCCCCCCGACCCCTCCTGGCTGCCGCGGCAGCGGGTCGGCACGACGCCGCAGATGATCGGTCGCTACCCGGACTACGACGTGCTGAGCCAGGCCGACACCTGGGACGAGGCGACCCGCAGGGTCGTGCTGCGCCGGTTGGACACGCCCGGGCCGTTGCGGTTCTTCACCGCCGAGCAGGAGCCCGCCCTGCGGGCGTTCTGCGACGTGTGCACCGGGCAGGACCGGGAGCCGCGGGTGCCGGTGGCCGAGATGGTGGACGCCAAGCTGGCGGACGGGATGCTGGACGGGTTCCAGTACGCCGACATGCCGCCGGACGAGCAGGTGTGGGTCAGGGTGCTCGCCGGTCTGGACCGCACCGGCCGGGAGCGGCACGGGGCCGTCTTCGCCGGCTGCACGCCGCAGCAGCAGGAGTCGATCGTCGAAGACCTGTCCCGGGGCAGCCTCGCCGGCGGCGGCTGGGAGGATCTCAACGTCGCTCGCGCCTGGTCGGTGTGCATGCGGGCGGTCCTGTCCTGCTTCTACGCCCACCCCTGGGCGTGGAACGAGATCGGGTTCGGTGGCCCGGCCTACCCGCGCGGGTACATGCGGATCGGCCCGCTCAGCACCCTGGAGCCGTTCGAACGGCCGGGGGCCACCTCCGAACGGCCCGGAAGGGCGGTCGAGGAGCACCCGCAGGAGTTCCCCGGATGACCCTCGGTGACCGTGTGCGCACGCTGGCGAAGGGCTCGGTGGGCCCTGCGGACAACGACTCCCGCTTCCTCCTGGACGTGCACTCCCGTGCCCTGCCCGGACGGGCGACGATGCGCCGCTACGACGAGGGCGACACGGTCGACCTGGTGGTCGTCGGCGCCGGCGCCGGCGGCTCGGTGCTGGCCCAGCGGCTGGCCCGGCACGGCTGGCGGGTGGTCATCATCGAGGCCGGGCCGTTCTGGGACCCCGACGAGGACTGGGTCTCCGACGAGGCCGGGTCCCACGCGTTGTACTGGACGCAGAAGCGGATCATCGGCGGGCAGGACCCGATCGAGCTGGGCAAGAACAACTCCGGCCGTGGCGTGGGTGGCTCGATGGTGCACTACGCGGGCTACACCCCGCGGTTCCACCCCTCCGACTTCGAGACCTGGACCCGCGACGGCGTCGGCGCGGACTGGCCGATCCGCTACCGCGACCTGCTGCCGCACTACGAGCGCGTCGAGGCCGAGCTGCCGGTCGCCGGCCAGGACTGGCCCTGGGGGTACCCGCACAGCTACCCGTTCAGCCCGCACCCGGTCTCCGAGGCCGCCGGCAAGATCTGGCGCGGTGCGCTCGCGCAGGGGATCGGGATGCGGGTGGGGCCGGTCGGCATCGTCAACGGGACGTTCGGCAACCGGCCGCACTGCATCTACCGCGGCTACTGCCTGCAGGGGTGCAAGGTCAACGCCAAGGCCAGCCCCTACGTCACCCACCTGCCCGACGCTCTGGCGCACGACGTGGAGATCCGGTCCGGCTCGATGGCCACGCGCATCGAGCTGGACGAGCGCGGTCAGGCGAGCGGGGTCGTCTACCGCTGTGAGCAGGACGGGACCGAGCACCTGCAGCGTGCCTCCTTCGTGGCCGTGGCGGGCTACTCCATCGAGACACCCCGGCTGCTGCTGAACTCCACCAGCAAGCGGTTCCCGCACGGCCTGTGCAACGACCACGACCAGGTCGGCCGCTACGTCATGGTGCAAGGGGCCACCCAGACCGCGGGCCGCTGGCCCGAGGAGCTGCGCATGTATAAGGCGCCGCCGCCGGAGGTGTCCAGCGAGGACTTCTACGAGACCGACGACTCGCGGGGGTTCAAGCGCGGTTTCTCCATCCAGACGGTCTCCCCGCTGCCCATCGGCTGGGCCGAGCACGTCCTGGCCGCCGGGCACTGGGGCAAGGCGCTGCGGGAGTACATGCGCGACTACAACCACTGGGCCACGGTCGGGGTGCTCAACGAGCTGATCGCCCACCCCGACAACCGGGTCACGCTGGCCGAGGAGCGGGACCGGTACGGCCTGCCGGTGGCTCGGATGGACTACACGCTGACCGACAACGACAAGGCGAACATCGCCTACTCCGGCGACGTCATCCTCGGACTGCTGGATGCTGCCGGCGCCCAGGACACCCTGACGATCCAGCGCTACGCGCACCTCATCGGCGGCGCCCGGATGGGCAGCTCCCCGCAGCACAGCGTGGTGGACGCCAACCAGCGTGCCTGGGCGGTGCCCAACCTGTTCATCGCCGACGGCTCGGTGTGCCCCACCCAGGGCGCCGCCAACCCGGCGCTGACCATCATGGCGCTGGCCTCCCGGCTCGCCGAGCGGATGGCGGACGGCAGCGCCATGGACGAGGACCCCCAGGCTCGCGCCGGCAGCACGCCGGTCGGTCGCGCACAGCGCGCACGAGCTCCCGGGCCCGCCGCACGAGGACCACGGAAAGGGACGAACAGATGAGCAACGAGACCGTCAGCGACTTCGTGATCGACCGGTTGATCGAATGGGACCTGCACCAGTGGTACGGCTTCCCCGGCGACGGCATCGGCGGGTTCGACGGCGCCCTGGAGCGCGCCGAGCGTGCTGGCAAGAACTTCCGCTACATCAGGCCCACCCATGAGGAGATCGCGGCGTTCATGGCCTGCGCCCACGCCAAGTTCACCGGTCAGGTCGGCGTCTGCATCGCGACCTCGGGACCCGGGGCGGTGCACCTGCTCAACGGCCTGTACGACGCGAAGATGGACAACCAGCCGGTGGTCGCCGTCGTGGGGCAGCAGGGCCGGGTCTCCCTGGGCAGCGAGGCCCAGCAGGAGATGAACCTCGAACGGCTCTTCGCCGACGTCGCCGGCTTCGTCCAGACGGTGACGACGCCGATGCAGGCCCAGATGGTCGTCGACCGCGCGGTGCGGATCGCCCACGCCTGGCGCTGTCCCGCCGTGGTCATCCTGCCGGCCGACGTCCAGAACCTGCCGATGGAGGCACCGCAGGTGGAGCACTGGGTCTCCCGCACGGGGGTGGGGCACGCCTCGACCGCGCTGACCCCGCCCCGGGACGAGCTGCGCCGCGCGGCGGAGGTGCTCAACGCCGGCAGGAAGGTGGCGATGCTCGTCGGCGAGGGCGCCCGCGGCGCGACCGACGAGGTCATCGCGGTGGCCGACCGGCTGGGCGCGGGCATCGTCACCGCGCTGCTGGGCAAGGACGTCGTGCCCGGGGACCTGCCCTACCACACCCAGCAGCTGGGCCTGCTCGGGTCGCGCCCCAGCTACGACATGATGCAGGACTGCGACACGCTGCTGGTCGTGGGCAGCAACTACCCGTACGCCGAGTTCCTGCCCGCGACGGGCCAGGCCCGCGGCGTGCAGATCGACCTGTCCTCGGCCCACCTGAGCCTGCGCTACCCGATGGAGGTCAACCTGGCCGGGGACGCCAGAGCCACCCTGGCCGCCCTGCTGCCGCTGCTGGAGGAGCAGACCGACCGCAGCTGGCAGGAAGGGGTGATCAGCGGCATGCAGGACTGGGACGCGGTCCTGGAGCAGGAGGCCCGCACCGAGGCCGACCCCATCAACCCGCGCCTGGTCTACCAGCTGCTCAACGAGCGGTTGCCGCACAACAGCATCGTCACCGCCGACGCCGGCTCGACCGCCGACTGGTACGGCCACCACCTCAAGCTCGGCCGCGGCATGAGCGGCAACCTCTCCGGACGACTGGCCTCGATGCTCGCGGCCATGCCGTATGCGGTGGCCGCCAAGTTCGCCCACCCGGACCGTCCGGTGATCTGCACGATCGGCGACGGCGCCTTCCAGATGCTGGGCATGAACGAGATCCTCACCGTCAAGCGGCACTGGCAGGAGTGGGCTGACCCGCGGTTCATCGTGCTGGTGCTGCACAACGACGACCTCAACCAGGTCTCCTGGGAGATGAGGGAGGCCGGCGACCCGCGCTACGACACCTCCCAGCTGGTGGAGGACATGGACTACGCGGCCTACGGCGAGCTGCTCGGGCTGCGCGGCATCCGGGTGGAGCGGCCGGACCAGGTGGCGGACGCCTGGGACGCCGCGTTCGCCGCGGACCGGCCGGTCATCCTCGACGTCCGCACCGACCGCAACGTCCCGCCCCTGCCCGCCCACGTGTCCTACGAGGAGGCCAAGGGCGTGCTGAAGACGCTGCTCAAGGGTGACCCGGCGGAGGTCCGGGTCATCGCCAACTCGCTGCGGGCGGTGGGCGCCGAGCTGTTCGCGGGCGCCCGGAGCAGGCTGAGCAGCGACGAGGGGAAGTAGGGTCCTGGTGCTCACCGACAGCACGGTCCCGGTGCAGCGGGTGGAGGCGGCGGCATACCGGTTCCCGACCGACGCCCCCGAGTCCGACGGGACCCTGAGCTGGGACTCCACGACGATGATCCTGGTCCGGGCCTCTGCCGGGGGCAGGACCGGGGTGGGTTACACCTACTGCGGAGCTCCTGCGGCGGCCGTCGTCAACGAGACGCTGTCCCAGGTCGTGCAGGGCCGCGACGCCCTGACCCCGACCGCGTCCTGGGCCGCGATGCAGCACGCCGTGCGCAACCTCGGCAGACCGGGTCTCGTGGCCCAGGCCGTCTCGGCGGTGGACATCGCCCTGTGGGACCTGTCGGCCCGGCTCACCGACCAGCCGCTGTCGCTAGCGGTCGGGGCGGTCCGCGAGAGCGTGCCGGTCTACGGCTCCGGCGGGTTCACCTCCTACGACGACCAGCAGCTGGGCGACCAGCTGTCCGGCTGGGTCGGCGAAGGCATCCCCCGGGTGAAGATGAAGGTCGGCCGGGACCCGGACCGGGACCGGCACCGGGTGCAGGTGGCTCGTGAGGCGGTCGGGCCCGGGACCGAGCTCTTCGTCGACGCCAACGGCGCCTACTCGCGCAAGCAGGCGCTGGGCTGGGCCGGGGTGTACGCCGACCTCGGGGTGCGCTGGTTCGAGGAGCCGGTCAGCTCCGAGGACCTGGAGGGCCTGCGCCTGCTGCGCGACCGCGGGCCGGGGTGGTTGGACGTCGCCGCCGGCGAGTACGGCTTCGACCTGCCCTACTTCCACCGCATGCTGACCGCCGGGGCGGTCGACTGCCTGCAGGCGGACGTGACCCGGGCACTGGGCGTCAGCGGCCTGTTGCGCGTCGCGGCGCTCTGCGACGCCCGCAGCATGGATCTGTCCCTGCACTGCGCGCCGCAGGCCGGGGCGCACGTAGCGGCGGCGGTCTGGCACCTGCGCCACCTGGAGTACTTCCACGACCACGTCCGCATCGAGGCAAAGGTCTTCGACGGGGTGCTCGTTCCCACCTCGGGCCGGCTGGTCCCGGACCGCTCCCGTCCCGGGATGGGACTGACCGTGCGCGAGGCCGACATCGCCGACCACCTCCTGGGCTGAGCTGGCACCGCGAGGCACGCGCTCGGAGCGCCGTGGCGCCTGTTCGGATGTGGGGAGCCGGTCCCACCGCTGGCCGAATCTGCTGATGCGGAAGATCACATAGCCGTGAGGGGATCCCTTAAACTCTGCACAGGAGGCAGCCATGACTGTTCAGCCCGACCATGAGCTCGAGGTCCTCGAGGAGGACCAGACCGTCCCGCCGCGCCCCGAAGAGGCCATCGCCGACGCCGACCGTCCGCCCGTGGACGAGGAGACGGCGCCTGCGCCCCAGGCGGAGGGCACCTCTGCAGAGAAATGATGCGCACGGGTGAGAAGTCTCGGGACATCGACACGCCGCGATCGATGAGGGTGGACGTGAAGGGACTCGAACCCCTGACCTCTCGCGTGTGAAGCGAACGCTCTAACCAACTGAGCTACACGTCCGGACACGCCCGACGGGCGCGAGGACACACTTTAGCCGGTGCGCACCCGCCGGACGAAATCGGCGCCGCGCGTCGGGTCAGCTGCTGGCCGCCGTGGAGTAGACCGACTGCTCGGTCGTGCCGAAGTACGGGCCGTACATGACGTCCTTCTCGCCGCGGTAGCCGAAGGAGTTGACCGAGTTGAGCCTGCCGCCGGTGATCCAGCCGCCGCCGCTGGAGCCGCCGGTCATCGAGCACGGCAGCCGGTGGTCGGTGGTGCCGCGGGTGTCCCTGCCGGCGACCCCGGAGCACCTCCACAGGTCCTGGCCGTCGTAGGGCTTGGCCGCCGGGTAGCCGTAGGCGTCGAACGTCAGCCCGTAGCCCTGGTTGAAGGCGATCGGGTAGCACCCGGTCACGTCCGTCAGGCTCTGCCCACCCTGCTCCGCCATCACCGCGAAGCCCACGTCGTGGTTGAAGTCTCCCCCGTTCGCCCAGGCGCCGGTCGTGAAGAGGCTCTCGGCGACCCACGTGCCGTAGGGAGCCGCGCCGTGGTCGTAGGCCGGCACGAAGGCGAAGTTGGTGGCGAAGCCGCCCGGCCCCTCGTTGACGCAGTGGTCGGCCGTGGTCACCACGTCCTGGTTGCTGCTGGTCGTGGCCGTCCCCGAGCAGACGTAGTTCGACCCGCCCATGGTGAAGAACACCTTGCCGAACTGCGGTTGCTCGTCCACCTTGACCGCCTTGGCCGAGCCGCCTCCGCTGCCCGGCTTGCCCTTGGTCGCACGAGGCCCGCCCAGCTCCATCGGGATGGCCGCCTCCATCCGCTCGGTCGTCCAGTAGGCGCGCACGGCCGCCCGCTCGGCCTTGGTCCTCGCCGCCTCGTATGGGTTCGGTAAAGAATCGTCCCCGACCGTGCAGTCCGCCGCTACGGGTTCGGGTCCGCGGCAGCCCGCCGGGCGAAGACCTCCCGGGCGAGGCGGCCGACCGGTCCGGGCCCTTCCCCGAGCGACCGCGGCCTCACCGGCGGGGCCGCCAGCTCACGGCCGCCGAGCGTGGTCGCAGGGCCGGTGACGTGCAGCCTGCCCACCGCGCACACGTCGCGGGTGCTCGAGGTGATCCAGACCTCCTCGGCCTCGTCGAGCACCGACATCGGCAGGTCCTCCTCCACCACCTCAAGACCTTCGGCCTGCAACCACTCGATCGTCAGCGCACGGGTCACCCCCGCCAGCGGACCGCTGCGCAGCGACGGCGTGCGCACCACCCCGCCGACCACCACGAAGACGTTGGAGCCGGTCCCCTCGCACAGCAGCCCGGCCGTGTTCGGCAGGATCGCCTCGCTCGCCCCCACCTGCTTCGCCGCAGCCAGCGCCACCACGTTGTCGGCGTAGGAGGTCGTCTTCAGCCCGGCCAGCGCACCGACGTCGTTGCGGGCCCACGGGACCACCGCGACCTCCGTCGTCGCCGCCGGCCGCTGCTGCTGCTGGGCGGTGACGAGGTATGTCGTGGCGCCGGGCACCCGCTCGCTCCCCAGGGGTCCGGGGCCGGCGGTGACGGTGTAGCGCAGGCGCCCGAACGGCATCGGCCCCACCGACAGGACCGCGTCGATCCCCTCCTGCAGCCTCGCCCGGTCCAGCGGCGGCAGCCCCAGGCCCGCGAGCGAGCGGTCCATCCGCTCGTGGTGGCGGTCGGCGGCGAAGAGCACCCCGTCCTCCACCTTGCCGGTCTCGAAGACCCCGTCGCCGACGGTGATGCCGTGGTCGAGCGCGCTGAAGGACGGCTCGTCCCCCACCAGGCGGCCGTCCACCCATACCCGCACCTGCGGCATACCTCCGGTCGTGCTCCTCGCCGTGCCGTCCGTCATGGGCCCCACTGTGCCACCTGGAGGTCGTGGACGAGACCGGGACCTTGCACAACTACGCTGGGTCGTGTGACGACGAGCCTCTACCTCTCCTCGGCCGAGATCCAGTCGGGCAAGTCCGCCCTCGCCGTCGGCCTGCTGGCCGAGCTGTGCGGGCGCGGCGGGCGCGTCGGCGTCTTCCGGCCCATCGTGCTCGACACCGCGCAGGACCGGCTGCTGCAGCTGCTGCATCCCCTGTCCACCTCGCCGGTGGGGATCGAGGAGGCGGTCGGCGTCACCTACGACGACGTGCACCGGCGCTACGACACGGCGGTCGGCACCGCGGTCGAGCGCTTCCACGCCTACGCCGCCGAGCACGACAGCGTCCTGGTCGTCGGCTCCGACTTCACCGGAGTGCCGGCCCCCACCGAGTTCTCCGTCAACGCCGCGATCGCGGCCCACATCGGCGCACCGATGGTGCTGGTCGTGCCGTGCTTCGACCGCTCCGTCGAGGAGAGCGTCACCGCGGCGCAGCTGATCGTGGACGAGGCGCGCAGCCGCCACGCCGACGTCGCCGCCGTCGTGGCCAACCGTGTGCCCGCCGGTGAGGGCGAGGCGCTGAGCGCCGGCATCGTCGAGCGGCTCAGGGCGGACACGACGCCCACCGGCAAGCGCCGGGGCAGGGTGTCCGGCCCGGTCCCGGTCTTCCCGGTCCCGGCCGACGCGCTCCTGGCCGCACCTACGGTCCGCGACCTGATGGACGCCGTCGACGGTCACCTGCTCCTGGGGAACGAGCAGCTGCTCGACCGGGAGGTCACCGGCATGGTGGTGGCGGGCATGACCATGCCGCACGTGCTCGACCGCCTGCACGACGACTGTGCGCTGATCTGCGCGGGCGACCGGGAGGACGTGCTGCTGGCCAGCCTGATGGCGCACCGCGCCTCCACCTTCCCCTCCCTGTCCGGTGTTGTGCTCAACGGCGGCTTCCTGCCCGGCGAGCAGGTCTTCCGCCTCGTCGAGGGTGTGGGGGTCGAGCTGCCGATCGTCAGCTGCGACACCGGCACGATGGACACCGCGGCGGCGATCTCACGGGTGCAGGCGCGCATCGGGCCGGGGTCGACCCGCAAGATCGAGCGTGCCCGCGCGCTGGTCCACCAGCACCTGGACATGGACGTCCTGATGACCGCCGCCGGGCACCACCAGCCTCCGCCCTGGGGCCGGGTCGTCACACCGCTGATGTTCGAGCACGAGCTCTCGGCCCGCGCGCGCACCGCCGACGCCCACGTCGTGCTGCCCGAGGGCGCCGAGGACCGGATCCTGCGCGCCGCCGAGACGATCCTGTCCCGCGGCACCGCCCGGCTCACGCTGCTCGGCGACGTGGGACAGGTCCGGGCCCGCGCGGCCACCCTGGGCCTCCACCTCGACGCCGCGGAGGTCCTCGACCCGCAGACCGACGTGCGGCGCGCGGACTTCGCCACCGAGTACGCCCGGCTGCGCGCCCACAAGGGCGTCACCGCCGAGCAGGCGCGCGACATCGTGGCCGACCCCGCCTACTTCGGCACGCTGATGGTCCACCTCGGCCACGCCGACGGCATGGTGTCCGGCGCGATCACCTCCACCGCGCACACGGTGCGCCCGGCCCTGGAGGTGATCCGTACCGCCCCGGGCGTCTCGGTCGTCTCCAGCGTCTTCTTCATGTGCCTGGCCGACCGCGTCCTCGTCTACGGCGACTGCGCGATCAATCCCGACCCCACCTCCGAGCAGCTGGCCGACATCGCGATCTCCTCGGCCGTGACCGCCGAGCGCTTCGGGGTCGAGCCCAGGGTCGCGATGCTGTCCTACTCCACCGGCGGCTCGGGCACCGGCGCCGACGTCGACAAGGTCCGCGCCGCGACCGCCCTGGTCCGCGAGCGCGCCCCGCAGCTGCCGGTCGAAGGTCCGCTGCAGTACGACGCAGCCGTGGACCCCGCCGTCGCCGCCACCAAGCTCAAGGACTCCACCGTCGCGGGGCGGGCGACGGTCCTGATCTTCCCCGACCTCAACACCGGCAACAACACCTACAAGGCGGTGCAGCGCAGCGCCGGAGCCGTCGCCGTCGGCCCCGTGCTCCAGGGTCTCAACGCCCCCGTCAACGACCTGTCCCGAGGAGCGACCGTGCGCGACATCGTCAACACCGTGGCCATCACCGCGATCCAGGCGAGGGGCTGAGGGGTATGGAGCCCGCCGTCCTCGTCATCAACGCCGGGTCCTCCTCGGTCAAGTACCAGCTCGTCGACCCCGGCACCGGGCACTCCTACGCCAGGGGCTTCGTCGAGCGCATCGGGCTGGACGGGGGTCTGCTGCACCACACGGTCGACGGCACCACCCACGACCGGCAGGTCGACGTGCCCGACCACACGACGGCGGTCGCCCTCGTGAGCCGGGCCTTCGCGACCCACGGGCCGGACCTGGGCGGTGTCGACCTGCTCGCCGTCGGCCACCGCGTGGTGCACGGCGGCGACGACTTCGCCGACCCCGCGCTGATCACCCAGGAGGTCCTCGCCGCCGTGGAGCGGCTGGTCCCTCTCGCACCGCTGCACAACCCGGGCAACCTCCAGGGCATCCGGGCCACCCAGGAGCAGTTTCCCGACGTGCCGCAGGTCGCGGTGTTCGACACGGCCTTCCACCAGACGATGCCGCCGGCCGCGTCCACGTACGCGGTGCCGCGATCCTGGCGCGAGGAGCACAAGGTCCGCCGCTACGGCTTCCACGGGACGTCCCACGCCTACGTCTCCCGACGGGCCGCGGCGCTGCTCGGACGCCCCCTGGAGGAGGTGGCCAGCGTCATCCTGCACCTGGGCAACGGTGCCAGCGCGACGGCCGTCGACGGTGGGCGCTCGGTCGACACCTCGATGGGTCTGACCCCGCTCGAGGGCCTGGTGATGGGCACCCGCCCCGGCGACGTGGACCCCGGTCTCGCGGGGCACCTGGCCGACCGCGCCGGCCTGTCGGCGGAGGACTTCGACCGGGCCCTGTCCAAGGAGAGCGGCCTGCTCGCGCTCGCCGGCTCCGCGGACATGCGTCAGGTCCAGGAGCTGCGCGCCGCGGGGGACCCGGACGCCGCGCTCGCCCTCGAGGTGGTGGTCCACCGCCTCCTGCACTATGTCGGCGCGTATGCCGCCGTGCTGGGTCGCCTCGACGCCCTCGTCTTCACCGCCGGGATCGGGGAGAACGACGCCGAGCTGCGGGAGGCCGTGGTCGCACGGCTGGGCGGCTTCGGCCTCGAGCTGGACCCCGCCGCCAACACCGAGGGCTCCGGGGAACGCCGGATCAGCACGGCCGCCAGCCGGGTGGCGGTGCTCGTCGTCCCCACCAACGAGGAGTGGGAGATCGCCCGCCAGGTCGCCCAGGTCGTCAGCGGGGGCTGAGGGAGGGCTCGGGTCCTCGTGAGGTGTGGGCGCGGCCGGCGTTAGAGCACGCGCCCCGCCGGGCGGCTCGGGGCCGCCTCGAGGAACACCGGCGGGGTCAGGCCCGCCGTGACGAACGCCGCCAGCACGGCGGCGGCGACGACGTCCACCTCCTCCCTGCGGACCAGCGCGATCGCCGACCCGCCGAAGCCTCCCCCGGTCATCCGTGCACCCTCCGCCCCGGCCCCGAGAGCGGCCTCGACCGCCACGTCGAGCTCGACGGCGGAGACCTCGTAGTCGTCCCGCAGCGACACGTGCGAAGCCGTCATCAGCGCGCCGACGCGGGAGGCGTCCTGCTCGCGCAGACCTGCGACCAGGTCGAGGACCCGGTCGTTCTCGGTGACGACGTGCCGGACCCGGGCTGGCGCGTCCGGGATGCCCGCGAGCACGGACCGCACGTCCGCGTCGTCGAGCCGGTCGGCGCTGAGCTCGCGCAGGCTCGTCAGCCGAAGCGCTGCCGCGGCGGCCTCGCAGGTGCGCCGGCGGCGCTCGTACTGTCCGTCGGCCAGGGAGTGATGGGCGCGGGTGTCGACGACGAGCACCTCGTGCTGCGGCAGGGTCCACGCGACGGGCACGACGGTGAAGTCGCGCGCGTCGAGCAGCAGCAGGTGGCCGTCGACGGCCCGCAGCGAGACGGTCTGGTCCATCCCGCCGGTGGCCGCACCCGCGACCTCGTTCTCGGCGCGCACGCAGGCGGTGACGAGATCCTCCACGGACATCTGCGACAGCCCCGGCACGAGATCGCGCAGCGCCACCGCCAGCGAGCAGGAGAGCGCCGCCGAGGAGCTCAGACCCGCTCCGACCGGGACGTGCCCGTCGACGAGCACGTCCACCCCGACCGCCTCCGCCCCGACCCGCTCGGCCAGCACGGCCGCCACGCCGGCGACGTAGGCCGGCCACCCGCACACGCCGTCCCTGCGCACGTCCTCGACCCGTCCCTCCCACAGGCCGCGGCGCTGCGCCGAGGCCAGGCGCAGCACCCCGTCCTCCCGACGGCGGACGGCTGCGTAGGTCCGGTGCGGCAGGGCCATCGGCAGCGCGAAGCCGCCGTTGTAGTCGGTGTGCTCGCCGATCACGTTGACCCGCCCCGGCGCGGCCCAGACCCCGTCAGGCTCCTGGCCGAGCAGCGCCGCGAAGCGGTCCTGCAGCGCGGCGGCGGTCGCCGCGTCGTCGGCGGGCGCCGACCAGACCGGTTGCTCCACGTCATACCTCCTGGGCGTGCACGAGGTGCCCGTGACCGGGCAGCAGGGAAAGCATAGGGAGCCCGTGCCCGGCGAGCACGACCCCGGCCCCGTGTCGCCACCGCGCGACCAGCGACCCCCGGACCAGAGGGCCCACCACCAGCATCGTCGCCGGACGGTCCGCCGGTCACTCCTCGGAAAAGCCGTCCTCCACGGCCAGCGACCCGAGCAGCAGCTCCAGGGCATGCTCGGCGGCCAGCTCGACGACCTCTGCCGGGGATCCCCGCAGCGCGAGCCGGTGGCAGGTCTCACCGGCCGGGGCGACGACCGCGACCCAGACCGTTCCCGGCGGCTCCCCCTCCTCCGGGTCCGGCCCGCCCACGCCGGTCGCGGACACCGCCGCGTCCACCTCCAGCAGCCGGGCGGCGCCACGCGCCATCTCCAGGGCACAGCGTTCGGTGAGGACGGGACCCGGCGTGACCCCCAGCACATCCTGCTTGACGCGTGGCGAGTAGGCCACGACCGACCCCTGAAACCACTCGCTCGCCTGCGGGGCGGCGGCCAGCGCGGTCGCCACGGTTCCCCCGGTCAGCGACTCCGCGGTCCCCACGGTCAGTCCCGACCTCCTCGCGCTGGCCCCGACCCGGCTCGCCAGGTCCTGCGTGCGCGTCATGACCCACCTCCTCGATAGTCCGACCGTCCAGACATCGTCGCGCCGGCGGCCGCGCTGCGCACCCGGAACCCCCTCGGTGTCCGGCGTGGATCCGGACACCGGGTCAGCAGAAGTAGCGGCCGGCGAGCTGGCTACCTGCAGCGGCCTCTTCGGCATACCCGACCGTGCCGTCCTCAAGCAGCTCGCGCGCGGCCTGCCCCACGGCGGCGAGACCGGCGAAGGCGAAGGAGCCCCCGACCGAGATGCGGGCGACGCCGGCGCCGGCCAGCTCGGCCACGCCCGGTCCGCCCCGGCGGGCCAGGACGTTGACCGGCACGCCGACCTCCTGCACCACCCGGCGGATCTGGTCGAGATCGGTCAGCCCCGGCGCGTAGACCACGTCCGCGCCCGCCTCGGCGTAGGCGCGCAGGCGGCGCAGGGTGTCCTCCAGGTCGTCGACCCCGCGGATGTGGTTCTCGGCGCGCGCGGTCAGGACGAACCCGTCCGGGGCGGAGCGGGCGGCGCCCACGGCGGCCACGACCCGCTCGAGCGCCTCCTCGAAGGGATAGATGCGACCGCCCGGGCCGGAGGCCCAGTCCTCCACCGAGCCCCCGGCCAGGCCGGTCGCGGCCGCGAGCCGCACGGTCTCGGCCACGCCGTCGGAGTCCGGCGCGTAGCAGTCCTCGAGGTCGGCGCTGACCGGCAGCCCGGTGGCGGCCACGAGGTCGGCGGCGTGCGCGAGCGTCTCGTCCCGGCCGACGTGGCCGTCGAGCAGGCCGCGGGAGGCGGCATACCCGCTGCTCGTGGTGGCGATCGCCCGGAAGCCCATCCCGGCGAAGAGACGCACCGACCCGCGGTCCCACGCGTTCGGCAGCAGGAGCGGGTCCCCGGGGCGGTGCAGCGAGAGGAAGGTGGTGGCAGTGGTCATGGACCCGACGGTAGACCTACGCAGCCAGGCACCGCGCACGCCCTCGGGGGGCGCAGCGCGGAGCTGTCCGGAGCGCCGGAGCCCCGGTGCGCACGTACCGTGGACGGGTGCGCCGGCTCCTGTCCCGCTTTCTCAGCCGCGACGACGTGGTCGTCGCCGTCAAGGCCGGTGTCGCCTGCGGCCTGGCCTTCTACCTCGGTTCGCTGCTTCCTGCGCCGGTGGACGACTACAAGTACTACGCCGCGCTGGGTGCCTTCACCGTCGTCGGCCTGGTCGTCGTCGACTCGCTCAAGGAGTCGCTGCGCGTCTTCGGAGCCGTGGTCATCGGCGTCGTCGTCGCGCTGCTCGTGCAGAGCATCTCCTGGACCAACTTCCTGACCGTCGGGGTCGCGGTCCTGGTCGGGTCCCTGCTGATGGCGCTGCCCCTGCTCGGCGACCAGCGCACCTGGGCCCCCCTGGCGGCGCTGTTCGTGCTCGCGGCCGGCGGACCGGACCCCGAGCCGATGGTCCTGGGGTATCTGTTCCAGCTCCCGCTCGGGGCCCTCGTGGGTGTCGTGGTCAACCTGCTGGTGCTGCCCCCGCTGGGCAGCACCGAGCTGCACGGCGCGACCACGCGCGTCCACCAGCTGATGGTCGAGCAGATGCGCAGCTATGCCGACCTGCTGGGCCGCGTCGACGGGGACGACCCGCCGGACGCCGTGGAGCGCGACGAGCTCGTGCGTGCCAACGAGTCGGACATGGCGCACGCCCGCGCGCGCCTGAGCGAGGAGGTGGAGAGGGCCGCGCGGGCACGTCGGGGTAACCCCCGTGCGTGGGCGGTGCGACGCGCCGAGCAGGACGCCCTCGATCGGGCGCGAGCGACGGAGAGGTGCGCGGCCACCCTCCTGGCGGTCGGGGTCGTCATCGGGCAGTCGGCGCCGGGGCCCCAGGAGGAGGAGGGGCAGACCCGGCGCTCGGCCGTCCGGGTGCTGCGCACGGCGGCGGACATCTTCGAGGACCCCGGGCTCCTCCGCACGGACCCCGCGCTGGTGGACCAGGTCCAGGACGCGGTCGAGGACACCCTGCGGCGCGCCCGCTCCCCGCACGCCGGCGACGGTCCGGACGGGCTGCTCCTCGGTGCTCTCGCGCTGACCGTCCGCGACAGCGTCGAGGTCTTCACCAGTCGGGTCGCGGTGATCGACCCGGACCCGGACCCGGCCTGAGGGCGCAGCGGTCCCGCACGGTCAGCACCGGTGCAGGTGGAACACGTCACACCCTCTTCCATTTCTCCAACTTGTCTAGTAGGAATAGAAGGGAGGAGGACCACATGACCACGACATCCCTGGACCGGCCCACCGAGGTCGGCACGCCGCAGGCGTTCTACCGCCGCCACAACACGTTCCCCCGCTTCCTGACGCCGGCCCGCCCGCGCGGCAGCGGTCGCGGGGGCGACCTCGCCCTCGTCGCGGGGCTCGGGGGCCTGGTGCGGGCCGACCGCGAGATGCTGCGGGCGGGTGCTGGCCCCGCCGAGGACCTGCCCGAGCTCTACGTCGACCTCACCTCGCCCTGGGCCTACCTGGCGCACCTGCGGCTGCAGGGAACCGGCCCGGACGTCGCCGCCCGCTGGTGCGCCGTCCAGACCGACCACGGGCGCCCGGTCGCCGGCCTGCGGGGCCCCGGGCCCGAGCAGGACCGGGTCCGGGAGGAGCTCGCGGCCGTCCGCGCCCTCGCGCTGGACGGGGAGGAGCTGCCGCACGACATACCCCCCGTCCTGCCCCACCCCCGCGCCGTCGCGGCGGCCTATGCCGAGGGCGTCGACCTCGGGCGCGGCCCGCAGGTGCGCGCCGCCCTCCTGCACGCCTACTGGGTGGAGGGACGTGACATCGGCGACCCCGAGGTGCTCCGCCGGATCCTGCCCCCCGTCCTGGTCGCCGACGACCACATCTGCGACGGGGACCCGCGCCGCGAGTTCGGGTATGTCGTCACTCCCGCCCGCGAGCCGCTCTCGGACGCCGCCTACCACCTGCTGCGTCGGTGGCAGCAGCGCTGGGACGAGCTGGGCCGTCCCGAGCCGCTGGCGCTCGTCGAGGCAGCCGGGACCCGGACCGGTGCCGCGGCGCTGCCCGCCGGCCCGTCCGCGCCGCCCCTGCACGCAGCGTGAACGGCCGGGGCGGCATGAGGGCCTCCTGGGACACCTACGACCACCGGGTCGAGCGGCTGCGGGCCGTCAGCCCGGTCGTGCACGAGCTGGTCCTCACCCCGACCCGGCGGCCCATGCCCTACCGGTCGGGGCAGTACGTGATGCTCGACGTCCAGCAGCCCTGGGCGCCAGAGCGCGCCTACTCCCTGGCCGACGCGCCGCGGCGCGACGGCCGGGTGCGGCTGCTCGTCACCCGCTACCCGGCCGGCCCGACCAGCGGCTGGGTGCACGACGGCATGCGGGAGGGCGACCAGGCCTCGCTGACCGGGCCGTTCGGCACGATGACCCTGGGAGCCCGCCAGGAGGGTCCCGTCCTGCTCCTGGCCGCCGGCTCGGGGCTCGCTCCGCTCGAGGCGCTGGCCCAGACCCTGGTCACCGAGCAGCCGCACCGGCCGGTCGTGCTGTGCTTCGCCGGGCGCACCCGTGCGGACGCGCTGGACGGCGACCGGCTCGAGGAGCTCGCCGGCGCGCACTGGCAGCTGCGCTACCTGTGCGTCCTGACCCGCGAGCCGGACGCCCCGTTGCACGGCAGGCTGCCCGCGATGCTCGGCGACCTCGTCGGCCGGCTGGCCGGCTGGGAGGTCTTCGTCGCCGGGCGGGAGGGGTTCGTGCGTGACTGCCGGGCCGCGGCCCTGGCCCTCGGCGCCGCACCCGCGATGGTGCGGACCGAGGAGTTCTTCGCCGACCCGGCGCCCCGACCGGCAGGGCGCGTGCTCGCCCAGGGTGTCGCGGACGGTGCCGCGTGAGGATCTGGACGGGCCTGGGCGACGACGGCAGCACCGGCACGCTCCTCGGTGGCCGGGTGGGCAAGGACGACCCCGTGGTCGAGCTGATGGGGGCCGTGGACGAGGCCGTGTCCGCCCTCGGCGTGGCCCGTGCCCTCAACGATGGCGACGAGCGGCTCGCGTCATACCTCCTGGCCCTGCAGCGGGGGCTGTTCGTGGTCGGTGCCGACGTGGTGAGCGCCCCGGGTGCACGGGACCGGCTCGAGCCGGGCGTCTCCGTCGTCACCGCCGACATGGTCGCCGAGCTCGAGAGCGCCATCGACACCCTCACGGCGGAGCGCCCGCTGCGCCCGGCCTTCGTCGTGCCCGGTGAGAACCTCGCCTCGGCCACCCTCGACCTGGCCCGGACCGCCGTGCGCCGTGCGGAACGACGGCTGGTGAGCGTGGGCCGGTGGCGGGACGACGGGGTTCCCGGGCCGGCGCTCGTCTACCTCAACCGCGCCTCCGACCTGCTCTACGTGCTGGCCAGACGGGCCGCGCCGGCGGACGAGCCGCTCAGCCACGACGCCGCCGGCTGATCGGGCCTGCGGCGATGCGGCGTGGTGGCCGCGCTCGGCGAAAAGCTCCTGGAGCCAGGTCTAGAGTGACGCTCCAGAGCACTTGAGTGGCGCTCTAGGCATGGAGGAGTCGCATGGGTCGCGACGTGTCCGCCCGGTCCTGGACCGGCCCTGGCACCGTCCGGGAGCGCTGCCCCGCGTCCTCGCCCGGGGGTATGCCGTGGTGAACGCTCACCTGCCCGGCTCCCCCGGCTCGGACGGTCCGGCGGCTCGTGCTCGGAGCACGGCTTGCTGGTCGCCGTCCCCCTCGCGTGCGGAAGCGAGTCCTGAGAGGTGGCCGTGTCCGTGAGGCGGCCCGGGGACGGCCACAGCCGCGTCGTCGGCGGGGACGTCCCCGCCTCCCCCGGCAGGATGGAGGCCTTCTCCGACGGCGTCCTGGCCGTCGCGATCACCCTGCTGGTCCTCGACCTGCGCGTGCCCGAGCCCGGCGGCGCCGCGGGCCTGGGGCACGCGCTGGTGGCACTGTGGCCCCATGCCGTGGCCTACGTCGTCTCCTTAGCGGCGATCGGCATCATGTGGATCAACCACCACGCGATGGTGCACCGGCTGGCGGCCGTGGACCACTCCGTCCACGTGCTCAACCTGCTCCTCCTGATGAGCATCGTGGTCCTCCCCTTCACGACCGCGCTGATGTCGACCTACCTGGTCGCGCCGAGCGGCGGACACGTCGCCGCCGCCGTCTACGCAGGGTCGTTGCTGGTGATCTCCGCGGTCTTCCTGGCGCTCGAGCGGCACCTGCTGGTGCGGCGGCCGCACCTGCTGCGCGAGCCCCTTTCCCGTGCCCAGGTCCGCGCAATCCTGTTCCGGGCCGGGCTCGCGCCTCCCGCCTACCTGGTCGCCGGCGCCGCAGGCCTGGTGACGCCGTACCTCACCCTGGCCGTCTGCGCGCTGCTGGGCACCTTCTACCTCCTCGCTCCACGGTCGAGCGGGGAGGCGGAGGCGCGCCCGACGAGCCCGAGCACCGAGGGGTAGGGGGCCCGCCTATAGGGTCGGAGGCGTGAGTCAGGGAGCACAGGCCGTGGACCGGGCCGCGAGCCTGCTGTCGCTCGTCATCCATGCGCCCGAGCCGGTCACCGCCGGCGAACTGATGGAGAGCAGTGGCCTGGCCCGCTCCACGGTGTCCCGTCTGCTCATGGCGCTGGAGCGCAACGGGCTGCTGGAGCGGGACCCGGAGGGTGCCTTCCGGGGCGGCGCGCTGTTCGCCCACTATGCGACCCGTTTCGACCGGACCGAGGCGCTTGTCACGGTCGCCCAGCCCTACCTGGAGCGGATCGCCGATCGCACCGGGGAGACCGTCAACCTCGGTGTGCCCCGCGGCGACTCGGTGGTGCACGCTGCCCAGATCGACTCGCGTTTCGTCGTGGGAGCAACCAGCTGGATGGGCATCGACGTGCCGCCGCACTGCTCGGCGCTGGGCAAGGCGCTCTACGCCGCCGGCGCGCTCCAGCTGCCCGTCGGGCAGCTGGAGCGCTGCACGTCGCGGACCGTCGTGGACCCGGACCAGATGCAGGCAGAGCTGGCCCGGGCGCGCGATGCCGGGTTCGCGGTGGCGTCCGAGGAGTTCGAGGAAGGACTGGACGCGGTGGCGGCGCCGGTGCTCGGCGCCGACGACGTGGTCGTGGCCGCGATCGGCGTCTCCGGACCGACATTCCGGCTGGAGAGCCAGCTGGACGAGATCGGCGCCCTCGTGCTCGACCAGGCCGAGCGGCTGGGCCGGGCCCTGCACAAGCTGGGCTGAGCGCGAGGGCGGTCAGTAGCGGAACACCGCTGCGACATCTTCCTGTCCCGGCACCAGAGCCTCCGGCAGCGCATGGATGCGCTCGAGGCCTGGGCGTGGTACCTCGGCGGGCAGCAACCGGATCAGTACGCGGCTCCTAGCCGCGCGGAAGACCTATCCGGTCTGCCGCCTGCCTTCATCGATGTCGGCACCGTGGACTTGTTTCGCGACGAAGACATCGCCTTCGCCCAGCGCCTGATGCAGGCCGGCGTCCCTACCGAGCTGCACATCAACCCGGGCAGTTACCACGCGTCGGAGACATTCGCACCTGAAGCAGCGCTCTCTCAGCGGATTTGGGCGATGCGGATCGACGCGCTCAAGAGAGGGCTTGCCTGAGCCTCCCACCCTTCGGGCCGCCACCCGTCGGCCTCGGCTGCAATTGGCGGCCACTCACGGCAAGGGGCCGGCAGTCCCCCGGGACCCGCGCCCGGCCAACTACGAGGCGTGCGCGCACTCGTGGCCCGGGACGTGGAGGACACGCGGGGCCGCATCAGCGCCAAGCGACTGCTGCCGTTGGCCCGCGCGGCCGGTACACCGGCTCGGGCCGCAACTTCCGCCGCCTGGTAGCTCAGGAGGCGAAGGCCTGGCGGCCGAGCACGGCCGGACCCGCCGGCCGGCGTCCTGGTCCCCGGGTGAATACCTGGTGATCGACGCCGGAGACGACGAAGCCCCTGACCGCGTTTCCGCTGATCAGGGGCTGTTTGCTGCTGGTGGGCGATACTGGGATCGAACCAGTGACCTCTTCCGTGTCAAGGAAGCGCGCTACCGCTGCGCCAATCGCCCTCGGTCGTGACGTCTGCACTGCTGCGAGGTGGCGACGGGATTTGAACCCGTGTGGACGGCTTTGCAGGCCGTTGCCTCGCCTCTCGGCCACGCCACCAGATGAGGCAACAAGGTGGTGGTGCCTCCGAGCGGACGACCGGCCTCGAACCGGCGACCTCAACCTTGGCAAGGTTGCGCTCTACCAACTGAGCTACGTCCGCGCTGCTCCACCGTCTCCGGTGGCGCGAGAGAAAACACTAGCCGACGTACCGGCCACCGCCAAATCCGGCCCTCCGACGCGCCGTGGGCCCATCCCGGAGGCCCGCGACCCTACGGTTCTGCCCCACAATGGAGCACGACGACGGGGTCGACCACCGTTCATCCCGTCCCGACTCGGAGGCACACCACCTGATGGACCTATGGCCCGGCAACGCCTATCCGCTCGGCGCGACCTACGACGGCAGCGGCGTCAACTTCGCGATCTTCTCCGAGCACGCCACCGCCGTCGAGCTGTGCCTCGTCGGAGAGCGCGCCAAGGAGGTGCGCGTCCCCCTCACCGAGGTCGACGGCTACGTCTGGCACGGCTACATCCCCAACTGCCAGCCGGGCCAGCGCTACGGCTACCGCGTCCACGGCCCCTACGACCCCCACCGCGGCCACCGGTTCAACCCCCACAAGCTGCTGCTCGACCCCTACGCCAAGGCGGTGAGCGGCCAGATCCGCAACCACCAGGGCATCTTCGGCTACGACTTCGGCGACCCCAACTCCTTCAACGAGGACGACTCGATCCTGCACACGATGCTCTCGGTCGTGGTCAACCCGTTCTTCGACTGGGGCCACGACCGGCCGCCGCGGCACGCCTACGCCGACAGCGTCATCTACGAGGCGCACGTCAAGGGCCTGACCATGCAGCACCCCGAGGTCCCGCCGGAGATCCGCGGGACCTACGCCGGCGTCGCGCACCCGGCCGTCGTCGAACACCTCACCCGGCTGGGCGTGACGGCGATCGAGCTGCTCCCGGTCCACCAGTTCGTCGACGACCCCCACCTGCAGGACAAGGGGCTGTCCAACTACTGGGGCTACAACACGATCGGCTTCCTCGCCCCGCACAACGGCTACTCGGCATACGGGCACCGGGGCCAGCAGGTCACCGAGTTCAAGTCGATGGTTAAGACCCTCCACGAGGCCGGCATCGAGGTCATCCTCGACGTGGTCTACAACCACACCGCCGAGGGCAACCACCTGGGTCCCACCCTGTCCTTCCGCGGGATCGACAACGCCAGCTACTACCGCCTCGTGGACTACGACAAGGCGCACTACTACGACACGACCGGCACCGGTAACAGCCTGCTCATGCGCAACCCGCACGTCCTCCAGCTCATCCTGGACTCGTTGCGCTACTGGGTCACCGAGATGCACGTCGACGGCTTCCGCTTCGACCTGGCGGCGACGCTGGCCCGGCAGTTCCACGAGGTGGACAAGCTCTCGGCCTTCTTCGACATCATCCAGCAGGACCCGATCGTCTCCCAGTCCAAGCTCATCGCCGAGCCGTGGGACCTCGGCGACGGGGGCTACCAGGTCGGCAACTTCCCGCCGCTGTGGACGGAGTGGAACGGCAAGTACCGCGACACCGTCCGCGACTTCTGGCGCGGGACCCCGGCGACGCTCGGTGAGTTCGCCTCCCGGCTGACCGGCTCGTCCGACCTCTACGAGCACAGCGGCCGGCGACCCCTGGCCTCCATCAACTTCGTGGTCGCCCACGACGGCTTCACCCTGCGCGACCTGGTCTCCTACAACGAGAAGCACAACGAGGCCAACGGAGAAGACGGGCTCGACGGGGAGTCGCACAACCGCTCGGACAACAACGGCGTCGAGGGCCCTACCGACGACCCGGAGATCAACGAGCTGCGGCTGCGCCAGCAGAAGAACTTCCTGGCCACCCTGATGCTCAGCCAGGGCGTGCCGATGCTGGCCCACGGCGACGAGATGGGCCGCACCCAGATGGGCAACAACAACGTCTACTGCCAGGACAACGAGCTGGCCTGGATGGACTGGGACCTGGACCCCGAGCAGGAGGACCTGCTGGAGTTCACCACCAGGCTCATCCAGCTGCGCCGCGAGCACCCAGCCTTCCGCCGACGGCGGTTCTTCGCCGGCCTGGCCGACCACGGTGGCCAGAGCGACCTGGGTGACATCATCTGGTACTCCCCCGACGGCAACCTGATGACCGACCACGGATGGCACACCACCACCCAGGCGGTGACGGTCTTCCTCAACGGCGAGGCGATCCAGGACACCGACCGGCGTGGTCGTCCGGTGACCGACGAGCATTTCCTGCTGCTCTTCAACGGTCACCACGACCCGGTCTCCTTCCGGATCCCCGAGGGCATCGACACCGCCGGGTGGACGGTCGTCGTGGACACCACCGGCGAGCTGGACCCGGGCGCCACGTGGGAGGGCGGCTCGACGCACGAGCTGCCCGGGCGCGTCGTGGTCGTCCTGCGCGGGACCCCCCGTCCTGACCTGCTGGAGGACTGAGCAGGTGAGGTATGCGGCCCGCGCTCGCGGGCCGCATACCTCACCCGCCGATCACATCGCCTGGAGACGCTCCTTGTTGGCCTCGACGTCGAAGTCGGCCTCCGGCCACCGCAGGTCGAGGTCGCGGAGGTGCTCGAGGAGGATCTGCTGGACGGCCAGCCGGGCGTACCACTTGCGGTCGGCCGGCACGACGAACCAGGGCGCCCGCTCGGGGCTGCAACGGTCCATGATCACCTGGTAGGCCTGCTGGTAGTCGTCCCAGAACTCGCGCTCGTCCAGGTCGCCGGGGTTGAACTTCCAGTACTTGTCCGGCCGCTCGAGCCGCTCCATGAGCCGCTCCTTCTGCTCGTTGGCCGAGATGTGCAGCATGACCTTGATGAGGGTGACGTCGTCCTCGACGAGGCTCTCCTCGAAGTCGTTGATCGTGGCGTAGCGCCGCTTCCACTGGGCAGGCGGGACGAGGTCGTGGACCCGCACGACGAGCACGTCCTCGTAGTGCGAGCGGTCGAAGACGCCGATCATGCCCGGCTGAGGCAGGGCGTTGCGGATGCGCCAGAGGAAGGGATGCTCCTTCTCCTCGGCGGTGGGCGCCTTGAACGCGGTGATCTGCGTGCCCTGCGGGTCGACCGCCCCGACAACGTGGCGCATGATCCCGCCCTTGCCGGAGGTGTCCATGCCCTGGATGACGAGCAGGACGCGGCGTCGTCCACCGGACCTGCTCTGGGCGTAGAGCCGCTCCTGCAGATCGTCCATCTCCCCGTCGGCGGCGACCAGCGCATCCTTGCCCTCCTGCTTGTCGCCGTCGAAGGCGGGCGTGGAGCGCTGGTCCACGTCCGCCAGGACGAAGCCGTCGCTGACCCGCAGCGCGTCGCTGAACGGGCTGCCGGACCCCTTCTCGCCCTTCTTCTTGTGCTTCTTCCCGTGCTTCTTGCCGTGCTTCTTCTTGGTGCCCATCGCCACATCGTGGCACGGCACGCCGACCGCTGCTGGGACGGACCGGAGGTCGGGCCATGATGTCTCCATGACGCGCACCGGATCAGGTCCCCTGTCCCCCGACGAGCTCGCCGACTGGTATGCCGAGCCCGCCGACCTCGGCGAGGGCACCTGGGTGCGCGCCAGCTTCATCACGAGCCTGGACGGTCGGGTGACCGGCCCGGACGGGCGCAGCGGGAGCCTGAACGCCGGCTCCGAGGGCGACGCCGCGGTCTTCGCCCACCTGCGCGAGTGGGCCGACGTGGTGGTGGTCGGCGCGGGCACGGTGATCGAGGAGGAGTACACCCCGCTGCCCGGCGTCGCCCTCGCAGTCGTCACCCGGGGCGAGGTGCTCCCGCCGACGCTCGCGCACACCGAGCCGGACGCGGGAGGGCCGGAGACGGGCGAGGTGGTCCTCGTCGGTGGGAAGGGCGAGCTCACCGCCGCCCAGATCCGGGCTGCGCTCGTCGAGCGCGGCTGGCGCCGCATCGTCGTGGAGGGTGGGCCGCACCTGCTGGACACCTGGCTCCGCGAGGGCCTGCTGGACGAGCTCTGTCTCACCGTCCGCCCGGTCCTGGCCGGCGGTGGCGGTCCCCTGCTCGTGGGACGCGACGTCGAGCTGGACCGGCTCGCCGGGGAGGCTACCCACCTGCTCACCTGGGGCGGGGACGTGCTCCTGCGCACCCGCCTGCGCTGAGTTTCCTCGACGCATCACGGTCGGCATCCTCCGTCTGCGGCCCTCCTCACCTCGTCGCGCTGCAGCTGGAGAGTGCCGTCGAAGGCGACGCCGGCGAGAGCCCCTCGGCCGGGGACCTCGCGTGCGACCCGACCGGGTGTGCAGGGGCTGGACTGGGCCATGTCGTCAGTGCTCCTTGCCGCTGGTCGACGGGTCACTACACCCGCACTCTGTGGAAGGCATCGTGCCTGGCCAGGGGTCTGTCGGTGGTCGGTGGTTGTGTGTGGGTATGTTGTTCAGGAGCAGTCGGGTGGGTGTCGGGACGGAGTTCTTCGACCCCGGCGACTGGCTGCTCGGGCCTTCGCCGGTGGGCGAGGCAGAGGTGGCTGCGGCGGAGGCGGTGGCGGCCGAGCAGCTGGCGACCTTGAACGGCCAGGTCGAGGGTGGTGACCCAGTCGAGGCCACCGGGTCGCCGGGCGCGGAGGCGGCGTGGGCCGACATCGTGGCGTCCCTGGCGGCGGACCCGCTGGACCCCGACGGGCTGGGTTGGGCACCGGAGGTGCTGTCCGCGTCGCTGTCGAGCGCCACCACGGCCTTGGACGTGGCGGCCGGGCTCGGCGACGCGGACCTGACCCGGGTCCTGGACGAGGGCCTGCGGGAGGCGGTGGATCAGGCCGCGCGGGTCCGCGTCCGCGGCGAGGGCCTGCTCTACGCCCTGGTGGTGCAGGTGCACGCCCGTGGCCTGCACACGGCGGTGGGCCTGTCGCTGGTGGACTGGGTCCGGGCCCGCTGCCCGCGGACCACGATCGCCGAGGCCTCCGCGCTCAAGCACGTCGTCGAGGCGGCCGCCCAGCACTGGGGCCGACCCCTGGACGCGGCGGTCCGGGAGGGGCGCACGTCGTTGTACCGGGCCGGGCGCATCGCCAAGGCGATGCTGCGCCTGGTCCGGGCGCTGGACCCCGACCAGGCCCAGGCCTACGCCCGGATCGCCACCGACGCGGCCTGTGACGCGAACATCAGTGATGCGGACCTGGGCAGGGTCTGCACCCGGCTGCTGACCGACCTGCTCGATGAAGCCCCGGACCAGGGCAAGGACCCCGACGACCACGACCGGCCCGACCCCGCACCGCAGGCGCTGCGCTCCTTGACCCGTCACCCCCTGGGTGAGGGCATGACCCGTTACGTCCTGGACGCCCCGGACGCGGACGCGGCCATGATCGAGGGCATCATGAACGGGCCCCTCGCGGCCCCCGTCCCCTGCCCCGAGGGTGGCAAGGACCCCCGGGACGCCGACCAGCGGACCTACGACGCGCTCAAGACCGTCCTGTCCCGTGGTCTGGCCAACCCCGGCGCGCCCGCCACCTCCGCCCGTGCCTCGGTGATCATCACCCTCAAGGCCGACCCCAGGACCGGCGAGCCGACCGGTACCGCGCAGGCCGCCACCGCAGGGACACGGTTCACCTCCAAGGCCGCCGGACGGTACGCGTGCATAGGGGACCTGACCCCGGTCGTCCTGGGTGAGATGGGTGAACCCCTCGACCTGGGCCGGACCAGACGCCTGGCCAGCCCAGGACAGTTCAAGGCCCTCCTGGTCCGCGACAAGACCTGCACCTACCCCGGCTGCACCGTCCCCGGGGCCTGGTGCGAGGCCCACCACCTGATCTGGTGGTGTCGCGCCGGCGACACCGACATCCTCGTCCTGGTCCTGCTCTGCCCCCGCCACCACACCACGGTCCACGACAAGGACCTGATGGCCACCGTCGTCGGCGACGTCGTCACCTGGCACCTCTGACCACCACGCCCCGACCCGGCCCAACGCGGGCCGGGACACAGGGGTGCCCAAGGAGCGCGCCCCGCCCACTGTCCGGCGCCGGTGGGGCTCTCCCGGCTCGCGCTGGGGGGACGTGGGGAGCGGCAGCCGCCGGGAGCCGCGTCTCACCGGAGGAAGCTGGCTACCAGGTCCTCCCACAACGAGGGGTTGGTGTTCCACTCCTGGCAGTGCCGGGCGCTGGGCCAGACGAAGGTGTGCACGAGCCCCGGCCGCCGGCGCGCCAGGTCCTGCGACGGTCCGAACGGCACGGTCTCGTCGGTGGCCGAGTGGATGATGAAGATCCGGTGGCTGAGCTCGTCGGCCCGGTCCAGCCAGTTGGTGGCCGCCACGTCGACCGGCTCGGAGATCTGCAGCAGCAGCCGCGAGAGCTTGCTGCGCAGCAGGCTCCGGGCCAGGTGGTCGATGGGCCGCGGGATGAAGTGCAGGTCGGCCTGGTGGGCGAGGACCGAGCCCCAGTCGATCACCGGCCCGTCCAGGACCACCCGCTGCACGCGGTGCGCGACGTCGGAGCGGTTGAGCGCCTGGAGCACGATCGCCCCGCCCATGGACCAGCCCAGCAGCACGAGCCGGCGGGCTCCGTGCGCCAGCGCGTAACGCATCGCCGCGTCCACGTCGCGCCACTCCGAGAGCCCCAGGCTGTAGCGGCCGTCCGCGCTGGGCGGTGCACCGATGTCGTTGCGGTACATGGGGATGAGGCTGGTGAAGCCCACCCGGTGCAGCACCGGCAGCGCCCGCAGGGTCTCCTCGCGCATGGCGCTGCGCCCGTGCACGAGGATCGCCCAGTCACCGGTGTCCTCCGTTGCGGCCGGTGGCACCCGCCACGTGGGCAGGTCTCCCACGTCCGAGGTGACGAGGACGTCCTCGTAGGGCAGGCCGACGGCGGTGCGGGGCGTCCCGCAGTAGTAGTACTTGTTCCACCGTGCGGGGCCAGGCTCCAGCTCGCCGAGGTCCACGCCGAGGAGCTCGCGGGTGACCGTCGCCGAGCGGCCGCTGCCGCCGGTCTCCACGACCTCCCCGACCCGCGCGTGGCCGGCACCCTTGTCCAGCCAGAGCCCGTAGCGTCCGGGGGTGAGCGTGGCCGGGGTCGCGCGCAGGGTCAGCGTCCCCTTCGCGACCTGGAGGACGGCGGTGTCGTCCTTCTTCTCGTGCTCGGGGGTGATGATCCGGTGCGCGAAGTAGGTGGCCGTCCCCATCGAGACCGCCCCGCCGAGGGCCGCCCCGCCAACCACGCCCGCCCCGACCGAGACCGCCCGGCGCAGGTCGCCGTTCACCGGCGCACCGCCAGGACGTCAGCGAGGTCATGGTCCTCGGGACGGTCGAGCTGGTCGTAGGTGCAGCTGGCCGGCTCCCGGTCCGGGCGCCAGCGCACGAACTGGGTGGTGTGCCGGAACCGCTCCCCCTCCAGGTAGTCGTAGCGGACCTCGACCACGCGCTCAGGGCGCAGCGGCACGAAGGAGAGGTCCTTGCCGCCGTTCCACCGCGAGCCGACACCCTTGGCCGGGGTCCGCTCGCCCTCGAGCTGGCGGGCCCAGTCCCACGGGTGCCCGTCGAGGTCGGTGACCAAGTCCTGCAGCTCGACGAAGAGCTCGCGGCGACGGGCCATCGGGAAGGACGAGGTCACGCCGACGTGGGCCAGCCGCCCGTCCTGGGTGAACAGCCCCAGCAGCAGCGACCCGATCGCCTCGTCGTCGCTCTTGTGCGTCCGGTAGCCGGCCACCACGCAGTCCGCGGTCCGCTCGTGCTTGAGCTTGGTCTGCACCCGCTTGCCCGGCTGGTAGGCCGCCTCCGGGTCCTTGGCGATCAGCCCGTCGAGACCGGCGCCCTCGAAGTCCGTGAACCACCGCATCGCCACCTCCTCCTGTGCCGTGACCGGCGACAGCCGCACCCTCCCCCGCCCGTCGGCCCGCAGGGACTCCCCCAGCGCTGCCTCCAGGCGCGCCCGACGCTCGCGGAAGGGCATACCCGTCAGGTCCTCGTCGCCGAGGGCGAGCAGGTCGAAGGCGACGAAGAGCGCGGGGGTCCGCCCGGCGAGCAGCTGGACCCGCGAGTCGGCCGGGTGGATCCGCTGCTGGAGCGCCTCGAAGTCCAGGCGGGTGCCGTCTGCGGTCGCGACGACGATCTCGCCGTCGACCACGCACCGCCGGGGCAGCTCGGCGCGCACCGCCTCGACCAGCTCGGGGAAGTAGCGGGTGAGCGGTCGCTCGTTGCGGCTGCCGAGCTCGACCTCGTCCCCGTCGCGGAAGACGATCGAGCGGAACCCGTCCCACTTCAGGTCGTAGAGCCACCCCTCGGGCAGCGTCTTCAGCGGCTTGGCCAGCATCGGCGAGACGGGCGGCATGACGGGCAGGTCCACGACGTCAGTCTGCCCCACCAGGCTGGCGGACCTTACGGCTCCACCCGGTTGCCGTGCGCGTCCCAGTTCCCGGCGACCTTCTTGCTGGGCTGCACGCGGGGCGGTTCCCCGGGCATCTTCGGGTGGTCGGGCGGGAAGTTGAGCTCGCCGAGCCCGCGCTCCAGGTCGGCCTCCCACAACGCGTGCGCACCGTCGATCTCACCGGGGTCCTCGTGCAGGCCGGCCCACGCGTCGCCGTGCTCGGCGAGCCACTGCGGGACCGTGCGGACGGTGAGCTCGCCGGGACCGTACTCCCCCAGCTGGTCCCAGGTCATCGGCACCGACACCGGCGCCCCGGGAAGGATCCGCGGGCTCCACGCCGACGCCAGCGTCCGGTCCCGGGTGGCCTGGTTGAAGTCGACGAAGATCCGGTCCCCGCGCTCCTCCTTCCACCACGCCGTCGTGACCAGGTCCGGCATCCGCCGCTCCAGCTCACGGGCCAGCCCGATGACCGCGTGGCGCACGTCGAGGAACTCCAGCCGCGGCCGCACCGCGGCGAAGATGTGCACACCACGGCTGCCGGTGGTCTTCACGAAGGGCGTGAGGCCCGCCTCGGTCATCACCTCGCGCAGCCCGCGCGCGGCCCGGACGACGTCGCCGAAGGCCCGCCCGGGCTGCGGGTCCAGGTCGATGCGCACCTCGTCGGGGTGGTCGTTGTCCCCGGTGCGCACCGGCCACGGGTGCCAGGTGACCGTCCCCATCTGCGCGGTCCACAGCAGGGTCGCCTCGTCGTCGACGACCAGCTGCGGGTGGCTGCGCCCCGACGGGTAGGTCACCATCGTGGTCCGCGCCCACTCCGGCGCCCCCTTGGGCGGGTTCTTGGAGTAGAACTCCTCCCCCTCGATCCCGCCGCGCACCCGCTGCAGGGTCACCGGGCGGTCGGCCAGACCGCGCAGCATCGGCTCCGCGACGGCGCTCAGGTATGTGGTGAGGTCGGCCTTGGTGATCGCGGCACCCTGCTCGGTGGCCGGCCAGACGACCTTTCCGGGACTGCTCAGCCGCACCTGCCGCGGCTTCCCGTCGGCGTCCTGGGTCGTGAGGGTCAGCGCGTCGGCCATGACGCCCACGGTATCGGCACCGCGGGGACGACACTGCGTCCCCGGCAACGGTTACGATCAGTCATGAACACCGTGACGGTGAGGGGGATGGACGAGAAGGTCCATCGTCGCCTCCAGCAGCAGGCAGCGGCCAACCGGCGGTCCGTGGAGGCCGAGGCGAGGGCGATCCTCACCGCGGCGCTGACCAGCGTCGCGCGAGCGGTCGCCGCGTGCCCCGGCCCTCTGACCGCCGGTGAGGACCGGGTCGCCGGGCTGGTGGCGCAGGGCTGGTCCAACCGGCAGATCGCCGACCAGCTGCACCTGTCCGAGCGGACCGTCGAGGCCCACGTGAGCGCGATCCTGCGCAAGCTGTGCCTACGCAGCCGGGCCGGCGTGGCGAGCTGGGTCACGGCCCGCACCCCGGCCCAGGACGGCGCCACCGGCACGAGCGTGCCAACATAGGTACTTCCACGGATGTCGCGCGACCGTGCCGCCGCTACCTTCGGCGGTAGCGTGCACGACGCCGGGGAGGGCCCGGGGGCCCGGCACGCGGGACGGGGTTCCTCATGTCGATCCAGCACCGCACCTCCCGCTCGCGGCACAGCACCGGCCTCCGGCGCAGGTGGGTCGCCGGGCTGACGGCCGGGGTCCTCACCCTCGGCGGAAGCCTCCTCAGCGCTGCCGCTGCGGCCCCGCTGCCCGCCGCGCCGGGCCCGGAGGGGAAGATCCAGGCCGACGTCGACGCCAAGCTGGACGACCAGGGCCGCGCGACGGTCCTGGTGCGGTTCGGCGACCGCCCCGACATGACGGCGTTCGAGGACATCGAGGGCTGGGACGAGCGGGGTCAGGCCGTCTACGACGCGCTCACCTCGACGGCCGAGAGCAGCCAGGCCGCGGCCCGCGCCACCCTGGACGAGGCCGGCGTGGCCTACCGGTCCTTCTTCATCACCAACGCGATCCTCGTCACCGGCGGCGACCGCGAGCTGCTGACCTCCCTGGCGCTCAGCCCCGAGGTCGAGGGTGTCTACCTGCCCGCGAAGTACGACCTGCCAGAGCCCGTCGTCGGCGAGCCGCAGTTCATCACCGACGCGGTCGAGTGGGGCATCGCCGACATCAACGCCGACGACGTCTGGTCCGAGTTCGGGGCGACGGGCGAGGGCATCGTGGTCGCCAACATCGACACCGGTGTCGACTACACCCACCCCGCCCTCGTCGATCACTACCGCGGCAACAACGGTGACGGCACCTTCACCCACGACTACAACTGGTTCGACGCCGGGGGCACCGGAAGCGACGAGCCGGTCGACTACGACGCTCACGGCACCCACACGATGGGCACGATGGTCGGCGACGACGGAGGCTCGAACCAGATCGGGGTGGCGCCCGGCGCGACGTGGATCGCCGCCAACGGCTGCTGCCCCTCGGACGAGGCGCTCATCTCCTCCGGCGAGTGGATGCTGGCCCCGACCGACCTGGTCGGCGACAACCCCCGCCCCGACCTGCGACCGAACATCATCAACAACTCCTGGGGCAGCGGCTTCCCGACGAACGACCCGTTCATGGAGGACGTCGCGCAGGCGTGGGCGGCCTCCGGGATCTTCGGCGTCTGGTCCAACGGCAACATGGGACCGCAGTGCCAGACGTCCGGGTCACCGGGCAGCCGCTCCATCAACTACGCGGTGGGCGCCTACGACGTCGACGCGACGATCGCGGACTTCTCCTCGCGCGGCGCGGGCCAGGACGGAGCCATCAAGCCCGACATCTCCGCGCCGGGCGTGGACGTGCGCTCCTCCGTGCCCGGCGGCGGCTACGAGGCCTACAGCGGCACCTCGATGGCCGCTCCGCACGTGGCCGGAACCGTCGCGCTGCTCTGGTCGGCCGCTCCGGACCTGATCGGCGACGTCGCCTTCACCCGAGAGCTCCTCGACGGCTCGGCGATCGACACGCCCGACGACCAGTGCGGCGGCACCGACGACGACAACAACGTCTACGGAGAGGGTCGGCTGGACGCGCTGGCCCTGCTCGCGTCCGCCCCCATCGGCGACACCGGTCGCGTCGTCGGCACGGTGACCGACTCCTCGACGTCCGACCCGGTCTCCGGGGCGACCGTGGAGCTGCAGGGCGAGCGGGTCCGCACCACCTCCACCGCCTCCGACGGCACCTACGGTCTGCGTCTCGGCGTCGGCGACTGGGCCACGACCGTCAGCAGGTTCGGCTACCTGACCGACTCCGCCACGGTCAACGTGGCCCTGGACGAGACCACCGTCCACGACGTCGCCCTCGATCCCGCGCCCAGCGGGACGTTGTCCGGCACGGTCACCGACGGGTCCGGCAACGGCTACCCGCTCTACGCCCGGATCAGCGTCCAGGGGGCCGCGTCGGTCGGCACCTACACCGACCCCGAGACCGGCGAGTACAGTCTCGACCTGCCGGTCGGGACGCACGTCGTGCGCGCCACCTCCCAGCTGCCCGGCTACCAGGTCGCGTCGCGCTCGGTGGTGGTCGTGGAGGCCGACGGCACCGTCGCGGACTTCGCCCTGACGATCGACCCGATGACGTGCACCGCGCCGGGCTACACGCTCGATCTCGACGGCACGTCGCAGAGCTTCGACGACCTGGTCCTGCCCGCGGGGTGGGCGGTCGAGGACCTCGAGGGCAGGGACCTGTTCTGGCAGTTCGACGACCCGATGGGCATCGGGAACCAGACCGGTGGCAGGGCCGGCTTCGCCGAGGCGAACAGCATGGTCCTGGGCGCCGGGCTGGACACCGTCCTCGTCTCACCTGTCGTCGACGCCTCCGCGATGTCGAACGTGACCCTCGCCTACCAGCAGATGTTCGACAGCTGGGGTGACTCCAGCGGCGCGGTCGAGGTCAGCTCGGACGCCGGCGCCACCTGGACCGAGGTCCGCGAGGAGACCTCCTTCGTGTACGGCGCGGTCACCCTCGACCTCAGCGAGCAGCTCGCCGGGGCGTCCGCCGCGCAGGTCCGCTTCCGTTACCGCGACCCCGGCCCGGATGAGGACTTCCTGTGGCAGGTGGACGACGTCTTCCTGGGCAGCCGCACCTGCGACCCGACCGGTGGCGGTCTGGTGGTCGGGTACGTCCAGGACGACATCGACGGCACCGGGATCGTCAACGCGAAGGTCAGCTCGCAGGACAGGCCGGCCGACGTCGGCACCACCCGCGCGACACCGGACGACCCTGAGCTGGAGGACGGCTTCTACTGGCTGCACTCCCTCCTGGTGGGGACGCACCCCTTCGTGGCCAGTGCCCGCAACTACGGCACAGACACGCAGCCGGTGGACGTGGCCGAGGGCGCGGTCGTGCGCGCCGACTTCGTCCTCGGTCAGGCCGTCCTGTCCGTCGAGCCCACGTCGATCTCGACGTCCGTGCGACTCGGCGAGTCCGACGGGGGCGCCTTCACCGTCACCAACACCGGCACCAGCACCGCCGAGATCACCTTCGGCGAGACCCGAGGCGGCTTCGAGATCCTGCGTGCCGACGGCAGCCGGATGACCAGCACGCAGATGGCCGGCGCGAAGGGCGCGCCGCTGGCCGAGAGTCCCGTCACCTTCGACCCCGGCGTCATGCTCCCGTCCTCGGGGTCGACGGCCTCGTCCGCATCCTCGGCACCGCCCCGCGCGGCGGAGGAGCCGTGGACGGACCTGCCGGCCCTGCCGCTGCCCGTGCTCGACAACCGCGTCGTCTCCCTCGACGGGCAGTGGTACGTCCTCGGGGGGGCGAACGACATGGACGTGATCACCGACGTGTACCGCTTCGACGCGGTCGCGCTGGAGTGGATGCCGGTCGCTCCCCTGCCCGCGCCCGCGATGCTGCCGGTCGCAGCCGCGGTCGGCGGCCGGATCGTGGTGTCCGGCGGCTGGGGAATGGACGGCAGCACCCTCGCCGAGACCTGGATCTACGACCCCGCGGAGGACAGCTGGTCCTCCGGTGCTCCGATGCCGGACCCTGTCTCGGCGGCGGGCACCGGCGTGGTCGACGGTCAGGTCTACGCCGTCGGCGGTTGCACCAACGGCGAGTGCGCCCCGATGAGCGACCTGGTCCAGGTCTACGACCCCGCCTCCGACAGCTGGTCGCAGGCCGCTCCGCTCCCGGAGCCGATCTCCCACCAGGCGTGCGGCGCGGTGGCCGGCGGCCTCGTCTGCGCCGGCGGGTTCGGCGAGGGCGACTCCCTCCTGGACAGCACCTGGACCTACGACGCTGCCTCCGACAGCTGGTCCGCAGCGTCCCCCGCCCCGGTGACCTTCGGCGGAGCGGCGTCGGCAGCAGCCAACTCCGAGCTGCTCGTGGTGGGCGGGGTCCAGGACGACAACGTGACCAACGCCTCCTGGGCCTACGACCCGGCGACGGACGAGTGGTCCTCGCTGCCGAACGCCAACACGGCCACCTTCCGTGGCGGTGGCGCCTGCGGCTTCGCCAAGGTCGGCGGGATGGACGACAACTTCCTCCCCACGGACGCGGCCGAGCTGCTGCCCGGCTACGACCTGTGCGACTCCGCCGGCGCCGACGTCGACTGGCTCTTCGTCGACACCGAGGAGGCGACGCTGACTCCCGGTGAGAGCGTGACGGTGGAGGTGACCACGGACAGCTCGGCGGTCAACCAGCCCGGGACCTACACGGCAGGGGTCACGATCACCGCCAACGTCCCGGTCGGTCTCGCCCCCGTCGAGGTCTCGATGGACGTCGCTCCCCCGCTGTCGTGGGGCAAGGTGACGGGCACCGCCTACATCGAGGACTGTGAGGGCGGCCAGGTGGCCGGCGACAGCATCCTGATCGACATCGCGCCGGTGCGCGAGGGCGTCGGTGACGGCTGGGTGATCATGACCGACGAGGTCGGCACCTACGCCCGGTGGATCAACACCCAGGTCGGGTCGTTGCGGATGACCGCGACCCTCGGCGGGTTCCGGCCCGACACCCACCTCGTCACCCTCGTCCGGGGCGGCACCGTGACCCAGGACTTCTCCCTGCTCTCCCAGGAGTGCCAGGAGAACCCGCCCGGGACGGTCCCGCCCGAGGTGACCCGGATCGCCGGACTCGACCGCTACGCCACCGCGGCGCGGGTCTCGGAGCAGTTCGCACCGGGGGTCCGGACCGTCTACGTGGCGTCGGGACGCAACTTCCCCGACGCGCTCGCGGCGGCCGCCCGGGCCGGCTCGCTGGGTGGTCCGGTCCTGCTCGTCCGGCCCGACTCGGTGCCGGCCGCGACCAGGGTCGCCCTGCAGCGGCTCGACCCGAGGACCGTCGTGGTCGCCGGCGGCACGACCGCGGTGTCCGCCGGGGTGGAGAGCACCCTGCGCGGCCTGGTGCCGGACGCCGTGGTGAGCCGTCGGGCAGGCGCGGACCGCTACGGCACCGCGGCCCGGATCGCGGCGGCCTACCGCTCGGCGGACGTCGTCTACGTGGCGGCCGGCACCAACTTCCCGGACGCCCTCGCCGGCGCGGCCCGGGCGGCAGACCACCGGGCGCCAGTCCTGCTCGTGCGTCAGGGCTCGTTGCCGGCGGTCACCGCCTCCCAGCTGGAGCGGCTCGCGCCCGACCGGATCGTCCTGCTCGGCGGCACCTCCGCGGTGTCGAGGGCGGTCGAGCGCCAGCTGCGTGCCTACGGAACGGTCGAGCGGGTGGCCGGGGACGACCGGTACGACACCGCGGCGCGGCTGTCGCAGGAGCTGGCGACGTCCCAGGACGTGTTCGTCGCCACCGGGCTCGACTGGCCGGACGCGCTCGCCGGTGCCGCGCGCGCCGGGGCGACCGGGTCACCGCTGCTGCTGGTCCGCACGGGCCGGATCCCGGCGGTCACCTGGGCCGAGCTCGACCGGCTGGACCCCGGCCGCGTCATCGTGCTCGGCGGGACCACCGTGATCTCGGGGACGGTGGTCGACCTGCTGCGCACGCTGGAGTGAGAGGACGCGACACCCCGGTGCCGGTGACAGGTGCCGGGGTGGCCGCGCGGAAGGATCGCGGCAGGCCTAACGTTGTCCACATCATGACGACCCAGCACAGCACCCCCGCGACCGACGCCGCCAAGGGCGGCACCGCATACCCCGCCGCCGTCAGCGAGCAGGAGTGGCGCGAGCGCCTCACCCCCGCCGAGTACCAGGTGCTGCGCGAGGCCGGCACCGAGCGCCCCTTCACCGGGGAGTACAACGAGAGCACGACCGAGGGCGTCTACGCCTGCCGTGCCTGCGGTGCCGAGCTGTTCCGCAGCGAGACCAAGTTCGCCAGCCACTGCGGCTGGCCCAGCTTCTACGCCCCGCTGGCGCAGGACCGCGTCGAGTACCTCGAGGACTCCTCCCTCGGGCGGGTGCGCACCGAGGTGCGCTGCGCTTCCTGCGGCTCGCACCTGGGTCACGTCTTCGAGGGCGAGGGCTACGACACGCCCACCGACCAGCGCTTCTGCATGAACAGCATCTCGATGACGCTGGTGCCCACCGAGGACTGAACGCCGACGGCGGGCCGAGCCCTCAGGGCAGCCGGGTGAGCAGGTCCTCGACCTCGACCCGCTGCCCGGTGTAGAACGGGACCTCCTCGCGCACGTGCAGGCGCGCCTCGACGGCCCGCAGCTCGCGCATCAGGTCGACGATCCGGTGCGGCTCGTCCGCCTCGAAGCACAGCAGCCACTCGTAGTCGCCCAGCGCGAACGAGGCGATGGTGTTGGGCAGCACGTCCTTGAAGTCGCGGGCCGCCTGGCCGTGCTCCTTGAGCATCCGGGAGCGGTCGGCGGCGTCGAGCACGTACCAGTCATAGGACCGCACGAACGGGTAGACGCAGGCGAAGTCCTTGGGCTCCTTGCCCTCGAGGAAGGACGGCACGTGTCCACGGTTGAACTCCGCGGGTCGGTGGACGCCGACGTTGGACCAGACCGGCTCCAGGTGCCGGCCGAGCTGGGTGCGGCGGAAGCGCTGGTAGGCGGACTGGATGGTCTGCACCTTCTCCGCGTGCCACCAGATCATCAGGTCCGCGTCGGCACGCAGGCCGGCGACGTCGTAGAGGCCCCGGACGACCAGCCCTTCGCCCTCCAGCTCGGTCAGCAGCGCACGGACCTCGGCTGCCAGGGCGGCGCGGTCCTCAGTGATCGGCACGACCGCCCGGAACACGGAGTAGGCCGCGTAGCGGGTGGCGGAGTGGATCTGGTCGAGCTGCTCGTCGGACATCTGGGTGGTGTCGGTCATGCACGCCATTGTGGGAGCCGTCCCTGAACGGTCCTCGGGCGGGTCTGCGAACACGCCGGTGCAGGGGGTCGGGCCCGGACCCGCACCGAGGCGCGAGAGCGTCGCTGCGCGCGCGGTCAGCCGCTGAGCTGCGCGACGGCGCGGTGCGCGGAGGCCACGCAGGCCGGGATCCCGACACCGTCGTAGGCCGCGCCGCAGGCGGCGAGCCCCGGCACCCTTTCCAGCGCCGTGCGCACGGCCGCGACCCGGTCCAGGTGGCCGACGGCGGGCTGCGGCAGGGCCCCGCCCCAGCGCTGCACGTGCCGGTGGACGGGCGCGGGCAGCTCGCGACCGAGCGCCTGGCCGAGCTCTGCCAGGCACGTCCGGACCAGCGCGGGGTCGGGCACCTGGAGGACCACCTCCTCGCCGTGGCGACCCACGGAGACGCGCAGGAAGGTGAGGTCGGCGCCGTCCGGCCCGGCCCCGCGACCGGCATCGGCCACCCACTCCCACTTGGCCGCGCTGAACGTCGACGCCTTGATCCTCCGGCCGTCGGCGCGCGGCACGAGGAAGCCGGACGCCTCCAGCGGGCCGAGCTCCTCGCTGCGGAAGGCGAGCGTGACCACCGCGGTCGACGCCGTCGCCACGCCGGCGAGCAGCTCGGAGGCCTCCGGCGCGACGTCGTGCAGCAGCCGGGCCGAGGGGGTCGGCGGCAGCGCCAGGACCACCCGGTCGGCACGGTAGGCCGTGGGGTCGGGCCGCGGTCCTGTCACCACCTCGAAGCCGCCTCCGGCCAGCGCGTGCAGCTCGCGGACGAGGGTCCCGGAGCGGACCGTGGCACCCCGGCGCTGGAGACCCTCGGCGAGCGCGGGCGGCAGCCGGTGCAGACCGCCGGCGACGGTGGCGAAGACCGGCGGACGCGGCGAGGTCCGGGCGTGGTCCTCGGGGGGCGGCGGCAGCAGGGCCGCCACGGCGGCCACGAGCGACTCCCCCGCCCGGGCCGCGCGCAGGAGCGCCGGCAGCGTCACCGCCGCGGAGAGGACGTCCGCGTGACCGGCGTAGACCCCGCCGAGGAGCGGCTCGACCAGCCGCTGGACGACGGCGGCCCCCAGCCGTGGCCCGACCAGGTCCGCGACCGACACGTCCGCCTGCCCGGTGGGCAGCGCCAGCTCGTGCTCCGCCCGCGCGACCTCGGCCTCGGTGAGCAGGCCGCGCAGCGCGGACGGGTCGGCGGGAACACCCATGAAGGTCCGCGTCGGCACGGCGTGCAGCGCGCCGCGCGACCAGATGCTGGCCCGTGCCCCGGTCGGGTGCACCACGTCGTCGCCCAGACCGGCACGCCCGATCAGCTCGAGCCCCTCCGGACGGCGCGCGAGCACGGCTTCCGCGCCCACGTCGAGGTGCCGTCCGGCGAGCTCGGCCGACCGCAGCTTGCCGCCCACGCGGTCGTTGCCCTCGAGGACCATCACCTCCGCCCGCGGGTCGGCGCGCAGGAGGTCGTCCGCCGCGGTGAGGCCGCTGATGCCGCCGCCGAGCACGAGGTAGGAGGTCACCGCGCCAGCGTCTCACCGGACGTCCCGCCGCAGGGGGTCCGGGGTTCCCTGCCGTGACCAGATCGTGACCGTCGTGCAGGGAGCCCGCCGCCCTCTCGCGGGGTCGAACCCGGCATGGACACCCGCAAGCGCGTGCTCGCGCCCCTCCTGCTGATCCTCGCCCTCGTGCTCGGCGCCTGCAGCGCCTCCGGGGGCTCTGCCGGCACCGCGGCCGACCAGGCGCAGGCCGACGGCGCCGTCGGGATGGACGCGGGGGCGCCGGCCGAGCAGCCGGCCGCCGACGAGTCCGCCGCCGACGGCTCCGAGGCCCGGCTCGCCGACGGCGGGGTCGAGGGTCTGGTCGCGCAGGCGGCGGTCGCCGGCGACGGTGCCCCGCTGATGGTCCGCACCGTCGACGTCGAGCTGCTGGTCGAGGACGTCCTCGAGGCCGTCAGCCGGACCCGGGCCGCCGTGGTCGCCGTGGACGGCTGGGTCTCCTCCGAGGAGGTCCGTCCCGGCGCCGACGACGACCCCGGCTGGGCCACCCTGGTGCTGCGGGTGCCCTCGGCCGACCTGGACGCGACCGTGACCACCCTGGGTGACCTGGGCAAGGTCACCTCGAGCCGCAGCAGCGCCGAGGACGTCACCACCGAGTACCGCGACGTCGAGGCCCGCGTGGCGACCCTGGAGGCCAGCGCCGCCCGGCTCCGAGACCTGGTGCAGGAGGCCGGCTCGGTGGAGTCGATCGCCAACCTCGAGCGCGAGCTGGCCGCCCGCGAGGCCGACCTCGACGCGCTCAAGGCCCGGATGAAGGTGCTCCAGGAGGACGTCAGCCGCTCCACGATCACCCTCCACCTGGCCGAGGACGCGGCCACCCTCGCGCAGACCGTGCCGCGCACCGGCTTCCTGGCCGGCCTCCAGCAGGGCTGGGCGGCCTTCACCGCCTCGGTCACCCTCCTCCTCACCGCCCTCGGCGGGGTCCTGCCGTTCGCTGTCGTCGCCGCCCTCGTGGCGCTGCCGCTGCTCGCCTGGCGCCGCCGGGTCCGTCGCGGCACGCGTCCAGGCAGCCGGGAAGCGAGCCCGGGGCCCTCCCCGGCGGTGCCCGACGGCGCCGCTGACTAGAGTCGGTCGCGTGACCGACACCCAGCGCCAGCACGAGATCCGCACCGCCCTCGAGGTGGTCGATCCGACCGCCTTCGACGCGGCGGCCGAGGCGGAGCGACGGATCGGCTTCCTCACCGCCTACCTGGAGGCGACCGGGACCAGGGGCTTCGTCCTGGGCATCAGCGGCGGGGTCGACTCCACGCTCGCCGGACGCCTGGCGCAGGTCGCCTGCGAACGGGTCCGGATCCAGGGCGGCGAGGCCCGGTTCGCCGCCGTGCGGCTGCCCTACCACGTGCAGAAGGACGAGCACGACGCGGTCGCGGCGCTGCAGTTCATCCGGCCCGACGAGGAGTTCACCGTCGACATCGGGCCGGGGGTCGATGCCCAGTGGGAGGCGCTGCTGGGCGCCGGGGTGAACTTCGAGCAGGACCGGGCCGACTACCACCGCGGCAACGTCAAGGCCCGGCTCCGGATGGTGGCGCAGTTCGCCATCGCCGGTGGCTCCGGGCGGCTGGTGCTGGGCACCGACCAGGCTGCCGAGGCGGCCGTCGGCTTCTACACCAAGTTCGGCGACGGGGCGGCCGACCTCGTGCCGCTCTTCGGGCTGCCCAAGCGCCGGGTCCGGCAGATCGCCCGGCACCTCGACTGCCCCGAGCACCTCGTCGAGAAGGTGCCGACCGCCGACCTGGAGAACGACAGGCCGCTCGTCGCCGACGAGGTCGCGCTCGGCGTCAGCTACGCCGCCGTCGACGACTACCTCGAGGGCAAGCAGGTCTCTGCGCAGGAGGAGGCGACCATCCTGGGCTGGTACGACGCCACCGCGCACAAGAGGGCCCTGCCGGTCACTCCCGGCACCTTCCTCAAGGACCGCTGAGAGGCTACGCCGGGCCCGTCCGGGCGGGGTCGGGGCCGTTCGGCCGACGTGCCAGACTGGCGCCGTGCCAGACCCCTCAGACAGTGCCCTCGTCCGCGCCGCCCGCCAGCAGCCCGTCCCGCACACCCCCGTGTGGTTCATGCGCCAGGCGGGACGCTCGCTGCCGGAGTACCGCGCGCTGCGCGCCGAGGTCCCGATGCTCGAGGCGTGCCGCACGCCGGACCTCGTCACCGAGATCACGATGCAGCCGGTGCGCCGTCACGGGGTGGACGCCGCGATCTTCTTCAGCGACATCGTCGTCCCCCTCGCCGCCGCGGGCGTCGACGTCGACATCGTCCCGGGGACCGGGCCGGTGGTGGCCCGGCCGGTGCGCACCCGGGCGGACCTGGACCGCATACCGGAGCTGACCCCCGAGCACGTCCCGGACATCACCGAGTCGGTGCGCCGCCTCGTCGCCGAGCTCGGCGCCACCCCGCTCATCGGCTTCGCCGGGGCGCCGTTCACGCTCGCCTCCTACCTGGTCGAGGGCGGTCCCTCGCGCAACCACGAGCGCACCAAGGCGATGATGCACGGCGACCCGCAGCTGTGGCACGACCTGTGCGCGCGCCTGGCGCAGATCGCGCTGACCTTCCTGCGCGTGCAGGCGCAGGCCGGAGCCTCCGTGGTCCAGCTCTTCGACTCCTGGGTCGGCCACCTCGGGCGCGCCGACTACCTGAGCCACGTCGAGCCGCACAGCCGTGCGGTGCTCGAGGGCGTGGCCGACCTCGGCGTCCCGCGCATCCACTTCGGGGTAGGCACCGGTGAGCTGCTGTCCGTGATGGCGGACGCGGGCGCGGAGGTGGTCGGCGTCGACTACCGCGTCTCCCTCACCGACGCGGTCGCCCGCACGGGCGGCAGGTATGCCGTGCAGGGCAACCTCGACCCGGCCCTCCTCTTCGCGCCGTGGGAGCCCCTCGAGCAGCGGGTGCGCGAGATCGTCCGGGAGGGGGTCGCCGCGCCGGGCCACATCTTCAACCTCGGCCACGGGGTGCTGCCCGCGACCGACCCCGGCGTCCTCACCCGGGTCGTCGAGCTCGTGCACGAGGTGTCTGCCCGCTGACCGCGGGCAGGGGCGGCCTCCCGCCGGTCCCCGTGCCCGGGCGTGGCGGTCCCGGCCCGGCGCGCCGGATCGGCATACGCTGGATCGGTGGTGAGCCGAATCTCGGGATCCCGGCCGCAGGCCCGTCAGCGCGCCTCCGGCAGGGCCGCCGTGCCCCTCGACGGGGACGCGACCGTGTTCGCCCGCGCCCTGGTGGGGTTGCGGGAGGTGGTCGTGCGCCCCGAGCTCGTGCTCGAGGAGGTACCTGCCCCCAGCCGTCTGGCGCCGCACACGGTCGCGCTGTCCGGCGAGGTGGTGCCGAGCTACCTCAGCGAGGACGACGACCCCGACGCGACCGGCCGCTTCGTCCTGCTGCACGACCCGTCCTGCCCGGAGCCGTGGGAGGGCGCGTGGCGCGTCGTCACCTACGCCAAGGCCGAGATGGAGCCCGAGGTCGGCCACGACCCCCTCGCCGGCCAGGCCGGCTGGTCCTGGCTCACCGACGCCCTGGAGGCCGGCTCGCTGAGCTGGACGGCGCCGGCCGGCACGGTGACCTGCGTGACCTCCGAGAGCTTCGGCGCGCTCTCCGACCGCGCTCCCACCGTGGACCTCGAGGTGCGCGCGTCCTGGACCCCGGTCCTGACCGACGGTGCCGAGGGCGAGGAGCTGTCGGCGCACCTGCGGGCCTGGGCCGACCTGCTGTGCACCCTCGCCGGGCTGCCGCCGCTGCCCGACGGCGTCGTGGCGCTGTCGGGACCGCGCCGGTGACCCGGTCCTCGCGGGAGGACGGGCCCGTCCCCGACTCCCGGGCCCCTTCCGGGGACGAGGCGGCGAGGGTGCATGATGCGGGCGTGATCCGCGTCCCGGAGGTGCCCGACCTCGACCCCGACCCCACCTCCGACTTCGAGCGCGTCGACGTCCCCTCCGGGGGCGTGCCGCGCGTGGTGGACACCGAGCGGGACCTGGCCGAGGCGATGGAGTCGCTGCGGGGCGGGAGCGGGCCGGTGGCGGTCGACGCCGAGCGCGCGTCCGGGTACCGCTACGGCCAGCGCGCCTACCTCGTCCAGCTGAGCCGGCGGGGCTCGGGCACCTGGCTGGTCGACCCGGTGCCCTTCGCCGACCTCGCGGGGCTCGACGAGGTCCTGGCCCCCGACGAGTGGGTCCTGCACGCCGCCACCCAGGACATCCCCTGCCTGGCGGAGGTCGGTCTGCGCCCGCGCGCCCTCTTCGACACCGAGCTGGGAGCACGTCTGGCCGGTCTGCCCCGCGTGGGGCTGTCCGCCTCCCTCGAGTACTACCTCGGCGTCACGCTCGCCAAGGAGCACTCGGCGGTCGACTGGTCGACCCGGCCGCTGCCCGAACCCTGGCTGCGCTACGCCGCCCTCGACGTCGAGCTGCTCGTCGACCTGCGCGACCGGATGGAGCGCGACCTGGCCGAGCAGGGCAAGCTCGCGTGGGCCCGCCAGGAGTTCGCCGCCCTGGTCGACTTCCGACCGCGCTCCGCCGACGGCGAGGACTGGCGGCGCACCTCCGGGATGCACCGGGTGCGCAGGCCACGCAACCTGGCCGCGCTGCGCGAGCTCTGGCACGCCCGCGACGCCATCGCCCAGGAGCGCGACGTCGCCCCCAGCCGCATCGTCCCGGACAGCACTCTCGTCGACCTCGCCACCAGGATGCCGCTCCACCCCTCCGGACTGGCGTCGGAGCGGCCCGACCGGTCCCGCTCGCGCCAGCGGCGGGCCGAGCAGGGCCTGCAGCGCTACCAGCGCACCTGGCTCGACGCGGTCCGCCGGGCCGCCGAGCTGCCCGAGGAGGAGCTGCCCGCACCCTCGCCGCGGAGCGAGGGACCGCCGCCGGCCCGGGCGTGGGCCGAGCGCGACCCGGCCGCCGCCCAGCGGCTGAGCATGGCCCGCGCCGAGCTGGCCACCCTCTCCGAGCGCGTGGACGTGCCGGTGGAGAACCTGATGACCCCCGAGCACGTGCGCAAGGTGCTGTGGCGCCCGCCGTCGACGGTGAGCGCCCGGACGGTGGACGAGGCCTTCGCCGCGCTCGGCGCCCGCCCGTGGCAGCGCGAGCTGGTCGTCCCGCTGGTCGTCGCGGCGCTCCAGGAACACCCCTGACCGGCCGGACCTGCGCCGTCACGCATATCTCATATATGTGATCTACAGTGGTGCTCCATGACTGAGAGCTACCTCTCGCGCATCGGTGGACTGATCCGCGACGCGCGCCGCCACAAGGACCTGACCCAGGCCGACCTGGCCGAGCTGCTCGGCACGAGCCAGAGCGCCGTGGCCCGCATCGAGCAGGGCAAGCAGAACCTCTCCCTGGAGATGATCGCCCGGATCGGGGAGAAGCTGGACTCCGAGATCGTCCAGGTCTCCTCCGGCGTCCCGCAGAACCTGCGGATCGAGGGCGGCCTGAAGCTGTCCGGCGAGATCGACGTGCGCACCTCCAAGAACGCCGCCGTCGCGCTGCTGTGCGCCTCCCTGCTCAACAAGGGGCGCACCACGCTGCGCAAGCTGGCCCGGATCGAGGAGGTCAACCGGATCACCGAGGTGCTGGTCTCCATCGGCTTCAAGATCCGCTGGCTGCCGGACTCCTCCGACCTGGAGATCGTGCCGCCGGAGAAGATCGACCTGGCCTCGATGGACGACGCGGCCGCGCGCCGGACCCGCACCATCATCATGTTCCTGGGCCCCCTGCTGCACGAGTTCGACAACTTCGAGCTGCCCTACGCCGGCGGCTGCGACCTGGGCACCCGCACGGTCGAGCCGCACATGATCGCGCTGCGCCACTTCGGTCTCGATGTCACCGCGACGACCGGCTCCTACCGCGCCGCGGCCGACCCGGCCAAGCGCCCCACCCGACCGATCGTGCTCACCGAGCGCGGCGACACCGTGACCGAGAACGTCCTGCTCGCCGCCGCCCGTCACCCCGGCACCACGGTCATCCGCAACGCCTCGTCCAACTACATGGTCCAGGACCTGTGCGTCTTCCTGCGCAAGCTCGGCGTCACCATCGAGGGGCTGGGCACCACCACGCTCACGGTGACGGGCATGGAGCACATCGACGTGGACATCGACTACTCCCCCTCGGAGGACCCGATCGAGGCGATGAGCCTGCTCTCCGCCGCGGTCGTCACCGGCAGCGAGATGACGATCAAGCGGGTGCCGATCGAGTTCATGGAGATCGAGCTCGCGGTCCTGGACACGATGGGATTCCAGTGCGAGCTGTCCGAGGAGTACGTCTCGGACAACGGCCACACCCGGCTGGTCGACCTCAGGACCGTCCCCGGCCCGCTGAGGGCGCCGCTGGACAAGATCCACCCGCTGCCCTTCCCGGGGCTCAACATCGACAACCTGCCCTTCTTCGCGATCATCGCGGCCTGTGCGCAGGGGTCCACGCTCATCCACGACTGGGTCTACGAGAACCGCGCCATCTACCTCACCGAGCTCACCACGCTCGGCGCCAAGGTCCACCTGATGGACCCGCACCGGGTGATGATCGAGGGCCCGACCCGCTGGCGCGCCGGCGAGATCATGTGCCCGCCGGCGCTGCGCCCGGGCGTGGTTATCCTGCTGGCGATGCTCGCCGCCCCGGGCACCTCGGTGCTGCGCAACGTCTACGTGATCAACCGCGGCTACGAGGACCTCGCCACCCGGCTCAACGGCCTGGGCGCCAAGATCCAGACCTTCCGGGACATCTAGGCGCGAGGTGGAGCTGGCCGCCGCGGCGGGGACGACGCCGGTGCGCTCACGGCATACCCCGTGAGCGTCGTCTGGGACGAGCACGGTGGCGCGACCGTCCTGCGCGACGGGCACCAGCAGTCCTACGTCGACCCGGACGACCCGCTGCTGCTCGTCTTCGAGTACGTCCAGCACCTCGCGCTCGTCCTCCAGGCGCTGCGTCCCGACCCGGCCCCGCTGGCGGTGACGCACGTCGGCGGCGCCGGTATGACGTTGGCGCGGTGGGTGCACCGCGTCCACCCCGGCTCGCCGCAGATCGTCCTCGAGCCGGACACCGCCCTCACCGAGCTGGTGCGTCGGGAGATCCCGCTGCCGCGCGGCCACCGCGTCCGGGTGCGCCCGCTCTCCGGGCAGGAGGGGGTCGCCGGGCTGCGCGACGGCTCGGCCGACGTCGTGGTGGTGGACGCCTTCGAGGAGGGCCGCGTGCCTGGGCCGCTGGCCGGGAGGGCGTGGGCGCGCGAGCTGTCCCGGGTCCTGGCTCCCGACGGGCTGGTCCTGGCCAACGTCGCCGACGACCCCGGGCTGCGGTGGGTGGGGCGCTACTGCGCGACGCTGGAGCTGGAGCTGGCGCACGTGGGCCAGATGCTGCTGCGCGAGATCGCCGCCGGCAAGCGCTTCGGCAACGTGGTCGTCGTCGCCTCCAGGCAGCCGCTGGACGACGTGTCCCTGACCCGGGCGGCGGCGAAGGCTCCCTTCCCGAGCGTGTGGCGCGACGCCGCGCAGACGCGACGCGCCGCCGGCGGGGCCCGGCCCTTCGGCGAGGAGGGCGAGAGCTCGCCCGTGCCGCCCGACCCCGGCACCCTGCGCCTGCGCTGACCGCCGCCCGACCGTCGTCCGCACGGTGTCGCCCCGGGTCGGTCACCTCCAGCGGCGCACCACCCGGTGCAGGCCGTCCGCGAAGACCGCGCCGGCGAGGACCAGGTGCTCGGGCGTGCGGCGGCGCAGCAACGGCGCCGCCCAGCGCGCGAGGCCCCCGACGGCGAGAGCCCCGGCGGTGATCCGGGCCGTGCGCACGGCGGCGGTGGCCAGCGCGAAGCCGGTCAGCGGGGTCCCCCCCGACGCCGGCGGCGCGGGCGTAGACCTTGATGGGTATGCCGTTGAACGCCTGGTGGCGCACGGCCCAGGCACCCTCCTGCCGCAGCTGCGCGCGGGCGGTGTCGTGCATCCGCGGGGTGGTCCACGGGGCGGGGAGACGTGCGCCCCCGCGGGTCGCGGCGGCGTGCGCCACCGCCCCGAGCACCGACCCGGCGACCAGGCCGGCGGTGAGCCGGCCGAGGCGCCGGTGCTGCGGGGCGCCGACGAGGACGAGGAACATCTCGGCGATGACCGGCCAGGACAGGGCCTCCGCCGCTCCCCAGACGAAGGCCGCGCCGACGAGCTGGGTGTCGCTGCGCGGGTCGAGCCACAGGTGCACGCGCGAGTCGGGCCAGGGCACCTCGCTGCTGTCGTCGCGCAGCGCCTGGACCGCCGCGCGCACCGCCTCGGCCGGGATCTCCCGGGCACGCCTGGGGCGGGAGCGCCTGGCCGAAGCGCAGCACGACGCCCGCGGGGCGCAGGCGGCCGTGCTTGGGCAGCACGCGTCCGGTGCCGCTGATCCCGACCGGCACCAGCGGGACGCCCTCGTCGGCTGCCAGGCGCAGCGCGCCGGAGCGGAACCGCCCCAGGTCCTCCCCGGGCCGGCCGCGCGTGCCCTCGGGATAGATCACGACGGTCCCGCCGCCGGCGAGGACCGGTGCGGCGGCAGCCCGCAGCGCCTCGTAGCCACCCCCGCCGTCCCGGGGCACCGGCAGTGCGCCGACCAGCCCGGTCACCACCGCACGGCGCAGCGGCTGACGGAACCAGTAGTCCTCCGCGGCCGCCAGGACCGGCAGCCGGTCCGGGGGGACCGCGGCGAGCAGGGCCGCGGTGTCGGCGTGCGAGGTGTGGTTGGCGACCAGGACCATCGGCCCGTCCGGGACATGACCCCCGATGCGCACGCCACCCACCAGCGTGGACGCCGCCCGCCACAGGACGTGCCGGGCGCTCGCCGCCCACCTGTTCCTGCTCATGCCGCTCCTCCCAGCACAGCCGCGAGGGGCAGCACCACGAGCAGGGAGTCGACGCGGTCCAGCAGCCCGCCGAAGCCGGGCAGCCAGGTCCCTGCGTCCTTCACCCCGGCTCGGCGCTTGACCATGGACTCGAGCAGGTCCCCGAGCACCCCGCCGACCGCGACCGCGACGACCATGCCCGGCCGCAGCTCGCCGAGGACGAGGAGCATCAGGACAGCACCGAGGACCGCGCCGACGAGCCCGCCGAGGGTCTTGCTGGGCGACAGCGGGGAGATGGCGCGGCGGGCCCAGCCGAACCGGCGCAGGCTCCTGCCGCCCACGTAGGCGGCCACGTCGGCGGCGGCCGCGGCGAAGACCACCACGAACGCCGCCTCCCAGAGCGCGACCAGGTGCGCCAGCGACCAGCACAGCCACACCGATCCGAACGCCGTGAAGGCGGCCGCTCCACCCCCTGGGCGGCATCGCCGCGCAGGACCGAGGGCAGGGCGCAGACCAGGACCATGGCCGGTGCCAGGGCGAGCAGTCCCGGCCGCTGCCAGGCGGCGAGCGGGTAGGCCACCGCCAGCAGCAGGAGCAGCACCGTCTCGGTCCGGGGCAGGACGACGAGGCGTGCGAACTCGACGACCGCCAGGACGGCGAGGACCGCGGCGAGCAGCGCCGTGGTGCCCCGCCCCAGCCAGATCGGCAGGCCGACGACGGGGGCGATGAGGACCCAGGTGGTCCACCGCGTGCGCAGCTCCGGCGCGCGCACCACAGCCACCGCGAGACCGCCGACCGTCAGCACCGCGAGCGTGACGTAGAGGTTGAACACGCCGCGTCCGGTCACCTCGCCGAACCAGGGCAGCGCCACCGGGAGGGTGAGGACGCGGTCGTGGTCCAGGAGCAGGTCCCACCAGTGCCCCGGCGTGCTCACGGTGCCGCCAGCTCGGCACGGGCGGACCGCAGGCGCAGGGCGGTGGTCGCCACGGAGCCCAGGACGACCAGGGCGCACACCCACGGCAGCCACGTGGGTATGGCGCAGCCCAGGACCACCAGGGCGCACCGCTCGGTCTTGCCGAGGGGGCCGCCGTTGCGACGGGTCGCGCCTGCACCGGCGGCGGACAGCGAGGCGAAGGTCGGCAGGGTCGCGGCCACCGTGGCCACGAGCACCCAGACCAGCGCGGTGGTGGAGTGCTGGCCCGCCCACCAGACCAGCCCGGCCCACATGAGCAGGTCGCTGCCGCGCGGACGAACCGGTCCAGGCGCCGGGTGTACCACGGCTTGAGCGCGTAGAGCCCCTCCATGGCCAGGGAGTATGTCAGGCGAGGGCGCGTTGGCGGCCCGGGCGCGGCACGGGCGCCTAGGCTGGCACCGTGCGCACGGCATACCTCGACCACCCGGGACCGGTCCCGATGGCCCACCGGGGTTTCGACCTGGACGGGCTGGAGAACACCATGCGCGCGTTCGGTGCGGCGGTCGACCTCGGCTTCCGCTACGTCGAGACCGACGTGCACGCCACCCGGGACGGCCACGTCGTGGCCTTCCACGACGAGACGCTGGACCGGGTGACCGACCGGACCGGCACCATCCCCGAGCTGTCCTGGCGCGAGGTGTCCCGGGCCCGGGTCGGCGGCGTCGAGCGCGTGCCGCTCCTGGAGGACCTGCTGGGCACCTGGCCGGAGCTGCGCGTCAACATCGACATCAAGTCCTCCGGCGCGGTCGTGCCCCTCGTGCGGGTCATCGAGCGCACCCGCGCCCACGACCGGGTGTGCGTCACCTCCTTCTCCGACCAGCGGCGCCAGGCGGCCACGATGCGGCTGACCCGGCCGGTGGTCACCTCGGCCGGCCAGAGCTCGACCGCCGCCTTCCGCGCAGCCGCCGAGCTGCCCCACCTGGTGCGACCGGCGGTCGTGGCCCGGGCGCTGCACGCGGTCGACGGGGTGCAGGTCCCGTCCCACCACTACGGCATCGAGGTGGTCACCCCCACGACGCTGGCCGCGGCCCACGAGGTGGGCCGCTTCGTGCACGTGTGGACGGTCAACGACGTGCCCGAGATGGTGCGTCTGCTCGACCTGGGCGTGGACGGGCTGATCAGCGACCGCGCCGACCTGCTCAAGGACGTCCTGGTCGCCCGCGGCCAGTGGGTGCAGTGACCTACCGCTCGTCGCAGCCGGTGAACTCCCAGAGCGAGGCGTGGCCGCCCTCGTCCAGCTTGCGCCACCCCTCGCCGTGCGGCTCGATGTTGCGCAGGCCCGGTGTGGTGTCCTCGTACTTCGCGTTGAGCGGGTCCTGGAAGGTGAGCGAGTCGGCATACACGTGCGTCACGCCGAGCGCCCGGACCGCCTCGCACACCTCGGGCCGGATCCGCCAGTCCTTGAAGTGCTGCTCCAGCACGGTGCGCTCCGGCGAGTCCGGGATCGGGCTGAGCTGGGGGAAGACGACCTGCACGTCGGCGCGGTCGAGCAGGTAGGGCGACCCCGCGACCGGCTCCCCCAGCACCACCGCGTCGTCGGGCAGGGTGTCGCGGGCGCGGTCGATCATCTCGATCTCCTGCGGCTCCAGGATGGTCCCCCAGGCGATCGGGTAGGTCGTGTAGGTGGAGGCCATGACCTGGGTCTGGCTGGTCCAGCGCAGCCCCGAGGTGAGGGTCACGACCACGACCACCATGCCGGCGGCCGCGGCAGGGACCGGCACCCGCAGGCGCAGGGCGGCCAGCCGGGCCAGCCACGACGCACCGCCGGCCGCCAGGACCAGGGCGGGGACGAGGACCAGCTCGTTGATCCGGGAGGGCTGGGTGTACCAGAAGCCGGCCAGGACCCGCAGCGGGTTCTGCGGCGGGCCGGCCGCCAGCAGGGTGAGCGCGACCGCCCCGGCCAGCGAGGCCACCAGCCACCGGGCGTGCGAGCGGCCGACGGTGAGGACCACCCCGAGCAGCACCAGGACCGTGCCGAGGAGGTTGACCGAGGTGATCTTGTAGACGTAGATGAGCGGGTGGTCGATCAGCATCGACCCGATCCCCGGCAGGTAGGAGTCCTGCCCGCCCCGCTTGTAGTCCATGATCGACCGCACCGGCGGGAAGGTGACGAGGAAGGCGATCACGCCCACGACGGCCACCGCCCACCCGACCATCACCGCCACGGCCACGACGCGCGAGCCGTGCCGCGACCGTCGCCGCATCTGCCGGGCGAGCAGCACGGTGAGCAGCGGCACCGCGAGCAGGACGAGGGAGAAGAGACCCGAGGGATGGGCCAGGATGACGCCCGTGACGGCCATCACCAGACCGGCGCCGTGGACGAGGTGCAGCTGCCAGGACAGGACACCGCGCAGGGTCGCGATGACCAGGGCGATCGTGCCGGGCAGGCAGGCGACCGAGAGGGCGAACGGCCAGACGGCCAGCATCGAGACCGCGATCGCCGGGAAGGTCACGTAGCTCGCGGCCAGCACCGGGACGAGCACGCTCGGCAGCGCCCTGCTGGGGTAGACGACCCGGGTCAGCGCGACCAGGCCCGCGACCCAGACCACCGAGCCGAGGACGAGCGAGGAGGAGTTGGCCGCCTCGGTGACCCGCTCGAAGCCGGGTGCGACGGCCACGATCCCGTGCCAGACGGCCGGGTAGAAGGGCTGGACCTGATCGGCGTACATCGGCGCCAGGCCGCCGAGGGAGCTGGCGTTGCCGGTCTCCCGGACGAACCAGAGCGCGTTGAGGTGGAAGACAGCGTCCCAGGCCTGCGGCGGCTGGTCGGCCCGACCCATCCCGGACATCATCGCGGCTCCGAGCGCGCCCCCGCCCAGGACCCAGGTCAGCGCCAGCCAGACCTTCTCCCTGGAGCGCAGCGGACGCTCGCCGGCGACCGTCGCCCCGCGCGGGTCCGAGGTGGTGCCCAGCAGGCGGCCGGCCAGCGCGGCGACCGCCGACACGAGCAGAAGCCCGGCGAGCAGCGACCACAGCGACCAGCGCAGCCCGACGAAGGCGTAGAGGATCGCCAGCACGCCGCAGACCCCGGAGGTGACCGCCGGCCCGGCCCCCAGGGCGAGGAGCCCGCGGACGCCGAGGAGCCGGAGCACGGCATACCCGGGAAGCACCCACAGCAGCGCGAGCCCGACGATCCCGGGCGCGACCTCCCCCCAGCTCATGCCTCGACCGGTTCGCCCCCGCCGATGGTCAGCCTGGGGACCCCGGTGAAGCGGGCGGGGTCGGTGACCCTGCGGCCGTCGAGGAGGAGGCGCAGACCGGGCAGGTCCTCGGCGGAGAGCTGGGCGTACTGCGGGTGGTCGGCCTGGACGATCGCGACATCGATGTCGTCGCCCGGCTCACCGGGGCTCCAGGTGTAGGGCGTCCAGCCCAGGCCGGTCAGCTCCTCGGGGGTGTACATCGGGTCGTGGACGAGGACCTGGGCGCCGCGGGCGCGCAGCGCGTCGACGGTGCCGAAGACGCCGGAGAAGGCGGTCTCCTTGACCTTCCCGCGGTAGGAGGCGCCCAGGACGACGACGCGCAGGCCCGCCAGGGAGCCCAGGAGGGACTCGGCGCGGGCGACGGCGTACTCGGGCATCGCCGCGTTGGCCTCGCGGGCGGTCCGCACCACGGTGGCGTCGGGGTCGGTGGAGAGGTAGAGGCGGGGATAGACCGGGATGCAGTGCCCGCCGACGGCGATGCCGGGGTGGTGGATGTGGCTGTAGGGCTGGGAGTTGGACGCCTCGATCACCTTGTGCACGTCGATCCCGGCGGTGTCGGCGAACCGGGCGAACTGGTTGGCCAGCCCGATGTTGACGTCGCGGTAGGTCGTCTCGGCCAGCTTGGCCATCTCCGCCGCCTCGGCGCTGCCCAGGTCCCACACCCCGTTGGGGCGGGGCAGGTCGGGGCGCTGGTCGAAGTCGAGGACGGCCTGGTAGAACTCCACGGCGGCCGCGGCGCCGGGACCGGACAGGCCGCCGACGAGCTTGGGGTACCTGCGCAGGTCGGCGAAGACCCGGCCGGTCAGGACCCGCTCGGGGGAGAACACCAGGTGGAAGCCGTCTTCGCTGCCCTCGGTCAGCCCGGAGATCTCCTCGATCATCGGCTTCCAGCGGGTGCGGGTGGTGCCCACCGGCAGCGTGGTCTCGTAGGAGACCAGCGTGCCCGGGGTCAGGTGCTGCGCGAGGCTGGCGGTGGCGCCGTCCATCCAGCCGAAGTCGGGCCGGCCGCTCGCCTCGTCGACGAAAAGGGGCACGACGATGACCACGGCGTCGGCCCCGGGGACCGCGTCGGCGTAGTCGGTCGTCGCGCGCAGCCGCCCGGCGGGGACGAGCTCGGCGAGCTTCTCGGCCAGGTGCGCCTCGCCCGGGAAGGGCTCCTGGCCGGCGTTGACCAGGTCGACGACCCGCTGGCTGACGTCGACCCCCACGACCTCGTGGGAGGGGTCGGCGTCGGCGAACTGCACCGCGAGCGGCAGACCGATCTTGCCGAGCGCGACGACCGCGATCTTCATGTGGTGATGTCCGTCCTTGAGCAGGGCAGGGTGCGCTGCCCAGGATACGTGGGCGCGCGGCCCGTGCCACGTCATACCCTGGGCGCCATGAGCGAGCCGACCTTCACCCACACGGTCCCCGACGGGACCGTCCTGCACGTCTACCGCTGGCTGCCGGAGGGGACGACGCGGGCCGTGGTCCAGGTCGCGCACGGCATGGTCGAGCACGCGGGCCGCTACGCCCACCTCGGGCGGCGGCTGGCGAGGGAGGGGTATGCGGTGTACGCCTCCGACCACCGCGGCCACGGGCGCACGGCCGGCAGCCCCGACGACCTGGGCCACCTCGGGGACGAGGGCGGTTTCGCGGCGACGGTGGACGACCTGGTCTCCCTCGGCGACCGCCTCCGGGCCGAGCACCCGGGCCTGCCCCTCGTGCTGCTCGGGCACAGCATGGGCTCCTTCCTGGCCCGGGCCTACGCCGCGCGCTACGGCGAGCGGCTCGACGCCCTGGTCCTCAGCGGGACGGCAGGAGACCCGGGTGCGACGGGCCGGGTCGGCGTGCGGCTGGCGGCCCTGGAGTCACGGGTCCGGGGGCCGAGGGCGCGCAGCGCGCTGATGGAGGCGCTGACGCTGGGGCCCTACAACCGCAGGTTCTCCCCCAACCGGACCGACTTCGACTGGCTCTCGCGCGACGAGGCGCAGGTGGACGCCTACGTCGAGGACACGCTGTGCGGCGGGCGGGCGACGGCCGCGTTCTACCGCGACCTGCTCACCGGGCTGATCTGGGTCAACCAGCTCCCGACCGCGGCGATGATGCCGGCCGACCTGCCCGTACATATCGTTGCCGGCGAGGTCGACCCCGTGGGCGGCGCCGACGCCGCGGTGGAGGTCGCGGGGCTCATGCTCGAGGCCGGCGTCCAGGACGTCACGGTCAGGATCTGGCCGGGTGCGCGCCACGAGGTGCTCAACGAGACGAACCGGGACGAGGTCGAGGACGAGATCGTCGGCTGGCTCGACGCGCACGTCTGAGTCCCGCACCTGTGCACCCGAAAAGGACTTGTGCGGCGGATATATCCCGTGCACAGGTCTCATTCCGGTGCACAGGTCTCATTCCGGTGCACAGGATCGGCCGCGACCGGCCCTGCGCGCCACGAGCGAGGCGGTCATGAAGCGCAGCGGCGCCTCGGGGTGCAGCAGCTGGCGCCAGTCGTGCGGCAGCAGCGTGCGGGGGCTGCCGTGCCGGCGCCGGGCCGTGGCCAGCTCGATCATCCGGGCGGGCGGCACCGAGGTGTCCAGGACCGCCGCGAGCAGGTCGTGGTCGGCCAGGCTCAGCGGTGCCTCGCAGCCCGGGGCGGTGCGCAGCAGCCGGCCCGTGGTGCCGGCGAGCTCGGCACGCTCCTCCGCGCTCCACCAGTGCGGGTCGGGGCGGTTGAGCACCGTGCCGAAGACGTGGATGCGCAGCAGCTTGGTGGCGACCGCGCGCCGCCGCCGCGCCGGCAGCTGCGCGAACCACGGGTCGTCCAGCAGCGCGGTGAGCGCGACGAGCTCGTCGGCCACCGGGCGGGGCACCGCCGTCGTGCGGTCGTCCGCGTCCGTGCCCACGAGGTAGGGCGTGCCGCGGGCGAGCGCGACGCTGGCTCCCTCGAACAACCGGGTGACGAAGGGGACGTCCTCGCCGGTCTGCGCACCCGGCAGCAGCCGGGCGCCGGTGCGGGCCACCGCGGCGCGGGACAGCAGCCCGAGCGGGGCGGAGCGGTAGCTGAGCCGGTCCCGCACCAGGTCCAGGCGCTCCTCGCGGCGCGGACGCCGGGCGGGCCGGACCCTGGTGGGCGGCGTCGGCACCGCGGCGTCCCCGAGCCGGATCTCGGCGAGGACGACCTCGGCGCCGGTGCGGCCCGCCGTCGCGAGCCAGTTGCGCAGGGCGCCCGGGGAGAGCCGGTCGTCGCTGCCCATGATGCTGACCCAGGGGGCGGTCGCGGCCTGCAGGCCCGCGGTGAACGGGCCCGCCGGGCTGGCGACCCCGTCCCGGTGCTCCAGCAGCCGCACCCGCGGATCCCAGCGGGTCTCGTCGGACACGGTGGCCGCGACCGCGTCGGCGTCCAGCCCGTGGCAGACGACGGTGACGCGCACGTCGAGCTCGTCGGAGCCGTCCAGCACCGAGCGCACCGCGCGGTCGACCGGGCGCTCGAGGGAGTGCGTGGCGACCACGACGTCGACCAGCGGCGACCCCTGGGGCAGCACGCCGCGGTAGATCTCATCGACCCTCGCTGCGTGCGCCTGCTCGCTGTACGCCTCGACCACGGGCGCCGCGATCTCCTCGGCGCTCAGCTGGGCGCTGGCCGCCCACACCTGCTCCACGGCGTCCGCCCACGACCCGGGCGCCGAGCCGGGGCGGACGAGCAGCCCGCTGGGCGGCGCGACGAAGTCCCGCGGGCCGCCGCTGTCGCCCACGACCACGGGCCGCCCGGCGGCCAGGGCCTCGGCGGCGGCCACGCAGAAGGTCTCGGCGCGCGTGGGCAGCAGGAAGAGGTCGGACTCCCCCACGATCTGCTGGACCTGCTCCGGCGGGACCGGGCCGGTCAGCCGCAGCGGCACCCCGGCCCGCCGGGCCGCCTCCCGGACCTCCTCCCGCAGCGGGCCGTCCCCGACCCAGGTGAGGGAGGCGTCCACGCCACGCACGCGCAGCGCCGCGACCGCCCGCGTCGCTGCCAGCGGGTCCTTGCGCGGCGCCAGCCCGCCGACGGAGACCACCCGCAAGGGGCCCTCCCTCGTCGTCCCCGGCCCGGTGCCGTCCTCCCGCCCGTCGCGGAGCGGACGCTCGGTGTCCCGTCGTGCGACCAGCTCCTCGGGCCTGTCCACGATGTTGGGCACGACCACGACCGGTCCGGTGCGCGCCGCACGCACCCCCTCGGCGAGGTGCTCGCTGACCACGGCCACGACGTCCGGACGGCGGAGCAGCCGCAGGACGCCCGGCCGGGCCGCGCGCAGCGCCGGCGTCAGCGTCCCCGGCGCCAGCAGCCCGGACCAGTGCTCGGTGTGCACCCACGGCACTCCCGGACGGCGGCCGGTCATCGGCAGCAGCGCCGAGACGGCCATCGTGTGCACGAGGTCCGCCTCCGGCGCCAGCTCGCGCACCCTGCGTGCCGCCCGCAGGACGTGGTCGGGACGGCGCGGGTCCATGGGGAGGCGCTCCACGGCATACCCCTGACCGTGCTCGTCCTGACCCAGCAGCGCCGGCGCGCACAGGTGCAGCACCCGCACGTCGTGCCGGGTCGCGATCGCCGCGACGTCGCGGGCCACGAAGACGCCGGTGGCCGGGGACGTCGACGTCGGGAACCACGTCGTCACCACGAGCACGCGCATGGACCCCAACCTACGCGAGGCGCACCGCATACCCTGTGGCTCGTGAAGATCCTCTCCGTCGTCGGGGCCCGCCCCCAGTTCGTCAAGCTCGCGCCGGTCGCGGCCGAGTGCGCCCGGCGCGGCGTGGAGCACGTGATCGTGCACACGGGGCAGCACTACGACCCGGTGCTCTCCGACGTCTTCTTCGCCGACCTGGGCATCCCGGACCCGGACGTGCACCTGGGGGTCGGGTCGGGCAGCCACGGCGCGCAGACGGGCGCGATCCTGGCGGCGATGGACGCCGTGCTGGAGGAGCACGCCCCGGACTGGGTCCTGGTCTACGGGGACACCAACTCCACCCTGGCCGGTGCCCTGTCGGCGGTGAAGCTGCACGTGCCGGTGGCGCACCTGGAGGCCGGGCTGCGCTCGTTCAACCGGCGGATGCCCGAGGAGCACAACCGGGTCCTGACCGACCACGCCGCCGACCTGTGCCTGGCCCCCACCCAGGTCGCGGTCGACCACCTGGCCGACGAGGGCCTGGCCGGCCGGGCGGTGCTCGTGGGCGACGTGATGATCGACGTGCTGCACCGGGTCCGCGACGAGCTGGCCGACGTCCCGGCCGTGCTGGCCGAGCTCGGCCAGCAGGAGGGCGCGTTCTCGGTGGCGACCGTCCACCGGGCGGAGAACACCGACGACCCGGAGCGGCTGCGCGCGGTCGTCGAGGCGCTGCAGCAGGTCGACCACCCGGTCGTGCTCCTGGCCCACCCGCGGCTGCGGGCCAGGGCGGCCGAGCAGGGTCTGGACCTCGACGGCGGCTCGCTGACCGTCCGCGACCCGCTGCCCTACCCCTCCCTGGTCGGTGCGGTCACCGCCGCCCGCGGCGTCATCACCGACTCCGGCGGCCTGCAGAAGGAGGCCTTCGCGCTGCGCACGCCGTGCACGACGGTGCGCACCGAGACCGAGTGGGTCGAGACCGTCCAGCTGGGCTGGAACGTCCTGGTCGAGCCGGGCCCCGGGCTGCGCGACGCCGCCTCGCGACCCGCGCCGCTGCCCACCGGGGCGACCCCCTACGGCGACGGCCACGCCGCCGCCGCTGTCCTCACCGCCCTCGGCGCCTGACCGGGCCCGCTCCCGCGCCTGACGCCTCCGCGGTGGCGAAATCCGTTGTGCAACCCCGGCCGGCGTCCGCACACTGAGGTCATGAACATCCAGGTCAGCACGCTCCGACTCGTCCCCGGTGCACCACCGCCCTCGGCGGACCTCGAGGCCTTCGCCGAGGTGAGCCGTCGTTCCATCGTCGCCACGCTCGGCGACGACGACCTCGCCGACCCGGCCCACGTCGTCATCAGCGCGTTCGCGGAGCAGAACTACCGACGCAAGATGGTCCTGCTGGCCAGGGACGGCGCCCGGACGCTCGGCGGGCTGTGGCTCGGCCTGCCGCTGAAGGACAACACCTCGCTGGCGGAGGCGTCCTTCTCCCTGGACCCCGACCACGACCCGGCCCCGGTCGTCGACGCGCTGTGGGCCGGGGCGGTCCCCGTCCTGCGGGCCGAGGGCCGCCGCACCGCGCTGGTCTGGTCGGACCACGCCGCCGACGCGGACGCCGAGCACGTGGTCCCCCGGACCGGCGTCGGCAGCGTGCCGCGCGACGCCCTCGCCACGGCGCTCCTGGACCTCGGCTTCGTCCTCGAGCAGGTCGAGCGGCACAGCGTCCTGGCCGTGGCACCCGCGCTCGAGCGCGCCGCGGCCGAGCTGCCGGCCGCCCGGCAGGCGGCGGGCACCGCATACCGGACGCTCGGCTGGGTCGGCCCGGTCCCGCCGGAGCGGCGCGGGGCGATGGCTCGACTGATGTCGCGGATGAGCACCGACGTCCCCGCCGGAGCGCTGGAGCTGGAGGAGGAGGTGTGGGACGCCGACCGGGTGGCCGAGTCCGACCGGGTCTGCGCGCAGGCCGGTCGCGCCCGCGTGATGACGGTGGCCGAGCACGTGGCGAGCGGGGAGCTGGCCGCCTACACCTACGTCGACCTGCCCGGGGACAAGCCGGCGGTCGGCTACCAGGAGGACACGCTCGTGCACGCCGACCACCGCGGCCACCGGCTCGGCATGCTCGTCAAGGCCGAGAACCTGCGTCGGGTCGCCGAGCACGCACCGGCCCTCGAGCGGCTGCACACGTGGAACGCCGACGAGAACGGCCACATGCTCGCGATCAACGAGGCCCTCGGTTTCCGCCCCGCGAGCCACGAGGGTGCCTGGCAGCTGGCAGGGGTCTGACACGCCGCTGACCGTTGTGCCGGCGTGGTCCCCGGCGCCACACCGAGGGATGAGCCTGCGGGTCAGCACCCTTCGCCCCTCGCCCGGCGCAGCGCCGCCGTGGGCGGCCTGTGGGTGCGGATGCCTCTGGTGGACAACACCTCGCTCGCGCAGGTCTCCTCCGTCCTGGACCCGGAGCGCGACCCGACGGACCTCCGGGGAGCACCGCCTCCCGCGGACCGGCGTGGGCCGGCGAGGGCACGCGGGCCCGCGAGGCCGCGGGCACCGCATACCGGACCCTGAGCTGGGTCGGGCGCACGCCTGCGGAGCACCTCGACGGTCTTGCCGTCCTCCTGGCCCGGATGAGCACCGACCCGCCCGTCGGGCAGGTGCAGGTCGAGCCCGAGCAGTGGGACGCCGAGCGGGTCGCCGACACCGAGCGCGCCGGTGAGGCGATGGGCCGTCGGCTCCTCACGACCGCCGCCCAGCACGTGCGGACCGGCCAGCTCGTGGCCTACACCCAGCTGGACCGGCCCCTGGACCATCCGGCGACGGCCCACCAGGCGGGCACCCTCGTGCTGCCCGAGCACCGTGGGCACCGGCTCGGGATGCTCGTCAAGGCGGCGAACCTGGAGCTGCTGGCCGAGCACGCGCCCGGGGTCCGGCGCGTGCACACCTGGACCGCCGGGGAGAACGACCACATGTCCGCCATCGACGTCGCGCTCGGTGTCCGTGGGCGCAGCGCCGACGGCGCCTGGCAGCAGACGGGGGGTATGACGTCCGCCGCGCGGGTGCGCCTCATCCGTTCACCCGCGCAGCGAGCGCGTCGACCGCCCGGGCCCACCCGCCGACCTGCTCCTCGGCAGAGAGCTCGTGCGCGGCCGCGGCCGCGGCCGCCTTGTAGCGGCGCACGTCCTCGCCGCTGAGCCCGTCGAGAGCCGACGCGAGGGCCTCGGCGGTGAAGTCGTCGGTCACGACGCCGAGGCCGTGGCGGCGCACGAGCGCGGCCATCTCCGGGCTGGGCCCGACGACGAGCGCCAGCCGGCCCTGGACGAAGTCGAAGACCTTGTTGGGCAGCGCCCACAGGTGGTTGAACGACACGGGCGGCAGCACGTAGACGCCCACGTCGTGGGCGTTGAGCCTCGCCGGGAGCTCGTGCGGCGCGACCGGCGGGTGGAGCCGCACCCGGTCGGACGCGGCATACCTCGTCCGGAGCTCCTCGAGGTAGCCCGGGTCGTTGCCCATCAGGTACAGGTCGAGCGTCATCGGCGCGGTCACCAGGTCCATCGCCGCCAGGATCACGTCGAGACGGTGCCGCTGGGCGTTGCCCGAGTGGACGAGCCGCAGGGGTCCCCCCTGCGGCACGGGCGTCGGCTCGAGGTCGACGAAGTTGGGCGCGTTGACGACGACACCGGCGCGGATCCCGAACCGCATCCGGTACTCCCGCGCGATCCCCTCGCCCACGGTCGTCACCGAGTCGGCACGCTGGCCGTAGGTGCGCACCAGCCACCGGTAGTAGGGCGCGACGAAGAGCCGCCAGCGCCGGTTCTCCTCGTTCTGCCGGGGGTGGTACTCGTGCAGGTCCGCGTGCACCCCGCCCGGAGCCGCCAGGTCGAGCGCCAGCGGGACGGTGTCGATGTCGTCGGCCAGCACCACGTCGACCGTTCTCGCCCGGTCCTCGAGCAGCCGGGCGGCAGCGCGGACCACCGGGGAGCTGCGGTATGCCGCCTCGAACCGGCGGGCGACCAGCAGCCGGCGGTCCTTGTGCCAGCTGACGACGTCGTCGGGCAGGCGAAGGTGCTGCACCACCCCGTCAGGTGCCTCGCCGTAGCCGAGGGTGGTCACGGCGTACCGGTCGGCGAAGAGGCGGACCTGGCGCAGCACGCGCGCGTCCGAGCGCAACGGGCTGAAGGACATGATCAGCAGGCGCGGTCGGGGGTCGGGCCTCATGCGTGCCGCCCGCGTCCGGCGATCCCCCGCACGGACTCCACCCACCGCCGCGACTGCTCGGCGTCGGAGAGTTCCCGGGCCGCGGCGTGGGAGGCGGCCTTGAACCCCCCGACCGCGTCCGGCTCCAGCGTGCGCACCGCGTCCGCGACCGACCGCGCGTCGAACCCGGCTGCGACCTCACCGAGGCCGTGGTCGTGCACGAGACGGGCCATCTCCGGGCTGGGCCCGACGAGCAGGCCCAGCCGCGCCTGGACGTAGTCGAAGACCTTGTTGGGCAGGGCGTTGGCGTTGTTGAACGAGACCGGCGGCAGCACGTGCACGCCGACGTCGTAGCCGTTGAGGGTGGCCGGCAGCTCGGCGTACGGCACGGGGTCGTGCACGGTGACGACGCCGCCGCTCGCGTCGGCCGCCGCCCGCAGCTCCTGCAGGTAGCCGGGGTCGTTGGGGGTCAGGTAGAGGTCCAGCCTCACGTCGGCGCCCTCCCCCGCCGCCGCGACGACCGCCTCGAGCATGACGTGCAGGTCCCGGTTGCGCAGGCAGGCACCCGAGTGGACCAGCCGCAGCGGCGAGCCCACCGGGCCCGGCGAGAGGTCGGCGTACGGTGCGGCGTTGGTCACGACGCCGACCTCGACGCCGAACTGCTCGGCATACTCCTGGGCGATCCGCCGGCTGACGGTCGTGACCGCCGCGCACCGCGGCAGGAACCGCCGGCACAGCCACTCCTGGTAGGGCGAGATCCGCCGCATCCACGCCTCGTCCTCCTCGTGCAGGCGCGGGAAGTACTCGTGCAGGTCGGCGTGCACCCCGGCGCGGGGCCGCAGGGCCAGCGCGAGCGGGACCGCGTCGAGGTCGTCGGCCAGGATCACGTCGGCCGTGCCGGCGGGCAGGTGCCGCCGGACCCAGCGCACGCCGGCCTGCGTCCCGTAGGCGGCGCGGTAGGCCCGGGCGGTGATGAGCCGCCCGTCCAGCTGGTTCTGGGCCACGTCGGGGACCCGCAGGTGCGCGGCCACCCCGTCCGGGGCGGGCCCGTAGCCGCACGTCACCACGTGGAAGTCCCGCGAGAGGTGGCGCACCTGCTTGAGCACGCGGGCGTCGGAGGCGATCGGGCTGAAGGAGAGCACCAGCACGCGCGGGCGCTCCGCGTCGTGGAGGGTATGGGGTGCGTCGCCACCGCGCGCGAGGAACCCTCGACCCCGGGTCGAGGCGAGGCTCAAGGAGTGGTCGAGGTGCTGGCGGACCGTCGACTCGGGGTCGAGGTTGTGCCGGGGGTCGGGGGTGAGCAGGATGTCCCAGCGCGAGGCCCCGGCCCGGTGGCGCGAGGCTGCGGCGACCGCGTCGGTGTCCGGGGCGGTCAGCAGCGCGTCGAGCAGCGCGCGGTCGGCACGGTGCAGGGCACGCTCCGCGTCGGGACCCAGCGCCAGCAGCTCGCGGACCAGGGACCGGACCCACGCCGCCTCGCCGGGCGCCCAGTCCACCGGTGAGGGGCGGCGCCGGACCGCGCCGAGGACGTGGATGCGCAGCGTCTTGACCACGATCGCGCGCCGCGCCGGCTCCGGCAGCGCCGCGAGCCAGCGCAGGCCGGGCAGCCGGGCCTGCGCCGCGAGCTCGTCGGCCAGGGGGCGCCGGGCGTGGGTGACGCGGGCCGCGGCGACCTCCGGCGCGGCGCCACCGGTGCCGATGACGTAGGGCGGCAGGTCGGGGGCGTAGTCGATCCGCTCCCCCGAGCTGGCCAGCCGCAGGGACAGCTCGGTGTCCTCGCCGGTGGCCAGGCCGGGCGTGAGCGGGCCGACAGGGTGCTCCGCGCCGGGCTCGAGCAGCCCCAGGTCCACCAGCACCGAGCGGCGCAGCAGGCCCAGCGGCGCGGTCCGGTAGGCGAGCCGGTCCAGGACGAGGTCCAGGTCCCGTGTCCTCCCCGGGCGCGTGCGCGGGGTCGGGACCAGCTCGCCGTCGTCGGTCTCCAGGCGCGCCACCAGCCACGCCGACCCCAGCTCGTCGCCGAGCGCGGCCCAGGCGCCCAGGGCGCCGGCGGCGAAGCGGTCGTCCGAGCCGATGATGCTCACCCAGCGGCCGTCGGCAGCGGCCAGGCCGGCGTTGAACGGGCCCGCGGGCGAGCGCAGGGCGTCGCGCAGCTCCAGGTAGCGCACGTGGACGGACACGTCCTCCTGCCCCGCCGCCTCGAGGTCGGCCTCCACCCGTCCTCGCACGTCGGCGGCGTCCAGCCCGTGGCAGACCACGGTCACGCGCACCCGGTGGCCCGACGGCAGGATCCCCGCAAGGTCGGCGCCGCGCAGCGCGGAGAGCACGGTCGTCCCGACCGGGCGGGCCGGGTCGTGCACGGCGACGACCACGTCGACGTCGACCTCCGGCAGCCTCATGCCAGCCCCGACAGCCGGGCCTGGGTCGCGAACTGCGGGTGCGCCGCCACGACCTCCTCGAAGGTGCCGCGGGCCGCGATCGTCCCCTCCGTCATGAAGCACACCTGGTCGCTGCCGCGCACCGTGGAGAGCCGGTGCGCGACCGCGACCACCGTCACCTGCCCGTGCAGCTCGTGGATCGCGCGCGCGACGGCGTCCTCGGTGGTGGTGTCCAGCGCCGAGGTCGCCTCGTCGAGCACGAGCACGAGCGGGTCGCCGTAGAGCGCCCGCGCGATCCCGAGCCGCTGGCGCTGCCCGCCCGAGAGCGCCAGGCCCCGCTCCGCGACCCGGGTGTGCAGCCCGCCCCGGTCCTGCACGACGTCCAGCAGCTGGGCCTGCTCGAGGGCGCGGACCACCCGGTCCTCGTCGAGGTCGTCGCCCCAGGTGAGGGCGACGTTCTGGGCGACGGTGCCGTCGAAGAGGTTGACCTCCTGGGGGACGTAGCCGACCCGCGAGCGCCACGCCGCGAGGACGTCGGCCAGGGGCAGCTCGTCGAGGCGGATCTCGCCCTCCTGCGGGACGAGCAGGCCGAGCAGGACGTCCACGAGCGTGGACTTGCCGGCGCCGGAGGCCCCGACGAGAGCGACCGAGGAGCCCATCGGCACGTCGAGGTCCACCCCGTGCAGCGCCGGGACGCGGGCGCCCGGGTAGGTGAAGCAGACCCCGCGCAGCGAGAGCACCTCGGGGTCGTGCGGCAGCGGCTCCTGGCCCAGCTGCTCGGCGGCCACCACGTAGCCCTGCGCGTCGACGATGTCCCGGATCACCGCCTCCGCGTGCGGCAGCGTCGAGGCGGTCTGGGTCATCACCGACTGGAAACGGTTGACGCTGGGGATCATCCGCATGCCCGCCACCGCGAACAGCGCGATCGCCTCGAACGCCTGCCCCGGCCCGCCGAGCAGGTAGGCCACTCCCCCCACCAGGGCGAAGCCGAGCACCAGGCCGGTGTCGGTGACGAACTTGGGCACCGCGCCCAGGAACATCAGGTTGCTGCGGGCGCGGGTGGCGTGCACCCGGTTGGCGTGCACCTCGGCGCCGACCTCCTCGGCCTTGCCGCGGAGCGTCACCTCCTTCAGCGCGCCCATCATCTCGGTCATCAGCCCGGCGACCCTGAAGGAGTAGTCCCGGCCCACCCGTCCGGCGACGACCGCGCGGGGGAGATCACGACGTACATGAGGACCGCGAGCCCGCCGAGGTAGGCGAAGGTGACGACCGCGGTGAGCGGCTGGGCGACCAGCAGGACGACCAGCACCGCGCCGAACGTCGCCAGCTCAGCCGGCAGCGAGGCCGCGGGCAGCAGCAGGCCCGTGGTGGTGTTGGCGATGCCGACGTCGGCCAGCCGCACCAGCTCGGCGGTGTTACGGCGCAGCCGCTCGGTCCAGGGCGCCCGGATGTAGGCGCCGAACAGACGGTCGCCGATGACGAGGTCGTAGGCGCCCAGCCGGCGGGACACCGCCCACTGCAGGGCGAGCGTGGCCAGTCCCTTGAGCACCACGAGCAGGGTGATCGTGCCCAGCAGCCAGCCGTAGCTCGCCGGGGCGACCTCGCCGAGCACCGGCAGCTCGACCGCCTGTCCCTGCACCATCGGGGCCAGCGTCAGGGCCAGCAGCGACAGGGCGACGATGTCGACCACGGACAGCAGGGCGGAGAGGGCGGCATACCCGAGCAGGAACCAGCGCGTGGACGCCGGCAGCAGCGGGAGCAGCTCGCGCAGCGCGCGCCACAGCCTCAGCACGCGACCCGCCTCGTCATGGCCCCATCGTAGGCTGCGGGAGTGGCCGACCCCGTCAATGACCTGCGACGACTGGTGTGGCAGGGCCTGGCGCGGACACCGCGCCCGGTGCGCGAGCTCGCGACCCTGCCGGTGCGCCGCCGCGCCGACGCGCAGCTGCGGGCCCTGGCGCCCATGCCGCCGGCGCGACGCCGGCTCTACGTCGGTCCGTGGAACACCGCCGGGCAGGCGTGGGAGTGGGCACGGTCCGCCGAGCGGCACCTGGAAGGGGTCGCCGCGCAGAACCTCTGGGCGCAGCGCAGCCTGTCCCAGGCGCACTTCCGCTACCGCGCAGACCACGAGATCAGCGTGCTGGCCCAGCGTGGTCGGGTGCGCGAGATCCACGGGGAGCGGGTGCTGCAGGAGGCGACGCACGTGCTGCACGAGTCCGGCCGGCCGGTCCTCGCCGACTTCCACGCGGGCTCGATGCTCGAGGACCTCCCGGCCCTGACCGCGGCGGGCGTCCGCCCCGCGGTGCTCTACCACGGCAGCGAGGTGCGCGACCTGCGCGAGCACGCCGGGCGCTACGCCAACAGCCCGTTCCGGGTGCCCGAGCGCGACTGGGACGACTACCTCCGCACGCTGCAGGCGGTCGTCGACCGCAACCGGGCCGACCTTCTCCGCTGGCAGGAGCACGGGCTGCCCGTCCTCGTCTCCACCCCGGACCTGCTCGACGTCGTGCCCGGCGCCAGGCTGCTGCCGCTGGTCGTCGACGTCGACCGCTTCGCGGCGGCCGGGGAGGCCTCTGGCATGCGCCCGCTCGAGCGCGAGCGGCCGGTCGTCCTGCACGCACCCTCCAACCCGCGGCTGAAGGGGACGCAGGTGGTGGAGGAGGTCCTGCACGGTATGCAGCGCGCCGGGCTGGTCGACTACCGCCGCCTCACCGGTGTCCCCCACGAGCAGATGGCCGCCTTCGTCGCCGACGCGGACGTGGTGGTCGACCAGGTGGTCCTCGGCAACCCCGGCGTGCTGATGACGGAGTCGCTGGCGGCCGGGCGCGTCGTCGTCGCGCACCTGTCCGCGCAGGTGCGGGGTCGCTGGGCGGACACGCGGGCGACGACGGACCCCGGCTCCCCCGTGGCGGCCGCGCCCCCCGTGGTGGAGGCCGACCCCGACACCCTGCGGGAGGTGCTGGGGGACGTCCTGGCCCGGCGCACCGCATACCAGGAGATCGCCTCCCGCGGCCCGGGGTGGGCACGCGCGCACCACGACGGCCGGCGGGCCGCGGAGGTGCTCGGCAGCTGGCTCGACGGGGCAGCCGCCGACGGCTGAGCACCACCGACGACGGCGGCGCCTCGCGGCGGGTCAGGCCGAGGACCGCCCTCGGCGCCACCACCGGCCTCGGCGCTTCCCCGCAGCACCGCCCGGCCCCGGCCGCTCCTCGGCCCCGGCGCTCCCGTCCCCGTCCCCCACCCGCTCGTCCCGCAGCCGCCGCCAGGCCAGCACCATCTCCTCGACGTCCACGCGCCCGACGACCGGCGGCGACCCCGCCCCCGCGTAGGGCCGGCGCCGGTCGGCCAGCACCCGCTCGTTGAAGTCTTCGAGGCGTGCCCGGACGGCGGCCTCCTCGGCCAGGCCCGCCAGCGACCCGGGGAGGCCGGCCTTCTCCCGGCGCAGCTGCAGCACCCCGGGCAGGGCGTCGGACAGGTCCAGCTGCTCGCGCTCGATCAGTCCGCGCACCCACCAGTCGGGGTCGGTGGTGATGTCGACGTCGCGCAGCGGCCGGCCGGCACCGGGCAGGTCGGCGAAGGCGCCCTGCCGCTCGGCCTGGGCGATCGACCGGTCCACCCAGCTCTGGATGCCCTCCGGGGTCATCCGGCGCCGCGGCTGGGGGCCGATGCCCAGCTCCGCCAGCTGCTCCTCGGCGTCCGGAGCACCCGGCCGCTGCCCGGGGCGTCCCCAGGTCGGGCGCCCCTGATCGCGTCGCTCGTCGCGTCCCTCGTCCTCGGTCATGGCTGGCCACCTCCGTGCTCCCCAGCGTAGGTGCCCGCCCCCGAGGGGGTCTGTGGCGTCCACCACACGACCGGCGTGTGCAAAGGTCTGTGCATGACGCACAGGATCGTGGTGATCGGCGCGGACGCGGCCGGTATGTCGGCCGCCCACCAGGCGCTCCGCGCCGCCCGCCGGGCCGGACGGGAGATCGAGGTGCTCGCCTTCGAGGCCACCGCGCACACGTCCTACAGCGCGTGCGGCCTGCCCTACTGGATCGCGGGGCAGGTGGGGTCCGGGGACGACATGGTCGCCCGCACCGCGGCGCAGCACGTCGCTGCCGGCATCGACCTGCGGGTGGGCACCCGGGTCACCGAGGTCGACCTGGACGCCCGCACCGTGACGGCGCAGGGTCCCGGTGGGGTCAGCACCCATCCCTACGACGACCTGGTGGTCGCCACCGGGGCCGCACCCTTCGTGCCCCGGCTGGGCGCGCGGGGAGGACGGCGCCCTGCTCCCCGGCACCGGGGTGGTCTCGACCCTCGACGACGGCCGGTACTGGCTGGACGAGATCGGGGGCGAGAGCCGCGATGTCCTGGTCGCCGGCGGCGGCTACATCGGCCTGGAGATGGTCGAGACGGTCCTCGCCCGCGGGCACCGGTGCACCCTGCTCACCCGCGGCCGCTTCCTGCACACGCTCGACCCGGAGATGGGCCAGCGGGTGGTCGACGCGATGCGCCGGGCCGGGGCCGACGTGCGTGAAGGAGTCGAGGTGACCGGCCTGGACCTCGACGGGGACCGGGTGCGCGGCGCGCAGACCGCCGACGGCACCAGCGTGCCGGCCGACCGCGTGGTACTCGCGCTCGGCCTGACTCCCCGCTCGGACCTCGTCGCCGGCCAGCTGCCGCTGGGCAGCCGTCGGGGGCTCCTGCCGGACGCCCGCGGCCGGGTCGACGCCGACCGCGGCGTGTGGGCGGCCGGCGACTGCTGCGAGGTGCACCACCGGCTGCTCGACGAGCGCTCCTTCCTGCCCTGGGCACGTACGCCAACAAGCTCGGCCGGGCGCTCGGGGACAACCTGGGCGACCCCGCCAGCCCCCTGACCTTCGACGGCGCCCTGGGCACCGCGATCACCCGCTTCATGGGCGGGGACGAGTACCTCGAGATCGCGATGACCGGGCTGACCGAGGAGGTCGCGCTCGGCAGGGGTCTGGACGTGCTGGCCGCGACCCTGGAGGGGAGGACCGCCTCGGGCTACATGCCCGAGGCCGAGCCGGTCGCGATCCGGGTGGTCGCCGAGCGCGGCACCCGCCGCCTGCTCGGCGTCCAGATCGTCGGCGGGCACGGGGCGGGCAAACGCATCGACGCCGCCGCGGCGGTGCTCTGGTTCGGCGGGACGGTCGACGACCTGGCGTGGATGGACCTGGCCTACGCACCGCCGTTCGCGACCGCCTGGGAGGTGCTCTCGGTGGCTGCCCGCCGGGTCGCCGAGCGGCTCTGAGCGCCCTGGCGGCCCGCGGTCCCCACCGCCCCCGTCTACGGCAGCGCAGCGTCCGCGGGCAGCACGACCTGAGCGGCGTCGCGGCCGGTCGCCGCCAGGCTCCGGTGCTCGTGCACCCACCCGGCGAGGTGCCGTGCCCGCTCGGCCCGCTGCTGCGGCGTCTGCTCGCCGGCCCGGCGCAGGGCGGCGACCATCGCCCGCGCGACGGGCGTCACGTCATACCCCACCGCCTCACCGAGGTCGTGCTCGGCGACGTCGAGCGCCGCCGGGCCGGGCCCGGCGAAGACGACCGGGGTCCCGCAGGCGAGCGCGGCCAGGACCTTGGTCGGATAGGCGAAGTCGTAGCCCACCCCCGGCTTCACGCTCACCAGCGCCGCAGCGGCGCCGCGCTGCCACGCCGCCGCCTGCTCCGCCGGCGCGAGCGGCCGCAGCTCGACGGCGCCCTCGGGCAGCTCGTCGCGCACCCGGGCCAGGGCCGGCCAGGAGGACCCCTGGCCCAGGAACACCAGGCGCGCCCCCGGCTCCTCGCGGACCACCTCGCGCATCGCCTCGGCGAAGACCTCGGCGCCCTGCCACTCCGAGGCGGTCCCGGCATACACGAGGTAGGGGGTGTCCGGGGCGTCCGGGTGCCGCTGGCCCCCGGGGGTGAAGACGTCGGTGTCCACGCCGTTGGGCACGACGGTCACCGGGGCGGCGGCGCCGGCGAGGGCCCGGACCCGCTCGGCCACCCCTTCGGAGACGGCGAGGACGTCGCGGGCCCCGCGCAGGGCGAAGCGCTCCACCCACCGCATCACGGTGACGACCGGGGCGGGCGCGCCCGTCGAGGCGGTCGCGTCGGACCAGACGTCGGCGGCGTAGTAGACGTAGGGGACCGGCCGGCGCGACAGCAGCCCGCGCACCGCCAGCGCCACCCGGGCGACCGCTCCGGTCGTCGGCGGGGGCTCGACGACCACCACGTCGGGGCGGACGGCCGAGAGCAGCCGCACGGCCAGCGGCAGGTCGAAGGACAGGTAGGGCAGGTAGCCGCGCACGTAGCCGGTCGCGTCCCGCAGCACCGGCCACCGGGACACGCAGACCCGGCCGGGCCCGGGCGAGAGCGGCGGCATCGCGGTCTCCCGCAGCGCCGGCGGTGCCGCGGCGGTGACCACCGCCACGTCGGCCCGTTGCGCGAGGGATCGCACGAGGGCGCGCAGCCGGAAGGTCGCGGCCGCGGCCTCCGGCACGAAGATCCGGGTCGCGAGCAGGACCCTGGGCCGCCGGCCCGTCACAGGGTGACGGTCTGCCCGGTGGCGGCGGAGGTGAGGACGGCCTCGACGACGCGCAGGGTGTGGACGCCGTCGGCCATCGAGACCACGGCGGAGGGGCGGCCCCACAGGGCGTCGCGGAAGTTCTCCTGCTCCACCAGCAGCGGCTCCCGGCGGGAGATCGCGAAGGTCGTCGAGTCGCCCTCGGACACGCCCCGGAACGCGCTGGCCCGGTCCCACTCGGAGGTCACGTCACCGTTGGCGATGAAGGTCAGGTCACCGGTCAGGGTGTTGGCCACGAACGCACCCTTCTCCCCCGTCGCCACCGTCTGACGGACCTTGAGCGGGGAGAGCCAGTTGACGGTGTGCGAGACGATCACCCCGCTGGCCAGCCGGCCCGTGGCCACCACCATGTCCTCGTGCTCCCGACCGCTGCGGTGCGTCACCTCACCGGCCACCCGCTCGTAGTGCGACTGCGCGATCCACGCCGCCAGGTCGATGTCGTGGGTGGCCAGGTCCTTGACCACGCCCACGTCCGCGATCCGCCCCGGGAACGGCCCCTGCCGGGAGGTGGTGATCTGGTACAGCGCCCCCAGCTCCCCGGCCTCGATCCGGCGCCGCATCTCCAGCAGCGCCGGGTTGCACCGCTCCACGTACCCCACCGCACCGACCAGGCCCGCGTCGGCGAACGCCTGCGCCACCCGCTGCCCCGACTCCGCCGTCGCCGCGATCGGCTTCTCCACCATCGTGTGCACCCCCGCCCCGCACAGCGCCAGGGCGACCTCCTCGTGCGACCACGTCGGCACCGCGACCATCGCCGCGTCGATCCCCGCCCCGATCAGCCCCTCCACGCCGGGCAGCACCGGCAGGTCCCCGGCCACCCCGTGCCGGTCGCCGTAGGGGTCGGCGACCGCGACCAGCTCCATCCCCTCCACCGACCGGATCACCCGCGCATGGTGCCGGCCCATCGAGCCCAGCCCGATCAGACCCATCCGCACCGTGCGACCCTCCGCCAGCACGCCCGCACCCACCTGCCCGGACATCAGCCACCAGCCCCGACCACGGCGTGCACCGCAGCGGCGACCCGCTCCAGGTCCCCCTCCGACAACGAGGGATGCACCGGCAGGCTGATCACCTCGGCGGCCGCCCGCGCCGTCACCGGCAGCTCGCGGGCCGGGGCGAACCGGGCCAACGAGACCAGCTGATGGTTCGGCGTGGGGTAGTACACCCCGCACCCCACCCGGTGCTCCTCGCGCAGCGCCTGCACCACCCGGTCCCGCTCCGCCGCGCTCGCACCCTCGACGCGGACCGTGTACTGGTGGTAGACGTGCGTGCACCCTTCGCGCACCGGCGGCGTCACGACCACACCGGCCAGCGCCTCGTCCAGCCACGCCGCGTTCGCGCGCCGCTGCTGCGTCCAGCCCCACACCTTGCCCAGCTGCACCCGTCCGATCGCCGCGTGGATGTCGGTCATCCGGTTGTTCAGCCCCACCACCTCGTTGGCGTACTGCCTCTCCATCCCCTGGTTGCGCAGCAGCCGCACCCCGCGGGCGATGTCCTCGTCCGCGCAGGAGACCATCCCGCCCTCCCCGGAGGTCATGTTCTTCGTCGGGTACAGGCTGAACATCCCGAACACCCCGAAGCTGCCCACCGGCGCACCCTGATAGGTCGCGCCGTGCGCCTGCGCCGCGTCCTCGAACAGCTGCAGCCCGTGCTCGGCCGCGACCGCGCCCAGCCCGTCCATGTCCGCCGGGTGACCGTAGAGGTGCACCGGCATCACCGCGGCCGTCGCCTCGCTCACCGCCGCCTCCACCGAGGCCGGGTCCAGGTTGAAGGTGTCCGCGCTGATGTCGGCGAACACCGGCGTGGCCCCCGTCAGCGCCACCGCGTTGGCCGTCGCCGCGAACGTGAACGAGGGCACGATCACCTCGTCCCCCGCACCGATCCCCGCCGCCAACAACCCCAGGTGCAGACCCGAGGTCCCCGAGTTCACCGCCACGCACGTGCGACCCCCCACCAGCACGGCCGCGAACTCCTCCTCGAACGCCGCCACCTCCGGACCCTGCGCCACCATCCCCGAGGCCAGCACCCGGTCCACCGCCGCACGCTCCTCCACCCCGATCACCGGCCTGGCCGCAGGGATCATGGGCAGCTCGGACGTCTCGGTCATCAGGTGTCGCCTTCCGGGGTGAGGGTGCCGCGGTTCTCGCGGTAGAGGTCGCCGGTGGTCGGGCAGCGCCACTGCCCGGGGACGGTCGTCTGCTCCAACGGGTGGCCGGCCCGGCCGACCCAGCCGACATGGCGGGCCGGGACCCCGACGACCAGCGCGTGCGCCGGGACGTCCCGGGTGACGACGGCGCCGGCCGCGACGGTGGCCCACTCCCCGACCGTCACCGGCGCCACGCAGACCGCCCGGGCCCCGATCGAGGCTCCGCGGCCGACGGTGACGCCGACCGACTCCCAGTCGGCCGCGCTCTTCAGCGAGCCGTCGGGGTTGATCGCGCGCGGGAAGGTGTCGTTGGTCAGCACCGCGGCCGGCCCGACGAAGACGCCGTCGGCCAGCTGCGCCGGCTCGTAGACGAGCGCGTAGTTCTGCACCTTGCAGTGGTCGCCCAGCCGCACGCCGGAGCCGATGTAGGCGCCTCGGCCGACCACGCAGCCACGGCCCAGGACCGCTCCCTCGCGCACCTGCGCCAGGTGCCAGACCGAGCTGTCCTCGCCGAGGCTCGCCTGGGGCGAGACGTCGGCGCTGTCCACGATGCGGGTCGCCACTGCACTCCTTGCTGCCGGGCTCGTCGGGCGTCCCGCCTCGCGTGCGGGACAATGTCCGGTATGACCCTATCGCCCCGGCACGACGACGCCTGGTTGGTCATCCCCCTGTTCGACGAGGCGACCGTCATCGAGCAGGTCGTCCGGGGGGCGCGCGAGGTCTTTCCCCACGTCGTCTGCGTCGACGACGCCTCCCGGGACGGCTCGGCCGCCCGGGCCGAGGAGGCCGGGGCGGTGGTGGTGCGCCACCCCTTCAACCTGGGTCAGGGGGCCGCTCTCCAGACGGGTATGCGGTACGTGCTCGAGGCGACCGACGCGGCCTACCTGGTCACCTTCGACGCCGACGGCCAGCACCAGGTGCAGGACGCGGCGGCGATGGTGCGACGGGCCAAGGAGGAGGACCTCGCGGTCGTCTTCGGCTCACGGTTCCTGGACGGCCGGACCAGGCCGGGGCTGCTGAAGAAGATCGTGCTCAAGGCGGCCGTGTGGCTGACCAACCAGCAGACCGGGATGCGGCTGACCGATGCGCACAACGGGCTGAGGGTGATCCGCCGGGACGCAGCGCAGACCCTCGACCTGCGCCAGAACCGGATGGCGCACGCGACCGAGATCGTCCTGCAGCTGGGCCGCACCGGGCTGCCGTGGGCCGAGCACCCGGTGCACGTGCTCTACACCGCCTACAGCCGCAAGAAGGGCCAGTCCCTGATCAACTCGGTCAACATCCTCGTCGACACGCTCCTGAAGTGAGGCAGGCACGACCATGCTCGACCAGCCCCTGGACCAGCCCCTGATCAAGACCGTCCTGCTCGTGGCGGTCGTCGTCATCACCCTGATGCTCAACCGCTCGACGGCCGGCTCGCGCCACCAGGCGGTGCGCCGGCTGCTGCTCGTCGGGTTCGTGCTGCTCGCCGCGGCGGCCGTCCTCTTCCCGCGCCTGCTGACGCAGGTGGCCCAGTTCCTCGGCGTCGGGCGTGGGGCGGACCTGCTGCTCTACGGGCTGACGGTCTTCTTCCTGGGCTACGTCGCCTCCTCCTACCGCCGGATGCGGCAGGTGGAGCAGCAGGTGACCACGCTGGCTCGCGAGCTGGCGCTGCGCCGGGCCGTGGAGGAGCAGCACCACGCCACCGGCACCGAGGAACGGTGAGGACGGCACGGTCCCGCACCAGCACCCCGGTCGAGCGGCACGAGCGCGTCCTCTACCGACTCTTCCGCCTGAGTCTCTGGGGCAAGGGCCTGCTGGCGGTGGCCGAGCTGGTCAGCGCGCTCGTCGTGATGTTCGTCCCGCACGGCTGGTGGGTGCGAGCCGCCGTGGTCCTCACCCGCGGGGAGCTCATCGAGGACCCCGACGACCCGGTCGCCACCTGGATCCGCGACCACGCCGGGTCGGTGTCGGGGTCGACGCAGTGGTTCGTCTTTCTCTATCTGCTCAGCCACGCGGTGGTCAAGATCGTCCTGGTCTGGGCGCTCCTGCGCGACCGGCTCTGGGCCTACCCGTGGATGATCGGCGTGCTGGGGGTCTTCATCGCCTACCAGCTCTACGTCGTCGTGACCCAGGGATCGGTGGGGATGGCGCTGCTCACCGTCCTCGACGTCCTCGTGCTGGCGCTGACCTGGCACGAGTGGCGGCGTCACCGGGCCCGCCGGCACCGCCACCTGGCGGGCGGCGACCCGAGGCTCACAGGTGGCTCAGGACGGTCCTGAGCACCGTGGCGTCGACCGCCCCGACGATCGCCCCCGGCGTGCTGCGGGGCCCGTAGGGGCCGCCGTCGTCGGTGCCCACGACGCCGCCGGCCTCGTGCATCATCAGCGACCCGGGCACGTGGTCCCAGGGCATGGTTCCGCGGTAGATGAGCGCGTCGCACCCTCCCGTGGCCAGGTGCGGGTAGTCGATGCCGCAGCTGGCCCACGTCAGGGCGAGCGGTCCGAGCGGGCCCAGCATCGTGCCGACCGCGCTGCGCCGCGAGGTGCGCACGTCCCACTCCTGGGGGCTCGGCGCGGGCTCGTGGACCCGGACCCGCTCGCCGTCGCGCCACAGGCCGGCCCCCAGCTCGGCGACATAGGCGCTGCGGTGCTGCGGCTGCCAGATCCACGCCCGCACGGCGCGGCCGCCGTGCACCTCCGAGACCATCACCGCGTGGTCGGGCGAGCCGTGGACGAAGTTGCGGGTGCCGTCGACAGGGTCGACGGTGAACGCGTGGTCCGCGCGGCGGAACGCCTCCAGGAGTCCCTTGTCCCCGGCATACGCCTCCTCCCCCAGGACCAGCGCGTCGGGGTAGGCCGCACGCAGGGCCGCGGTGATGATCACCTCGGCCTCCTGGTCGGCGACCGTGACGAGGTCGCCGGCGTGGGTCTTGGAGGAGACCTCCCCGTCCTGGAGGGCGCGGAAGCGGGGGTCGATCACCTCCGCGGCGGTCTCCTGGAGCAGGGTGAGGACGGCAGAGGTGTCGAGGGGCACGGCTCCCACCATGTCACGCCCGCGTCGGCGCTCCCGACCGGCGTCCGACCAGCTGCTCGGCGCCGGTCACCTCCGGGTATGCCGTGGTGCCGCTCGTCGTCGCGCTCGCGGGCCCACCCTCAGGTCTGGGCGGACTTGACGGCGATGACCGGGACGTTGGCCTCGAGGAGGATCTTCTGCGCGGCGGACCCCAGCAGGAGCTTCCCGACCGCGGTGCGGTGCTTGATCCCCATGACGATGCAGCTGGCACCGACCTCGGCGACGACGTCGAGCAGCGCGCCGACCGGGTCGCGGTCACGCGCGTCGAGGGCACGCCGGGTCACCGTGACGCCCTCGGCGTCCTCGACCTCCGAGCCCTCGCCGGAGAGGTCGACGACGAGCAGGTCCTCCCCGCGACGACGGGCCTCCTCGACGGCGGCGTCCTGGGCCGCGGTCCCCTCGGGGGTGGTGGTGCGGGCCAGCACGACGGTCATCGGAAGCTCCTCCGGTCGGACCTCTGTGGGGAGTGGGTGGTTGACGCTATGTTAAGGCACAAGAGGTCATCGGCGGCGACGGCCGGGAGGACGGTACGGACCATGGTCACCCCTGACGGAGACGAGCCGGCCACCGCACGGGACGCGGTCGCCGTCCCCCAGGGCGCCGCGGCCGGCCGACGAGGGCCCCGAGGTCCCGTCGCGCTCGTCGTCTACGGCGTCGTGGTCGCCCTGGTCGTGGGGTGGGCCCTGTTCAGCTCGGTCCGCTCGGCGCACACCGGGCAGGACCTGCGCGCCAACCTCACGCTCATCGCGCCAGCAGGGGCCGGCGGCGGCTGGGACACCTTCACCCGCGAGCTGCAGGCGGCGATGCGTGCCCAGAAGATCGTCAACAACGTGCAGGTGGTCAACATCCCCGGTGCGGGAGGGACCATCGGGCTGGGCAAGTTCACCACCATGGACGCCCAGGCCGACACGCTGATGACGACCGGCAGCGTGATGATCGGCGCGATCGAGGTCAACGACTCCCCCGTCTCCCTCGAGGACGTCCGACCCCTGGCGCGCGTCTCCGAGGAGTACGACGTGATCGTCGTCCCGGCGGACTCTCCGTACCAGTCGATCGAGGACCTGGTCGCCGACTGGCAGCAGGACCCCGCCGGCTTCCCATGGACCGGCGGGTCCGCGGGCGGCCTGGACCACCTGATCATCGCCGACCTCGCCCTCCTCAACGGCGTCCCCGTCGAGGACGTCACCTACATCCCCAAGTCCGGCGGCGCCGAGGCGATCCAGGTGCTGACCTCCGGGGGCGCGAAGGCCGCGGTGAGCGGCTTCAACGAGTTCGCCGACCAGATCGAGGCGGGCCGCATGAGGGGGCTGGCGATTGTCGCCCCGGAGCGGGTCGAGGGGATCGACATGCCGACCCTGGTGGAGCAGGGACAGGACGTGGTCATGACCAACTGGCGCGGTCTGCTGGCGCCCGCGGGGATCACCGACGAGCAGTACGCCGAGCTGCAGCAGATCATCACCGAGACCGTGCAGACACCGGAGTGGCAGGACGCCATGGAACGCAACAAGTGGAGCGACGTCTTCCTCACCGGGGACGAGCTGGACGTCTTCATCGCGGAGGACACCGCGCAGATCGTGGCGCTGGTCGAGGAGGTCGGGCTGTGAGCGAGGACGACCAGGGGACTCCCCACGACCCGAGGCGGCAGACTGCGCCGACCCTGCAGGACGCACCACCGCCGGGCCGCACCGCCGTCGGCACCGGCACGGCCGACCACGGCTTCTGGCACGGACGCTCCGGGCTGGCCCTGGCGGGGGTCATGGTCGCCTTCAGCCTCTACCTGCTCTACGGCGTCGTCACCATGGAGGTGCCCGACGGCACCGACTTCCCCGGACCGCAGTTCTTCCCGATGATCCTGGTGGTCGTCGGGCTCGTCCTGGCCGCCCTGCTGGTCCTGCACTACCTGCGCAACCCGGAGGTGCCCGAGGACCCCGACCCGACCGGCCCGCGCTACCGGACCTTCACCGACTGGAGCGCCGTGGCGTGGTGCGTCGGCGGGTTCATCCTCTTCACGCTGGTGCTGGAGGTGCTCGGCTGGATCCTCGCGGCCGCGCTGCTGTTCTGGTGCGTCGCCCGCGGCATCGGCTCCCGACGCCCGGTCTTCGACCTCAGTCTCGGGCTGCTGCTCTCCTCGCTCATCTACATCGCCTTCGTGCAGGGTCTCAGCCTGAACCTGCCCGTCGGCTTCCTCGGGGGGATCTGACATGGAGGTGCTCGAGCTCCTCGGGCAGGGCTTCGTCGGAGCCTTCAGCCCGATGAACCTGCTGTGGGTCGTCGTCGGCTGCCTGCTCGGCACGGCGGTCGGCGTGCTGCCCGGCCTCGGGTCGTCGATGGCGGTGGCGCTGCTGCTGCCGATGACGTTCGCGCTGGACCCGACCGGTGCGTTCATCATGTTCGCCGGCGTCTACTTCGGCGGCCTCTTCGGCGACTCGACGATGGCGATCCTGATGAACACGCCCGGACAGGCCTCCGCGATCGCCTCGACCTTCGAGGGCCACCGGATGGCCAAGGACGGCCGTGCGGCGCAGGCGCTGGCCACGGCGGCGATCGGCGCGTTCGTGGGCGGCATGATCGCTGCGGTCGTGGTGGTCTTCCTCGCTCCCCAGCTGGCCAGCTGGTCGGCCAGCTTCGGCTCGGCCGAGTACTTCGCGCTGGCGCTCTTCGCCTTCGTGGCAACCTCCTCGGTCGTCTCCGACTCCGTCGTCAAGGGGCTCGCCTCGCTGGTCCTCGGCCTGGGGATCGCCACCGTGGGCATCGACCCCACGTCCGGCGCGGAGCGGGCGACCTTCGGCGCCCCGCAGCTCTTCGACGGGATCTCGCTGGTCACGGTCACGGTCGCGGTGCTGGCCCTCGGCGAGGTCTTCCACATCGCGGCCCGCATCCGACGCGACCCCGACGTCGTGTCGATGCGCCCCTCGGGCCGGGCCTGGCTCAGCCGCAAGGAGTTCAAGGAGGCCGCACCGGCCTGGGCCCGCGGCACGGCGATCGGGCTGCCCTTCGGAGTCATCCCTGTCGGCGGCTCCGAGGTCCCCACCTTCATGGCCTACGACCTGGAGCGCCGCCTGGACCGACGCCGCCGCGAGCCCGCCTTCGGCAAGGGCGCGATCCGCGGCCTGGCCGCGCCGGAGGCCGCCGGCAACGCCACCACGGGCACTGCGATGGGCGCCCTGCTGGCCCTCGGTCTACCGGTCTCGGCCACGGCGGCCATCATGCTCGCCGCCTTCCGGCAGTACGGCCTGCAGCCCGGCCCGCTTCTCTTCGAGCGGACGCCGGAGCTGGTCTGGCCGCTGCTGGCGAGCTTCTTCATCGCGATGGTGATCCTGCTGATCATCAACCTGCCGTTCGCCCAGCTGTGGGCCAAGCTCCTGCTCATCCCGGCGCCCTACCTCTACGGCGGCATCACGGTCTTCTGCGCGCTCGGCGTCTACGCCACCTCCAGCTCGACCTTCGAGCTCATGCTGCTGCTGGGTATCGGGTTCGTCGGTTTCATCATGCGCCGCCACGACATGCCGCTGGCCCCGCTGATGATCGGTATGGTGCTCGGGCCGCTCGCGGAGACCTCGTTGCGTGACGCGCTGCTGTCCTCCAACGGCGACTACTCCGTCCTCGTGAGCAGCTGGATCACCTGGATCCTCTACGGCATCCTCGCCGTCGTCCTGCTGGTCACCGTGTGGACCAAGGTGGTGCGCCGCACCCGCGCGGACGTCTGAGCCGGCAGCAGCCCCCTCTGAGCGGTCCTCCCGACACGCCGGTTGTGGACAACTGTTCCATCTGATGACCCTCGTGGACTAGTATGTGTGTACGAGTTTGGACTAGTATGTGTGTACGAGTTCCGGTCGGAGGGGCCGGAGCTGAGAGGACCACCAAGGGGGTGGCGCGGATGGGCACCAGCACCGACCAGGCACGGCACCGTGGCGGCGACGGCACCGCCTCCGTCCTGGACGCCGTCGGTCGCGTGGAGCGGATGCGCCTGACTCTCGCCACGGTCGAGGCCACCTCCCTCGACGACGCCTCCCGGCTCGAGCTGCTGCGCTCCCTGGAGGACCTGACCCGTTCGGCCGCCGCCCTCTCGGTGCGCTGCCAGGTCACCTTCCGCGACTCGCAGGTCGCCGGGCAGGCCCGCGCCGGGGTGCCCGCCGGCCGACGCGGGCTGGCCGTCGCCGACGACCTGGCCGCGGCCCGCAAGACGTCCCCCTACTGGGGCTCGCGCGACCTGACCAGCGCCCGCGCCCTCGTGGCCGAGATGCCCAGGGCCCTGGCCGCGCTCGAGACGGGCACGATCAGCGCCTACCAGGCCCGGACCATCACCGAGGCGACGACCTGCCTGGAGCCTGGCGACCGGGCCGAGGTGGACGAGCGGCTGGCCGGCTCCCTGGCGGGCGCCTCCAACGCCGAGATCGCCAGCGCCGTCCGGGCCCTGGTCTACGAGGTGGATCCCGCCGGCTTCGTCGCCCGGGCCCGGAAGGCCGCCAAGGACCGCGGCGTCTCAAGCCGGCCGGCGCCGGACGTGATGGCCGTGCTGTCCGCCCGCCTGCCCGCGGCCCAGGCGGCCACCTGCTACAAGGCCCTGCGTGAGCACGCGGTCACGGCCAAGGCGTCCGGCGACCCGCGGACCCTCAACCAGCTCATGGCCGACGCTCTCGTCGAGCGTCTCACCGGCCGATCGGTGGTCGACGGCATCGACGTCGAGGTAGGCCTGCTCATCACCGACGAGGCGCTCTTCGGTGGCGGGAGCGACGCGGCGGACCTCGAGGGCTACGGGCCGATCCCCGCGCAGACCGCCCGGGACCTGCTCGGAGGGCCGGCGGCCGACGGTGGAGCCAGCTCCGACGGCGACGAGGCCGACCAGGGCACCGACGAGACCGACCAGGGCACCGACGAGACCGACCAGGGCACCGACGACGGGGTCGCCAGCGAGCACGTCGGGGAGCCGGAGGTCTGCCCGGACGGACCGCGCTGTGTCTCCTGGGACTGCAGCCTCTTCCACGGGTTCCCGCAACCGGGGCAGAGCTCGCAGCCGACGGGAGCGACCGCGACGGCCTCACCGACCACTCCGGACACAAAGGCGCCCGCAGGCGGATCCTGCAGCGCCGCGAACACCCCCGGCACGAGCGACCCCACCGCTGACGGCGACGACAGCGCGGGTGTCCGTGCGGCCAAGGTCTGGCTCCGACGTCTCTACTCCGACCCCGTCACCGGCGTCCTCACCGTCCGGGACCCGCGGCGCCGGGACTTCACCGGCTCGCTCCGCTCCTTCCTGGTCGCCCGGGACCGCACCTGCCGGAACTCCTGGTGCGGCGCCCCCGTCCGGGACGTCGACCACGTGCTCCGCCGCCGCGACGGCGGCCCGGCCACCGAGGACAACGGCCGTGGACTGTGCCGCCGCTGCAACCTGGCTCGCGAACGGGACCGGTTCCAGGACCCGCCGCCGGAGAGCTACCGACCACCACCACCGGCGATGTTCACCCTCACCGGCCGCGGCCCGGCGCCCCCGGCCCCCGGGAGCGAGCAACCCGACGCCGCCTGAGCGGCGGCGCCGGCCGGCAACACCGTGCGCACCCACGGAGGGTGGACGCATCCCGTGACGAGAGCGCACGGCATACCCGCCCGTGCCCGGGAGCCGCTGGTTCGTGGCCCGCGGTCACGAGACGGACGCGGACGGACTCTTCGCGCAGGCGGTGGCCCGGGCGATGTGGGACGACGCCCCCACGGGCCGGGTCCGAGAGGTCTGTCACCCGTCGGACCCGGCCGCCGCGACCGTCAGGCCAGCTCGGCCGTGAGCGTGATGCTGGTGCCGGCCAACGCCTTGGAGACGGGGCAGCCGGCCTTGGCCTCCTCGGCGATCCGCTGGAAGTCCTCGGCCGAGATGCCCTCGACCTGTCCGCGCACGGTCAGGTGCACGCCGGTGATGGTCGGGCCGTCGCTGGTGTCGAAGGTCACCTCGGCCTGCGTGTCCAGCTGGGTCGGCGGGGTGCCGTTCTGGTCGAGGGCGTTGGAGAAGGCCATCGAGAAGCAGCCTGCGTGGGCCGCGCCGAGAAGCTCCTCGGGGTTGGTGGCGGCCTGGCCCTCCTCGGTGCGCGCCTTCCAGTTCAGGTCGAAGGTGCCGAGGCCCGAGCTGTCCATCCGGGTCACCCCGGAGCCCTGGAAGAGGTTGCCCTTCCACGTGGCGCTGGCTGTGCTGGTGAGTGCCATCTGATCCTCCTGTCGTCGCCGGCCGGCGGCCCCGACCGGGCTTCTTCCATCCTCGCCCATGGGTCGGGGGCCCTGACGGGCGGGGCGCCCGACCAGCTCCTCGACCGCCGCCTCGTCCACGGCGAGGTCACGCTCCAACCGTTGCCGCTCTTCCGGCTCGAGGTCGAGCGCGACCAGCCCCTCACGGGTCGCCGCGGCGACCGCCCTCGCCTGCTCCCCGCTGACCAGCCCGAGCCGGAGCGCGTGGGCGGCGGCTCCCGCGTAGGTGTCGAAGACGTGCACCCCCTGCCGGGCCCAGTCCGCCCTCTCCTGCGCGGTCAGGTCCGTGACGTTGTGCAGCAGCGTGCCGACGACGTGCCCGGGCGCGGTCCGGTGCATCTGCGCACCCACCTGTCCGTCGGCCTGACCGCTGTCGCCGACGAAGACCATCCGGCACTCGGGGAAGAGCAGGTGGTCTCGCTCCATGTTCTGCACCTTGCGCTCGGCGATCGCCGCCTTGGTGTGCAGGTTGAGCAGCGACCCGCCCAGCACGGCGTGCGGCGGCAGCCCCAGCACGGCCAGCCCGTTGCGGGTGTACTGCTCCACCAGCCCGCGCGGACCGCTCGGCCGTGCCGTCACGAAGGTGAGGTCGCCGGCACGACCAGGCTCCTCGGCCGCACCGTCGTCGAGCGCCTGCAGCAGCTCGACCACACCGGGGTAGACCGTCCCCCGCGGGTAGCGGTCGTCGTGGATCGCGCACCTGACGGTGTCGTCGATGTCGCACAGCACCCGCAGGTCGGACGTCGGGTCGACGCCCGCCTGGGCGGCGAAGTGCTCCAGGAGCCGTCCGCGCAGGTCCTCGTCGATGTCCTGGAAGACCAGGTGCTCGAGGTCGTGGTAGTCGCCGGTGGCGTTGAGGCGGTACTTCAGGTCGTGGAACGACGCGCCGCTGCGGGACACGAGCACGTCCACGATCGCCTCCTGGTGCGAGCGCGGCGTCGGGCCGGAGTGCAGCGCGGAGATGACGCCGGCCAGGGTCGAGGGCGAGAGCTCGTCGACGCGCTCGCGCAGCAGCAGGTCCAGCAGCTCGGTGCGGTGGTCGGGCCCCCAGGCGTGGTCGTCCACGTCGCCGACGACCTTGTCGACGTCGAGGTCGGCCAGCACCGCGTCCAGCTCGGCGTCCGGCACCTCCCGCAGGATGCGCAGCACCTCGGCCTCCGCCGGGGCGCCGGTCCGCCAGCCGGCGGTCAGGTCGACGATCTGCTGGGCTAGGGGGTCCATGGGGCTCCTGGGGTCGGTCGGACGACGCTCGGACGAGGGTATGCCGTGCTCCCTCACCGCGCCCTGCGCGACCCTCCGGTCGCGACCCTCCGGTCAGCGCGCGACCAGCAGGACGCCCGGCCGGACGACCAGGCGCGCGCCCGTCACGCCGGGCACGACGTCGCCGTCCACCTGGGCCAGGACGGGTGCGGGGGCGGTCACCTCGAGGAGTGTGCCGCTGCGGTAGCGCAGCGAGGGATGGTCCCCGGGAGCGGTCCGTCCCAGGCCGGCCCGCGCGATCCTGACCCAGTCGCGCGGTCCACGGGGCGAGACGAGGACGACGTGGAGCAGACCGTCGTCGAGCCGTGCGCCCGGGACCACCCGCGCGCCCGCCGGCAGGCGGGCGGCGTTGACCGCCAGGACGCTCCACAGCGGGCCGGTCTCCAGCTCCTCGTCGTCGAGCCGGACGCCGAGCGCGTGCCCGGGGCTGCCGAGCCTGCCCAGCCCTGGAGCGAAGTACGCCAGCCACCGCAGCCGGGCCTTGGCCTGCGGGCGCACCGCGGCCAGGGTCGCCGCGTCGTGACCGAGCCCGGCCACGACGAGGAAGGGCAGGTGCGACGTCGTGCCGTCCGGACTGGTGAGCACCGCCTCACCCAGGTCGGTGGGCCGGGGCTCCGCGGACACCGCGAGGCGCGCCGCCCGGCCCGGGTCGCGCAGCGGGAGCAGTGCGCTGCGGGCGAAGAGGTTCGCGGTGCCTGCCGGCACCACACCGAGCGCGGCCTCCGCACCGGCAAGGGCGCCGGCCACCTCACGCACGGTCCCGTCTCCCCCGGCGACGACGACGCGGTCGACGCCGCGGCTCACCGCACACCCGGTCTGCGGGCCGCCGGGCTCCTCGACCGTGGTCTCCAGGACGAGCGGGTCCGAGGCGTGGGCCGAGCCGCAGGCCGCACGGACGGCGCGCACGGCGTCGGCGGCCGCGCGGGAGACCGGGTTGACCACGACCGCGACCCGCGGCGGGCCTCCGTCGCGAGGCGTCATCGGCGGCCGGTCAGACCAGGTGGGCGGCCAGGGAGGTCGCGACGGAGCCGGCGGTGAGACCGACCCGCTCGAGCACCTGCTCGCGCGAGCCGTGGGCCAGGAAGGAGTGCGGCAGCCCGTAGGCGTGCACGGGCACGTCGAGCCCGGCCTCGTCGAGCGCCTGGGCCACCCGGTCGGCGATCCCGCCGGTCAGGCCGTCCTCGACCACCGCGACGGCACGCGCCCCTCGCGCCAGGTCGACCAGGTCGGGGCTGACCGGCAGCACCCAGCGCGGGTCGACCACCATCACGCGACGACCCTCCGCCCAGAGTTTGTCCGCCACCTCCAGGGCGGTCGCGGCCATCGGCCCGAGGCCCACGAGGAGCAGGTCGAAGCGGTCGTCGGGGCTCTGCGGATCCGCCGGCAGGTCCCGCAGGACGTCGACCTCGCCGAAGGTGCGGACCGCCTCGATCGGCGCGGCGACCGTGCCCTTGGGGAAGCGCAGCACGGTGGGCCCGTCCTCGACGGCCACCGCCTCGCGCAGCGCACGGGCCACCTGCTCGGCGTCGCGCGGCGCGGCCACCCGCACCCCCGGGACGAGGGCGAGCAGGCGCAGGTCCCACATGCCGTTGTGGCTGGCCCCGTCGGTGCCGGTCACCCCGGCCCGGTCGAGCATGAGGGTAACGCCCTGGCGGTGCAGCGCGCAGTCCATGAGGAGCTGGTCGAAGGCACGGTTGAGGAAGGTCGCGTAGACGCACACCACGGGGTGCAGCCCCGCGTAGGACAGTCCGGCGGCCATCGTCACCGCGTGCTGCTCGGCGATGCCCACGTCGAAGACCCGGTCGGGGAAGCGCTCGGCGAAGGGCTGCAGGCCCACCGGGATCAGCATCGAGGCGGTCAGCGCCACGATGTCGTCCCGCTCGCGCGCCAGGCGTACCAGCTCGTCGCTGGCCTCGTCGGTCCAGCTGCGGCCCGACAGCTCCAGCGGCAGCCCGGTCTCGGGGTTGATCTTGCCGACCGCGTGGAAGCGGTCCGCCTCGTCGGCGGTGGCCGGGTCGTAGCCGTGCCCCTTCTCGGTGATGGCGTGCACCAGGACCACGCCGCCGAAGTCGTGGGCGCGGCGCAGCGCGGTCTCCATCGCCTCCACGTCGTGGCCGTCGACCGGGCCGAGATACTTCAGCCCGAGGTCCTCGAACATCCCCTGCGGGCTGACGATGTCCTTCAGGCCCTTCTTCATCCCGTGCAGCGTCTCGTAGACCTGGCGGCCCACGACCGGGGTCCGGTGGAGCTGACGCTTGCCCCAGGAGAGCACGTTCTCGTACTCGGGGGTGGCGCGCAGGGAGGCGAGGTAGTCCGCCATCCCGCCGCGGGTGGCCGCGTAGGAGCGCTCGTTGTCGTTGATCACGATGACCAGGGGCAGGTCCCGCTGCTCGGCGATGTTGTTGAGGGCCTCCCAGGCCATCCCGCCGGTGAGCGCGCCGTCGCCGATGACTGCGACGGTGTGCCGGTCGGTCTCGCCGCGCAGCTTGCGCCCGCTGGCGATGCCGATCGCCCACGACAGCGAGGTCGAGGCGTGCGAGTTCTCGATGACGTCGTGGTCGGACTCCGAGCGGCTCGGGTAGCCGGACAGGCCGCCCTCCTTGCGCAGCCCGGAGAAGTCGTGGCGGCCGGTGAGCAGCTTGTGCACGTAGCCGATGTGCCCGGTGTCGAACAGGAGCGTGTCGCGCGGGGAGTCGAAGACCCGGTGCAGCGCGATGGTCAGCTCCACCACCCCGAGGTTGGGGCCCAGGTGCCCGCCGGTGCGCGAGACCGAGTCGATGAGGTAGTCGCGGATCTCCTGGGCGAGCAGGTCGACCTGGTGCGCGGAGAGCCGCTTGAGGTCGCTCGGGCCGGTGATCGTGCGCATGAGTCCCACAGGGGCGTCCTTACCTCGGCATCGTCGTCTCGACCGCGTCCGCGATGAATCTGCACAGTCTAGGTCGATGCCGCTGGGGAGTCGCTGTGGCTCACCGCAGCGGGGCCCGCAGCCGCAGCGCCTCCAGCAGCAGACCGGCCGCGCGGTGGGCCGCCCGCAGGCGCAGCCCTTCGCGGGCGAGGGAGTCGAGCACCTCCCCCAGGCTCCCGGCGGGCAGCACCGGACCGAGGTCGGGGCGCACGTCGCGCCACGCGCCCCGCATCGCCTCGAGCTGGGCCTCCAGGTGCCTCGTCGCCACCCACGCCAGCGCCGCCGGGTGGCGGCGCCACGCCTGGTAGGCGCGGTAGTCCGCCGGACACTGGTCCAGCAGCCAGGACACCGCCGCCTGCTCCCACCCGGGGACGCCGGCGGGGGGCACCCGGTCCGGCCAGCCAGGGGGTCCGCTCGTCATGCGAACAAGTGTACGACCTTGCGCCGACATGCCCCAGCCCTCGAGAACCTGCACCGCCGCACGGCCGCACCGCCGCTCGTGCGCCGGGACCCTCAGCCAGGTCTGTCAACGGGGTCTGATCCGGCGGGGCCGACCGGTCCACGCCAAGTAGGCGCTGCCGGCGGTCAGGGCCGCTCCGCCCCCGGCGACCAGCGGTCCCGCGAACCGGCCCAGGCGGTCCTTGTAGGCGACCAGCACGTTGGTGCCGCCGGTGATCATGGCCGCCACGACCAGCGCCGCCACCACCCGGTCGCCGGTGCGCTCCATCCGCTCCACGAGGGGCTCGAGCTCGCCGGCCCGGATGTTGACGTCCACCCCGCCGGAGTCGATGCGCTCGATCAGCGTCCGCGCGTAGGCCGGCAGGTCCAGACCCAGCTCGGCGGCGGCCATCGTGGCGCTGCCCAGCCGACCGGCCACCTGCCGGGGGCTGAGCCGCTCCTCGATCAGGCGCTGCGCGAAGGGGTAGAGGGCGTCGGTCAGGTCGAATCCCGGGTGGAGCCGGCGGCCCAGCCCGTCGGCGATGATCAGCATCCGGAAGATCTGCACGACCTCCGGCGGGAGCGCGAGACGGTGGTGGCGGACCAGCGTGAAGATCTGGTCGGCGACCGCGTCCACCTGGATGGCGGCCAGCGCCCTGCCGTCCAGCCACCCGGTCAGCCGGGCCACGTCCCTGCGCAGCCGGCTCCGGTCCAGGGCGCCGCGCGGCGGGGCGACCTGCAGGAGCGCGCTCACCAGCCCGTCGGCGTCCTGCCGGAAGAGGGAGACGATCATCCTGGCGAAGTCGCGGCGCATCGCCGGGCTGACCCGGCCCACCATGCCGAAGTCGATGACGCCGATGGTGCCGTCTTGCTCGACGAAGAGGTTGCCCGCGTGCGGGTCGGCGTGGAAGACCCCGTCCTCGAAGACCATCCGCATCAGCACCGCGACCGCCCGGTGGGCGAGGTCGGGCCGGTCGATACCCGCCACGTCCAGGGCGGGCACGTCGTCGATCCGGATCCCGGACAGCTCCTCCATCGTCAGCACGCGCGACGTCGTGGTCGACCAGTCCACCCACGGGACGTGCACGCCCGGGTTGCCGCGGAGGTTCTCCGCGAACTCCTCGCAGGCCCGTGCCTCGGTGAGGTAGTCCAGCTCCGCGCGCAGCGACCGGGAGAACTCCTCGACCAGGCCGACGAGGTCCAGGTCGGAGAACAGCTGGGAGTTGCGGGACAGGTGGCCGGCCAGGTTGCGCAGGATCTCCAGGTCGGTCCGAACCTGGTCGACCACGCCGGGCTTGCGCACCTTGACCACCACCGAGCGCCCGTCGTGCAGCCGCGCCCGGTGGGCCTGGCCGATCGAGGCGGTGGCCAGCGGCACCGGGTCGAACCAGGCGTAGAGCTCGTCCACGCCGGCGCCGAAGTCCTCGTGCACCGCCGCTCGCACCGCATCGAAGGGCACCGGGACAGCGGCGTCGGTCAGCTTGGCGAACGCGGTGCAGTAGGCCTCGGGGAAGACGTCCGGCCGGGAGGAGACCAGCTGACCCAGCTTGATGAACGTGGTGCCGAGCTCCTCGAAGGTCCGGACCAGGAGCTCGGGCCGGACGTCCACGTCCGTGCCGGCGTCGACCTGGTCGGCGCGGTACGGCAGCCAGCGGGCCAGGCCTGCCTGGACGGCCGTCGCGTGCAGGCCGTACCGGGCCAGGACGCCGGTGATCTCCCGGTACCGCTGCAGGTGCCCAGCCATGACTGCACGTTACCCGGCGCCGGTGCCGTGCCACCTGGCGGCGCGCCTCTTTTGTCCAACTGCGGGACTCATGGTTAGGCTTGCCTCTCCTAACCCTGGATGGAGCACATGAGACTCACCTTTCCGCTGCTCGCCGCCTCCGGCGGGGCCGCCGCCCTGCTGCTCACCGCCTGCGCTGCCGGCTCCCCCACCACCGGCTCGGACGGGACGGGCGCGACCGTCACCGTCACCGACGCCTCCGGTGCCGAGGTCGAGGTCCCGCTCGACCCCGAGGTCGTCGTCACCACGGACTGGAGCGTCGCCCGGACCCTCGACGGGCTCGGCGTCGAGCTCGACGGCGTGCCCGCCGCGACCGCCGGCCTGCCCGACGACATGTCCGGGCTGGCCGACGTCGCCACGGTAGGGAGCGTCCGCGAGCCCGACTTCGAGGCGATCAGCGCCCTCGAGCCCGACCTCGTCATCGTCGCCAGCCGGTCCGGCACCCCCGAGATCGTCGCGGAGATGAAGAAGATCACGCCCAACGTCGTCGACATGTCGGCGCGCTGGGAGGACCCGGCCGACCAGCTCGTCACCATCGAGGACCGCGTCGTCGACCTCGGCCGCATCTTCGGGCTCCAGGACGAGGCCCAGGCCCAGATGGACGAGGTCACCGCGGGCGTCGGGGCCGTCCGCGAGCAGGTGGTCGCGGCGGGCGACACGGCCATGTTCGTCCAGGTCTCTGGCGGCACGGTCAGCGCCTACGGCCCCGGCTCGCGCTTCGGCGTTGTCCACGAGGACTTCGGCTTCGCCGACACCGGCGCCCCGGTCGACTCGGAGAACGAGCACGGCCAGGAGATCAGCCAGGAGTTCTTCACCCAGTACGACCCGGACGTCATCTATGTCCTGGACCGTTCCCAGGCCATCGGCGAGGAGGCCCAGTCCGCCCTCGAGGTGCTGGACAACGGCCTGGTCGACACGACCAGGGCGGCCGCCGACGGGCGGATCGTCCAGGTCGACGGCTTCTCCTGGTACATCGCCAACGCCGCCCCCGCCTCGCTGGCCCAGATGGTCGAGGACGTCCAGAAGGCCCTGTGAGCAGCACGGTCGAGGCACCCTCCCGCCCCCCGGCACCCGCACCGGCCGGGGGGCGGGAGCCAGCCTCGCGGCTGCCGCTCCTGGCCGCCACCGGTGCCCTGCTCGTCGCCGCCTACCTCTCCCTGGGCATCGGCGTGGCCGACGTCGGCGTCGCTGACCTGCTCAGCCCGAGCGCCGAGCAGTGGCAGATCCTCACCGTCTCCCGCATCCCGCGCACCGCAGCGGTGCTGCTGGCCGGCGCCGCGCTCTCGGTGGCGGGCCTGATCATGCAGCGGATCACCCAGAACCGCTTCGTCTCCCCCTCCACCTCGGGGACCGTCGAGGCCGCCGTGCTCGGCATCCTCGTGGCCACCCTGCTCTTCGGCGACGCCTCGCTCCTGGTCAAGATGCTCGTCGCCATCCTCACCGCGGTGGCCGGCACCCTCGTCTTCCTGCAGCTGCTCGAGCGGATCCGCCACCAGGACCCGATCGTCGTGGCGCTCGTCGGCCTCATGTACGGCGCCGTCATCGGCGCGGTCACCACCTTCATCGCCTACCAGCGCGACCTGGTGCAGTACCTCGACATCTGGACCACCGGGTCGTTCTCGGGGATCCTCCAGGGGCGCTACGAGCCGATCTACGTCGTCCTCGCGGTGGGGGTCCTGGGCTACCTGTGGGCCGACCGCTTCACCGTCGTCGGCATGGGCCGCTCGATGGCGACCAACCTGGGCCTGCACTACCGACGGACCATGTATGTCGGTCTGGTCGTCGTCTCGGTGATGGCGGCGGTCGTGGTCGTGGTCGTGGGTGCGATCCCCTTCCTCGGCCTCATCGTGCCCAACGTCGTGACCCTGCTCCTCGGCGACAACCTGCGCCGCGTGCTCCCGGCCACCGCGCTGGCCGGTGCCGGCTTCGTGCTGCTGTGCGACGTCGTCGCACGCACCGTCCACTACCCCTACGAGCTCCCGGTCGCGACGATCGCCGGGGCGGTCGGCGCGGCGGTCTTCGTGGTGCTCATCCTGCGCGCCGGGAAGGCGTCCGGCACATGACCACCATCGCCCCCGCGCCCTCCCGCCGCTCCTCGCCGGACACCCCCGCCACCGAGGACCAGCGGGTCTCCCGCACCAGGACGGTCGTCGTCGCCCTGGCCCTCCTCGTGGCCGCCGCGTGCACCGCATACCTGCTCTACGACGTGCGCGGCTCCTGGTCCTACGCGATGGACCTGCGGACCCGGCAGCTGGCCGCGCTGCTGATCACGGGCGCGGCGGTGGGCGCCTCGAGCCTGGTCTTCCAGACCGTGGCGGGCAGCCGGATCCTCACCCCCAGCGTGATGGGCTTCGACGCGCTCTACATGCTGATCCAGACGGTGATCGTCTACGCGCTGGGCTCGGCAGCCTTCCTGGCGCTCACCCCGGGCCAGCACTTCCTCCTCGACGCCGTCCTGCTGACCGTCTTCGGGTGGCTCCTGTTCACCTGGCTGTTCCGGCGGTCCAGCCGCAACCTGCTCATGCTCGTCCTCGTCGGCGTCGTGCTGGGCTCCTTCTTCGCCTCGTTGACCTCGCTGTCCTCCCGGCTGCTCTCCCCCGACGACTTCCTGACCCTCCAGGACGTCATGTTCGCCAGCTTCAGCACGGCCGACCCCGGGCTGCTCTGGACCGCCGGGGTCGTCACCGTGCTCGGCATCGCCGCGCTGGTGCCCCTCGGCCGCCGGCTCGACGTCGTCGCGCTCGGGCACGACCCCGCGGTCACCCTCGGCGTCCCCTTCCACCGCACGGTGCGCATCACCCTGGCGGTGACGACCATGCTCGTCGCGGCGGCGACCGCGCTGGTGGGGCCGATGCTCTTCCTCGGGCTGGTCGTGGCCAACCTGGCCCGCCAGCTCGTCCCCACCCACCGGCACGCCGTGCTCGTCCCGGTCGCGATCCTGGTCGGGGTGCTGACCTGCGTGGCCGGCCAGCTCGTCGTCGTGCACGTCTTCGACCTGACCACCACCCTGAGCGTCGTCGTCAACCTGGTCGGCGGTCTCTACTTCCTGCGCCTGCTGATGAGGACGGTCCTGCTGTGATCACCATCGACCGCGTCACCCACCGCTACGGCACCACCACGGTGCTCGACGACGTCAGCCTCGCGCTGCCCGCCGGCCGCCTCACCTCGGTCATCGGGCCGAACGGTGCCGGCAAGTCCACGCTCTTCTCGGTGATCTCGCGCCTGCTGCGCCCCACCGCCGGCAGCGTCACCGTCGACGGCCTGGAGGTGCTGTCCGCGCGCGACGGCGAGGTCGCCCGGCGGCTGGCCGTGCTGCGCCAGGACAACCAGGTCGCGGCCCGGCTGACCGTGCTCGACCTGGTCCGCTTCGGCCGCTTCCCGCACTCCGGCGGGCGGCTCACCGCGCGGTGCCACGCCAAGGTCGAGGAGGCCATGGACTGGCTGGAGATGGAGCCGCTGCGCGACCGCTACCTCGACCAGCTCTCCGGCGGCCAGCGCCAGCGGGCCTTCATCGCGATGGTGCTGGCCCAGGACACCGACTACCTGCTCCTGGACGAGCCGCTGAACAACCTGGACATGAAGCACTCGGCCGCGATGATGTCGCTGGTGCGCCGCGCCGTGGACGAGCTCGGCAAGACCGTCGTGGTCGTCATGCACGACATCAACTTCGCCTCGGCCTACTCCGACCACATCGTGGCGATGCGCGACGGCGCGGTCGTGGCGGCAGGCCCGCCCGGGCAGATCATGCGCCGCGAGGTGCTCCAGGACGTCTTCGACATGGACATCCACGTCCAGGACCTCAACGGCATGCGCCTGGGCATCTTCTGGACCCCCGGCGCCCCCGTGCCGCCTCCCTCGGCCGTCGACCTGCGCGACCTGCTCGACGCGGTGACCGAGGACCACCCGGGGAGGCCCCCGCAGGGCGGCGCACCCCATACCCGGACCACCACCCAGCCCGACACCGTGACCGCAGGAGATCTCCGATGACCCAGACCCGCACCGCCCTTGTCAGCACCGACGCACCCGCGCGCTACGCCAAGCAGCTCGCCTCCCACCTCGGCCGCAAGATGACCGTCGAGGAGACCGCGCAGGGGCCGCGCCTGACGATGGACTTCGACGGTCAGGTCGCCAGCTGCCAGCTGGACACCACCGCAAACGGCACGCTGCGGATGCGCGCGGCGTCCGACAGCGAGGCCGCTCTGGAGCGGATGGCGCAGGTCGTCGGCTCGCACCTGGAGCGGTTCGGCGCCAAGGCCGAGCTCCGGGTGAGCTGGACCGCCTGACCGGCCGTGCCCGGCGGCGCGACCCTACCGGCCCGCCGGCGTCAGGACCCGGAGACGGCGACCCTGATCCGGTTGGCCCACGGGTCCTCGAAGGAGACCGTGCGGCCGTCGTCGGCGGCCTGGACGCCGAAGTGCCGCATCCGCTCGCTCAGCTCGCCCACGGCGTCGGTGTCCGGCAGCTCGATGTCGATCTGACCCAGGCCCAGGGCCGGGAAGCGCCGGCCCGCACCACGGCTGTTCCAGACGTTCATCGCCATGTGGTGGTGGTAGCCGCCCGCGCTCACGAAGAGCGCCTGGTGGCCCAGCTCGGCCGTGGTGTCGAACCCGAGCCGGTCGACGTAGAACTCCTTGGCGCTGCGCGTGTCGCCGACCGAGAGGTGGACGTGGCCGACCACCGCGTCGCTGGCGTCCGGCACCTCCAGCACCTGCGGGGTGAGGTGCTCGCGCAGGAAGTCGTTGGGGTCGAGGTACAGCGTGGCCATCTCGACCTGGCCGTGCACCCAGCTCCACTGCGTGCGGTCGCGGTCCCAGTAGAGCTCGATCCCGTTGCCCTCGGGGTCGTCGAAGTAGAACGCCTGGCTGACCAGGTGGTCGGCGCTGCCGGTGAAGCTGCGCGGCGCACGCTGCGCCATCGAGGCCACGGCCGCGGCCAGGTCGGTCTGGGTCGGGAAGAGGATGGCGGTGTGGAACAGCCCGGCGGACCCGGGCGCCGCGTGCCCCAGCTGCGGGCTGTGCCGCAGGACGACCACAGGCGTCGTGCCGCGCCCCATCGTGACCACGGGGCCCTCCTCGGAGAGGACCTGCAGGGTGACGGCGTCGCGGTAGAAGGCCATCATCCCGGCGAGGTCGGCGACGTCGAGGGTCACCGGGCCCATCGCGGTGTCGGCGGCGAGGCGGTCGGGGCGGACGGTCTGCGAGGTCATGGGTCTCCTAGATGTATGACGTGTCACCTAGCGTAGCGCACGCGTCTCGTGGTTCATTCCCACCATCAGTCGAGGATCCGTACCCAGTTGGGGCCGTGGCCGGTCTCGGCGGTCCCCAGCGAGGTCAGGGACCCGTCGCCCTCGACGCGGAGCAGCTCGGCCCGGGTGGACCGCTCCCCCACGCTCACCACGAGCCGGCCGTCCGGGGTGACGGCGAAGCCGCGGGGCTGCGGCTGCGTCGGTGTGAAGTGCGCCGGCTCGCCCAGGCCGCCCTCACCGTCCACCGGGAGCGAGGCCAGCTCGGAGGAGCTGCGCTCGGAGGTGATGAGCCACGCTCCGGCGCGGTGCAGGTCCGCGCCCCAGATCAGGTGCTCCTCGGTGGGGTCGGCGCCGTAGCGGCTGTGCCGCAGCCCGTGCCGCGGGTCGACGGCGCCGACCTCCCCGGCGGCGGACAGCGCACCGTCCGCCGCCCGGTCGAGGACCAGGACCTCCCCGGAGAACTCGGTCATCACGTAGGCGTGGGCGCCGTCGACGACCAGGTGCCGCGGCCCGGCGCCGTCCGGCGCGGCGACCGTCGGCGGGTCGAGCGGGGTCAGCGCGCCGTCGCGGGCCAGGTGGTACTGGGCCACGAGGTCGTCTCCGAGGGAGACGAAGTAGGCCACGGTGCCGCCGCCCTCCCCGGCCGGCACGACGCAGTGCAGGTTGGCGAAGCTGACCTGCGCGACGGGGTCGCCGAGCCGGACCCGGTCCCCCTCGTGCACCACCGGCCAGGTGCGCCCGGAGCCCCCGCCGTAGGAGGCCCCGAGGAGCACGGTGCCACCGTGGGCCAGGGAGAGGTACGTCTGCGAGTCCTCGACCTCCCGGCGGGCCACCTCGGTCAGCGTGCCGGACTCCCGGTCCAGCCGCAGGGTCGCGACCCCCGGCTGCTCGCCCTTGAAGGCTGCGTGGACGAGGTCGCGCGCCGGGTCCACGGCGAAGGTGCCGCACCCCTCCAGGCCCCCGGTCGTGGCGAGCACCTCCAGCCGTGGCGCGTCGCCGTGGTGCAGGCGCAGCGCGCTGATGGAGCCGTCCCCGGCGTTGGCGATCAGGACCAGTCCGCTCATCCTCGCCACCCTATGGCAGACCTCGTGCCGGGACAGCCCGACGCCCCGCCGACCGTGGTGGTCGACGGGGCGCGCGGGGTATGCCGTGCGCCCAGGTCGGGCGCCGCGTGGTGCGTCAGGCGTCGATCAGCGAGCGCAAGACGTACTGCAGGATGCCGTCGTGGCGGTAGTACGCCGCCTCGCCGGGGGTGTCGATGCGCACGACAGCGTCGAACTCCACGGACGGCTCGGAGGCGCCCTGCGGGGTGGCGCTGACCTTGACCGTGTCGGGGGTGGTGCCCTCGTTTATCGCGGTGACGCCGCTGATCGCGAAGGTCTCGGTGCCGTCCAGGCCGAGGGAGTCGGCGTTCTGCCCCTCGGGGAACTGGAGCGGCAGCACGCCCATGCCGATCAGGTTCGAGCGGTGGATGCGCTCGTAGGACTCGGCGATGACCGCCTTGACGCCCAGCAGCCGGGTGCCCTTGGCCGCCCAGTCGCGCGAGGACCCGGAGCCGTACTCCTTGCCGGCCAGGATGACCAGCGGGATGCCGGCGGCCTGGTAGTTCTGCGAGGCGTCGAAGATCGAGGACTCCTGGCCGTCCTGGGTGAAGTCGCGGGTGAAACCGCCCTCGACGCCGTCCAGCAGCTGGTTCTTCAGCCGGATGTTGGCGAAGGTGCCGCGGATCATCACCTCGTGGTTGCCGCGGCGCGAGCCGTAGGAGTTGAAGTCCTTGCGCTCGATGCCGTGGTCGGACAGGTAGCGGCCGGCCGGGCTGTCGCCCTTGATCGAGCCGGCCGGGCTGATGTGGTCGGTCGTGACCGAGTCGCCCAGCTTGGCCAGCACGCGGGCGCCGGCGATGTCCTCCACGGGTGCCGGCTGCGCCTGCATGCCCTCGAAGTACGGGGGACGGCGCACGTAGGTCGAGTCCTCGGCCCAGTCGAAGCTGTCGCCCTCGGGCGTGGGCAGCGACTGCCAGCGCTCGTCGCCGGCGAAGACGTCGGCGTAGTCCTCGGTGAACATGTCCCGGCTGATCGAGGTCGCGATCGTGGCCTCGACGTCCTCGGGGGCCGGCCAGATGTCCTTGAGGTAGACGTCCGCGCCCTCCTTGTCCTGACCGAGCGGCTGGCGCTCGAAGTCGAAGTCCATCGTCCCGGCCAGCGCGTAGGCGATGACCAGCGGCGGGGAGGCCAGGTAGTTCATCTTCGTGTCCGGGTTGATCCGGCCCTCGAAGTTGCGGTTGCCGGAGAGCACCGAGACCACCGCCAGGTCCTCCGCGTTGACCGCCTCGGAGACCTCCTCGATGATCGGGCCGGAGTTGCCGATGCAGGTGGTGCAGCCGTAGCCGACCAGGTGGTAGCCCAGCTCCTGCAGGTAGGGCCACATGCCGGCCTTCTCGAAGTAGCCGGTGACCACCTTGGAGCCGGGCGCCATCGAGGTCTTGACCCACGGCGGCACCGTCAGGCCCTTCTCGACGGCGTTCTTGGCCAGCATCGCCGCGGCCATCATCACCGAGGGGTTGGAGGTGTTGGTGCACGAGGTGATCGAGGCGATCGCCACGTGCCCGTGGTCGACGGTCACGGCCTGCCCGTCGATCGTGATGTCGACCGGGTTCGACACGCGGTCGCCGTTGCTGATGACCGAGTGCTCGGGGTACCCGGCGCGCTCGGACTGCTCGAGCGCGTCGTGCGAGGGCGAGTCGGAGGCGGGGAAGGTGTCGGCCAGCTCCTGGTCGACCGAGCTCTTCTGGATGCCGTTGCCGTCGACGACGTAGTTCTGCAGGTCGGCGCCGAACTGGGCCTTGGCGTTGGACAGCTCGATGCGGTCCTGCGGGCGCTTGGGGCCGGCGATCGAGGGCACGACCGTGGACAGGTCCAGCTCGATGTACTCGCTGTAGCGGGCCTGCCTGCTCGGGTCGGCCCACATGCCCTGCTCCTTGGCGTAGGCCTCCACGAGGGCCACCTGCTCCTCGGGCCGGCCGGTGAGCCGCAGGTAGTCCAGGGTGACCTCGTCGATCGGGAACATCGAGGCGGTGGAGCCGAACTCCGGGCTCATGTTGCCGATCGTGGCCCGGTTGGCCAGCGGCACCGCGGCGACACCCTCGCCGTAGAACTCTACGAACTTGCCGACGACACCGTGCTCGCGCAGCAGCTCGGTGATCGTCAGCACCACGTCGGTCGCGGTCGCCCCGGCCGGGATCTGGCCGGTGAGCTTGAAGCCGACGACGCGCGGGATGAGCATGGACACCGGCTGGCCGAGCATGGCCGCCTCGGCCTCGATGCCGCCGACGCCCCACGCGAGCACGCCCAGGCCGTTGACCATCGGGGTGTGGGAGTCCGTGCCGACGCAGGTGTCCGGGTAGGCGAGCAGCTCCCCGCCGACCTCCCGGGTCATCACGGTGCGGGCCAGGTGCTCCAGGTTGACCTGGTGGACGATGCCGGTGCCCGGGGGGACGACCTTGAAGTCCTCGAAGGCGGTCTGTCCCCAGCGCAGGAACTGGTAGCGCTCGCCGTTGCGCTGGTACTCGATCTCCACGTTGCGCTCGAAGGCGTCCGCGCGGCCGAACACGTCGATGATGACGGAGTGGTCGATGACCAGCTCGGCCGGCGCCAGGGGGTTGATCTTGGTCGGGTCGCCGCCCAGCTCGGACATCGCCTCGCGCATGGCGGCGAGGTCGACCACGCACGGCACGCCGGTGAAGTCCTGCATGAGGACGCGCGCCGGGGTGAACTGGATCTCGATGGAGGGCTGGGCGTTCTCGTCCCACTGCGCCAGGGCGCGGATGTGGTCGGCGGTCGTGTTGGCGCCGTCCTCGGTCCGCAGCAGGTTCTCGAGGAGGACCTTCAGCGAGTAGGGCAGGTCGTCGGCTCCCTCGATCCCGCCGAGGCGGTAGATGCCGTAGCTCTGGTCACCTACCTCCAGGGTGCCCTTGGCACCGAAGCTGTTCGGGTTCGTGCTCACGTCTGCTCCTTCGCTCGGCGACTATTTATCTCGACGTCAAGATATCCCGGGCGAGCAGCCCGGCCAAATCCGACACGCGCTCCCGTCCATCCTGCCCCATACCCGGCAGGGGCGCAGGGGCGCCCTCGGCCTCGGGGGTGCTCGTGCGCAGCCACCCCGGCTCCTGTGCCTGGTGGGCAGCGACGGGTGGGGCTCAGCCGGCGCGGTCCGCCGGCAGCAGCAGCGCGAGGCACTCCACGTGGTGGGTCATCGGGAAGGCGTCCAGCACCCGCAGCTCCACCAGCTCCAGCCCGGCCTCCCGGGCCGCGGCGACGTCACGCGCGAGCGCGGCCGGGTCGCACGCGACGTAGACGACGGCCCGGGGGTGCAGGGCGGCCAGCAGGGTCACGACCGAGGGACCGGCACCGGTGCGCGGCGGGTCCAGGACGACGACGTCGGCGCGCTCCCCCGCTGCGGCCAGGTCGGCCAGCGCACGCTCGGTGGGTGCGGCCACCGCCCGCGCCCAGGGGTATGGGGTGAGGTGCCGCCCCGCGGCCGTCGCCGCCTCCGCGTCGGCCTCCACCGCGACGACGGTGCCGGTCGGGCCGACGCGCTCGGCCATCGGGACGGCGAAGAGGCCGACGCCGGCGTAGAGATCGAGCGCCCGCTCGCCCGGCTGCGGGTCGAGCCAGGCCAGCACCTGGTCGGTGAACGTGCCGGCGGCACCCGGGTGCACCTGCCAGAACCCGCGCGCGGAGAGGGTGAACTCGTGCCCGTCGACCCGTTCTGCCACCGTCGGCACCGGACCGAGCGGCACCGGGCCGGGGCGGCGGCCGCGCCCGTGCTGCCGCCTGTCGCGCGCTGCCCGGCCTCGGCGCCCGACGTGCCGGTCCCGGGGACGGCCCAGCGGCACCACGACGGGACCGCCGGTGCCGGGAGCGACCACGTCCAGGGCCGCGACGCCGTCGGGGACCGGGTGGCCGAGGACGCCGGTGGCCACCACACCGTCGGCGGCGATGAGGCAGTCGTCCAGGGGCAGGACCTCGTGCGAGCGGTGGACGCGCAGCCCGGGCACGCGTCCCTCCTCGGCAGTGGTGACCGCCAGCTCGACGCGGGTGCGCCAGCGCAGCCCCTCCCGGTCACCGGGGACCGGCTCGCAGCCTGTGACCAGGGCGGCGACCTCGCCGTCGTCGAGTCCGCCGAGCCGGCGCAGCTGCTCGGCGACGACCTGCGCCTTGAGCCGGCGCTGCGCGTCCAGCGAGGCGTGCTGCCAGTCGCAACCGCCGCAGAGCCCGGGGCCGGCCCACGGGCACGGCGCGACGACGCGGTCCGCCGAGGCGACGAGCACCTCGACCGCGTCGGCCCGCACGAACCGGCTGCCGGAGCCGACCTCGGTCACCGCCGCACGGACCTGCTCCCCCGGCAGCGCGTGCCGGACGAAGAGCACCTGGCCCTCGTGCCGGGCCACGCAGTGTCCGCCGTGCGCGACGGCGCCCACCTCGACCACGACCGCGTCGCCGACGGCCAGTCCCGCGCCGTGCCCGGTGGCCGGGTCAGGCACCGGCCATCCGCCCGGTCACGTCGTCCTCGCCCTCGTCGCTCTGCGCCGTGTGCCCGGTCGCCAGCATCGCGCCCATCACCACGACGGCGAGCAGGTAGGCCGGCCACCCCAGGGCGATCTTCGACACGCCCAGCCAGGCGACCTCGCCGGCCAGGTAGAGGGGCAGCATGATCGCGACCCGCACGACGAAGAGTGCGACGAGGACCCAGGTGAGCCGGCTGCACACCGCCACCAGCCCCCGGTCGCGCCGCCACCCGGTCGGCCGTTCGGCGTAGTCGGGGTCGCCGATCGCCACCACGAAGCCCAGCAGCGGCCAGCGCAGGAGGATCGAGGCGACGGCTCCCACGGCATACAGGCCGCTGGTGAGGATCCCGGGCAGGAAGGCGTCCTGCGCCTGCCCGGACCGGAGGGCGAAGAACGCGGCCAGCGCGGTGGCGACCACGGCCGAGCCGAGGAAGCGCCAGGAGCCGCCGACCAGCTGGCGGGCCACCGCGAGCACGACGAGCAGGGCGGCGGCGGCCACCACCGCGGTGCGCACGCTGTCGACGAGCAACCAGGTGACGACGAAGGCGACGGTCGGCAGCGCCGTCTCGAGGGAGCCGTACCAGCCGCCGAGCGCGTCGCTGATCCGTCGGCGGATGACCTGCTCGACGGTGGCTTCCGCGTCCGGCGCGAGGGTCATGTGAACTCGGGGTTGTTCGGTGCCTTGGGTGCCTCGGTGGGCTGCGGCTCGCGGTGGCGACCGCGGGCGGCTGCGTCCTGGGCGCCGGGCGAGGTGCTCACGCCGCTGATGCCCGTGGCGTCCCCGGTGCGCAGGACCTGGGTGGGCCGGGCCCCCTCCTTCGCCGCGGCCTGCCGGGCCGCCTCTCGACGGGCCTGGGCCTGCTTGGCGGCCGCCTCGACCACGCCCGCGGGGGCGGTCAGCTCGAGCACCTCACGGGGCGGGCGCGGCTCCTCGCCCCGGTCGACGACCACGCCGCGCAGGAAGTCCAGGACCGGCACCAGCTGCTGGTCGTCCGAGGCTGCCGGGCCGTTGACCACGACCCGCAGGAACCAGCGGGGGCCGTCGACGCCGATGAAACGGGCCGGCTGGAAGGCCACCCTGCCGTCCTGCGCCCGCCCGGGCATCCGGGCCCGGATCTCCTTGCCCAGGACCCCGTCCACGACCTCGGCGGCGCCGCCGGAGTCGACCAGGCCGCGCACGATGTCGGGGCGCAGCTCGTCCCACAGCCCCAGCGTGCGGGGCGCGGCGAAGGCCTGCAGCTGGGCCTGCGAGGCCCCGAAGCCGAGGGTGGCGCCGACGACGCGGCCGGTGCCCTGCTCGACGTCCAGGCGCATCTGCATGCCGGCCACGACGGGCAGCCGCAGGGCGCCCAGGTCGAGGCGACCGTCCAGGTCGGGCCACTCGCTGGCGTCGTAGGGCCCGTCTCCGGCGCGGTCCCAGTCCCGGTCCACGCCGGGGCGGCCCTCGGCGGGCTCGGGGCGCACGACGGCGTCCACGTCCTCGAGGGCGTCCGCATCGACGGCGGCATCGTTCTTGCTGCGGCGGAAGAGGGCCACGGGTGGGTCAGTCCTTCGGGTCGGGGTGTGGGTGCGGGGTGCCGGTGCCGGTGTGCCCGTGTCCGCCGGCGCCGCGCTCGGAGGGGGGCAGCTCATCGACCAGCTCGAACAGCGGGGCCCCCACCTCCTGCACGACCAGCTGGGCGATCCGGTCGCCGCGGTGCACCGTGAACGGCGCTGAGCGGTCGGTGTTGACCAGGTTGACGAGGATCTCGCCGCGGTAGCCGGCGTCCACGGTGCCTGGGGCGTTGACCACCGAGATGCCGTGCCGGGCGGCCAGACCGGAGCGCGGGTGGACGAACCCGGCCCAGCCGGGCGGCAGCGCGATCGCGATGCCGGTAGGCACGAGAGCACGCTCCCCGGGGGCCAGGGTGCGGCCCTCCCGGGCGTGCAGGTCCACGCCGGCGTCGTGGGCACGGGCCTGCCGCGGCACGGGCAGCCCGTCGTCCAGGAGGCGCAGGGCGACCGGGACGGTGCGGGGGGCGGCGGGGGCGTCGGGCGGCATCGTCAACGAGGGTACGCCGGGGGCCTGACCATGGTGTGCGGCACCGGCCCGGGGGCCAGCGCCGCGGCACGCCCGGTCAGGCCGCGCACTCCGTGCAGACCGGCAGCCCGCCGACCTCCTTGGCCAGCTGGCTGCGGTGGTGCACCAGGAAGCACCGCGAGCAGGTGAACTCGTCCTGCTGCCGCGGCAGCACGTGCACCGAGAGCTCCTCGTTGGACAGGTCCGCCCCCGGGAGCTCGAAGCCCTCGGCCTGCTCCGTCTCGTCGATGTCCACGCTGCCGGACGCCTTGTCGTTGCGGCGTGCCTTCAGCTCCTCGATCGAGTCCTCGTTCAGCTCGTCGTCTGTCTTGCGCGGAGCGTCGTAGTCGGTCGCCATGCTCATCCTCCTTCGAATGGGCCCAATGTCTGTCTCGCCGTGCAGAACGCATCGGGCGCCGGATTTGTGCCCGTCGTCCCCGTCCGCTGCACGCGTGGTCTGTCGGGCGGATTGTGCCCTATGCGGGCGCGCCGCGCCAACCAGGGCCGCGCCGGCGCCACGGTGTCCGCTCCGGCTGCTCACCGGACTAGCGTTCTCGCAGGTCAGCGAGCCGGAGCAAGACGCTCCAGCTCGGCCCGCACCGCGAGGTGGGCCGCCGGTCCCGCGGCGAGGACCATCTCGCCCGACGGCGGGCTGCCGGCCAGCAGCCCCGAGACCTCGCCGCCGGCCTCGGTGACGAGGAGCACACCGGCCGCGTAGTCCCACGGCTGCACACCCTGCTCGTAGTAGGCATCGACCCGCCCCGCCGCCACGTGGCACAGGTCCAGCGCTGCGGCTCCCAGGCGACGCACGTCGCGCACGCGCGGCAGCAGGTCGGCGACCACGGCCGCCTGGCCCCGCCGCACCCCGCGGTCGTAGGCGAAGCCGGTCGCGACCAGGCACTGCCCGAGGTCGTCCACGTCCGTGACGGCCAGGGCCGCGGGCGCCGACGCCACGAGGGCGCCGTCGGCGTCCAGCAGGGACAGGCGCGCACCACCCCCGGCCCGGGCGTGGAACACCTCGCGGGTGCGTGGGGAGGCGACCGCGCCGGCCACCGGCGCCCAGGCACCGGGCGCCGTGGGGTCGCCCACGACCACCGCCACGGAGACCGCATACGCGGGGAGGTCGTAGAGGTAGTTGACCGTCCCGTCGATCGGGTCCAGCACCCAGGTCAGGCCGGAGGTCCCCGCGATCCCCCCGCCCTCCTCGCCGAGCACCGCGTCGTCGGGCCGCGCCCGGGACAGCCGGGAGCGCAGCAGGTCCTCCGAGCGCGTGTCCATCACCGTGACCACGTCCAGGTCGCTCGACTTGGTGCGGTGCACGCCGACCCGCGCCGGCCGCTCGTGCAGGACCAGCCGTCCCGCCTCCACGGCGAGCTCGACGGCCAGCCGCTCCAGCCCGGCCCGCTCCTCCTCGGCGAGCATCGGCACGAGCTCGGTCGCGCTCCTCGGCGCTCCCGGCCTCGCTCCCTCGCCGCTCGCCATCAGTCCATTCCGCACGCCGCCGGCTTCGCCACCCGCAGGTTCGGGCAGCAGCCGGGCGCGCAGACGGAGGGGCGGGGCGCGTCCCCCGGCCAGGCCGGACGCCTGGGCTCCTCGCCGCGCGCCTCCGCGGCCCGCTCGATCACGAGGTCGACCAGGCCGGCGACGAACTCGGGGTCGGTCCCCACGGTCGGCACGCGCACCAGCTCCAGGCCGAGCTCGGTGGCGGTCTCCACCGCCTCGGTGTCCAGGTCGAAGACCACCTCCATGTGGTCGGAGACGAAGCCGATCGGCGCCAGGACGACCTGCCTCACGCCGCGCCCGGCCAGCTCGCGCAGGTGGTCGTTGACGTCCGGCTCCAGCCAGGGGGTCGCCGGGGAGCCCGAGCGCGAGCAGTAGACCAGGTCGTGCTCGAGCTCCACCCCCAACGTCGCGCCCGCCTCGGCGGCGATCGCCGCCGCCAGCTCCTCGTGCTGGCGGGAGTAGAGGTTGCCCTCGCCGTCGCCCGGCCCTGACGTGTCGTCCATCGCCCGGGGCACCGAGTGGGTGACCAGGACGAGGTAGGGCGTGGCGCCGTCCTCTGCCCCGCGACCCAGGAGCCCGCGCACCGCCTCGGTGACGAGGCGGGAGTTCGTCCGGGCGAAGCCCGGGTGGTTCCAGTAGGGCCGCACCTTGTCCACGGCCACCTGCAGGCCGTCCTCGGCCAGGGCGGCGATGGCGCCCGCGATGTCCTCGCGGTACTGGCGGCAGGAGGAGTAGCTGGAGTAGGCGCTCGTCGTGACCGCCAGGATCCGGGTCATCCCCTCGTCGTGCGCATGGCGCAGCGTGTCGGCGAGGTAGGGCTCGGAGTTGCGGTTGCCCAGCAGGACCGGCAGTGCCAGCCCGCGCCGGGCGAGCTCCTCGCCCAGCGCGGCGACGAGCGCCCGGTTCTGCTCGTTGATCGGGCTGCGGCCGCCGAAGTGCAGGTAGTGCTGGGCGACCTCCTCCAGGCGCTCGTCCGGGACGCCGCGACCGGCGGTGACCCGCCGCAGGAAGGGCATGACCTCCTCGGGCGCCTCCGGTCCGCCGAAGGAGGTGAGGACCACCGCCTGGTAGGGGAACAGGCGGTGGTCGTCCTCGAGCTCGATGCCCACCTCGAGCTCGGGGACGACGTCCTCGGCCGCCGCGCCCACCGGGTCCACCGGTGTCCCGGGCAGGTCCGCGGGGCGGCCGGAGGGCTGGACGGGGTCGGCCGGGCTGGCGGGGGTCTGGCTCACGGTCGGGCTCCTTGCTGGGGTGCGGTGGGGATGTTGAGGTCGAGGTGGATGGCGGCCACGCGGATGACGAAGACGAGCACGACGGTGCTCCAGATCACGGCAGTGGTGAGCATGCCCAGCTGGTCGGCGACGACGACGAGAGCGGCGCCGAGGACGGCGGGCACGGCATACACCTCGCGGCGCAGGACCTCGGGGACCTGGCCGACGAGCACGTCGCGGATGGCGCCGCCGCCGACGGCGGTGATGCCCCCGACGAAGACGCAGGCCAGCGGTGGGGCGCCGAGCGCGACGGCCTTGAGCGCCCCCGCCACGGCGAAGACCGCCAGGCCGACCGCGTCGAGGTGGCGCACGGCGGAGCCGATCCCGCCCAGCCGCAGGTCGGGGTTGCGGCGCGTCAGGTCCAGGATCCACGGACGGACGCCCACGACGACGAGGCCCGCCACCAGCACCGTGATGATCGAGCGCGGGTCGCTGATCCCGACGGGTGGCACGTCGCCGAGGAAGACGTCCCGGACGACACCGCCGCCCAGACCGGTCAGCCATGCCAGCACCGCGACCCCGAAGAGGTCCAGGCGCGCGCGCACGCCCACGAGACCGCCGGATACTGCGAAGGCGAAGATCCCGATGACGTCGAGGGCGACCCGCAGGTCGTCAGGTCCGGTCAGCATGGCGGGACCAGCGTAACCACTCCGTCCGCACGCCCGGGCGGCGTGCCTTGCGCGCCGGGGACGCCCGCGGATGGCACAGTGGTGAACCATGCAGCAGCTGGACTTCGCCGAGCTGGACGAGGACGGGCGCCTGGTCGTCGTGGCCGACGACGGGACGCGCTACGCCGTGCCCGTCGACGACCACCTGCGCGCCGCGCTCCGGCCCAGACGCGCCGCCCCCGTCGACGGGCAGCAGCCGACCGCCAGCCCCAAGGAGGTGCAGGCGATGATCCGGGCCGGGCAGACGGCCGAGGAGGTGGCGGCGGCCACCGGCTGGGACGCCGACCGGGTGCGCCGCTTCGAGGGCCCGGTGCTGGCCGAGCGCGAGCACGTCGTGGGCCTGGCCAGGGCGGCGCACGTGCGCGCCCAGGGCCGCACCGACGGCACGCACACCCTGGACCGCCGGGTCCTGGAGCGGCTTGAGTCCCGCGGGGTGCCCACCGACACGATCTCCTGGGACGCGGCGCGCACCGACAGCCACGGACCGTGGACGGTCCTGGTGATCTTCTCGGCCGGGGGCCGGGAGCGCAGGGCGGCCTGGCACTACGGCGTGCAGGACCGCTCCGTCGAGGCGCTGGACGACGAGGCCCGCTGGCTCAGCGAGGACGAGCAGGCCCTGCCCGGCGGGCTGGACGGGCACCCGCTCCTCGGCAGCAGCCACAGCGAGGACGAGACGGCCGACCTGATGGCCACGATGCGCGAGCGCCGGCAGGCCAGGGGCCGACGCACGCGGCGGCCCGAGGGTCGCCCGACCACGGAGGGGCGACCCGGCGAGGGGGCGGGCCACACCGACGAGGTGCTGCCGCTGGAGAACCTGCCCTCCCCCACCGATCACGGCGCCGAGGGCGCCGGGCACCACGACGGGTCGCTCCCGCCCGCCGCGCACCCCCGCGGCTCGGCGCCGGAGTCGCCCTCGCCGGTCCGTCCCCCGGAGCCGGACGGGCCGGAGGGTGAAGCCGGCGGCGCGGGGCAGGAGGCACAGGCCGGGAGCGAGGACGACGAGCCCCGGTCGCGGCCGGCCCGCAGCCGCTCCCAGCGCGAGGCGAGGGCCAGACGCGAACGGCGTCGCCTCCGCATCCCCAGGCTGCCGCCGGCGGTGGGAGAACCCGCACCGCAGGACGAGGACGGTTCTGCCGACGAGGTCGCCTTCGCCCGCACCCATGACCCGCAGGAGGTCAGTTTCGAGGAGTTCTTCGGCCCCGAGGACGACCCGCTCGCGGATGCCGACCCGGGCCAGGACGAGCCGGTGGACGCCACGGAGCAGATCGCGGCGGGCGCCGTCGGTGGGGCCGACGTGCCCGACCACGAGGCCGACGTGCCCGACCACGAGGTCGACGTGCCCGACCACGAGGTCGGCGTGCCCGACGCCGAGCGCGACGAGACCGACGCCGACGAGACCTCCGACGGCTCCGCGGCGCAGGACGACGTGGTCGACGAGGAGGACCGGGGCGACGACAAGGCCGGGACGGACGCTGCCGACCAGGACACCGCTGCCGACCAGGACACCTCGGACGCCCAGGTGCCGGAGCCGCCCCGCCGCAAGGGACGCACCAGCGTGCCGAGCTGGGACGACGTCATGTTCGGCGGCAGCGACCGTCGCCGTCGCTGACGCGGCCGGTCACCGCCCGGGAGCCTCGCGGGTCAGTCGCCCGGGACACCCTCCTCCGGACTGTCCACCGTCGCGGGCCGTGGGCGCGGTGACGGGACCGGGCACAGGTCGAGGTCGAAGGGGAGGACCTCGGGCGAGAGCGACTGCGCCCGGGCCGCGGAGGCGTTCATCCGGCGCATGTAATGACGTCGGCAGAGCATCTCGTACTCCACCGTGGGCGGCACGTCGTCCGGTCCGGCCACGTCGCCGACCACCACCTGCTCGCCCTCGACCACCATCACCCCGTCGACGACGCGAGCGTTGACCGTGGCCGTGCGCCCGCACCAGCACAGCGCCTGGACCTGCAGCTGCTGGGTGCGGTCGGCCAGCTCGATGAGCCGGCGCGACCCGGGGAAGAGCTCGGTGCGGAAGTCGGCGGTGATGCCGAAGGCGAACACGTCCACGCCCATCTCGTCGACGAGCCGGGCCAGCTGCTCCACCTGCACCGGCGTGTAGAACTGCGCCTCGTCACAGATCAGGTAGTCCACGCGTCGACCGTTGGTGACCTGCTCGACGACGAGCTCCCACAGGTCCAGGTCGTCCTTCACCTCCAGCGCCGGCTTGGTCAGGCCCAGCCGCGAGGAGAGCACCGCCTCCCCGGAGCGGTCGTGCTTGGTGAACAGCAGCCCCTGACGCCCCCGGGCGGCGTGCGTGTGGTCCATCTGCAGCGCGAGGGTCGACTTCCCGCAGTCCATGGTCCCGGTGAAGAAGACGAGCTCAGCCACCCGCGCAGTCTACGAAAGGGTATGGCGTGCGCGGCCACCCGCCGCGCGCAGCGGGGCCGTGGGCCGGCTCGACGCCGGGGCGGCTCATCCCTGGTGAACGAGCAGCGGGATCGCGGTCTCGGCGTCGGTGATGCTGCCGTGGTGGCCGCGCAGCCGCAGGATGCTGGGTCGCAGCAGCCGTGAGTCGAGCATCGTGGACTCGCCGAGCATCGCGACGACGACCTCGCCGATCCGGCGCTCGTAGCCCTCCCGCACCGGTCCGAACCAGCCGGCGTCGATGACCTCCTCCCGCGTGAGGACCACGGCCTCCTCACCGAGCTCCTCGCGCCAGGTCGCCACGACGTCGTCCACGGCGCCCGGCTCGCACCAGGCCTGGGGGGCGCGAGGCTCCCCGGCGAGCAGGCGGACACCGGCCCCCAGGGTCTGCTCGTAGGCCACGTCGCGGCGTCGCTCCAGCGGTGCCCCGATCATGCCGTGGTCGGCGGTCACCACGATCGTCGTCCCCTCCGGAGCCTGCTCGGCGAGCCCGGCGACGAAGGAGTCGACGCCCTCGACCGCCTCCCCCCACTCCAGGCTGCCGGGACCGTGGACGTGGCCGGCCTTGTCCACCTCGTCCCAGTAGGCGTAGACGAGCGCCCGTCCCCTGCGACCGGCCCGGCTCAGCGCGTGCAGCACGCCGGCGGTGCGCTCCTGCGGCTCCTCGGCGGGGATGAAGGCGCCGCCCCGCTGCGCCGCACGGGTGAAGCCGGACGACTCGAACATGCCCCGGGAGACGGTCGTGGCGTTCACGTCCCGCCTCCCCGCCTCCTGCAGCATCGTGCGCAGCGGCTGGTGGGTGAGGGGGTCCGGCCCGTCGCGCCAGCCGAGGTGGTTGAACAGCCGCTCACCGTCGCGCAGGCCGGTCTGCCAGCCGATGATCCCGTGGTCGCCGGCGCGGCGACCGGTGCCCAGGCTGGTCAGGCTGGTGGCGGTGGTGGAGGGGAACCCGCAGCGGAAGTCGGTGACCGGAGAGTCCAGGGTGTGCAGGAACGGGGCGTGCCCGCTGACCCGCTCGAGCTGCCGGGCCCCCAGCCCGTCGACGAGGACGACCACCACCCGGCGGGTGGGTTCCAGGCTCCACGCCGGGACGGGGATGTCGTGCGGCGTGCCGACGCCCAGGGCGGTCAGGACGGCGGGCAGGACCGAGGGCAACCCCTCCCCCGGCCCCGGCGGGGCGTACCGGGCCACCGCCGCGGCGACCGGCTCCGGGGCCCCCTCCTGCGCGCTCATGTCAGCGCCCGAGGCGCGAGGACAGCTCCTGGGCGAAGGCGAGCGCTCGCTCGAGCTGGTCCACGCCGTCGGCGTCCGCCGCCACCCGCAGCGAGATGTCGTCGCTGGCCACGGTGCCCTCGTAGCCGTGGTCGCCCTCGCACTGCGGGTCCTCGCACATGGCCGGCAGCAGGTCGACCCGCGAGACCGCGCCCCATCCCAGGGTCAGGGTGACCGCGCGGCCGGCGAGGCTGCCGTCGAAGTTCTCCGGGTCGGGGACCACGTGGGTGAGCATCACCCCGCGCACGGCGCGCAGGGGCACCGTCTCGCTGGTCGCGGTCGCCATCCGCTGCCGCTCCGGGCCCTCGTGGTCGTCGGCGTGCGCGATGACGAGCCGGCGGTCGGTGAGGACGAGGACGGTCAGGTGGTTGCGCACCGCCTGCTCGTCGAAGGTCGTCTCGGCATGGACGAGGTGGCCGACCACCTGGTCGCGCCCGACCGCGGTGAGGACCACGTCGTGGACGACCGCCGGCAGGTAGCCGGCGCTCTCGATGTCGGCCACGAGGGAGTCGGGCAGGGGTGACCTCAGACGACGGACCATGCGCCCCATGGTGCCACCTGGCCCGCTCATGACGACATCGCCCGTCGTTCGGCGTCGGTGCGGGTGGGCGCCGGCGCCACGTGCAGGCTGGCGCCGAGCACGTCGACGCCGTCCTGGTGGGCCATGACCGGGTTGAGGCGCAGGTGGGCCAGCTCGGGGTGGTCGTCGGCCAGCACCGAGACGCGCGCGATGAGGTCGTAGAGGGCCGCGTGGTCCACCGGCATCACCCCCCGGTAGCCGTCGAGCATCGGCGCGGCCCTGATCGAGGTGACCATGTCGACGATGTCGACGTCGGTCAGCGGCGGGAAGCGGCTGGTCATGTCGCCGAGCAGGTCGATCGGCAGACCGGCCACGCCGAAGCCGACGACCGGCCCGAAGAGCGCGTCCTCGCTGCTGTGCACCTCCACCGCCACCCCACCGGGAGCCGCCATCCGCTGCACCGCGATCCCGTCGGCACCGAGCGGCTCCAGCATCCGGGCGAGGTCGCGGTAGGCCGCACCGACCGCCTTGGGGTGGCGCAGCCCGGTGCGGATCCAGCCCTGGCCGGGCTGGTGGGAGAGCAGCGGCGAGGTCGCCTTGAGCACGACGGTGCCGCGCAGCTGGCGGTAGACCTCGACCGCCTCCTCGTCGGAGGAGACCGTCACCGAGGGCCAGACCTCGATCCCGTAGGCCGCGAGCACCGCGGTGGTCTCCTCCTGGGACAGGTCCGCCCCGCGCGGGGACCGGGCGAGGACGGCCGCGACGACGTCGTTGACGGCGCCCCGGTTGATCCCGTCCGGGCGCACCCGGGTGCCGCGGTCGCTGCGCAACCACTCGGCATACCTCGTGGCCGCGGCGAGCGCCCGCACCCCGTCCTCGGGCGTGGTGTAGGTCGGCAGCCGGCTGCCCGGGGTGACGCCGCGCATCCCCAGGAAGGTGGCCACGCAGGGCTTCTCCGAGCCGGCGACCGCCTCGCCGACCGCCTGCACCACCTCGGGGTCGATGAAGGCCACCGGCGGGATGAAGCAGGCGATGAGGGAGTCCACATGGTCGTCGGCGAGAGCCTCCTCCACCACCCGCCGGAACTCCGCGACCCCCGCCTCCGCGGCGACGGCGACGGGGCCGTGGGTGACGTCAAGGCCCCAGGACTGGGCGGCGTCCGCGGCGAGCGAGCCGAGCGCGTCGCTGTTGGTCACCACGCCCACCCGGTGGCCGGCCGGCAGCGGTTGGTTGATGACCAGCTGGGCGACGTCGAAGAGCTGGTGGGTGTTCTCCGCGCGGATCACGCCGGCCTGCTTGAGCATCTGGGTGAAGGCCTCCGGCCGCTCCTGGGTGGTACGCACCCGGTGCCCGCGAGGGGTGCCGAAGCGTCCGCCCACGCCGGACTTGACCACGATCACCGGCTTGACCGAGGAGAGCTTGCGGGCGATGCGGGAGAACTTGCGCGGGTTGCCCATCGACTCCAGGTGCAGCCCGACCGCGGTCGTGGCGTCGTCGTCGAGCCAGTACTGCATGAGGTCGTTACCCGAGACGTCCACCCGGTTGCCGGCGGAGGCGAAGGTGGAGATGCCCAGACCACGGCGCTGGGCGGAGGCCAGCACCGCGATGCCGAGGGCGCCGGACTGCGCGAACAGGCCCAGGCTGCCGTGCGGCGGCAGGTGGGCCGGTTCGGCCAGCGAGGCGTCGAGGCGGACCTGCGGGTCGTTGTTGATGATACCGAAGCTGTTCGGGCCCAGGACCCGCATGCCGTAGCCGCGGGCCAGCATCAGCAGCTGTCGCTGCCGGTGCTCCCCCTCCGGGCCGGCCTCGGCGAACCCTTCCGAGGGCACGACCAGCGCCCGCACCCCGGCGTCGGCGCACTCGTCGACGGTGGCCAGCACGTCGGCGGCGGGGACCGCGACGACGGCCAGCTCGACGCCGCCCTCGATGTCGCGCACCGAGCGGTAGGACGGCAGTCCCCCGATGTCGGTGCCGGGCTCGGCGCGGTTGTTGACGGCATACAGGTCCCCGGCGAACCCACGCTCCGCGATGTGGTCGAGGAAGGCCCGCCCGACGGTGGCCTCGCGCCGGCTGGCGCCGATGACGGCGACCGAGGCGGGGTGCAGGAGGCGGCGCACCGAGCGGGACTCCGAGCGGTGCTCCCGGGACATCCGCACCGCGCGCGACTCGTCGGTGGGCTCGATGTCGAAGGTGACGGCGATGACGCCGTCGTCGAACTCGTGCGAGGCGTCGTAGCCGGCGTCGCGGAAGACGCCGATCATCTTGCGGTTCTGGGGCAGCACGTCGGCGACGAAGCGGCGGACCCCGGCCTCGCGGGCGATGTCGGCCAGGTGCTCGAGCAGGACCGAGCCGATGCCCCGGCCCTGGTGGTCGTCGGAGACGTTGAAGGCGACCTCGGCCTCCGGGCCGCCGGGCTTGAGCCGGTCGTAGCGCCCGATGCCGGCGATCTTGCCCCGGATCATCACCACCAGCGCGACGCGGTCGGAGTAGTCGACGTGGGTGAAGCGGTGGACGTCCTTGTCGGAGAGCCGCTTGATCGGCGCGAAGAAGCGCAGGTAGATGGACTCCTCGGACTGGGCCGCGTGGAACTCGTGGAGCGCCTCGACGTCGTCGGGACGGATCGGCCTGACGTGGGCCACCATGCCGTCGGCCAGCACCACGTCCGCCTCCCACTCCTGCGGGTAGCCGGGGGGCAGTCCATCCTGCTCGTCCATGCGCACCATGATGCACCAGTGCACCGGGAGCCGACGACGGACGTGGGCAGCGCGGAGCACGTGGGACCATCGGTGCCCATGGAGCTGCGCGAGGTGATCAGGAAGCGTCGGATGGTGCGGGCCTACGACGCGGACCGCGAGGTCCCGCAGGAGGTGCTGGACCGGGTGCTGCAGCACGCCGTCCGTGCGCCCAGCGCCGGCTTCTCCCAGGGCTGGGACTTCCTCGTCCTGGAGTCGGCGCAGGCCCGGGACCGCTTCTGGGCGGCCACGACCGACCCGGGCGCGGAGCCGGACAGGTGGTTGCGCGGCGTGTCGACCGCGCCGGTGCTCGTGCTGTGCTGCTCGGACCCGCACACCTATCTGGCGCGCTACGCCGAGGGGGACAAGGGCTGGACCGACCGCGACCCCGCGCGTTGGCCGGTCCCCTACTGGGACGTCGACAACGGGATGGCGGCGATGCTCATCCTGCTCACCGCCGTCGACGAGGGGCTGGGCGCGCTCTACTTCGGCGTGCCGCCGGAGCAGCAGGACGCGGTCAAGGACGCCTTCGCGATCCCGCAGGACCGGCGCGTCGTCGGTGTGGTCGCCCTCGGCTATCCGGCCCCGGGCCCCTCGACGGAGGCGAAGGGCTCGGCCCGGACCCGCCGGCGGCGCCCTGTGCGCGAGGTCGCGCACCGGGACCGGTTCGGCGTGCCGTGGCGGTCAGGCGACTGACGCCCGCCCCTCCCCCGCGAGCAAGGCGAGGACGTGTCTCACGAGAGCGCCGCGGATCGTGGGTGATCCGGTGAAACCGACCCGTTCGGCGTCCTCAGCGGTCTCGACCTTGCGCAGCTCGACCTCGACGTCGTCACGCCCCAGCCGGGACAAGGCTTCCGAGAGCCGCTCGTCGGCGAGGGTCCAGTGCGGACAGCCGTCGAAGTAGAACAGTTCGACCCGCACCACAGCCCCCATCTCCTGACCCGTGCACCGCGTCGGCCGGCGGCTCTTCATGATGCGCGCGGCGCGGCACGAGCACGCGGTCACCCTCGATGCCGGGAGCGGGTGGCCGAGGACCTCGCGCCCCGGCTATCGGGCGGTGGTGGCCGTGACGCCCTCGCGGACCTGCGCGGCGAGGAAGGCGTCCACCTCGGCACGGGTGGGGGCGGTCGCCGGTCCCTTGCGGGTGACCTTGATCGCCCCGGCCGCGTTGGCCCGGGCGGCCGCCTGCACCCAGGACGCACCGAGGGCGCGCTCGGCGCACAGCACGCCGGTGTGCGCGTCGCCGGCACCGTTGGTGTCGACCGGCACCTGCGGGTGCCCCGGGACGTACGTGGTCTCCCCGTCCACCCGCACGAAGCAGCCCTCCGCCCCGTCGCGCACGACCACGACCGCCCCGGCACCCAGCCGGTCGGCCACGGCGGCGCACGAGGAGGCCACGTCGCCGACGCCGGTGAGCTCGCGCGCCTCCTGGGCGTTGGAGGTCCACACGTCGGTGAGGGCCAGCACCTGCTCCCCCACCGCGACCGGCAGGTCGGCCAGCGCGGCGCCGGGGTCGAGGACGACCTCCACCCCGGCCGGCAGCTCCGGCAACCACTCCAGCAGCGGGTCGCGGGTCGGGGGGTAGAGGCTGTAGCCGGTGACGCACACCAGGTCCCCGGCCCGGGGCCCGCTGCTGGCCAGCGAGCCGACGCTGATCGCCCGCTCGGCGCCGTAGGTGGTCAGGAAGGTCCGCTCGGCGGTGGGCTCGACCATGACCACGCAGATGCCGGTGTCCGTGCCGGGCACCGGGTCTGCAGTGACCCGCACGCCCTCCTCCGCCAGCACCCGCCGGACCAGGTCGGCGTTGGGGCCGGTGCCGTGGGCACCGGCGAGGACCGACTGCGCGCCCGCGCGCGCGGCCGCGACGAGGATGCTGACGGCGCCGCCCGCGTAGCGCGCGAAGCTGGTGGCGTTGACGTTGCCGCCGCGGCACGGCAGGTCGGGCACCTCGAGCACGACGTCGACCAGTGCCTGACCGGTGTGGATCACCCTTGAGCTCACACGGCATACCCTGCCATGCCCGCACCGCTGGCGTAGGGTCGGTCCCGACGTCGGCGCCCGGTCCGCGGCGCCGCCCCGACCCACGAGGAGCGCGATGAGCGAGCCGACCCCTGCCGCGACGGTGCTCTCCGGGCTGGACCGGGCCCGACCCTGGCTGGAGGACCTCTACCGCGACCTGCACGCCCACCCGGAGCTGTCGACGGCCGAGCACCGCACCGCCGACCGCGTGGTCCGCGAGGTGCGGGGTATGGCGGGCGGCACGGAGCTCGAGGTCGTCACCGGGATCGGGGGCACCGGGGTGGCGGTCGTGGTCCCCAACGGCGAGGGGCCGACCGTGCTGCTGCGCGCCGACATGGACGGGCTGCCGGTCCAGGAGGACACCGGTCTGGACTACGCCTCCACCGTCTTCGCGCAGAACCGCCAGGGCGAGACGGTGCCGGTCATGCACGCCTGCGGGCACGACACGCACGTGGCCACCCTGCTCGCCTCGCTCCGGCTCCTGCTGGAGCAGAAGCAGGCCTGGTCCGGCACGGTGCTGGCCGTCTTCCAGCCGGCCGAGGAGCAGTACAACGGGGCCGAGGCCATGGTCGAGGACGGGCTGGTCGAGCGGCTCCCGCGCCCGGACGTCGGCCTGTCCCAGCACGTGCTGCCCGGCCCGTCGGGCTCGGTGCAGGTGGCGGCCGGGCCGATCATGGCCAGCTGCGACGACTTCCGCATCACCCTGCACGGGCGGGGCGGGCACGCGTCCGCGCCGCACCAGACGATCGACCCCGTCGTCATGGCCGCCTCGCTGGTGATGCGCCTGCAGACGATCGTGGCCAGGCGCGTGGACCCGACCCAGACCGCCGTCGTCACGGTCGGCCGGATCAGCGCGGGCACCAAGACCAACATCATCCCCGCCCTCGCCGAGATCGAGGGCACGGTGCGCACCTACGACACGGGGGTGGCCGCCACGTGTCTGGCGGCGATCGAGCAGACGGCCCGTGCCGAGGCCGCGGCGTGGGGTGCGCCGGAGCCGGAGATGGAGACCTTCGACCACCTGCCGGTGACCGACAACGACCCCGAGGTGACCGCCCGGGCACGGGAGGCGCTGGCCGCCGAGCTCGGGGAGGAGCAGGTCCTCGTCTTCGAGCCGGAGGGCGGGTCGGAGGACTTCTCCGTGCTGCCCGACGCCTGGGGCGTGCCCTACACCTACTGGGGCTTCGGTGCCTTCGACGGGCAGGAGTGGGCCCGGGCGGAGGCCGAGGGCAGCACCGCAGACCTCCCGTCCAACCACTCGCCGCGCTTCGCGCCGGTGATCCAGCCGACGCTGGACACCGGGGTGCGCGCGATGGTCGCGGCGGCCCTGGCCTGGCTGGCACCCTGAGGGCGGCGCCCCGGCCCTGCCGCTACTGGGCGGTCCAGCCGCCGTCCATCGTGTAGGACGCCCCGGTCACCATCGCCGCGTCGTCGGACATGAGGAAGGCCGCCAGGGCGGCGACCTCGGCCGGCTCGATGAGTCGCTTGACCGCCGCGCGGGTGAGCATGATCCTCTCCACCACCTCGTCCTCGGGTATGCCGTGCGTGCGCGCCTGGTCGGCGACCTGCTTCTCCACCAGCGGGGTGCGCACGTAGCCCGGGTTGATGCAGTTCGACGTCACCCCGTGCGGGGCCCCCTCCAGGGCGGTCACCTTGGACAGACCCTCCATCCCGTGCTTGGCCGCCACGTAGGCCACCTTGAACTCCGAGGCGCGCAACCCGTGCGCCGAGGAGATGTTCACCACCCGGCCCCAGCCCCGCTCGTACATGTGCGGCAGCGCCGCCCGGACCAGCAGGAACGGCGACTCCAGCATCAGCCGCTGGATGAGGCGGAAGTCCTGCGGGTCGAACTCGTGGATCGGCGCCACCCGCTGCACGCCGGCGTTGTTGACCAGCACGTCGCACTCCAGGCGCAGGTCCTCCAGCCCCGCCGTGTCCGCCAGGTCCACCACCCACGCCTCCCCGCCGACCTCCCCGGCGACGCGCTCGGCCGCCGCCGCGTCCCGGTCGGCCACGACCACCCGGTGCCCGTCCCGGGCGCTGCGGCGCGCGACCGCCTCCCCGATCCCGCTCCCGCCGCCCGTCACCAGCACCGTGCGTGTCGTCATGGTCACTCCTCCTGCGATGGTGGCGCGGCCCGCGTCGGGGCGCCCGTAGGCCTCCATCGTGGAGGTGAGGGTGGATTCATGTCCATGTCTGAGGATCCCACCTATCAGACGCAGATTGTGTGGCGGTCAGACATAGCAGCGGGTCTGTGCGCCGCCTAGCGTGACTGCTCATGAGCCAAGCAGAGGACGGGACCGCCGTGCGTCCGGGGACCGTCGCCCTGTCCGCCCGCGGGCTGACCAAGGACTTCCGCGGGTTCCGCGCGGTCAAGGGCGTCGACCTGGACGTCGTCGACGGCCAGGTGCATGCGCTGGTCGGCCCGAACGGGGCCGGCAAGACCACGCTGTTCAACCTGCTGACCGGTTTCATCAGGCCGACCTCCGGGACGATCACCGTGCACGGCAAGGACCTGACCGGCAAGGAGCCGGAGGAGATCGCCCGCGAGGGCGTGGCCCGCTCCTTCCAGATCACCAGCCTCTTCGACAACCTCACCCCCCGCGAGCACCTGGAGCTCGCGCTGCAGGGACGCGACGGCGGCGGCCTGCGCTTCTGGCGCTCGGCCAACCTGCTGCGCGGCTACCGCGGCCGGGCCGACGAGCTGATCGAGCAGGTCGGCCTGGCCGACCTTGCCGCGCGGCCGGCCGGCGAGCTGGCCTACGGGCAGAAGCGGGCGCTGGAGATGGCCCTCGTGCTGGCCCTCGACCCGACCGTGATGCTGCTGGACGAGCCGACCGCCGGCATGGGCCGGGAGGACGTCGAACGCACGATCGCCCTGGTGCGGCGGATCGCGCAGGGCCGCACGGTCGTCTTCGTCGACCACAACATGCACGTGGTCGGCAGCCTCGCCGACCACGTCACCGTGATGATGTCCGGCGAGGTCCTGGCCAGCGGCACCTACGAGCAGGTCCGCGCCGACCGACGGGTCATCACCGCCTACCTCGGGGAGGAGAGCCATGCTTGAGATCGCGGGGCTGGACGCCTTCTACGGCGACGCCCAGGCGCTGCACGGGGTCGACCTGCGGGTCGGCGAGGGCGAGGTCGTCACGCTCGTCGGTCGCAACGGCGCCGGCAAGACGACCCTGCTGCGCGCCGTGATGGGGCTGCACCACGACGTGCGCGGCACGATCACCTTCGACGGCGAGGACATCACCGCGATGCCGCCGCAGCACCGCGCCCGCCGCGGCCTGGGCTGGGTCCAGGACGACCGTGGCATCTACGCCTCCCTCAGCGTCGAGGAGAACCTCACCCTGCCCCCGGTCACCGACCCGGCCAAGGCCTGGTCGACCGAGCAGGTCTACCAGGCCTTCCCGGTGCTGGCCGACCGCCGCCGCGCGGCCGGCACCACCCTGTCGGGCGGCGAGCAGCAGATGCTCGCGATGGCCAGGGTGCTGCGCACCGGCGCCCGGCTGCTGCTCCTCGACGAGCCCAGCGAGGGCCTGGCCCCGGTGATCGTCCAGCTCATCCGCGACATCCTGCTGAAGATCAAGGCGCAGGGCACCACCGTGCTGCTCGTGGAGCAGAACGTCAAGTTCGCCGCGAGCGTCGCCGACCGGCACTACGTGCTGGCGCAGGGCGCGGTGGCCACCGACCTGGACAACGCCGAGTTCACCGCCCGGCAGGACGAGCTGCTCGAGTACCTCGGCATGTGAGCCGCGGCGGCACCCCATACCCCGATCCCTCTTCCACGCCCCACCGGTCCCAGGACCACCTCTCGAAGAAAGAGAACACCACATGAGCACCAAGAAGCTGGTCGCGACCGCGGCCGTGAGCGCCACAGCCCTCATCCTGTCCGCCTGCGGCGGCGGGGGACCCTCCGCCGGCGGCGGGGACTTCACCGACGACAAGGTCGTCCTCGCCGTCCTCAACGACCAGAGCGGTGTCTACAAGGACCTCTCCGGCCCGAACAGCGTCGAGGCCGTGAAGATGGCGGTGGCCTACTACCAGGAGAAGTACGGCGACGACGCCGTCGTCGACGACATCGAGGTCGTCTCGGCCGACCACCAGAACAAGCCGGACATCGCCAACACCAAGGCCCAGGAGCTCTACGACCGGGAGAAGGCGGACATCATCCTGGACGTCCCGACCTCCTCGGCGGCGCTGGCCGTGGCGACGCAGGCCAAGGAGAAGAAGAAGCTGTTCGTCGACATCGGCGCCGGCACCACCGAGCTGACGAACGCCCAGTGCAACAAGTACACCTTCCACTGGGCCTACGACACCTACCAGCTGGCCAACACCACCGGCACGGCGATCACCGACGCCGGTGACAAGAACTGGGAGATCATCTACCCGGACTACGCCTTCGGCCAGGACATGGACAAGTCCTTCACCGAGGCCATCGAGAAGGCGGGCGGCACGGTCGGCGACCACATCGCCACGCCGTTCCCGAACGACAACTTCACCACCTTCCTGACCAAGGCGGCGGCGGACAAGCCGGACGTGATCGGCACCATGCAGGCCGGCGGCGACCTGATCAACCTGGTCAAGCAGTTCAACGAGGGCGGCTACGCCCAGGAGGGCATCGACCTGGCGGTCGGCCTGATGTTCATCACCGACATCCACTCCCTCGGTGTCGAGGCCTTCCAGGGCGTGCAGTTCGCCGAGGCCTGGTACTGGAACTTCGACGACGACAACCGCGCCTGGGCCGACAAGTTCATGGACCGGACGGGCACCCGGCCGAGCTTCGCGCACGCGGCCAACTACTCCGCCGCGCTGCAGTACCTCGAGGCGGTCCAGGCCGAGGGCACCGACGACGCCGACACCATCGTGGGCAGCTTGGAGGGCAAGAAGATCAACGACGTCTTCCTCAAGAACGGCGAGGTCCGCGCCGAGGACCACCGTGTCATCCACGACGTGTACCTGGCCCAGGTCAAGACGCCCGACGAGGTCAGCGAGGACTGGGACTACGAGAACATCCTGGCCACGATCCCGGCCGCGGACGCCTTCATGCCGCTGGACCAGAGCACCTGCGAGATGGGCTGAGCCCACCACCCGTGACCGAGGCCGGGCGCCCCCGGTCCCCCGTGAGGGGGGGCGCCCGGCCTCACCCCCGCCGAAGGAGAGGCATGAACGAGATCCTGCAGTACACCGTGCAGGGCCTGGCCGCCGGTAGCTTCTACGCGCTGGCCGCCCTGGGCCTGGCGGTCATCTTCGGCGTGCTCGGTGTGGTGAACTTCGCGCACGGCGCCTGCTACATGCTCGGCGCGGTCACGTCCGCGGTCCTGCTGGACCTGGTCGGCCTGAACTTCTGGCTGGCCCTGCTCGTGGTGCCGGTCCTGATGTTCGTCTTCGGCGTCCTGCTGGAGCGGCTGCTGGTGCGCCACCTGATCGCGCTGGACCCGCTGTACAACTTCCTGCTGACCTTCGGCCTGTCGTTGCTGCTGGTCGACCTGGTCAAGCGGCGCTACGGCGTCTCCGGCCTGCCCTACACCCGCCCCGAGATCCTCTCCGGCGTCATCGACGTCGGCGGCGTCCGGCTGCCGACCTACCAGGTCTTCGTCTTCCTCTTCTCGCTGCTGGTGTGCGCGCTGGTGTGGCTGGTCATGACCCGCACCCGCGTCGGCATGATCGTGCGCGCCTCCACCGAGAAGGCCGACCTGACCCGCGCCCTCGGCGTCGACGTCAACCGCTGGGTCACGCCGGTCTTCGGCTTCGGGATCGCGCTGGCCGGTCTGGCCGGCGTCCTGGCCGCCCCGTTCCGGGCGATCACCGCCGACATGGGCTCCAGCTTCATCATCATCCTGTTCGCCGTCGTCGTCATCGGCGGGCTGGGTTCGATCGTCGGCGCGGTCGTCGCCGGGTTCCTCGTCGGGCTGGTCGAGGCCTTCGGGCAGGCCTACGCCCCGACCCTGTCCCAGATCGTCATCTTCGTCCTGATGGCCGTCGTCATCCTGATCCGGCCCTCCGGCCTCTTCGGACGCGAGGAGAACGCATGACCACCCGCACCGACACGACCGTGGCCACGGCGGAGGCCGGCAGCTCCGGCTTCCTGGGCCGATCGGCGCGCCGCTGGTGGATGCTGGCCGGCGGTCTGGTGGTCGCCCTCGCGCTGCCCTGGTTCGTCTACCCGCCGGTGGCGATGGACATCGCCGCCTGGGCGCTGTTCGCCGTCGCGCTGGACCTGCTGCTCGGCTACGCCGGGCTGCTGTCCTTCGGCCACGCGGCCTTCTGGGGCGCGTCCGCCTACGTCGCCGGCCTGACCGCGCTGCACTGGGGGCTGCCGTTCCCGCTCGCGGTGCTCCTCGGGGCGGTCTTCGCGATGCTCCTGGCGCTGCCGATCGGGCTGCTCTCGGTCCGCAGCAGCGGCATCTACTTCGCGATGGTGACGCTCGCCTTCGCCCAGATGATCTTCTTCATCGCCAACCAGTGGCGCGACCTGACGCACGGGGAGAACGGCGTGCAGGGCGTGCCCACCAGCTTCTTCGGCGTCGGGCCGGTGGAGACGGACAGCTTCTGGTTCTACTACGCGGCACTACCGATCATCATCCTCGGTATGTGGTTCGCCTGGCGGGTGGTCCACTCCCCCTTCGGCCGGGTGCTGGTCGCCACCCGCGACAACCCCGACCGGGCCAGGGCGCTGGGCTACAACGTCGAGCGCTACCGGGTGACCGTCTTCGTCCTGTCGGCCGGTCTGGCGGGCCTGGCCGGCGGCGTGTTCGCGATCAGCCACGGCTTCGTCTCCCTCCAGGAGGTCGCCTGGCAGACCTCCGGCAAGGTCGTGCTCATCACCGTGCTCGGCGGCATCGGCACCCTCTGGGGCGCGATCGTCGGAGCCGTGGTCATCGTGCTGCTCGAGGACCAGCTCGCCTCCTCCGGCTTCGAGGGCATCGGCATCATCACCGGCTCGGTCTTCATCATCGTCGTGCTCCTCTTCCGCCGGGGCGTCTGGGGCACCCTCCAGATGCTCCTCGCGCGGCGCACCGGCCGCACGCGGGAGGGCTCGTCGCGCGTCGACGAGGACGGCGACGCCGCGATCGGCGCGGCCGACGGCGAGCAGGGGTCGCGCTAGGAGCGTCACCGGACGCAGGTCGCGCAGCGACCCTGCGACCTGCGGCTCCGGCGCCTCAGCGGGCGGGCAGGATCGCCAGCAGCCGGAGCGCGAGGGCGACCTCGAGGAGCCGGCCCGGCTCCTGCCACCCCTCGCCGAGCAGGCTGGTGACCCGCTCCAGGCGCTGGGTGACGGTGTTGGGGTGCACGAGCAGCCGCTCCCCGGTGCGCGCCAGGTGCCGGTCCTCGGCCAGCCACGCCTCGAGCGTCTCGACCAGCGCCGTCCCCCGCCGGTCGTCGTAGTCCAGCACCGGGCCCAGCTGGGTCCGCACGTGCTCGGCGGGGTCCCCCCGCCCGAGCAGGAGACCGACGAACCCCAGGGACGCCGGGTCGGCCACGTCCCCGCGCCGGCCCATCGCCAGCAGCGCCTCCAGGCAGCGGACCGCCTCCCGGTGGGCCGTGCGGACGCCGTCCACGCCGGTCACCGGCCCGGCCGCCCCGATCGTCGGCCGCGCCCGGCCGACGGGTCGTTCGCCGACCCCGGAGCCGGCGAACCTGCCGACCAGGCGTCGGCCGGCGGCCAGCGGGTCCTCGCCCGGCAGCGCGAGGACGAGCCGCTCGCCGACGGGGGCGCACAGGCCACCGGCGGAGACGGCCAGCTGGTCGGCCACCTGCCCCGCGTGCCCGTCCGCGCCGTCGACCACGAGGACGACGTGGTCCCGGGCGAGGTCGGTGCCCAGCAGGGTGGCCCGTGCCGTGAGGGAGCCGGCACCGACCCGGCCGACGACCAGGTCGAGCAGCAGGTCCCCGCGCAGCCGCGAGCGGCTCTCCTCGGCGCTGCGCTGGACCACCATGAGCAGCGCGGCCGTCTGGGCGGCGCGCTCCAGGATCCGTCTGGAGGACTCGTCCACCTCGGCGCGGAGCAGGACGGCGGTGATCGGTGCGCCGTCGGCCCACACGGGGGCGACGCTGAGCCCGTCGCCCACGTGCGTGCAGTTGTCCGCCAGGACCTGCGTGACCAGGACCAGCTCCGCCGCGGTGGGCGGGGCGCCCGGCTCGCTCGTGGCCAGCGTCGCGCCCTGGTCGTCGACGACCGCCACCGCCGCCTGGAGCACGTCCTGCAGCTCGCCGGCCACGTCGTGCAGGGTGCCACCGCGCAGCACCACCCCGGCCAGCCGGTCGTGCGCGTCTGCGGCCCGTTCGACGCTCTGCACGTTGCTGCGCAGCAGCGCCCCGGTCTCCTCCAGCTCGGTCACGGCCGCCTGCATCTGGTCGCTGCGGCGCGCGTTGTCCAGGGCGACGGCGGCGTGGGCGGCGAAGCTGGTGAGCAGGTCCACGTCCTCCCTGGAGAACGGCCGGGCGTCGTGGTTGGCCGCGTAGAGCACCCCGATGACGGTGCGCCCCAGCAGCAGCGGCACCCCGAGGATGGCGCGCAGCTCCTCGCCGCGCACCGCGCTGTCGATGGACCGGGTGTGGTCGAACCGCTCGTCGGCGAAGTAGTCGGCCGTCGCGTAGGGCCTGGCCGTCTGCGCGACCAGGCCGCCCAGCCCCTCCCCGAACCCGAGCCGCACGTGCCGGAACTCCTCGGTGTGGATCCCCTGGGTGATCCGCATGTAGGTCTCGCCCGCCTCGTCGTCGTTGAGCGAGAGGTAGGACACGTCGCAGGCCAGCAGCGTGCGCGCCCGGCGCACGATCGCCTCGAGGACGTCGTCGAGGTCCTTGAGCGCCGCGAGGTCGGCGACGGTGTCGAAGAGCGCGGACAGCTCGCTCTCCCGGCGCCGACCGAGGTCGCGCAGCCGTAGGACCCGCAGGGCCAGGGCGTGCAGCCGCCGCACGTCCTCGGGCGCAACGGCGTCCTCGCCCCGCCCCTGCGCCAGGAGCGCCTCGAACTGCTCCGCGGACCGGTCCTCGGCCAGCAGCATCAGGTAGCGCTCCCCGAACGACGACGGCTCCACGGGGTCACACTCTAGAGTGCGCCTGCCAGACCAGGGCGGCCGCGACGAGGTCCTCCAGGGCGGTCCCGACCGACTCGAAGACGGTGACCTCCTGCGACGACGACCGCCCGGTATGCCGTCGCGCCGCCAGGTCGGACAGGGTCCCCCGGACGTCCGCCCGGGTCAGGGTGCCGCGCTCCAGCGCGTCGACGATCTCGCCCGGCTCGTGCAGGGCGGCCTCGACGTCGACGAACAGGCTGGCCGAGGTGATGAGCGCCTCGTCCGCCTCATGCATCGCCGGGGTGAAGGCGCCGATGAGGTCTACGTGCGTGCCCGGCCGCACGTCCTGCGCCAGGACGAGCGGGGAGGTGGAGGAGGTCGCGGCGCTGACCACGTCGGCCCGGCGGACGCCCTCGCGCAGGTCCTCGGCCACCTCGGCCGCCAGACCCTCCTGGCGGAGGCGCTCGACCAGCTCGGCGGCGCGCCGCGCGGAGCGGGCCCAGACGCGGGTGAGGCCGACCTCCCGGACCGCGGCGTAGCAGTGCGGCAGCGCGGCGGCGACGTTGCCGGCGCCGATGAGCAGGTGCTCGCCGACCTCGCGGGGGGCGAGGCTGTCGGCCGCCAGCGCCGAGGCAGCGGCGGTGCGCCAGCGGGTGAGCTCGGCGCCGTCGAGGACCGCGACCGGTCGGCCGTCGGTCCCGTCGGTGAGCAGGTAGGAGCCCTGGATCGCCGGCAGCCCGCGCTCGCCGTTGTGCGGGAAGTGGGCCACGACCTTGACCCCGATCCACCGGCCGCTCTCCCAGGCCGGCATGACGAGCAGGGTGGCCTGCCGATCCTCGTCCACCCGGTGGTGGCCGCGGTCGGGCACCACGACGTCGTCCTGGTGGGCGAAGGCGGTGCGCAGGGCCTCCACGAGGGCGCCCGGCTGCAGGACCGCACGTATCCGGGCGGCGTCGAGAAGCTCCATACCGCTCAGACTGCCATGCGGACGGGATGAACCATCCGGTCGCCCGGCGCGACATCAGGGTGACGGTGCTCGCGTCCGGGGCACCGCACGAGCTAGGGGAAGGCCATGACTCTCCACCACCTCCTCACCTCCGCCGCGGCCGCCGTCGCCCTGGTCGCCACATCCGCCGTCGGCACGTCCGCCGCGACCCTGGTCGACGGCACCGCGGCGACGGCCCTGCCCACGGCCGGCATCGCGGTGCCCGCCGCCCCCACGCTGCAGGACGGCGACCTGGGTTTCACCGTCGAGCGGCTGGCCGGCGGCACCCGCTACACCACCGCGGTGGCGGTGAGCCGGCGCTTCTCCGAGGTGGGCACCCCGGTGGTCTACGTGGCCACGGGGCGGGCCTACGCCGACGCTCTCAGCGCGGGGCCGGCCGCCTCGCGGACCGCCGGACCGGTCCTCTTCGTGACCTCCACCGGCATCCCCACCGCGACCGCGGAGGAGCTGAGCCGGCTGCGCCCGGGACGGATCGTCGTGGTCGGCGGCACCACCGTGATCAGCGATTCCGTCCAGGGCGCGCTGCGCGCCTACACGACCGGGACGGTCACCCGGCTGGCCGGTCCGGACCGCTACGGCACCTCGGTGGCCGTGAGCAGCGCGGCCTTCCCCGGCGGGGCGGACGTCGCCTACGTCGCCAGCGGCCAGACCTGGCCCGACGCGCTCTCCGGCGGCGCCGCGGCGGTGGTGCAGGAGGCTCCCGTCCTGCTCACCCGGCACGGCTCGCTGCCCGAGGAGGTGCTCGCCGAGCTGGAGCGGCTCGCTCCCTCGCGCATCATGCTGGTCGGCGGCACCACCGCGGTCTCCGACGCCGTCGCCGCCGAGCTGCGCACCGTCGCCACGACCGAGCGGGTGGCCGGTGACGACCGCTACGCCACCGCGCTGGCCCTCTCCCGGCGCGTGTTCGGCCCGGACCGGCCCGGTGTCACGATCGCCAGCGGCCTGAACTTCCCCGACGCCCTGGCCGGGGTGCCCGCCGCCGCCTCCACCCGTGGCCCGATCATGCTGGCGCGCCGCGACAGCCTCCCGCACGCGGGCGAGCTGGACCGGTTGACGCCGGGCACGGCATACGTGCTGGGCGGGACGTCGAGCCTGTCGATCGAGGTCCCCAAGGCGGCCCAGCGCGAGCGTGGCGTGTGCTGGTCGGGTCCGGACTACTCCGGCGGCGGCCAGCAGGTCCTGTCCACGGTGAGCGGCACGACGAGCCGCAAGATCGCCTACACCCTCGACATGGGCGGCCGTCTGGAGGGGGCCGAGGAGATCGTGGACATCCTCGTCGACCGGCAGGTCTGCACGACCTTCTTCCCGACCAGCCTGATGGCCGACACCGCGCAGGGGCGCCGGGTCATGGCCAAGATCGCCGCGCACCCCGAGCTGTTCGAGATCGGCAACCACACCGTCCACCACTGTGACTTCGTCAACGGTGGCGGCGGCTCCCCCAGCGGCGCGCCGTGCCAGCGCGAGATGACCGCCAGCTTCATCCGCCAGGAGCTCACCGACGCCGAGGCCGCGCTCAGGGCCCAGACCGGCCTGTCGACCAAGCCCTACTGGCGCCCGCCCTACGGTTCCTACAACACGTTCGTCCGTGACCAGGCCGCGGCCGTGGGCTACCCCAAGACCGTCTACTGGGCCCGCGACACCATCGACTGGGACCCGGCCACCACCACCGCGCAGATCGTGGCCCGGACGACCAGCCCGCTGCCGGCGTCCGGGTCCATCGTGCTGTCGCACCTCGGCGGCTACCGCACGCCGGAGGCGCTGCCCCAGATCATCGACGTGCTGCGGGCCAACGGCTACACCATGACGACCGTGTCGGACATGCGTGACGGCTGACCGGGCCCAAGAACGTCAGGCGTTCCCGGGGCCAGGACCCCGGGAAGGCCTGACAGTGACGTGCGCCGGCGGCTACCCGGCGGCGGTCCGCCGTGCGGAGCGCGCCAGGTGCACGACGGTCCACACGTAGACCGCCAGCCACACCACGAGCACACCGATCGCGACGACGTTGAGGGTCGAGAGTCCCTCACCACCACCGCCCTCGCACGTCTGGTTGCCCGCCGCGTCGGTCACGCACGACTGCACGTCCACGGCGAAGGCCATGAGGCCGGCCAGCACCGGGAGCAGCCAGGTGGCGCCCAGCACGATCCCGCCCCAGACCTTCTCGCCCACGCTCCACCGGCGGGCGACGACGAGCAGGACCATCCCGGCGATCCACATGGGCACGGCCACCGGCCAGAGCCAGAAGAGCAGCGCCGAGCCCACGAGCAGGACGAGGGCGCCCGCCTCCCGCCACGCGTCGGACCGCTGGGCCTGCGCAGCTCCGGTGCCGGGGGCCGCAGCGCCGCCGGCCTCGTCGACCACGGCGGCGGGCTCGCCGAGACGGTCCAGGACCTCCCGGACCTCGACCTCCGTGGGGTCGCCGCCGAGGGCCTCGGTGAGGTGCTCGCGGATCTGCGCCTCCAGCTCGCGCGCCTCGTGCACGCGCAGCCGGGCGGTCTCCTCGTGCAGCCGGCGCAGGTAGTCCACCACCAGCGGGTGGTCGAGCGTGGTCATCATTGCGGCCCCTTCCGGGTCAGTATGCGGTCGACGGAGTCCTTCAGGTCGGTCCAGGAGAGGGCGAAGTCCGCCAGGGCGACGCGCCCCCGTGGCGTCAACGAGTAGTAGCGCCGCGGCGGGCCGCTCGGCGACTCCCGCCACGAGGTGGTGACGAGCTCCTCCTTGCGCAGCCGGCTCAGCAGGGGGTAGATCGTCCCCTCGCTGGCCAGCAGTCCCTCCTCGGCGAGCTCGGTGACGAGGTCGTAGCCGTAGCGCTCCTCGTGCTGGAGCAGCGCGAGGACACAGTGCTCCAGCACTCCGCGTCGCAGCTGCGCGAGACCCTGGACCACTGCCATGCGTCACAAGATACCTTTAGATACCTTGCGGCGCAAGGATGCGGGCCCGCCGACCAAACCGGGGCACTCGCCCCCGCCACGTCGACGAACAGCGCGGCCCGCCGACCAAACCGGGGCACTCGCCCCCGCCACGTCGACGAACAGCGCCTCCCGCCGACCAAACCGGGGCACTCGCCCGCGTGGGCAGCCGGTGCCTCAGGCCTCGAGCTTCTTGACGATGCGCTGCACGGTCAGCCAGGTCCGGGTCGTGATGTCCGTGCCGTAGCTGCGCTCCAGCCAGGTCATGAGGTCGGGCGTGCGGCCCGGGACGCTGTTGTCGACGACGGCCAGGAAGGCGCGGGCCTGCGCGTCGTAGCCGACGACGCGGGCCAGCGGGTCGGGCTGCTCCGGCGGCCGTGGCGGCTCGGCCCCCTCACCCAGGGCGCCGTCCTTGAGGAAGGTCGCGGTCAGGTAGGTCCCGCGGCCGTGCGTCAGCCCGGGGAACGGGTCGCTGTCCAGCAGCGCGCGCAGCTCGGCCAGCTCCCGCACGATGGTCCCGCCGGCGATGCCGAGCCCGTCCTTCAGGCCCGCCTGGATCCGGTCCTCCAGCGCCGACGCCGGCTGCTCCTCGGCGGTGAAGACGATGTTGCCGCTGGCCAGCACCGAGCCGACCTGCTCCAGCCCGAGGCCCTCGAAGACCTCCCGCAGGCGCTCGTTGCGCATGCTCGGGTTGCTGGGCATGATGCCCCGGAGGAGCGCGGCATACCTGGTCATGACCCGAACCTACCGGCGGAGCCTCCGCAGGGAGGGCGGGTGCACCGCATACCCTGAACCGACCCCGAGATCCCGGACAGGAGCGCCACCGACCCATGGCCCGACGCAAGCCGCCGCAGAGCGAGGACCTCTTCGACGTCGAGGAGAAGATCGTCGAGGTCGACGTCCAGGAGGAGATGGAGGGAGCCTTCCTCGAGTACGCCTACTCGGTCATCTACTCCCGCGCCCTGCCGGACGCGCGCGACGGGCTCAAGCCGGTGCAGCGACGGATCCTCTTCGGGATGGACGAGCTGGGTCTGCGGCCGGACCGGGCGCACGTCAAGTGCTCCCGCGTGGTCGGCGAGGTCATGGGCAAGTACCACCCGCACGGCGACACCGCGATCTACGACGCGATGGTCCGGATGGCGCAGCCCTTCACCATGCGCCTGCCGCTGGTCGACGGGCACGGCAACTTCGGCTCGCTGGACGACGGTCCCGCCGCGAGCCGCTACACCGAGGCGCGGATGGCGCCCGCGGCGCTGCTGATGACGACCAGCCTGGACGAGGACACGGTCGACTTCGTCCCCAACTACGACGACCAGCTCATGCAGCCCGGCGTGCTGCCCGCTGCCTTCCCCAACCTGCTGGTCAACGGCGCCTCCGGCATCGCGGTCGGCATGGCGACCAACATGGCCCCGCACAACCTGGTCGAGGTGATCGGAGCCGCCCGCCACCTCATCGCCGCCCCCGAGGCCGATCTCGACGCCCTCATGCGCTTCGTGCCCGGTCCGGACCTGCCGCTCGGCGGGCGGATCGTCGGGCTGGACGGGGTGCGCGAGGCCTACGAGACCGGGCGCGGCAGCTTCCGCACCCGCGCCACCGCGCGGATCGAGAACGTCACGCCCCGCAGGAAGGGCATCGTGGTGACCGACCTGCCCTACCTGGTCGGGCCGGAGAAGGTCATCGAGAAGGTCAAGACGCTCGTCCAGGCCAAGAAGCTGCAGGGCATCTCCGACATCATCGACCTGACCGACCGGACCAAGGGGCTGCACCTGGTCATCGAGGTCAAGACCGGCTTCAACCCCGAGGCGGTGCTCGAGCAGCTCTACAAGCTGACGCCGCTGGAGGAGTCCTTCTCGATCAACAACGTCGCGCTTGTCGAGGGCCAGCCGCGCACGCTGGGCCTCAAGGAGCTGCTGCAGGTCTTCGTCGACTTCCGCACCGAGGTCGTGCGGCGGCGCACCGAGCACCGGCTGGGCAGGCGCAAGGACCGGCTGCACCTGGTCGAGGGCATGCTGGTCGCGATCCTCGACATCGACGAGGTCATCCAGCTGATCCGCTCCTCTGAGGACACAAAGACGGCCAGGCAGCGGCTGATCCAGGTGTTCGACCTCTCCGAGGTGCAGGCCGACTACATCCTGGAGCTGCAGCTGCGCCGGCTGACGAAGTTCTCCCGGATCGAGCTGGAGTCCGAGCGCGACGAGCTCCAGCGCGCGATCGAGAGCCTCCAGGCGCTGCTCGACGACCCGCAGCTGCTGCTGCGCCTCGTCTCCGACGAGCTCGCCGAGGTCGCCAGGGAGCACGGGACGCCCCGGCGCACCGTGCTGCTCGAGTCCGACGGCGCCTCGGGTATGTCGTCCGCCGCCACCGCGGGCACGGGACCGGGGGCCGCCCCGGTCCTGGAGGTGCCGGACGACCCCTGCTGGGTGCTGCTGTCCTCGACCGGGCTGCTCGCACGCACCGGCACCGACGAGCCGCTGGAGGCCGGGGGCCGGCGCGCCAAGCACGACGTGGTCGTGTCGCGGGTGCGCGCCACGACACGGGGGCAGGTGGGTCTGGTCACCTCGGCCGGGCGCGTGGTCCGGCTCTCCGTCGTCGAGCTGCCGAGCCTGCCGCCGACCGCGGGCGCGCCGTCCCTGTCCGGCGGGGCGCCGCTGTCGGTCTTCGTCGACCTGCCCCCGGACGAGACCGTGCTGGCGCTGTGCTCGCTCTCCGGCGAGGGCCCGGGGCTGGCGCTGGGCACCCGGCACGGCGTGGTCAAGCGGGTCAACCCGGACTACCCGGGCAACAGGGACTCCTTCGAGGTGATCGCCCTCAAGGACGGGGACAGCGTGGTCGGCGCGGTCGAGCTGGGCAGCGCCGAGGAGTCGCTCGTCTTCATCACCTCGGACGCCCAGCTGCTGCACTTCTCCGCCTCCCTGGTCCGGCCGCAGGGCCGCTCCGGCGGCGGCATGACCGGCATCAGGCTCGGCGCCGGTGCCCGGGTGGTGGGCTTCCAGGCATTCGACCCCGCCGCCGAGAACGTGGTGGTCACGGTCGCCGGCCCGGCCGGGGCGCTGCCCGGCACCGGGACCGGGTCGGTGAAGGTCACGGACATGTGGGCCTATCCCGCGAAGGGACGGGCCACCGGCGGCGTGCGCTGCCACCGCTTCCTGCGCGGCGAGGACACCCTCACCCTCGGCTGGGCCGGCGCCGCTCCCCCGCTGGCCGCCTCCGCCAACGGGGTCGCCGTCGACCTGCCGGAGACCAACGACAAACGCGACGGCTCGGGGGTGCCCGCGGCCGCGCCGATAGCGGCGGTCGGCTGACACGCGAAGGACGGCGCAGTCCCGCGGTCCGGGTCCCCGGGGTGGGACCATGTGGTCATGATGGGACAGGCGGGGGAGCCCGGGCAGCAGGGTCAGCGACGAGTGGGACGCGCGGGGACCGTCCTGGCGGTCGCCGTGGCCGTGCTGGTGGTGCTCGCCGTCGTGGCCGGGGTCCTGGCCGCGACCCGGCCCGGGCCGGACCTGCCCCCGGGGTCGCCGGAGGCCACCGTGCAGGACTACCTGAGCCTGGTGCACGACGGCGACCTCGAGGCGGCCGCGGAGCTGCTCGACCCGGCCGGTGCGTGCACCGTCGAGGACCTGCACCAGGGCTACGGGGACCCGGGCGCGCGGATGGTGCTGCGGGACAGCCGCGTCGAGGGTGACCGGGCCAGCGTGCGCATCGCCTTCGTCTACACCGACGGGCCCTTCGGCGCGGACGGCTGGGAGTCCGACGAGCGCTTCCAGCTGGTGCGCGACGGCGACCGCTGGGTGATCACCGGCGAGCCGTGGCCGATGTACGTCTGCCCCTCCACGCCCGAGGAGGGCTGATGGGCGGGCTCGGACTGCTCTGGCTGCTCCTGCCCCTGGTCGTCCTAGCTTTGATGGTCGGCGGCATTCTCCTGCTCGTGCGGCTGGTCCGCCGCGGCGGCGGGGCCGGGGGAACGAGCGCGGGGCGTCCCGCCGGTGCCTCCACGGCCGGGCACGCGGTCCGGCGCTTCTTCCAGTACCTGCTGCTCCTCGGCCTGCTCGTAGCGGCCGCCGCAGGCGTCTCGGGCCTCGTCGGCCGGCTGCTCGAACCGGGCTCCACGATGGTGCGCGACGACGCGCAGCTGGCGCTGCAGCTGACCTTCACCCTCATCGCCCTGCCGCTGTGGGGCGCGCTCGCCCTGTGGACCGACCGGCGTCTGCGCCGGGACCCCGGCGAGGCCGGCTCCCCCGGCTGGGCCGTCTACCTCACGCTCGTGGGGCTGGTCTCGCTCGTCGTGGCGATGGTCGCCTGGCGAGGGACCCTGGGTGCTGCTGCAGGCACGCAGGACTACCGGGGCGGGCAGCTGGCCACCGCGCTGGTCTGGACGCTGGTCTGGGCGGGCCACCGGTGGTGGCGCCACGACCTCACGCCGGCCGGGCACCTGCGACCCGAGCGGCTGCTGGGAACGCTCGTCGGGCTGATCACCTCCGTCGTCGGCGCCGTCCTGGTGCTCGCGGCGTCCCTGCGCGAGATCCTCGGACTCACCGGCGGCTCGCTCGTCGACCCCACCGTCAACGCCCTTCTCGACGGCGCCGCCGTCCTGGTCGTCGGGGCGGCGGCGTGGACCGCCTACTGGCTGCTCGGCACGCGCCGAGGCCCGCGCGGCACCGGCTGGCTCGCGCTCGTCCTGCTCGCGGGGGTCGCCGGCGGCCTGCTCATGGCCGTCGTGGCAGCCAGCATCCTGGGCTGGGACGTGCTGGTCCGGCTCGTCGGCGACCACCGCGCCGCGACGCTCCAGGAGCACTTCCAGGCCGCCCCCGGTCTGCTGGCGGCGACGCTCGTCGGCCTCCTGGTCTGGTGGCACCACCGCGAGGTGCTCTCCGCCGGACTGAGCCGCACCCGCACCGAGGTGCGCCGCGTCTACGAGTACCTGCTCGCCGCCGTCGGCCTGCTCGCTGCCGCCGCCGGTCTGGTCATGATCCTGGTCACCCTCGTGGAGGCGGTCGCGGCCGGATCCGACCTCGTCGTCGGCGGCAGCGCCCTCAACGCCCTCCTGGCCGCCCTCGTGCTCCTGGCCGTGGGTCTGCCGGTGTGGTGGTGGCACTGGCGCCAGGCGCAGCGCGAGCGGGCCGCCGTCGCGGTCGAGGAGCTGGCCTCGCCCACCCGGCGCACCTACCTGCTCGTCCTCTTCGGCGTCATGGGCGTGGCCGCGGTCGTCGCGCTGCTCGTCCTCGTCTACCTCTTCCTCGAGGACGCGCTGGGCACCGGGATCGACCTGGAGACGATGCGCAGGATCCGCTTCCCCGTCGGGATCCTGGCGACCACCTCGCTGCTGTCGGCCTACCACTGGACGGTCTTCCGCGCCGACCGCGAGGACGGCCTCGCCCTGCTGCCGGCACGCGCCGGCATCGGCCCGGAGCAGCCCGCGCGCTGGCTCCTGCTCGTCGGGGTCGCCGACCCGCAGGTCGCCGACGAGCTCGGGCGCCGCACCGGCACCGCCGTCCAGCTCGTGCGCCGCACCGACGTCACGCCGGGGCCCAGGCCGGTCGAGGAGCTGGAGGCCGCGGTGGCGGCCGCCCCGCCCGGGGACCTGCTCGTGATCGACGGCCCCCAGGGGCTGCAGGTGGTCCCGGTCGAGCGCTGACCCGCCCTCGCGTAGCCTCGGGCGGTGCGTCCGCACCCGACCGCGGGTGCACCCCATACCCGGAGAGGAACCCCGATGCCCACCCTGCCCGGCAGCGACCTGCCGATCTTCCCGGTCAACCTCGGTGGCAACGCCTTCGGCTGGACCGCCGACGAGGACGGGACGTCCGCGGTGCTGGACCGGTTCGTCGAGCTCGGCGGGACGCTGGTGGACACCGCCGACTCCTACGCCTCGTGGGTGGACGGCACGGGCGGGCAGTCCGAGAGGCTCATCGGGCGCTGGCTGGCCTCGCGCGACGCCCGCGACAGGGTGCTGCTGGCCACCAAGGTCGCCCGCAGACCCGGCCGCGAGGGGCTGGCCCACGACAACGTGGTCGCCGCGCTGGACGAGTCTCTCGATCGCCTCGGGACCGACCACGTCGACCTCTACTACGCCCACTACGACGACGAGGAGGTGCCGGTCCTCGACCAGGTCCGCACCTTCCACGAGCTCGTGCGCAGCGGCCGGGCACGCTCGGTCGGGCTGTCCAACTACTCCCCGGAGCGGATGCGCGAGTGGTTCGAGACCGCCCGCCGGGAGGGGCTGACCGTGCCCGTCGCGATCCAGCCCCGCTACACCCTCGTCTCGCGGGAGGGCTACGAGCGCGACTACGAGCCGGTCGTCGCCGACTTCGGGCCCATGGTCTTCAGCTACCCGGCCCTGGCGTCCGGCTTCCTCACCGGCAAGTACCGTACCGAGGCCGACCTCGAGGGCGCCCCACGCGGGGGTGCCGCCCGCCGCTACCTCGAGGCGGGGGGCCTGCGCGTCGTCGACGCGCTCGTGGACGTCGCCCAGGGGTATGGCGTGGAGCCGGCCACCGTCGCGCTCGCCTGGTTGCTCGCCCGGGGCGTCACCGCCCCGATCGCGTCGGTGTCGCGGCCGGAGCAGCTCGACGCGCTGATGGCCGCGCCGGGCCTGCGGCTCGCCGGGGCGGACCTGGCCCGGCTGGACGAGGTGTCTGCGGGCTTCTGAGGACGCCGCGGGGACCGCAGCGGCAGGCGGCGTCCGGGTGGGCCGGGCCGGCACCGGCACGCAGAGGCGCGGGCGTACTAGGTTGGCGGCATGGAGGAGTTCGACCTGGACCGGGCGACCGAGATCGGGTGGGCCGGTTTCCAGAGCCAGCTCGCCGACCACCTCGCCGTGACACGCGAACCGCTGTCGGTCATGCCCTTCGGCGGTGACCCCTCCAGCTCCCCGGTCCTGGAGGTGGCGCCCACGGGCGAGGACGAGACCCTGCACGCCGAGCTGCGGGCCGCCGACGGGTCGACCTGGCCCGAGGACGACCGGTCCCGGCACATGACCGCCCTGGGGTGGTCCGTCGACCCGGGGCGCACCACATACGTGACGGAGATGCCGCGCTCGCACGCCCACCTGCTGGCCGCGATCGTCACCGACACCCTGCGCGAGGTGGTCGGCGTGCCCCACCCTGCGTTCCTCGACGCGGGCGTGCTGACCCCGCGGCCGCCGGCCGAGGACGAGCAGGAGCCGACCCCGGTGCCCCAGCTGGACGTGGACACCGCGGTCCCCGTCCGCACGCCGCAGCAGCTGCGCGAGCTGGTCGACACCACGCTGCACGTGCTCCTCGGCCACCCGCCGCGGCACGATGCGGACGGCGACGTGCCGATCCTCTTCGGCAGCGCGCTCGTCTACGTCCGCACCGCCGACGCCCAGCCGGTGGTGACGATCTTCTCGATCCCGGTCCAGGACATCGGCGACCTGACCGCGGCGCGCCGGGAGGTGGCCATCCTCAACCGCTCTTCGGTGTTCGCCAAGTTCCACCTCGTGGGTCGCCAGGTCGTGGCGAGCGTCTCCATCCCCTGCCTGCCGTTCGTGCCCCGGCACCTCTTCGGCATGGTGCAGATGATGGGCCGCGACATCGACCGGCTGGACGAGGACCTCGCGGTGCGCGTCGGCGGGCGACGCTGGATCGACCTCGTCTCCGGCGCCGGGTCGCTGCGGCCTCCCGGCACGGAGGAGCTGGAGGCCGCCGTCCAGGGCGGGCCCCCGACGTCAGCCCGGGGCACGGAGGGCGACCTGCCGCCCGAGCTGCGCACGGTGCTGGACATGTCCGCCGACGGGGCGCCCCCGCTGGATCCGGCGGCCGTCGCCGAGGTCTGCCACCACGACCCCGCCCTCCTGCTCCGGCTGATCCGGGTCGCCGAGGAGCAGACCATCAGCTGGCGCACGTCGGTCGGCACGGCACGCACCGCCGGCGACCCCGACGAGGTCCGTGCGGCCACCCAGGAGATGCGCGCCTGGCGCTCGACCGTGCGCGACCTGCGGGCCGCGCTGCGGCACGTGGTCACCTTCGGCCCCGAGGAGGGTGGCGACGGGGCAGAGGACCGCTGAGGGAGGGGCCCGCAGGCCCGGCCCGTCCCGGTTGCGCGACGGCGAGGGCGATGGCCTAGATTCCGAGTCGTGAGTGCACAGGCCCCGTCCCGAGTCATCCTGGTCCGTGCCCGGAGCTTCGTCCCCAACCCGGCCACCGCAGCCGACAACGCCTTCCAGTCCGAGGTGCCGGAGGGGCAGTCGGTGCAGGACACCTCGCAGCGGGCGCTGGCGGAGATGGACGCGGTGGCCCAGGCGCTGCGCGACGTCGGCGTCACCGTCCACGTCTTCGCCGACGACGACCACACCCGCCCCGACAGCGTCTTCCCCAACAACTGGCTGTCGACGCACGCGGGCGGCTACGTGGCGGTCTATCCGATGTACGCCTCCAACCGGCGGCACGAGCGCCGCACCGACGTCCTGGAGATGCTCAAGTCCACCTACCGGGTGCAGGCGATCGTCGACTACTCCGGGCTGGAGCCGGACGGCATCTTCCTGGAGGGCACCGGTGCGATGGTCCTCGACCACGTCTCGCGGGTCGCGTACACCGCCGTGAGCCACCGGGCCGACACGCACGTGCTCGAGCGCTTCTGCACCGACTTCAACTACGAGCCGATGGCCTTCGAGGCTGTCGACTCCGAGGGCGTGCCCGTCTACCACACCAACGTCATGGCCTGCGTCGGCACCGACGTGGCCCTCGTGGCTCTGGAGCTGATCCGGGACGAGGCGCGCCGCGAGCAGGTGCGCCAGCGGCTCTCGATCAACGGCCGCAGGGTGGTGGAGCTGACCGAGCAGCAGGTGCGCGAGTTCGCCGGCAACGCCGTCGAGCTGCGCGGACGGACCCCGGAGGGGCGCAAGCGTTACGTCATGGCGATGTCCGGACGGGCCCGCCGCAGCCTGCGCCCGGACCAGGTGGAGGCCATCGAGGCCTCCTGCGAGATCGTCGCGGTCGACATCCCCACCATCGAGCTCGCCGGCGGGTCGGTGCGGTGCATGATCGCGGGGATCCACCTCGACCCGCGGACGGATCGCGTCCCCGAGCCGACGGCGACCGCGGAGGCGATCGACGAGTCGCCGCGCACCGCCGACGGCCAGGACCTGGCCGACCAGCGCCCGGCCTAGCACCACCTGCACCACGCCGCCGTCCGCGCACCCGCGCGGACGGCGGCGCGCTGCGTCCGGGGCCGGTACCGACCGGTTTCGGAGGGAACTGGTCAGAACCCTTGACGGGTGCGCGGGTCGTCGCTATGGTTGCAACGCAGTTGTCCTTTTAGCAACTCCGCCACCGTCGTCGAAAGGGTCTTCCCATGACCACCAACCCCGTCTCCTCGGTCACCGAGCTCGAGCGCCTCAAGGTCCTGCACAACGGCGAGAAGCAGCAGCTGACCTTCTCCGACGCCGAGTTCGAGCGCCGCCTGTCCGGTCTGCGCCAGATCATGGCCGACAAGGAGCTGGACGCCACCGTGCTGACCAGCTACCAGGGGATCAAGTACTACTCGGACTTCCTCTTCACCTACTTCGGGCGCTCCTACGCCATGGTCGTCACCCCCGACGACACCTTCACCGTCACCGCGAACATCGACGCGGGCATGCCGTGGCGCACCTCCTACGGCGAGAACATCGTCTACACCGACTGGAAGCGTGACAACTTCTACTACGGCATCACCGAGGGCCTGCGCCAGCGCGGGGTCACCACCCGCCGGGTGGGCGTCGAGGACGACAGCCTGCCCGTCATGCAGCGCCAGCAGCTCCAGGAGGCGCTGGGTGCCGAGCTGGTCGACGTCTCCCAGGACGCCATGCGCCAGCGGATGATCAAGTCCGCCGAGGAGATCGAGGTCATCAAGCACGGTGCGCGCATCGGCGACCTGGGCGGCGAGGCCATCCGCGGCGCCATCCGCGAGGGCATCATGGAGTACGAGGTCGCCCTCGTGGGCGTCGAGGCGATGACCCACGAGATCGCCCGCACCTTCCCCCACCGCGAGGTGCGCGACACCTGGGTGTGGTTCCAGTCCGGCATCAACACCGACGGCGCCCACAACTGGGCCACCACCCGCAAGCTGGTCAAGGGCGACATCCTCTCGCTCAACTGCTTCCCCATGACCTCCGGCTACTACACCGCCCTGGAGCGCACCCTCTTCCTGGGCGAGCCGGACAAGCGCTCGCTGGAGCTGTGGAAGGCCAACGTGGAGGTCCACGAGGCGGGCCTGGAGCTGATCAAGCCCGGTGCGGTCTGCAAGGACATCGCCGCCGAGCTCAACAAGATCTTCGTCGGCCACGGCCTGCTTCCCAACCGCACCTTCGGCTACGGCCACTCCTTCGGGGTGCTCTCGCACTACTACGGCCGCGAGGCCGGCCTGGAGCTGCGCGAGGACATCGACACGGTCCTCGAGCCGGGCATGGTCGTCTCGATGGAGCCGATGATCACCGTCCCCGAGGGCGAGCCGGGCGCCGGCGGCTACCGCGAGCACGACATCCTCGTCGTGCACGAGGACGGAGCGGAGAACATCACCAAGTTCCCGTACGGCCCCGAGCACAACATCATCGAGGCCTGAGGAGCGCCATGACCGGACGCGAGCCCGTCCAGGAGCGCGACCTGCGCCCGGACCAGACCACACCCTCCTCGACAGAGGTATCCACGCTCGTCCAGGAGCCTGCCGGCGGCGAGCCGTCGCCGGCAGGGCGTCCCGGCCCCAGGCGGGAGCGGGCGCGAGTCGCGCTCCCCCGCTTCCGGGGCGCGCAGATCGCCCAGCTGGACCGGACGATCATCCAGGTCGTGCCGCCGCTGCTCATCCTGGCGGCGATCATCGCCGTCATCGCCGACCCCGACGGGGCCGCCCGCGTCATCGGCAGCATGCGGACCTGGGTGACCTCCGGCTTCACCTGGTTCTTCGTCCTGTACTCGGTCATCGCCGTGGCGCTGTGCGTCTGGCTGTCCGTGAGCAAGGTCGGCTCCGTGCGGCTCGGCGGACCCAAGACCAAACCGGTCCACGGCCGCTTCGCGTGGTACTCCATGCTCTTCGCGTGCGGCCAGGGCATCGGCCTGATCTTCTGGTCCGTCGCCGAGCCGGTCATGCTGCGCGAGGGTGCACCTGTCGTCCCGGCGGGCGACTGGCTGCCCGAGGCAGGCATGGTCTGGACCTACTTCCACTGGGGCCTGACGGCCTGGGCGATGTACTGCGCCGTGGCCGTGTGCCTGGCCTACTCCCACCACAACCTGGGCAAGACGCTGACCTTCCGCGAGGCGACGGTCGACATCCTGCCGTTCCGCATCCAGCGCCCGGCCGGTGTGGTCATCGAGCTCCTGGCGATCATCGCGACCGTCCTGGGACTGGCGACCAGCTTCGGCTTCGCGTCGCTGCAGTTCACCTCCGGGCTGACCTCGTTCACCCCGCTGGAGTCCTCCCCCGTCGTCTGGTTCGGCGTCATCGTCGCACTGGGCCTGTTCGCCGGCATCTCCGCCTTCCTCGGCGTCAACAAGGGCATGAAGCGCGTCAGCGAGACGAACTCGATCCTGAGCATCGTGCTGGTCGTGGGCGTGCTCGTCTTCGGCCCCACCATCTTCATCGTCTCCACCATGGTCCAGACCTTCGGCAGCTTCGTGCAGTACTACGTGCCGATGAGCTTCTGGACCGATGCGCCCATCGCCGCGAACGCCCTGAGCACCTGGCAGGACTCGTGGAACGGCTGGTGGACCGTCTTCATCTGGTGCTGGGTCATCGCCTTCTCCCCGTTCGTGGCCGGCTTCATCGCCCGCATCTCCCGGGGTCGCACCATCCGCGAGTTCGTCATCGGCGTCACCGTCATCCCGTCCCTGATCGTCATGATCTGGGTCGCCGTGGTCGGGGCCGCCGCGCTGAAGTACGACGACCAGACCAACGGGTCGATCTCCGCGGACGTGGCCGCCGACACCTCCAGCGGGCTGTTCTCGATGCTCGACATGATCCCGTGGATGGGCGGCCTGCTGCTCGTCGTCGCGACGGTCCTGGTCGCCACCTACTACGTGACCAGCCTGGACGCCGGCACGCACGCCCTGGCGGAGTTCGTCTCGGCACCCAAGCAGAGCGGACCCTGGTTCCGCGTCGTGCTCGTGGTGAGCATCGCGGCGGTGGCGGTCATCCTGCTCTCGATCGGCGGCACCGCCGTCGTGGACACCGTGCAGACCGGCACGATCATCGGCGCCTTCCCCTTCTCCTTCGTCCTGCTCCTGATGTTCGCCAACCTCGTGCGCCGGCTCCGCCAGCGCGACAAGGCCGTCAAGCGGCTGGAGAAGGAGGTCAACGACCCCCGCAGCAGGCCCGGCGACGACGACCTGATCGCGCAGAACCTCGTCCCGCAGGAGCAGGAAGGATGAGCGAGGTCCAGCTCTCGCGCACCGACGCCCACCGCTTCAGGGAGTGGTTGGCAGCGGGCCGTCGTGCGGTGATCCTGCCCACCGGGGCGCTCGAGCAGCACGGTCCGCACCTGCCGATGGGCACCGACGGGATGCTGTCCGGCCACCTGGCCGCGGCGGTGGCCCGCGAGGTCGGTGCCCTGGTGGCCCCGGCGTTCACGTTCGGCTACAAGTCGCAGCAGAAGTCCGGCGGCGGCGACCACCTGACGGGGACCACCAGCCTGGACGCCGGCACGCTCGTCCAGCTGGCGCGCGACGTCGTCGGGTCCCTCCTGCGGCAGGGGGTGACCTACGTCGTGGTGCTCAACGGGCACTACGAGAACTACCAGTTCCTCTACGAGGGCATCGATCTGGCGCTCCGGGACCACGGCGTCGGCACGGACGACGAGCGGTGCGTGCTGCTGCTGTCCTACTGGGACTACGTCTCCCAGGAGAGCCTCGACGCGGTCTACGGGGACGCCTTCCCCGGCTGGGACGTCGAGCACGGCGGCGTCCTGGAGACCTCGCTGATGCTCCACCTCGAGCCGGACCTGGTCCAGCTGGACCGCGCGGTCGACCATCCACCGGCGCAGCTGCCGAGGTTCGACCGGCTGCCGGTCGTGCCGGGACGCACGCCGGAGTCGGGGTGCCTGTCGCCGCCGACGGGCTCCACCGCCGAGCACGGGCGGATGCTCCACGACCAGGTCGTACGCGACCTCGCCGCCGACCTACGCAGAGAACTGTCCCTGTAGGAGCACGGCTTCCATCGCAGCGGCCCCCGCGCACCCGGCGCGGTGCCCCGAAAGCACCAGACCGAGATCGAAAGGCCCACCATGGACTCCACCGACCACGCGCACTCGCTCAGCGGGCAGCCGCGCCTCAACGAGGGCAGCGGCGCCACGAGGGCGACCCGCCGCAAGGTCATCGCGGCAAGCTTCATCGGCAACTTCACCGAGTGGTTCGACTACGCGGTCTACGGCTACCTGGCGGTCGTCATCGCCAGGGTGTTCTTCCCCGAGAGCGAGCACGCCCTGCTCCAGACGTTCGCGCTGTTCGCGGTGTCGTTCCTCGTCCGTCCCCTCGGCGGCTTCTTCTGGGGCGGTCTGGGTGACCGGGTCGGGCGCAAGAACGCGCTGGCCTGGTCGATCCTGCTGATGGCTGCCGCGACGTTCTGCATCGCCCTCATCCCCGGAGCGGCCACGATCGGCGTCGCGGCCCCGATCCTCCTGCTCGTGTTCAGGGTGATCCAGGGCTTCTCCGCCTCCGGCGAGTATGCCGGAGCCTCCGCGTTCCTGGTGGAGTACGCGCCGCCCAGCAAGCGCGGCATGTACGCCGCGGTCGTGCCCGCCAGCACCGCCGCGGGCCTGCTCTTCGGGTCGCTCCTCGTCACGTTGATGTATGCGGTGCTGACCGGTCCGCAGATCGACAGCTGGGGATGGCGGGTGCCCTTCCTGCTCGCCGGGCCGCTGGGCTTCATCGGGCACTACATCCGCACCCGCCTGGAGGACACGCCGGAGTTCCGCAAGCTCGTCGCCCAGGACGTGGCCGTGGAGGCGCCGACCAAGCAGCTGCTCGTCAAGCACTGGCGCACCGGCGTCATCGCCTCGGGGGCCGTCCTGCTCAACGCCGTCGGGTTCTACGTGATCCTCAGCTACATGCCGACCTACCTGTCCAGGGAGCTCGGCGTCGGCGAGACCCAGTCGTTCCTGGCGACCACGGCTGCCCTGGTGACCTACATCGGTTTCATCTTCGGCACCGGTGCCCTGTCCGACCGTTTCGGCCGTCGCCCGATCCTGCTGACCGCCTCCGCGCTCTTCGTCGTGTTCACCGTGCCGGCCTTCCTCCTGCTCGACCCCGACACCTTCCTGCTGGTCGTGCTCATCCAGGTCGTGCTCGGTGGGATGCTGTCGTTGAACGACGGGACGCTGCCCTCGTTCCTGGCCGAGCTCTTCCCGACGAACGTGCGCTACAGCGGGTTCGCGGTGAGCTTCAACCTCAGCAACGCCCTCTTCGGCGGCACCGCACCCTTCGTGGCCACCTGGCTCATCGGCGTCACCGGCAGCGTCCTGGCGCCCGCCTTCTACCTCTCGGCGGCAGCTGTGGTCTCGGGCATCGCGGTGCTCGTGGCACGGGAGACGAGCAAGGAGGCGCTCAGGGCCACCTGACACGCCGACCGACGCCCCGACCCTGCCCCCGCGGGCATCCGCCCGGCACAACGGGGGCCCGCTCCCAGACGAGGAGGACAGGTGTGAGCCCAGCCAGGAACGATCCTCGGTCAGGGTCGGCCATCTCGACCATGATGGCGGTGCTGCGCTGCTTCGACAGCGAGCACCGCCATCTGGGCGTCGTCGAGATCGCCGAGCAGACCGGCCTGCACAAGAGCTCTGTCTCACGGCTGATGAGCACTCTCGAGCTGGAACGGCTCGTCGAACGTGATCCGGTGACCCGTCGCTACAGCCTCGGTCTGGGTCTGCTGTCGGTGGCCGGGACCCTCCTGGCGGACCTGGACGTGCGACGCACCGCCTACCCGGTCCTCGTGGAGCTGGAGGCCCGCACCCACGAGTCCTCCTCGCTCATGGTGTGGTCCGAAGACCAGGCCCTGTGCGTGGAGCAGGTGCCCAGCTCCCGGACGATCAAGCACACCACCGCCATCGGCACCGTCTACCGGACCACGGCCAGCTCCTCGGTCCTGGCCCTGCTGGCCCACCGGCCCCCCCGCGCGGTCGACGAGATGCTCGGGCGTGGCCTGCTGCGACTGCAGGGGCACGGCTCGCCGGCCGAGGTGCACGCGACGCTGGAGCAGGTGCGCAGGGACGGGGTCTTCGTCAACGACGGACTGACCGACCCTGCCGAGGTGGGGGTCAGCGCCCCCGTCCTGGACCACCGCGGGGAGACGGTCGCCGCGGTGCTCGTCGCGGCGCCGCGCTACCGCGTCGACCAGGCGGCGCTGGCCACCCTGGTGGACGACTGCCTCTGGGCGGCGCAAGCCGTCAGCGCGGCACTGGGGTACCGGCGTGAGGGCCACGACGGCGTCGGGGACACCGTCCAGGAGACGGAGACGGCGGCGCCGCTCGGCGCCGGCTGACGGCGTCGAGCGGCGCGGGGCTGCTGGGTCAGGTCGTGCTCAGCGCCACAGCGGCCGGGCGGCGGGGTCGGAGAACTCCTGCATCCCGTCGAGCAGCCAGCGGACCAGGTGCTCGGCGAAGGACGACCGGGGCAGCACCCGGAAGGTGTCCTCCTCGACCCGCCACACCACCGCCGGGACCCGCCCGACCGTGGTGGCGAAGGCGCGGCCTGCCGGCCAGGCCGAGGTGTGCAGGTCCATCGTGCAGCTCTTGGCCAGCACCGACGCGGCCCACGGGCCGCTGAGCTCCAGCGTGGTGCGGTTGCTGCTGACGTCCACTGCCTGGCCGCGGTCGGTGCCGACCCGGTCCGCGAGCTCCTCGCCCGCGGCCACCGGGTCGAGGGTCCCGTCCGGGCTCCAGGTGAGGAACTCATCGGGCGCGATCCAGAGCACGTGCCGCTCTCCCGCGGACGTGACCTCGCCGGCGGCGGTGGGCAGCGGGCAGCCGAGCGCCTCCTCCACCCGCCGCGCCGCAGCACTGCCCGGCTCGGCGCGCAGGGCCGTCATCACGGCGAACGGCACCTCGCGCAGCGCCACCTGAGCGGTGGACCCGGCGGTCATGTCCTGGGCCAGCCCCTGGGCCGGGCTGCGCCGCAGCTGCGCCACGCCCGGGCCGGCGGCGCCCGCGTCCTGTTTCGTGGTCTCAGCCATCGCGGCGAGCTCCTTCCTTGTCGTAGACCACCGTGTCGGCGATCTCGCACTCGACGGGTGCGCCGGCGACGACGGCGCTGATGCGCTCACCGACCCGGTCCTGCCCGCTCTTGACCAGCGCCAGCGCGAAGGGACGACCCAGCGCCTGGCTGTGATAGCTGGAGGTGACCCAGCCGACCATCGGCACCGGACCCTCCGCAGGGGTGAGCGGGGTGCCCGCCTCGACCAGCTGGGTGCCCTCGGGCAGGAAGGTCGAACCGTCCACGGCGTGCACGCTGACCCACTGCTTGCGGTCCGCGTCGGCGTGCGAGAGCCGCTGGTGGGACCGCATACCGACGAAGTCCTTCTTCTTCTTGGACACGATCCAGCCCATGCCCAGGTCCTGCGGCGTGACGGTGCCGTCGGTGTCGTGCCCCACGATCGGGAAGGCCTTCTCCGCCCGCAGCACGTGCATGGTCTCGGTGCCGTAGGGCGTGATGCCCAGGTCGGCCCCGGCCGCGGCGACCAGCTCCCAGGTCGCCAGGCCGTACCAGCTGGGCACGTTGATCTCGAAGGCCAGCTCGCCGGAGAAGGTGATCCGGCAGATGCGGGCGTCGATCCCGTCGGCCAGGGTGGTGTGGCGCAGCTCCATGAAGCCGAAGCCCTCCTTGGACACGTCGAGGTCCGGGGCCACCCGGGCGACCACGTCGCGGGACCGGGGCCCGGCCACGGCGATCGTCGTCCACTGCTCGGTCACCGAGGTGCAGGTGACGTCGAGCTCGGGCCACTCGGTCTGGCTCCACTCCTCCAACCAGTCCAGCACCTTCGCGGCGCCGCCGGTGGTGGTCGTCATGAAGAACCGGTCCTCGGCCAGCCGTAGCGTGACACCGTCGTCGAAGACCATGCCGTCGGCGCTGCACATCATGCCGTAGCGACCCTTGCCCACCGGCAGCTGCAGGAAGGCGTTGGTGTAGAGGCGGTTGATGAACTCGGCGGCGTCGGCACCGCGGATCTCGATCTTGCCCAGGGTGGAGGCGTCCATGAAGCCGACGTTCTCCCGCACCGCGCGGCACTCGCGCGCGACCGCGGCGTGGAGGTCCTCACCGTCCTGCGGGTAGTACCAGGGCCGCTTCCACTGACCCACGTCCTCGAAGAGCGCACCCTGCTGCACGTGCCAGGGGTGGACCGCGGTGTGCCGGGCTGCGTCGAGGAGGTCGCCGCGGTGCCGGCCGGCGAGGGCCGCGAAGGCGACCGGCGTGTAGGGAGCACGGTAGGTGGTGGTGCCGATGTCGCCGGGACCGGTCGGCCGGCCCAGGCCCTGCACGCCCTCGGCTCCGTCGTGGGCGAGCAGCCTGGCGACCAGGCCGCTGGTGACCACGTTGCCGGTCTTGCCCTGCTCGGCACCGGTCCCGATCGAGGTGTAGCGCTTGACGTGCTCGATGTTGCGCATACCGGCGCCCAGCGACCGGAGCACGTCGGCGACGGTGTTGTCCCGGTGCAGGTCGAGGAAGTGGGTGTCCCAGGACCCGTCCGGGGACGCCACGGCCCACAGCTCGCGGACCGGGCCGCACGCCTGCTGCCGCGCGGCCTCGCCCACGCCGTCGCCGACGGGCTCCTGGCCGCCGGCTGCCCAGCGCCCCGCCCCGGCACCCTCCTGGATGCACAGGTCGGTGGCGTAGGTCCCCCGGAGAGCACCTGCCGGGGCCTGGTCTCGGACGTCCGGCACCGCGACGAAGCCGCCCAGGTCGCTGACCCAGGTGGTCGCGCCACGGCGCTGGGAGTGCAGGTGCACGGTCGGGGACCAGCCGCCCGAGACGGCGAGCAGGTCGGCCGGCAGCGTCTTTGTGGACCCGGACGGCTCGCCGTCCTCGCCCAGCGGCGCCACGACGACCGAGGCGACGCGCTCATCGCCCTCGACCTGCACGACCACGTGGCTGAGCAGGACCTCCAGACCCTCGCTCTGCGCCGCCGCCGCCACCTCGCTGGCCGTGGCCCGCGCGTCGACGACGCGCACCTCGGCACCGGCGTGCGCCAGCTCCCGGGCGGTCGCGTAGGCGCTGTCGTTGGTGGTGGCCACGACGGCCTGCTGCCCGGGGAGCACGCCGAAGCGGCCCAGGTAGGTCGAGACCGCCGAGGCGAGCATGACTCCTGGTAGGTCGTTGCCGGCCAGGACGAGGGGGCGCTCGGTGGCGCCGGTGGCGAGGACCACCCGACCGGCGGTGATGCGCCATACCCGCTGGCGGGAGATGCCGGCCGGCACCGTGGCCGGGTCGAGGTGGTCGGTGCGCCGTTCCAGCGCGAGCAGGTAGTTGCTGTCGTAGGAGCCGACGACGGTGGTCCGGGTGAGCACGCTCACCCCGGCCGCCGCGAGCTCTTCCTGCGCCTGGCCGACCCACGCCGGGGCGGGGACGCCCTCGACCTGCTCGCCGGGGTGCGAGAGCAGCCGGCCGCCGAGCAGCGGCTCGCGCTCGGCCAGGACCACGCGGGCGCCGGTCGCCGCGGCCGCCAGGGCGGCCGACAGACCGGTCGGCCCGGCACCGACGACCAGGACGTCGCAGTGCACGTTGACGGCGTCGTAGAGGGCGGTGTCCGGGGTCGGGTCGAGCACGCCGATGCCGTCCTCGAAGGTGACCTCCAGCCCGTCGCGCACCTCGACCTGGGTGGCGGGCAGCATCGACTCGTGCGTCCCGCCGCCGGCACCGTGGACCCGGACGAAGGCGTTGGGCTCGTCGGCGTCGGCGGTGAGCACGCCGCGCGGGCGGCCCCGGTAGATCGAGTCGCCCACGCGCACACGGCCGGACGCCAGCAGGGCGGAGGCGACGGTGTCTCCCGGGTGGGCCGCCAGCTGCTGGCCGTCGACGGTGATGGTCAGCGTGCTGCTGCGCTCGACCACGCCGCCCTCGGCGGTGCGGCTCGGTGACTGGGCCATCTCAGGCCTCCTTCGTCTGCTCGGTGGTGGTGCTGGCCGGGACGTCGGGGACGACCGGCGCGGGAACGAGGTCGGCGTGCTCGGCGGGCGGCTGCGCGCCTGCCGGGTAGACCGCGGAGATCTCGTTGGTGAGGGTGTCGCGCACGACGTTGAACCACTTGCGGCACCCGGCGCTGTGCACCCAGCGCTCTGCGTGGGGGCCGCGGGGGTTGGCGCGGTGGAACAGGTAGCGCGCCCACTGCGCGTCGGACAGCGCGGACGGGTCGTCGGGGTAGGCCACGTGGGCCTGGCGGCCGTAGTGGAACTCCTGCTCGTGGCGGGGTCCGCAGTGGGGGCAGGTGAGGATGAGCATGGGGTGACTCCTCGTCAGTGGGCGACCGCGGCGGCGCCGTGCTCGTCGATGAGAGCGCCGGTCTCGAAGCGCTCGAGGCTGAAGGGTGCGTTGAGCTCGTGCGGCTCACCGGTGGCCAGGGTGTGGGCGTAGGCCAGCCCGGCGGCCGGGACTGCCTTGAAGCCGCCGGTCCCCCAGCCGGCGTTGACGAACAGGTCGTCCACCGGGGTGGTGCCCATGATCGGGCTGGCGTCCATGGTCACGTCGACGATGCCGCCCCAGGTGCGCAGGACGTGGGCCCGGGCGAAGATCGGGAACAGCTCGACCGCCGCGGCCATCTGCTCCTCGATGACGTGGAAGGAGCCCCGCTGGCCGTAGCCGGTGTACTGGTCCACCCCGGCACCCATGACCAGCTCGCCCTTGTGCGCCTGGGAGACGTAGACGTGGATGTGGTTGGACATCACGACCGTGGGGTGCACCGGCTCGAACAGCTCGGAGACCAGCGCCTGGAGGGGGTGGGACTGGATGGGCACCTCGATGCCGGCCAGCTCGGCCAGCGGGGAGGTGCTGCCGGCCACGCACAGGGCGACCCGACCGGCGTTGATCCGGCCCTGCGTGGTCTCCACGCCGACGACCCGGTTGCCGTCCTTGACGAACCCGGTGACCTCGCAGTCCTGGATCAGGTCGACGCCGAGCTCGGCGGCGCGGCGGGCGTAGGCCCACGCGACCCAGTCGTGCTTGGCGATCCCGGCGCGTGGCTGGTAGGTCGCACCGAGCACCGGGTAGCGCAGGTTGTCGGTGTTGACGATCGGGCAGACCTCCCGGACGCCGTCGGCGTCGAGGAACTCCGCGTCCACGCCGTTGAGCCGGTTGGCCTCGACGCGGCGGACCGACTCGCGCACGTCCTGCAGGCTGTGCGCCAGGTTGAGCACGCCGCGCTGGGAGAAGAAGACGTCGTAGCCCAGCTCCTCCTCCATCCCCTCCCAGAGCTTCAGCGCCGCCTCGTACATGGCCGAGGACTCGTCCCACAGGTAGTTGGAGCGGATGATCGTGGTGTTGCGGGCCATGTTGCCGCCGCCGAGCCAGCCGCGCTCGACCACGGCCACGTTGGTGATGCCGTGCCGCGCGGCCAGGTAGTAGGCGGTCGCGAGCCCGTGCCCACCACCGCCGACGATGACGACGTCGTAGGAGCTCTTCGGCTCGGGGTTGGCCCAGAGGAAGTCGGGGTGCTCGGGCAGTGCCCGGGGGTCGAAGCTCATGACAGACCGTCCGTGAGGGTGGGGTAGAGGGGGAAGCGGTCCGCGAGTGCGCGGGTGCGCCGGCGCTGTTCGCCGAGCGTGTCGGCGTCGTCGTGGAGCAACGTCTGGGCGATGACGTCGGCGACCTCCTCGAAGGCCGGCCGGTCGAAGCCGCGGGTGGCCAGCGCCGGGGTGCCGATCCGCAGGCCGGAGGAGACCATCGGCGGGCGGGGGTCGAAGGGCACGGTGTTGCGGTTGATCGTGATGCCGACCTCGTGGAGCCGGTCCTCCCCGACCCGTCCGTCGAGCTCGCTGTCGCGCAGGTCCACCAGGACCAGGTGGACGTCGGTGCCGCCGGAGACCAGGCTGACCCCGGTGGCCGCGACATCGTCGGCGAGCAGGCGCTCGGCCAGGGCCTGGGCCCCGTCGAGGGTCCGGCGGGCGCGGTCCACGAACTGCTCGGTGCCCGCCAGCTTCAGCGCGACCGCCTTGCCCGCGATGACGTGCTCCAGCGGGCCGCCCTGCTGGCCCGGGAAGACCGCGCTGTTGATCTTCCTGGCCAGCTCCTCGCGGCACAGGATGATGCCGCCGCGGGGGCCGCCGAGGGTCTTGTGCGTGGTCGTGGTGACCACGTCGGCGTAGGGCACGGGGCTCGGGTGCAGACCGGCGGCCACGAGGCCGGCGAAGTGGGCCATATCCACCATCAGCGTGGCGCCGACCTCGTCGGCGATCTGCCGGAAGCGGGCGAAGTCCAGCTGCCGGGGGAAGGCCGACCACCCGGCGACGATCGCCTTCGGCCTGGACTCGCGGGCGATCCGGGCGACCTCGTCCATGTCCAGCAGGTGGGTCTGCGGGTCGACGCCGTAGGGCACCGGGTTGTAGAGCTTGCCCGAGAAGTTGAGCTTCATGCCGTGGGTCAGGTGGCCGCCGTGGTCCAGGGACAGGCCCATGAAGGTGTCGCCCGGCTGGAGGAGCGTGGAGAGCGCGGCGGCATTGGCCTGGGCGCCGGAGTGCGGCTGCACGTTGGCGTGCTCGGCACCGAAGAGCGCCTTGGCGCGGTCGATGGCGAGCTGCTCGACGACGTCGACGTGCTCGCAGCCGCCGTAGTAGCGGCGCCCCGGGTAGCCCTCCGCGTACTTGTTGGTCAGGACCGAGCCCTGGGCCTGCAGCACCGCGACCGGCGCGAAGTTCTCCGAGGCGATCATCTCCAGGGTCTGTTCCTGGCGGTCGGCCTCCAGCCCGATCGCCTCGGCGATCTCCGGGTCCAGGGTGGCCAGGTCGGTCGCGAGACTCACGTCCGCAGCGAGTGTCATCTTGGCGCCTCTCTTCATCGACAACTGATATATGAGATGTCGGGTAGTGTGTGGCAGGTACGAGCCTTTGTCAACTCCCGCCCTCGCCCAGCGCGTCGTCGGGACCGGAGCAGGAGGAGGACACCGTTGGGTCCCGACACCCTCAGCGCCACCGCCGCACGTCCCGACCTGTCGATGGCGCAGCAGGCCTACCTGCAGCTGCGCGAGCGTCTGGTGATGCTCGACATCACGCCCGGGGAACCGCTGAACGAGCAGGCTCTCGCCGCCGAGCTCCAGGTCGGCCGGACCCCGCTGCGCGAGGCGATCAAGCGGCTGGAGACCGAGCACTTCCTGGTGACGTTCGCCCGGCGGGGCACCTTCGCCACCCGCGTGGACCCGACGGCGCTGGCCGAGATCAGCGAGGTGCGGCAGGCGCTGGAGCCGCTGGCGGCCCGCCGCGCCGCCCGGCTGGCCGACCGGTCCGGACGCGAGGACCTGGAGGCGATCCGCACCGCGCTGCTGGCCCTGGACCGGACCAGCACGCCGCGCCGGCACATGGAGATGGACGTCCAGGTCCACACCACGATCTACGCGCTGGCCCGCAACAGCCACCTGGAGAGCTCGCTCACGCACTTCCTCTTCCTGGCGATGCGGATCTGGTCGGCCGCGGTGCGGCGGCTGGAGGACGTCAGCAGCCACGTCGCCGAGCACGTGCGCCTGATCGACGCCGTCGCCACCGGCGACGAGGACCTGGCGGCACGCCTCATGCTCGAGCACATGGAACACTTCGAGGACGCCATCCGGCGGGTGCTGTAGCCGCTGCCCGCCCTCTCCCCGGGGGCACCGGCGCGTCCCTCGTGCCGTCGTGCGCCCGGTGCGGGACACTCGACCCATGGCACTGGAGCTCCCCTGCCCCTACTGCGGCACACAGATGTATGCCGAGCACGCGCACAACCGCTGTCCCCGCTGCCGCTACGTCGAGCCCTGCTGCGACGGTGCCCCGATCGGCGCGTGCGAGGTGCGCGTGCGGCGCACGACCGATCCCGACCTGCGCGTCGGCTGACCCCCGGTGCCCGGCCCCGCGACGGACACCGGGACGGTCCGCGTCGAACGCACGGAGCTCGGTGAGACCCTCGTCCTTGACCACCCGGCGCGCCGCAACGCGCTCTCCCTGTCCATGTGGCGCCAGCTCGGCGCCCTCGTCCGCGACCTGCCCCCGGGCGCTGCTCCCCTGTACGTCGTGGGCACCGGCGGCTACTTCTGCTCCGGGGCCGACCTGGACGCCCTGCGGCACGCACGCACCGCACCGGAGCACGCGGTCGAGTTCGTGCACGCGGTGGTCCGCAGCCTGCTCGCCCTCCACCTGCTGGAGCGTGAGGTGGTCGCCGTCGTCGAGGGCGGCGCCGCGGGCGGCGGGGTGGAGATCATGGCCGCCTGCGACCGCCGCGTCGCCGTCGGCGCACCCTCGCTGGTCTTTCCCTTCGGCCAGCACGGGATGGCGCTGGACGGCTTCACGCGGTCCCGGCTGGAGCAGCTCGTCGGGCCAGCACAGACCGAGAGGCTGGTGCACGGCCGGCACGTCGTGGGCACCGAGGAGGCCGTCACGCTCGGCCTGTTCGACGCCCGGGTGGACAGCCTCGCCCAGGTCCTCACCACCGGTCCTCGGCGCGCCGGGACGGACCGCCGGGGGGCGACCACCCCGAGCTATGCGGTGGGGCCCGGCGGCCTCGACGACGCTGTTCTCGGGGCGGCGGCCTCGATGCTGACGGCCTTCCCTTCCCACCTGCCCCGGTCCTGAGCCTGCGGCGGCAGGCGCAAGGGACGCGCACGGGCAGGGGCTGTCAGGCGTGCCTGGCACACTGCGGTGATGGCGGGCCAGCAGGGCGCAGAGCAGGACGACGAACGGCCGAGCATCAGCGAGCTGAGGGAGCGCATGCTCGGACTCGTGCCGCGCATCGGGACCGGCTGGCCCTCCCTGGACGCCATCTCGGGCGGGATCCCGTCGTCGCGGTCCACCGTGGTGCGCGGCCCCAGCGAGCTGCGCCTGCAGGTGCTGGCGCGGATGGCCGCCTGGGCCGCGGGCGAGGGCTACCCGACGGTGATCTGCTCGCGGGCACGCACGACCGACGAGCTGTGGCTGGCGGTCGGCGCCGGTGGCCTCGGCCTGCCGCCGGACGCCCTGCTGTCCACCTCGACCCACGACGCCTGGGTGGACGACCGGCTACGCGTGCTCGACCTGCGCGTCCTCGGCGGCAACGCCGCACCCGAGGCGACGGGCAGGGCGATCACCGAGCGGATGCCGGCGCTGCTCATCGTGGACGAGTTCGCGACCTGGGACGAGGACTGGGTCACCGCCCTCGACCCACGCTTCGGTCGGCTCGACCTCCAGCAGTGGCCGCGCAGCAGCGGGTGCGCGCTCGTGCTGGGCATGGACGGGATGCACGACTTCTCCGAGCACCTCTCGCGGGGTGTGTTCACGCTGCGCCTGGAGCCCGACGACGACCGCACGCGCGTGCGGCTGGGCGCCTACGGCCACCACTCCCGGGACCACCGCACCGTCCTGCTGCGCGACGGGTTCCTCGAGGCCCCGGCGCCGGGTGCCCGCTACCTGCGGCGCGGCAACGTCGCCAACACCTGGGAGGACCGCTCCGAGCAGGAGATCTCCTCCTTCGCCGAGGCCCTGGGCGGCGAGCCGGTCAGCATGCTGTGGGAGCCGGAGGAGAACGGCGAGCAGCCGCCGGCGACCTGAGGCGGGTCTGCAGACCTCTCGGCCGGCTCGGTCCCGGTCCTCGCGGATGTCGCCGGGCCGCAGCCCGCTCAGGCGTTGCGGGTGATGCTCAGCACGAGTCCGACCGGGACGCTCACCACCACCACCGCGAGCACCACCCGGTAGGCCCAGCCGAGCAGCGGGTGGCGCACCCGGAGCACGGCCACCAGCGCTAGCAGGAGCGCCACCACGAGCAGCACCCCGCCCACGACCACCACCGCCGAGGACCCCGCAAGAGTGCCGCCGAGCACGCCGGCGTTGCCGGCGACCCAGGCCAGGACCTGCGCGGCGGCGGCGCGGGACGGGACGCGGCGCGCGGTCAGCCAGGTCTGCGCCGCGCCGACCGCCACGGAGGCGACGCCGCACACCAGCACCAGGTAGGCCGCCGCCCAGCTCCCGTGCGCCAGGCCGAGCGGGGCGGTCACCGCCGCGACGAGCCCACCGGCGACGACGGACAGGGCGCCGAGGACGAGCATGGCCAGGTCCCAGCGCTGCGGCGCGGCTGCCGGTCGGGAGACCTCGGTCGCGGTCGTCATGCCCCCATGATTCATCGCCACCCCGCCGCCCCGAACAGGGGGTCGGTGCTCAGAGGGCGCCGACGCGCAGGCTCAGGGTCCTGGTCTCGCCCGGCGCGAGGAGCACCCCGGCCGGGTCGCTGTTGAAGGCGTCCGGCGGGCAGGTCATCGGCTCCACCGCGGCCCCGCGCCTGCCCAGCGGGTCCGCCGTAAAGACCTGCACCCACGGGGCGTCGCTGGACAACCGCACGCCCCCGACCCCCGGGTGGGAAAGCTCGACGGCCCACTCCCCCGGCGGCAGGTCGGTGAAGGCGTTGTCGACCACCCGCGGGCCGACCACGCTCGGTCCGCGCAGGTCGAGGTCGCCGTCGACGGGCACCAGCCGGGTGGGGGTCGAGCGGTCGTCGGTGAGCAGGACCCTCCCGGCGGGGACCACGAGCGTGCACTCGTCGACCGGTCGGCCGCAGGTCAGGTAGGGATGGGTGCCGATCCCGAACGGCGCCGGGTCGCGACCCTCGTTGGTGCCGCTGAGGGTGACGATCAGGCCCTGGTCGTCGAGCACGTAGCGGGCCCGGCACACCACGTCGAACGGGTAGCCGTAGGTCGCCGGCAGGTCCAGCTCCAGCGTCGCCGCCGCGCCCGACGACCCGACCACCGTCCACGGGGCGAAGGCGCCGTAGCCGTGCAGGGCCGCCCCGGTGGCCCGCTCGTTGACCGGGAGGTCCAGGACCCGGCCCCCCACGGCATACCTGCCCCCGACCACCCGGTTGGGCCACGGGACGAGCGTGCGGCCGCGATAACCCTCCCCCAGCACCGCCGGGCCGGTCGGCAGGACGAGGTCGCGACCACGGTGGGTCAGCCCGTGCAGGGTCGCGCCGACGGCGCCCACCCGCGCCTCGTAGTCGCCGGCGGCCAGGCTGGTCACGGTCCCGTTGACGCTCATCGGCCCATTCTCTTACGTCCGCACGAGCGGTGGGTGCACCGGCCTACGGGAGGCGCAGCTCCACCGGCAGGTCCTCCAGCAGCCGCAGCCACAGCTCGGAGGCGGTGGGAAAGCTCGGCACGGCGTGTCGCAGCAGGTGCACGGGGAGCTTGCCGACGATCGCCACGGTGGCCGCGTGGAGCAGCTCGCCGGCCTCCGGCCCGACGAAGGTCGCGCCCAGGACGCGCCCGCTGCCGCGGTCGACGACCAGCTTGGCCCGCCCGCTGACGTGGTCGCGCAGCAGCGCACCGCCGGTGGCCGCGTCGAAGGGCACCTCGCTCGTCACCACGTCGTGGCCCGCCTCCTGCGCCTCCGCCTCGGTCATGCCGACCGAGGCCACCTGCGGGTCGGTGAACACCACCTGCGGCACGGGGACGTCGTCGGGCACCGGCTCGACCGGGCGGTCGGCCGCCTCGGCGGCCAGCCGCGACCCGAGCAGACGGGCCTGGTACTTGCCCCAGTGGGTCAGCGGCGGGCCCCCGCTCGCGTCGCCGATGGCGTGCAGCCAGTCGGGCAGCCGCCCGTGCGTGACGTCGTCCCGGGACAGTCCGACCGCCTCCAGGCCGACGTCGTGAAGGAGCGGGCGGCGACCGGTCGCCACCAGCAGCTCGTCGGCGGACAGCTCCCCGTCGCCCGTCTCCAGGACGACCGGACCTCCGTGCACGCGCCCCACCCCGGTGTCCCGGGCGTCCTTGCGTCGGCACGAGCTCGCCTCGGTGCCGAGCCGCACCTCCACGCCCTGGTCGCGCAGCGCACCGGCCACGAGCTCGCCGACGAACGCCTCCTGGCCCCCCAGCAGCGCCGACCCGCGAACGAGCATGGTCACCCTCGCTCCCAGGGCCGCCAGCCAGGTCGCCGCCTCGCACGCCACGACGCCGCCGCCGACCACCAGCAGCGTGCCCGGCACCTCCTTCAGCCCCGTCGCGTCGTGGGACCCCCACGGCAGGGCGTCGCGGAAGGTCTCGGGCACGAGCGGCTCGCTCCCGGAGGCGATCACCACCGCACGGCGCGCGGTGAGCCGCCGGCTCCCGCCACCGCGCTCGACCTGCACCTCACGCTCCCCCACCAGCCGGCCGTGGCCGCGCACGAGGGTGATGCCGGCGCCCTGCGCCCACTCCACCTGCTCGGCGTCGTCGTAGCCGGACACCCAGGTGTCCCGCCGCTCCAGCAGCGCGTCCTGCTCGAGGCGGCCGGACGTCATACCGTGCAGGTCGGAGCCGGCGCCGACGAGCGTGACCGGACGCAGCAGTGCCTTGCTCGGCACGCACGCCCAGTAGGAGCACTCGCCACCAAGGAGCTCGCCCTCGACCAGCACCGCGCTCAGCCCGCCCTCCACGGCGTACTGCGCCACGTTCTCGCCCACCGGCCCCCCGCCGATCACGACCACGTCGGTCTCCTCCCTCGCGCCGGGCTCCTGCTCGTGGTCCGTCGGGCTCATCCGACCACGGTAGGACGTGCCCGTCACCCCCGCAGCCCGGAGGGTGGGCGTGGGCGGCCGAGGCGGCGTCCCGGCTACGGTGTCGGCATGGACCTGCCACGTACCGACATCGATCCCGACGGCCTGCTGGAGTACTCGGTCGTCTTCAGCGACCTGTCCCTCAACCACATGTCGAAGCGGTTCGTCGCCGTGATGCAGCAGCTGGTCGAGGTGCTCCGCACGACCTACAACGCGGACTCGGTGGCGCTCGTGCCCGGCGGCGGCAGCTACGGCATGGAGTCGGTGGCCCGGCAGCTGGCGAACGACGAGCGCTGCCTGGTCGTGCGCAACGGGTTCTTCTCCTACCGCTGGTCCCAGATCCTGCAGATGGGCGGGATCACCGAGGACGTGACCGTCCTCACCGCCCGTCCGACGCAGGACACCCACCCCTCGCCGTGGGCGCCGCCCCCGGTCGAGGAGGTCCTCGCCGCGATCGCCGAGCAGCGCCCGAAGGTCGTCCTCGCCGCCCACGTCGAGACCGCCTCGGGCATCCTGCTCCCGGACGACTACGTGCGGAAGGTGGGCAGGGCCACCCGCGAGGCCGGCGGCCTCTTCGTCCTCGACTGCATCGCCTCCGGTGCGCTGTGGGTGGACATGAAGGACCTCGCCGTCGACGTGCTGATCAGCGCCCCGCAGAAGGGCTGGAGCGGCACGCCGGGCACCGCTTACGTCATGGTCGAGGAGCGGGCGCGGGAGGTGATCGGGGCCACCACCTCGAGCAGCTTCGTCACCGACCTGAAGAAGTGGCTGACGATCACCGACGGCTACGCGGAGGGCAAGCACGCCTACCACGCGACGGTTCCGACCGACACGATCGTGCACAACACCGAGCTCATGCTCCTGGCCCGGCAGCGCGGCCTGCCGGCCCTGAAGGAGGCGCAGGTCGAGCTGGGCACCAAGGTGCGCGCGCTGCTCGCCGGGCGCGGGTTCCTCTCGGTCGCCGCCGAGGGGTACGGCGCTCCCGGGGTGGTCGTCGTCCACACCGACGACCCGGGCCTGCGCTCGGGGGCGAAGTTCGTGGAGGTCGGGGTGCAGGCGGCCGGGGGCGTGCCGCTCATGTGCGGCGAGCCGGAGGACTTCTCCACCTTCCGCCTGGGACTGTTCGGGCTGGACAAGCTGGCCGACGTGGACGGCACGGTCGCGCGGCTCGCGGCAGCGCTGGACCGGGTCGAGGCTCTCTGAGGCATCTGAGGCAGGCGGGCGACCGCCTGCCGAAAGGACGCCGGGCGCACGCCGTGCTCAGCGCCGGCCGAGCATCCCCTTGACGTACTCCGCCTGGCCCAGGTGCTTGGTCGCGTCCGCCAGGACCGAGAAGACACGGACGCCGAGGGTGACCGGCGGGTCCCAGCGCTCGTCGACGACCCGCCCGTAGTCCTGCGCCGCCAGCCCCTCGAGGAGGCGGACCGTGCGGGCGTGGACGGCGGCGGCATACCCCACGAGCAGGCCGGGGTCCTCGACCGCGAAGGCGGCGACCTCGTCCGCGTCCTGGCCGAACCCCACCGATCCGTCCGGGTAGGGCAGTCCGAAGCGGGCGCTCCAGCCCTGCGCGGTCCACGCCTGCTCCTGCTCGGCGACGGCGGACAGCTGGGCGTCCTGCTGGCGGGCGAGGTGCCAGAGCAGCCAGCCCACCGGGTTGGCGCCGGCGTCCGGGCGCCACCGCAGGTCTGCGGTGGACAGCCCGTCGAGGACCGCCTCGACGCCCTCGGGGATCCGCCCGAAGCCGTCGAGGAGCAGGGCGCGGGCGGGGTCCTCCGTGCTGGTGGTCATCCCCCGATCCTCCTGCTCGTGGGCGCCCGTCTCAACCGCACGTGCGCAGCCGGCCTCGACGGACCGTCGATAGGCTGCTGCGGTGAGCCGCATCTTCAGCACCAGCTTCGCCTCCGTCTACCCGCTCTACGTCAGCAAGGTCGAACGGAAGGGGCGGACCCGGGAGGAGCTTGACGAGGTCATCAGCTGGCTGACCGGCTTCGACCCGTCGGAGCTGGCCCGGCACCTCGAGGCGGGGACGACCTTCGAGGACTTCTTCGCCGACGCCCGGCTCAACCCGGACGCCTCCCTCATCACCGGGGTGGTCTGCGGGGTGCGCGTCGAGGAGGTCGAGGACCCGCTCATGCAGAAGATCCGCTACCTGGACAAGCTCGTCGACGAGCTGGCCCGGGGCAAGGAGCTGGCGAAGGTCCTGCGCTCCTGAGCTCTTCGGCGCACCCGAGGGCGCCGGTCTCGTCAGGGCAGCGGCGCCGGGGCGTCCTGCGGCTGGTCCAGAGCCTCCTGCGGGAAGAGTCGCTCCCGCTCGGCCGTGATGACCAGCCGGGCCAGGTCGGCCTCGCTCACGTCGACCGCCTCGGGCGCCGCCTGCGCCGTCTGGCTCACCCGCGCGAACCGGTGGAAGATCTCGCTCTTGCCCGAGAGGATCTCCACCATCCGCTCGTCCACGCTGTCCTCGGCGAGCAGCCGGTGGACCTGCACCGACTCCAGCTGGCCCATCCGCCGCGCCCGCGCCACCGCCTGCCACTCCATGGTCGGCTTGACCTGCGGCTCGCAGATCACCACCACCGAGGCCGCCTGGATGTTGAGCCCGACGCCGCCCGCCTGGATCTGGGCGACGAGGACAGCGCCACCCTCGGCGGCCGAGAACTCATCGACCATCGCCTGCCGTTGGGCGGGCGGCACCGAACCGGTCAGCGGCCCGAAGACCCGGCCCGGCACCGCGGCGGTGACGTGCAGCAGCACCTCGCGGAAGTAGGAGAAGACGAGCACCCGTCGCCCGTTGGCCTCGGCCTCCTCCACGATCTCCACCAGCCGCTCCAGCTTGGCCGACCGCGGGCCGGACCGGAAGGCCGCGCGGCGCATCGCCATGAAGCTGCCCTGGGCGACCGCCTCGCTGTAGGCCCGCTCGTCCGCCCTGCTCAGGTCCAGCCACTCGTCCACCTCGACCAGCTCGGGCAGCTCCAGCAGCACGTCCTCGGCGTTGCGCCGCAGGTAGACCGGCGCGACCGCCCGGCTGAACTCCAGCGGCGTGCGCTCCTCACCGTCCAGCAGCTCGGGGCGCAGGTGGCCCACGAGCGCGGCGAACTCGCCCAGCCGGTTCTCCAGCGGCGTCCCGGAGAGGAGCACGACGTACTCCGTGCGGGCCGCCAGCCGCCCGACCCGCTCGGAGCGGGCGGCACCGGGGTTCTTGACGTAGTGCGCCTCGTCCACGACGAGCCCGTCGAGCTCGAAACCGTCGAGGTCCGCCCAGATCCGGCCCAGGGTCGCGTAGGTCGTGACGGCCACCCCTCCCTCCGCGCGCCACTGACGCAGGGCATGGTCGCGCCCGGTGCCGTGCACCTTGCGGGCGGCCAGCCCGGTGCGCAGCGTCACCTCCCGCACCCAGTTGGTGACCACCGACGCCGGGCAGACGACGAGGAACCAGCGGCCGCCCTCGGCGGCGCGGTGGGCCAGGACGGCCAGCGCCTCGATCGTCTTGCCCAGGCCCATCTCGTCGCCGATGAGCACCTTCTTCTGGACGAGGGCGAAGCGGGCGCCGAAGCTCTGGTAGCCGCGCAGCGAGACGCGCAGGTGGGTCCCGTCCAGCTCCTGGCGCCGCACCGCCTCGACGACGTCGTCGGGCAGCTCGCCGTAGGTGCCGGTCTCCTCGGCCAGGCCCAGCTCGGACAGCAGCGCGAAGTAGTCCGACGGCCGCCGGACGAAGTCCGCCCACGGGTCGCCGCGGCGCACGTCCGCCAGCGCCGCCGCGAGCTCGGCCGCGCGCTCGGGCAGCGGCAGGAGCAGGTCGAGCAGGTCGCTGGCGTCCGATCCCCCGCTCAGGACCACCAGGTGGGAGCTGCCGGGCGCGACCTGCCCGGCGAGCGGGCCCAGCGCCTGGGCGAGGGCGAGGAGGTCCCTCGCCTTGGCAGCCTGGCGGAGCACCTCCCAGGTATGGAGTGCAGCCAGCAGCTGCTCCGCCTCCGGCGTGCGGTCCTGCGGGTCCAGCCTGACGGAGGCGTCCGCACGGGCGAGCCCGCGCAGCGACTCGGCGGCACCGACCATGCGGCGGGCGGTGAGCTCTCCGACCCCGGGCAGCCGCTCGAGCGCCTGGCCCGCCTCGAGGACCGCGCGGACGGTGGTGATGCCGGCGTCGGCGAGGGCGCCGACCCGCAGCCGCTCCCGGGTCACGGTGCGGAGGCGCTCCACCGGCATCGCCTCCAGCAGGCGCAGGACGGCGGCGTCGCGCACGGCCTCCCCCGCGGCGGTCGCGGACGCCCGGGCGTGCTGCTTTCTGGTGAGGAGCGAGGCGAGCAGCGCCACGGCCTCCGGCAGCCGGGCCAGGCCGGGGACGTCCACGACCTGCTCGTGGGCCGTGGGCGGCCCGAGGCGGTCGCGCAGCCCGGCCCGGGGCGAGAGGGCCTGGTCTGGCGCGAGGGGCAGGGCCGGCTCCCGGCCCTGGGCGTCGAGCCGATCGAGCAGCCGCTGGTTGCGCTCCGAGGCCCAGCTCCGGTGGCCCTCGAGGAGCCGCTGCGCGGCCTGCGTCGCCGCCTCCCGTCGGCGACGGGAGGTGAACAGGCGACGCACGGGGCCGAGGGCCCTGATCTCCCGGGAGGCGCGCGGGACGTCCTCGGCGAGCTCGTGCAGGAGCCGGTCCTCCGCGGCGGTGAGGTGCATGAGGGTGGCGGCGGCCGAGAGGCGGCCCAGCCGCATACCGTCCTCGGGACCCAGCGGCAGGACGCGCCAGCGGGGTGCACCGGGCGGGTCGACGACGCAGAGCCTGCCCGTCAGGACGGCTGCCGCCTCGTCGGCGGCGTCGTGCGTCGCCTGCCGGTAGGCGGCGACCCGGCGCGCGACCGGTGAGAGCCGCTCCCCCGCCTCCACGGCCTCGTGCAGCCGTTCCCGTTCCTCCCGCTCCATGTCAGGGCGACCCTATCCCGCCCGACCTCGGCGACGACTGCGGTCACGCCAGACGCTGATGACCCCGGGTCACGCCTGCGGCAGCGCCGCCTCGACCGCGGCCCGCACCTCGTCGGACTCCGGCTCGACGCCCGAGCGGAAGCGCGCCGTGGGGACCCCGTCGGCGCCGACGACCCACTTCTCGAAGTTCCACCGCACGTCGCCGGCCTCGCCGTCGGCGTCGACGACGTGCGTCAGCTCGGCGAAGAGCGGGTGCCGGTCCGCGCCGTTGACGTCGGTCTTGGCCATCATCGGGAAGGTGACGCCGTAGGTCGTGGCGCAGAAGGTCGCGATGTCCTCGGCACTGCCGGGCTCCTGCCCGCCGAACTGGTTGCACGGGACGCCCACCACGGTCAGGCCGCGGTCGGCGAACTCCTGCTGCAGCCGTTCCAGCCCGGAGTACTGCGGCGTCATACCGCACCGGGAGGCGACGTTGACGATCAGCAGGGCGCCGCCCGCGTGCTCGGCGAGAGTCGTGGGGTTGCCGTCGAGGGTCTGCAGGGGTATGTCGTAGAGGCTCATCCCAGCACGATACGTGTGTCCGCAGTCGTCTCATCCCCCGCCGACGCACGGCGGCTCGAAGGCGGTCCCCGGGAGCAGCCCCTCCCACTCCTCCCGCGTGATGTCCTGCCCGACTCCCGCACACACCGTCCGCACGGCGGTCTCGACATCGGTGAGCCACAGCCGGGTCTGGCCCGACAGCGCCCCGCCCAGGAGCACCGAGCCGTCGGCCGACCAGGCGACGTCCTGCAGGTTGACCAGGCCGGCGCGCAGGGTCTCGGTGGCCGTCCATCCCTCGCCGGACCGTTCGTAGAGCCAGGCGCTGCCACCGATGGCGGCCACCGCCAGGCGCTGCCCGTCCGGGGAGTACTTGACCGAGTTGAGGATCGAGGTCGGGCCGGTCAGCGGGTCGCCGACCGCGGCAGGAGACGCGGGGTCGGTCACGTCGTAGAGGCGCACCGACTCGTCGGACATGGACAGCGCCAGCTGCTCGCCGTCGGGCGAGAAGTCCAGCCCGTAGACGCTCGGTCCCGGGCCGAAGGAGGCGGTCGTGCTGCCGAGGTCATCCACGTCGAGCAGGTGCACCCGCCCGGTGTCGTCCGCGACCGCGAGCAGCCCGTCCTCGCGCAGCGCCGCGGTCAGGGTCGGGTGGGACAGCCTCGTCTCGTCGACGATCCTGCCGGCGTCGGGACCGTCCACGTCCACGCGCACCAGCGTCCCCGAGCGGCCGAACGCGAGCACGGACCCGTCGTCGGGGACGAAGAGGACCAGGACCACGCCCTCCGGAGAGACCTGCAGGTCGACGGTGCGAACAGCCTCGACACCGGTGACGTCCCAGGCCAGCAGGCGACCTGCGGTCGTGCCCATGGCGGCCGCACCGCCGTCGTCACGCAGAGCACCGGCTCCGGTGGAGACGTCCGCGTCGTCGGCCCGCAGGACGTGCAGGCTGCGGGGGGCGTGCGGGTCGGCGGCGTCCCAGACGGTCACCGCGCCGTCGGGCGGTCCGGTCGAGGTCATCATCCGCTCGCCCCGCACGGAGGCGTCGACCATGAAGACGTTGCCCGACAGCCGCGGCAGCGCCGCCCCCGCGGAGTCCCAGGTGTATGTCGTGCCGTCCAGGGTGGCGAACAGCCACCGGCCACCGGCCACCGTCATGTCCAGCACGGGGCGGGGCACGGGCAGCACGAGGGCGGGCGTGTCGGTCAGCGGCCCTGCAGCGTCGAACCGCCACATCGTCACGGTCCCGTCCCACCCGGAGGTCACCAGCAGGCCTGACCCGTCGTCGACCTGGACGGTGAAGAGGTTGGTGTCGGAGGCATAGGTCGTCCCGACCTCGGTGACGTGCTGCCCTTCCAGGGCGAGCCAGTGCACGAGACCCGATCGGCCGACGGCCGCCACCGCCGACCCGTCCGCCGTCATGTCGAGGTCGAACAACCCTCGTCCGGTGTCGACGCTGCCGGCAGGGTGCAGCCGCCCGTCGTCGACCGACCAGGCGCGGACGGTGCCGCTGTCCAGCGCGGCGGCCAGCACGGACCCGTCGCGGCTGGCGGCCAGAGCCTCCACCAGCACCGGAGGCTCGCTGTCGACGAGGTCATCCTCCGCAGGTTCGGCCACGCGGACGTCGGGCGGCGCGTCGGCCGCTGGGGGCACCACCTCGTAGCGGTGCAGGAGCCCACCCTGGTCGGCCACGACCAGCACGCGTCCACCGTCCACGAAGGCGGCCGCCGTGGGTCGCGCGGGGATCTCTATCGGGACCAGCCGCGGCTCGGTGGGGTCGGCGAGGTCGAGCAGCATGAGCAGCGGCTCGTCCGCCGACCCCTCCAGCACGGAGGTGCCGGCCACCACCACCCACGGCTCGTCGGGGTGCGGCACGAGCCGGGAGACGACCGGGGTCCTCCCGCTGTCCCCGAACCCGGTGACGGCGGCGACCACGTCCCAGCCGAACTCCCCAGCGTGCGCCCGGACCACCCGCACTCCGCCCGACGGGCCGGACAGGACGAGATGCTCCCCGCCGGCCACCGTCGCGGACCGCTCCAGCACCGCGTCGTCCACCGACCATGCGCTGATCACCGGGCTGGTGGTCGCATCGAGCACCGCCGACCGGCTCTCGCGAGTGTCTGCCGCACGGTATGCCGCGACGGCCAGCTGCTGGGACAGCCCTGGGTCGAGGGCACGCTGGTTGGCCGCGGCGACCGCCATCTGGCGGGACTGCGCCTGGTCGCGCTGCAGGCGTGCGGAGTCGGACGCGCGGACGGCGCTCAGGCCGGCGGCGCTGGCGACCACGAGGAGCACCGCCATCACGGCCAGCAGCCCCTGCAGGCGGCGGCGTGCGCCCCGCCGCTCGGCGCGGGTCCGCTTGTCGAGCCTGCGGCTGGTGTCCAGGAACTCCTGCTGGAGGGCGGTGAGCTGCTCGGGGGCGGTCGCCGCCCACTCGCTGGTCGCCACCAGCCGGCTCCCCCGCAGCAGGTGGTCGTCGTCGCGGCCGTCGTCGTCCCAGTCCCGCGCGACGCGCTCCAGGGAGTCCCGCCGGGCGAGGTCGCCGCGGCGGGCCTCGACGGCGTCGCGCAGCCGGGGCCAGGCCTCGACGAGAGACTCGTGGCTGAGGGTCGTCACGTCCTTCCCGACCGTCACCAGCCGCCGGTCCACGAGACGCTCCAGCACCGAGCGCGCGTCCTCGTCGACGGCGACGATCTCGGCCGTGGGGACGAGACGGCGCGTCCAGCCCTGCGCGGAGCCGGTGACCATCCTGAGGAGCACGGTCATCGCCAGGGCGTGCTGCTCGGCGGGCAGCGAAGCCAGGGCGGCCTCGGCCGACTGCCGGATCGCGCCCTCGAGGCCGCCCGCCCGGTGATAGTCCTGGACCGTGAGAGCCTTGCGGTCCCCGGCCTGCCACATCGTCTCCAGCACCTGGGCCAGGTGCGGCAGCGGGGAGCCGTGGTTGTCCTCACGCACGTCGGCGAGGATGACGTCCACCAGACCGGGCTCGAGGGCGAGCCCCACGCGGCGCGCGGGCTCCTCGATCGCGGCGCGCAGCTGCTCTCCGCCGAGCGGCCCCACCAGGACCTGCCGCTTCTCCAGGGCCTCGCCCAGTGCGGGATGGTGCATCGCCTCGCCGAAGAAGTCCGCCCTCAGGCCGAGCACGAGGACCCGCCCGGGAGCACCCTGTGCCCAGGTGACCAGCTGATCCAGGGTCCGGTCGGCGTGCGCGCGGATCGTGGGGTGGGTCCAGAGCTCCTCGAGCTGGTCCACGACCAGCACCGTGGGGACCTGATCGGGCTGGCCCTCCTCGTCGCCGGGCGGCTCCTCCAGCGCGGTCGGCGTGGTCAGCGACCCGGCGCCGGAGGGCAGGGTGGCCAGCAGGCCGGCGCGCAGGACCGAGGACTTCCCGGCACCGGACGGGCCGACGACCATGACGACCGGCAGCGGCTCGTCGACGACCTGCTGCACCACGGACAGCAGCCGCTCGACGAGGGTGTCCCGGCCGAAGAACAGGTCGTGGTCCTTCGTGTCGAAGGCACGCAGCCCGGGGTAGGGGGCGCGCGTCACCACGGGTTGGCGTCTGCGGTCGTGCAGTGACAGCAGCCGTCGGCGCCAGGCGGGATGCTCCCGGGTGGGCACCTCGATCGCCCCCAGCACGGCGGCGAGCACCTCGGGACGGGTGGTCGGCGGCAGGTGCCGGCCTGAGAAGTAGCCCCCCAGCGTCGCTGGGGGAACACCCGTGGCCCGCGCCACGTCCCGGACCGACAGACCCGCACGCAGGCGGGCCGCCGTGAGGTCACGCGCGAAGTCCTGCGGGGTGTCTGCAGCCCCTGCCTGTGCCATGCCCACCTCCACGTCGACGTGCGTCCGGCTGCGTCCGCCAGCGTACGGACACGTACCACGGCTGTGTCGCACGCCCGTCGCAACCGCAGGCCAGGGGCCTGCGGCGTACGGGGTCGTACGAGTCTGCCGGAACTGCTGGACCTCCGTGCGCTGCTGCACTAGGAAGGAGCCTGCGGGTGCCCGCAACAGGGAGCGGGCACCCGCAGGCACTCGGGAGGTTCTTCGTGACGGTCATCGACGCCGCACCCGCAGGGGCGATCGCCGCGACGCGCGACGTCGCCGCCTTCGCCAGGACGGCCGCGCTCCTGCGACAGATCCTCCTGGACGACCTGCGGTGCCGACGACGCTGGCTGCGGCATGCGAGGCGGACGGGGATGCAGCAGCCCAACCAGGCGGGCGTGTCCTGGGTGCTCGCCCTCGAGCTGTGGGACCGCGGGGAGATGCCCGAGAGCAGGCGCACCCTGCCCCGCAGCCTCAAGGACCGCACCTCGCGGGCACTGTCCGGACGGCTGATCTCCGCGAGCACGCTCACGCTCTTCGTGGACGCCTTCGACCTCTGCGAGGAGCAGGAGCAGCAGCTCTACGCCACGTGGGAGGCCGAGTCCGCCCAGGCAGGAGCGTGGCCGGTGCACGGCAGCGGGGTGCACCGGTCACGCCCGCCGACGGGTGAGCAGAGCCTCGGCCTCACCGACCGGGGTCGGTGATCTCCTCGCCGCCCACCCGCAGGACGAAGCCGTGCGGCTGGTCCGGGTCGGTGCTCGCACCCATCACCCACGCCCGCACGGCCGAGCCGTCGACCGCGGTCAGCGCCGCGCGCGCAGCCGCCGGGTCGCCGCCGGTGACCGTGCAGTCCAGCGATCCGTAGCGCACGTCGCACGCCAGGTCCGCTCCCGGCGCGGCCCCCTGCAGCGCCGCGACGCCCTGCAGCCACCAGGCGAACGGCGCCGGGTCGAGGTCGGAGGTGTACCGGACCTCGGCGGTGGAGCCCAGACCCTCGATCGTCCAGTGCGACAGGCTGTATCCCCAGGTCACCCCGGCCAGCCCCGCGGCGGACGCCTGGGGGTCCTGGAGCACGGTCCGGTCGAGGGTCACCCAGGACTCGACCCCCTGGTGCCCGCCTGCGCCGGGGACCCGGCCGGACTCCACCCGGACGTCGGCGACACCGGGGAGCGCCTCCAGCTGCTCGGCCAGGGTGCCGCTGCGCTCCTGCTCGGGCGCGCCGAACCACTGCCAGGCCATCCTGCCCACGAAGAACAGGACCACCGCCAGGACGACGAGGATGATGACCGGCTGCGTCCGCGAACCGCCTCGGTCCGTGTCAGTCACGAGGACCGTCACCGACGATCGACCCGACCTCGCGCTCCCAGCCGTCCCGGGTGGGGCTGACGCTCTCGATCAACCAGGTGGCTCCGACCTCGGCGTAGTCCGCGGCGGCGGTCCCGGGCGCACGGTGGGCGACGACGTCCCAGCCCTGGCGGGTCGGCTCTCCGTCGAGGCTGAGGTATGCCGTCAGCTCCTCCGGGGTGAGGTCGCCGTCCTTGCCGTTCGGCACCACTCCGTCCCAGCGGCGGGCGCGGGCCAGGGGCCGTCGGTTCGGCGCGACGCCGGCCACCCAGATCGGGGGGCGTGGACTCTGCACCGGGCGCGGGCGCAGGTCCGCAGCGACCCGGTAGTGCTCGCCCCGGTGGTCCGTCGGGCCGCGCAGGAGCTGGTCCAGCACGTCCAGACCCTCGTCGAGCCTCGCGGCGCGCGTCCGCCTCCTCCCCGAAATCGGCGAAGTCCCGGTCCACGGGCGCACCGAGACCGACGCCGAGCACGGCACGCCCGAGGCTGAGCCGGTCCAGGGTGGTGAGCTGCTTGGCGACCACCTGCGGCCGGCGCCGGGACAGCGGCGTGACCAGGGTGCCGAGCCTCAGCGTGCGCGTCACCTGGGCGAGCGCCCCGAGCAGCACCCACGGGTCCAGCGGGGCGGCACCGGGCCGCCACTGCACGTGGTCCCACAGGAAGAAGCCGTCCCAGCCGGCCGCCTGAGCCTCGCGGGCCCAGCGCACGACGGTCGTCGGCTCGGTGAAGGGCGGGACGCTCAGGCCGTACCTCATGACGTTCACTCTAGGGTCGGCCCCGTCCGTCGCGGCCGGAGGCCTCATGCCCCGACGACGTAGAGCTGCATGAGCACGTGGTGCAGCGCGGCCGCCACCACGACCAGCACGTGCCAGAGCTCGTGGAAGCCGAAGACCCCGGGCAGCGGGTTGGGCCGCTCGACGATGAAGACGACGAACCCGAGGCTGTAGACCACCCCTCCGCCCGCCATCAGCGCCAGCGCGCCCAGCGGCAGCTCCAGCCCGGCGAGGACGAGGACGACGGGCATCCAGCCCAGCACGATGTAGAGCGTGTTGGTCACGTACTTGGGCAGCCCGCGCCAGACCGACCGCAGCACGATACCGAGCGCGGCGATGCCCCATACCGTCCCCAGGACGGCCCACCCCAACGGGTTCCTGAGCAGGACGAGCACCAGCGGCGTCACCGTGCCGGCGATCAGCGCGAACACCGACGTGTAGTCCAGCGTGCGCAGCACCTCGTTGAGGCGGGGACTGCCGTCGATGCCGTGGTGCAGGGTGCTGCTGACGAAGAGCAGGATCAGGGAGAAGCTGTAGATCCCCAGGCCCACGATCCTCCACGGGTCACCGTGCACGCCCGCGCGGGTCATGAGCACGGCGGAGCCGAGGACGGCGAAGCACGCGCCGACGAGGTGGGAGATCGTGTTGACCCGCTCGTCGGTGACGTGGACGCTGCCGTCCCGGCTCAGGATCGGCTCGACGTGCTCTGGCATGCGCCCAACGCTACCGGCGGTGCTGGGGCAACCACGACGAGGAGGTCCGGCTCCCGGCGTCGCGCTCAGCCGCTTCGAGCTCGCCGACGCGACTGCAAGAGCCCGCACCGGCCCTGCATGGAGCGGGCGGAGCCACGGGTCTGTCACTTGTCAGGTTCAAGATGACGTCATGAGGCGACTAAAGACCGCACCACTGCGCCGCGGGCAGCTCCTGACCGGCACCTGGTGCTCGTTTGGGAGACTCGTCACTTCACCGGCGTGGATCGGGACGGTCTTACTCGTCTGCTTGGCGCTCACGTTGGTCAGCTCGCACATCCCTGACCTGTCGGAGGGCCGGCTGAGTGTCTTGGGCTCACCTCCTCTGGGCTGGTTCTGGACCACAGCAATCGCCGCGGCAGCGACGCCGCAGTTCCTCTTCTTGGTCGCCGGCCTGCACGCTCTTCGCCATACCCTCAAGGGAGACCTCCGGACTGCGGTGATCCGAGGATGCTCTACCCACATGGCCTGTCGACTGGGTGTGCCCGCCGTGGCGTCGGTGGTGCTGCGCGACGAGAGATCGGGAGGGGTGTTCGTGGAGGATCTCTGCGCCTTTCCCCGGTCGCACCGCGCTGGATCTGCCCTGGGGAGCGCGATGGTGGCCGAGCTGGACCGGAGGAGTTCCATCGCGAGGGCAACGTGCCGGCCGGCCATGGTCCCGCTCTACACAGACTTTGGTTTCCGGTGCACCGGGTGGACCCGGTCGACTTCCAGTCCGGTGCGCCCGCTCGTCATCATGGAGCGCGATCCTGGCGGGCCCTGAGCCCACTTCGGTCATCCCGCCTGTGCGGGCCACGCCCTACAAGGGTCACAGCAGCCGCACCCGGGCCGTCGGCCTCCCGCACGGGCGACGGCCCGGTTGAGCAGCGCGGTGGGCGAGGGAGTGAGACGCACGAGCTCGTCATACCACTGCTCGCACTGCACCCAGTCCGGCTCCGCCCGTCGGGCGTCGCCAGTGGGGGGACCATCCGCGCGATCTGCCTCATCGTGCCGGCTCGCCCTGTCGTCCTGCTGGCCGTCGCGCCAGGAAGCAGGCTCGCGGCGGGAGGACTACGCTCATCAGTACGTGCGTGACCGATGTGGTGTTGGGACCACGCACAGGTCGAGGACCATGGAGACCCGCATCGAGGGGGTCTTCGGCCAGGGGTCGGGGGTGGCCTGTAGAAGATCCTCCCCCGGCCCTCCCCCGTGCCTGCTGCGCCACCGGCGGGGACTCACGGCGTCAGGTGCCGGGCTCCCAGTCCCCGTAGAGACCCGAGTTGAGCGCCCGGCCACCGGCTGCGTCGCGCACTTCCAGACGTTTCCCTCGATCGGCGCGCTGGCGGTCAGGGCGGCGAAGATGACCAGGGACAGGCGGCGCGCAGCGAACATGACCACTCCTCGGACGTGGCCGTCATGCTAGTCCTCCGGCAGGTCCCACGTCAGGGATCGGGCCGCTCACAGGTCCGGGTGCCGGTCCGCGTACCTCGTCGCCGACTCGAAGGCGTGCGCCACCCGCAGCAGGTCCACGTCACGCCCGGGGGCCGCGACGATCTGGATCCCGATCGGCAGGCCGTCCCGGGAGAATCCCCCGGGGACCGAGATCGCGGGGCAGCCGGTCGCCGAGATCAGGGTGACGGCGCGCATCCACTCCAGGTAGTTCTCCATCGGCCTGCCGTTGATGCTCTGCGGGTACTCCAGCTCGGCGTCGAAGGGCAGCGCCTGCGCGGTCGCGGTGACGAGCACGTCGTGCGTGGAGAAGTAGTCGCGCGTCGCCTGCCAGAGCCGACCGCGCGCGGCGTCCTTGGCCACCAGGTCCTCGGTGGTGAGGTCGAAGCCGAGGCGGGTGTTCCAGACGACGGCGTCCTTGATCCGACCACCGTCGGGACGTGCGGTCTCCTCGCGGACGAGGTCGCCCCACGTCGCCACGAAGTCGTAGGCGCGCTGCACGTCGAAGACACGGTCGGCCTCCCGCAGGTCGGGCGCCACGTCGTCGACGTCGGCACCCAGGCCCGCGAACACCCCGGCCGAGGCGAGGACCGCCTCGACGACCTCGGCCTCCACCTCCATGAGCCCGCCGAGGGTGGGTGCCACGCCGACCCTCAACCGGTCGAGCCGGGTCTCGCGCTGCGACGCCGGGTCGAGCTCGGGGAGGTCGAAGACGCTGCCGGGCTCCTGCACCGAGCACGGCCCGTCCGGGTCGGGCCCGCAGCCGACACTCATGAGCAGGGCCACGTCGCCGACGGTCCGGCCCATGAAGCCTTTCTGCGCCAGCCAGGCCCAGGCGTTGCCGGGCGGCGTGTGCGGGACCCGACCGTTGGACGGACGCATGCCGACGACGTTGTTGAAGGAGGCCGGCGTGCGCAGCGAGCCGCCCATGTCGGACCCGTCGCCGGAGGCCTGGATCCCGGCGGCGATCGCCGCGCCCACGCCCCCGGACGACCCGGCGACCGACCTGCTCGTGTCGTAGGGGTTGACCGTCGTGCCGAAGACCGGGTTGAAGGTGTGGGCGCCCGCCGCGAACTCGGGCACGTTGTTCTTGCCGGTGGAGATCACGCCGGCAGCCCGGAGTCGCGCGACGACCAGGTCGTCGCGCTGCGGCACCCGGTCGGCGAAGATCGGCGAGCCGAGGGTGGTGCGCATCCCGGCGGTGTCGTGGGTGTCCTTGTGCGTCATCGGCACCCCGTGCAGCCGCGGCAGCGGGTCGCCCGACCGGCGCGCGACCACATACCTCTCGTCCTGGGCGCGCGCCTCGGCCAGCGCGCGCTCGGGCTGGAGCGTGACGACCGCGTTGATCGCCGGGTTGACCTCCTCGATCCGGGCGAGGTGGGCGGTGACCGCCTCGGTGGCGCTCACCCCGCCGTCGGCGATGAGGGCGGCGAGCTCGCGCGTGGAGAGCCAGATGAGGTCGGTCACGGTCGGTCCTTGTCAGGGTCGAGGCGGGTAGGGGGTGCGTGCGCGGCCGGCCCCGGCGGTCGTCCGCCGGGGCCGGCCGGGGACGGGCTAGTTGATGAGCGAGTCCTCGATGCCCGGTCCTGGAGCAGCGTCGTCGACCGCCGCGTCCCGGTCGCGCAGGAACCAGACCAGGGCCACGGTGAGGATCACCGCGATCGCCACCGCGAAGCCCGAGACGATCTTGGGGGTGTAGGGCACGACGAGGAAGACCACGAGCAGCGACACGGCCACCGCGATCACGGTGGACTTGACCTGCTTGAGCGTGGCGATGAGCTGCACCATGACGCCGCCGAGGATCGCGGGGAGGATGTAGACCCGCGCCACGTCGGTGATCGACCCGGGCATGACCGAGACGATCCACGTGCCGAGGACCCCCACGAGGAGCACGAGGGAGACCACGTGCACGGAGGCGGCGCCGGCGATGGCGGCGGTCGCCGCGTACGAGGCCTTGCGGGTCCCGGGCTTGGTGCCCAGCGCGTTCTGCGCCACGATCGCCGACGGCACGAGCTTGTTGGCGATGTTGCCGATGAGGAAGGCCTGGTACATCCCCGCCGGGCCGAGGATCGGGAAGTAGGTCAGCGGTTCCACGACGTAGAAGGTGCCGTAGACCGCCGCCACCGCGAGCCAGGCGGTGAAGATCTGACCGGCGGTGATGTCGATGTCGGTCGTCGCCAGGACGATGAAGGGGATGGAGGTCGCGATGAGGAAGCCGAGGAAGAGCGTGAGCCGGCCCCAGCGGTTGGTGGTGCGCGTGTAGTCGGCGAACAGGACGTCCTGCTCCGGGTGTAGGTGCTCATGAGGTGGCTCCTGGTCAGTTCGTGGCGAGGTAGACGACGACGAGGGCGCCGATGATGGAGAAGCCCAGCGCCCATTCGCGCAGCCAGGCCTGGGTGAACTGCCTGGCGAGCCACAGGCACACGGCCATGATCGCCGCTGAGACGACGACCGCCAGGACGTGGTAGCCCGACTTGGGCAGCTCGGTGACGGTCAGCGCCCCGAACGCGGCGAGCAGCGCCGCGCCGGGCACGATCGCCATGAGCGCCGGGTTGACCCTGGCCAGCGTGTCCTGACCGCGCGCCAGGATCGGGGTGAGGATGAGGGTGGAGATCATCCAGCACGCGCCGGACAGGCTCATGGCGAACAGGGCGATGAGGAAGACGCTCTGCGTGTAGGTCTCGTCACCGAGGTTGGCCCCGACCGTCCCGGCGGCGATCGACGCCGAGGCGGTCTCGGTGGCGGCCGAGCCGATGAGCCCGATACGGACCAGGATGGCCGGGGTGCCGAAGAGGGGCAGCAGGGCGATCGCGACCAGGACCACCGCCAGCGACGGCCCGATGGCTGCCACCCCACCGGCCCGGAAGGCGTGGAAGACCTCACGCTGGGACATGTCGGCGCCGGCCGCGTTCTTGCGCACGGCGACCATGTAGACACCCGACTGGAGCAGGACGATCCCCATCACCGCGAGCGCGAGGATCCACAGGAGCGGGGAGTTGGCGATCGTGCCGACGTCGGCGGCGGTACGGATCATCATGGGCGGACCTTCTTCATCGTTCTTCCTTCAGGGGAGGAGGAAACCTGCCGACGGGTGACGGCAGGCTGAGGGTCACAGCTGGTAGGTGAGGCAGACCTCGTCCGCGTGCTGGGGTATGCCGGGACTCACCCGGACGGTCCGGGCACCCGGGTCGATGCGCACGGTGGCCAGGGTCGCCTTGCGGTCCGCCTCAGCCTCGCTGAGGTCGGGCAGGACCGCCACGCTGCCGGGACCGGGAGGGACGCAGAGCAGCGGGAGCAGGTCGTCGGCGGACCGGGGCGCCGGCGCGGGGCCGGTGGCGCCACGCAGGTGCCCGAGCCGGTCGTGGGTGGTCGACGCCGGGTCGCGGACCGGCTCGTCCAGCCCCAGGAAGTGGTTGGTGTGCAGCATCCAGCCCTCCTCCTCCAGGACGGTCACCCGGCCGGGGCTGAGCTCGGCCATCGCGACCCGGTCGGTGCCGGTGAGCGTGATGACCGACGAGGAGGTGGTGGGGGCCGAGCGGACCAGGTCGAGGCCCTCCTGCACCGAGCGCGCCCCGGTGAGCAGACGGGCGAGGACGACGTGGACGGGCACGCCCCCGGGTGCGTCGTCGTGGTGCTGGAGGATGTTGAGGTGGACACCGACGCCGGCGGCGTTGAGGCCGATCTTGCCGGTCATCCCGTGCTCGGCGATCCCGGCGTGGGCGAGCTCCTCACCGACGGGGTCGACCCGGTGCAGGTGCCAGCACCCGACGAAGCGGGCGTACCAGTCCCAGGTCTGCGCGGACACCGCGCCCCGGTCGGACCGGTCCGTGGGCGCCGGCACGTGCGCGAGGGTCGAGCATTCCGTCGCCACGGGTGCCTGGGCCAGGGTCAGGATCTCGGTGCGGGCCACGGTGCGGGCCACGTCGAGCAGGTCGGTGCCGGACCCGGCGGCCACGCCCTCCAGCTCCTCGTGCACCTCCGGGGCCCAGGCCCGGACGGCGTCCATGGAGGCCAGGGCCGCCTCCCGCTGGTCACGCTCGGCGATGCCCAGGTGGCCGAAGAGGCCCGCGTAGGCCCGGGAGGTGCGCAGCACCTGCTCGCCCAGCAGGGTGCCGCGGGCCAGTCCGCGCTCGCGGTGGCTCGCGCCGGAGACGCGCACGGCTCGTAGCGGCGCACGGTGGGGGTCCATGTGGTCGGTCATCTTCTCCTGCTCCGGGCTCACCTGGTCGGGCCCCGCCGGTCGAGGGCGAGGAGGGCGTGGGTCAGGGCGGTGACGCCGGCGACGACGTCGTTCAGGTCGGTCCACTCCTCGGGGCAGTGGCTCCGCCCGTCGCGGGAGGGGACGAAGAGCATCCCGGTCGGCACCGCGCGGGCGATGAGCGCGGCGTCGTGCTCGGCGCCGCTGAAGAGGCGGGTGGAGCTCAGGCCCAGTCCGTCGACGACGTCGCCGAGGACCGAGACGACCCCGTCGGACATCGCCGTCGGCTCCTGCAGGGGCAGCCAGTCGACCTCGACGTCCACGCCGCGCCGGCTGCCCTCGTCGTGCGCGGCCGCGGTCAGCGCGTCCTGGGCCGAGCGCAGCCACTCCTCCTCGGGCCCGCGGAGCTCGCCGCGGAACTCGGCGTGCGCGGTGACCACGTTGACGGCGGCGGGCGTGAAGGTGAGCTGACCGCTGGTGCCGCGCGTCTGCATACCCTCCCCCGCGATGCGCTCGACGGCGAGCACGGTGCCGGCGGCGGCGCAGCCTGCGTCGCGGCGCCGGTCCATGGGCGCGGTGCCCGCGTGGTCGGCCTGCCCGGAGAAGAGCGCGCGGAAGCGGGAGATGCCGGTGATCGACTCGACCAGCCCGATCTGGCTGCCGTGCTCCTCGAGGTAGGGCCCCTGCTCGATGTGCAGCTCGACGAAGGCGTCGACGCGCGCGAAGTCGTGCCGCGCGCCCAGCAGCGCCGAGGGGTCGACGTCCACCGCGGCCAGGGCGGCGGCCAGGCTGCGGTCCCGCTCGTCGCGCAGGTCCAGGTGGGCGGCGCTGATCGCGCCGACCATGGCGCGCGAGCCGACGCAGGACAGCCCGAACTCGTTGGGCTCCTCGTGGAAGAAGTCGACGACGACGAGGTCGTGCTCGAGCCGGACACCGGCCTCGCGCAGCGCCCGGACCGCCTCCAGGGCGCCGACGACGCCGACGATGCCGTCGAAGCGGCCACCGCCGAGCACGGTGTCGGTGTGGGAGCCGACCATGAGGGCGCGGCCGCTCCCGGTCCCGCGCAGCCGGCCGAAGATGTTGCCGGCGCCGTCGACGGAGGTCTCCAGCCCGGCGTCGCTCATCCACCGGCGGACCAGCTCGCGGGCCTGCCGGTCCACGGGGCCCAGGGCGGTGCGCGTCCAGCCGGGCAGGCCCGGCTCGACGAGCGCGGCCAGGGACTCGAGGTCGGCCTGGACGCGGTCCGCGGCCACGGTCAGGCCGGGCGGGGCCGGGCTCATGCCGCCTCCGCTCACTGCACCCGCAGCCGGGACATGAGCACCTCGTAGGCCGCGGTCGTGCCGGTGCTCAGCGTCGGCTCCATGACGGGGCCGAAGAAGGGCGAGTGGTTGGTCGGGACGGGCTCGTCGGACTCCACGACCTCGCTGGACATGCCGCCGAAGAACCAGTAGACCCCCGGCACCCCGATCGCGTCGGGAAGGGTGCCGAAGTCCTCCGAACCCATGACCGCCGGCCTCTCGATGACCTGGTCCTCGCCGAGCACGCCGCGCAGGAGGTCGACCACCCGGCCGGTCTCCGCCTCGTCGTTGACCAGCAGCGGGAAGGTGTAGAGCTCCTCGATCTGCGGCTCGGGGGCGTCGCTGGCCATCGCCTCGGCCTGGATCACCCGGCGCAGCCCGGCGAGCAGGTGCTGCCGCACGTCGGCGTCCAGGTTGCGCATGTTGATGGTGAACTCGGCCACCGGCGGGATGATGTTCTCCTTCAGGCCCGCGTGGATGGTGGCGATCGTGATGACCGCCGCCTTCTGCGCGGCGACCTCGCGGCTGAGCAGGCTCTGGATCCGCACGATCATGTGAGCGGCGAGGACCACCGGGTCGATGGTGTTCTCCGGCTGCGAGCCGTGCCCGCCGCGGCCGTGCACGGTGACGCGCCACGCGTCGGAGTAGGACATCGCCGGGCCCCGCGTCATCTCGACGGTGCCGGCGAGGCCTGGCCACACGTGCTGGCCGTAGATCACCTCGGGGTGCGGCGCCCGCTCCCACAGCCCGTCGGCGACCATCGCCTCGGCACCCGCCGCGGTCTCCTCGCCGGGCTGGAAGAGGAAGACGACGGTCCCGGCCCAGGCGTCCCGGTCCTGCGCGAGGAGCGTGGCCGCGCCGACCGCCGCCGTGATGTGCGTGTCGTGCCCGCAGGCGTGCATGACCGGCACGTCGGTGCCGTCAGGGAGCGTGCCGCGAGCGGTCGAGGCGTAGGGCAGCCCGGTGTTCTCCTGCAGCGGCAGGCCGTCGGTGTCGGCGCGGAACCCGATCACCGGCCCCTCCCCGTTGACGAGGGTGGCGACCACGCCGGTGCCGCCGCAACGGAACACCTCGTAGCCCAGCCCGGTCATCCGCTCCTCGATGAGCGCCGCAGTCTCGTGCTCCTGCATCGACAGCTCGGGGTGCTGGTGCAGGTGGACGTAGAGCTCGTGCAGGCGCTCCCGCAGCTCGGGGTGCTGGTCGAGGATCGTCATCGTCTGACTCCTGTGTCGTGGTCGGGGGTGGGTGCCAACACCTCCGGCACCTACGCAATCGCTTGCGTGCTGTAGTCAAGCAAACGATTGCTTTCCCGTCAAGGGTCCCCCACACTGTGATGCGTGAGCATGCAGGGGAAGCAGGACGGGACGCTGCGCAGGTCGCCGACCGTGACACTGGCCAGCCTGGCCCGGGAGCTGGGCGTCAACGTCTCGACGGTGTCCAGGGCGCTGTCGGAGCGGCCGACGGGGGTGTCGGCCGCCACCGTGGCCACGGTCCGCCGGGCGGCCGAGCAGCGAGGCTACCGCCGCAACCTCGCGGCGAGGACCTTGCGGACCGGGCGCTCGTTCACCGTGGGCATGACCGTCGCGCGACTGACCGACGTGGCGCTGGCCAGCGTCTACGGCGGGGTCGACGAGGCCTCCATCCACGCCGGATACACCACGTTCGTGGCCAACACCCTCGACCGCGCAGACCTGCGGCGCCGCCGCCTCGACCTCATGCTGGGCCGCCAGGTCGACGGGTTCGTCCTGGCCGACTCCCATCTCGACGGTGCCGCGATCGGGCAGCTGGACGACCTGCGGGTGCCGCACGTCCTCGCCCTGCGCGGCCTGCCCGGGCGGCTGAGCGTGACGACCGACGACCTCGTCGGTGGCCGCCTGGTCGCCGAGCACCTGCTCGGGCTGGGCCACCGGCGCATCGGTGTCGTGGCCGGCGACGTGCTGGCCAGCACCGGTGAGCAGCGCACCAGAGGCTTCCTCGACACGCTCGACGAGGCGGGCGTGGACGTGCCGCAGCACCGCGTCGTGCCGGGTCTTTTCGACGTCCGGTCCGGCGTGGAGAGTGCCGCGCAGATCCTGGCCACCGACCCGGACGTCACCGCCATCTTCGCCACGAGCGACGCCGCTGCGATCGGCGTGATGGCCACCCTGCGCGACCTCGGCCGCCGGATCCCGGAGGACGTCGCGGTGGTCGGCTACAACAACCTGGACCTGGCCGAGGCGCTGCCCGTGCCCCTCACCTCGGTCGACTCCCGGCTCTTCGACGTCGGGACGCAGGCCATGCGCACGCTGCTCGAGCTGATCGGCGGCGGGTCGCCCGGGTCGCTGTCGCTCGAGCCGCGGCTGGTCGTGCGGGCGTCGACGGTGCCCTGACCCCTCCGCCCGCCAGGTCAGCGCCTGCTGAACGACCCGTGGCGCTACCGCCGCTCGCGCAGCACGAGCAGCGCGACGGCGCCGATGACGATCCCGACGGGCGCGAAGCCCAGTGCCGCCCCCGCGACCAGTAGGGAGTCGCCGCCGAAGGTAGAGGGCGCGGACAGCGCTGCCGGCGAGAGCAGCTCGTCCGGGCAGCTCAGCGTCGCGGGTGCGGGGAAGAGGTCGACCTCGGTGAGCGGGTGCCAGGTCGCCCCCTCCACGGTGACCGGGTCGGCGAGGGCGTGCGTGAATGCGTCCATCCGCGTGCCCTGCGCGACGTCGCCGTCGGCCCGCAGGACCTCGCAGCCCAGCTGTGACGGGCCGTCCTCCACCGGGCCGTCCACGTAGACCGTCACCGAGCCGCCGAGGACCCCCGCCTCCGGCAGCACGACCTCGGGGCCGTCCGAGACGGTCAGCTCCGGTGCGTCGCGCGCAGAGAGCGCCGCCCAGGCCCCGACCCCCAGCAGGAGGACGCCGGCGACGATCATGCAGACCGCGCCCAGGCGCAGGACGGTCCGTCGGGTCGGTGTCACGACGGGGGCGACGGCGGCCGGTCCGTTGCCACCGGGCCCGCTGCAGGAGCACACTTGATCAGGCGTGCTCCATCCTGGCGCCGCCATGGACGGAGGGCACCATGGGCGCGACCCCAGCCGCACCGCTACCGACGCCGGCCCCGGCACCGCTCCTCGCCTCGGTCAGCAGCCGCATGTCGATCGTGTGGCCGGTCGCCGTGCTGGCCGCGCTGGTCGTGGGCTACGGCCTCGACCCGATCACCGAGATCACCGCCATGCTGATGGAGCAGGGCGTCACTGACGCCCAGGCCGCGGCGACAGCGTTCGCCGCCGGGGTCACCCTCCCCGTCGTCGTCGGGACGGCCGCCACCGTCCTGCTCGTCGGGTCGGGCGCGCTGGAGCGGATGGAGGGTCTCAACCAGGTGCTGGCCGTGACCGGGATCTTCGCCGTCACGGGTCTCGGCTCGATGCTCCTCGGTCTCGGGCTCGCCCCGGACTTCGCCGGGACCGACACGGTGTCGGGTCCGCCCTACGTGGCGCTGCCTCTCTTCGTGCTCCGGTCCTACCTGTCCAGCTACGGCTTCCCGCTGCTCATGGTCGGGCTGGCGCTGGGTACTGCGACCGGTCTGCAGGTCTACCGCTGGCTCGGCATGAGTGACCGGACTTAGCCGACTGGGGCTCAGGGCGGGTCCCCCCACCACCCGTCCACCGTCCTCAACGCCGCGCAGGTCTCCCGCCGGTGCTCCTCCAGCCCGGCGTCGTCAGGCCCGGGAGCGATGCCCTGCGTGGGGGCGTCCACTTCCGCGCAGTCCACCTGCACCTGCTGCGCCATCCTCTTCCGAGTGGTCTCCGCCAGGGTCCAGCCCAGCGGCGCGGCCACGCCACCGGCGGCGACGGGGTGCACGACGACCACCACGTCCTCGGCCTTGAGTTCCGAGGCGCCCGGGTAGCACAGCCGGTGGGCGCGCTGAGCCGCGGTGGTGACCGCGTCCACCGCCCGGGCCAACTCCCGGTCCGAGCGGTCGTCGTAGAAGGAGAGCAGGGCTCGGGCCGGACCGACACTCTGCAGCGGCCGTGCGACCGCGTCCGGTCGCGCGCTCGAGGCAAACTGGTTCTCGATCACGAGCATCCGGGGTATGACGCAGCCAACCTCGGCGTCGGCACGGCGGGTGTCGACCCGACCGTTGCGCCTGTCGAGATAGGGCGCGAGCGCGGCCAGCACGTTGGTCACGGACGAGCCGCCCGAGTTGTCGTACATCCCGCCGTCCAGCACGTAGGTCTCCTCATCCCCGTGACAGCGGTGGAGTGACGCGGCCGGCGACACGTAAGGGAAGCGTGCGGAGAGGAAGGCCGCGTCTACCAGCCTGATGTCGCCGCCGACGCGGGAGCGGTCGCACAGGTAGGTCAGGCCGTCGCGCACCGGCGCGGCCCCCGGTCCGGACGTGGGAATCTCGGCGACGAGACCGCTGCAATGGTTCCGCGACCTGGCCTGCATCACCGTGGACAGGGTGAAGCGACACCCGTCCTCCACGCTCGTGCCGCTCAACGCCAGTTGTGGGGCCCCGTCGTAGCTCGACAACGGCATCGTCAGACCTGCGTCGACCGAGGCGACCGCGTCGGCCAGCGTGGCAGCGCGGTCGTAGCCGTCGACGGGCAGCCGGAGGACGGAGTTCGGCAGGTCCCGAGCCAGCGCGGCGGCGAGCGCCGGAGCGAGGAAGTCTTTGCCGAGGAGGTCGCTGCGCCCGTCGGGCAGCGTCTTTCCAGCGACGACCAGGGCGAGTCCGACGGCCCCGCCGGAGACGCCGCTGGCCATGAAGACCTGCTCCGACCTGTCCTGCGCGCGGACGTCGGCCTCGCCGCAGCGGGTGCCGAAGGCGCACTCCCACACCAGCTGGGTCCAGTACGCCGCGCGGATGCCGCCGCCGCTGGCGGTGACGAAGACCAACGACCGGTCCTGCTCGGCCGGCCCGGAGCCGGGCGGCCCCAGCCAGACGTCCAGGGCTCGTCCCACCGAGCTTGCCGTCGTGTGGTGGTCGTTCTGCGCCGCGGCGGGCCGGTCCACCAGCGCAACGTCGTAGTAGAAGCCCTTGGTGTCCACCAGGCTGGCCACCACTCCCCAGAGCACGAGGAGGGTCATCAAGGGCATCCGGCGAAGGCCGGCGACCGCCAGCGCTCCCCGGGGGGCGATGGCGTCGCCGAGCAGGGTCAGACCGACCAGCCCGACGCTGCCGATCAGGGCGAAGAGGAAGACCACTGCCACCGACCCCAGCCACATCCAGCCGGTCGCTGTGGTGCCGAGCGCAGCCACGGCGAGCAGGACCAACGATGCCCCTATCCACCACAGGCCTTCGCTGGGGAGGGTTTCGTGGGCAGGAGCACGTCCGGGCAGCCGCGCGTCCACGACAACGCGCACGCTTGCCACGATCACGGCGATGAGGACGATCGCCACGATCACGCCCATCACCCCCGACCAGATCAGCAACCCCGATGGTGGTGCCTCCCCGACCGCCCATACCGTGGTGGCGGCCCGGACCACGACCAGCAGGAGCAGCAGCGGCGGGGCGCTCGCGAGCACCCATACCGGGGATGTCGACGGCTCTACAGGGTCCGGGCTGTCCGTCATCTTCAGGTCCCGGACACCCTGCGGCCAGCTGAGCAGGCTCCAGCCCAGCAGCCCGGCACCAGGCAGGAGCAGGAGCGCGAGAGCCGTCGGGCGGTAGCGCTCAGGACCGCTGAGGCCGACGACCAGACCGACGACCACGAGGGCAAGCCCGGCGCCACCGGCCGTGAGGAGATAGCGCGCACTCATCGGACGCACGTCGGGGCGGCTCCGGTATGCGGTGACGCACCGACGTCCTCCGACCACCATCACCCCAGAGGTCGCCACCGCGAGCAGCGTGGCGAGGGCCGCGCGCGTGGGGGACTGCGCGGCGTGCCCCGCAACGTCGTCGATCTGCCGGCCGATGTCCCCCGTCAGCATCAGGAAGACAGCGACGAGCGCCGCCGCGACCAGGACCAGGCCGCGCACCGCTCGGAGGCCGGCGAGGGCGGGCTTGCGCAGGTCCCGCAAGCCCGCCCCGGCGAGAAGGACCGGCACGACCGCGAAGACCAGCAGGACCCACTTCAGGATGGACGACGTCCCGAGCATCACCGCCGCCCACCCAGGTGCCGAACTCTCGAGTCCCAGGCGCACCGCGATGACAGTCTCCGCGAGATCGGCGAACAGGTAGCCAACGACCGCGAGCACGGACCAGCGCAGCGCGGCGACAGCGCCCACGGACACCGCGGCTGCAGAGGCTTCGTCCGCGGGGAGCTGCGCCGTCGCTGGGTCCACCGCCGGTCGTGCGTGGTCCTGCTGGAGCAGTCTGGCCACGGCGCTGCGCAGCCTCAGGACCAGCAGGGCAACCATGGTCATCAGCACCAGGTCGAATGCCAGGTAGGTCCACAGGAGCACGTCGACGTCGTCGCTCCACCCGGACACGACAGCGTCGACCATGCCCGGCTCGACCACCGCGGCCGGCGAGGCGATGTCACCGAGCCCTCCGGAGACCGCGCCCACGTCGTGCCGGGCGCGTAGCGCTCCGTCGACACGGCCGAGCACGGACTGGGCGGCCAGCGCGCAGACGAGCAGGAACGGCCACGCCCATCTGCCGAGACTGATCACCAGTCTCCAGGCCCGACGGTGCCACCGGCCGGTTCCCTTCGCCGAGCCCTGACCTGCCATGAGCCGGCCCTTCTGTCGCACACCCTTTGGCTCAGGGTAGAGGTCCCCGGGCCACGGTGTCAGTCCCTCGACGTCAGTCCCTCGACCGGGGGCCGTCGGCCCTTGACCGCACCAGACGGGTCTCCGGGTCGGGGTGCTCCGCGACCAGCGCGATCGCGTCGCCGAGGCTTGTTGACGTAGCACGTGACGCCGAGCCGATCCGTGGGAGCAAGGGGTCCGGTGAGGTTGCTGTCGGCGTCGGCCCCCCAGGGCTCACTCCCACTCGAGAAAGAGCTGTGTCTGCGTCGTGGCCGAGACCTCCTTGCCGTCGCCCCGGGTCGTCACCACCTGGGCGACCAGCGTCGTCCGGCCGACGTGCAGGACCGTCGCGACCGCCGTCACCGTGTCGTCGACGCGGGCGGCACGGAAGAAGTTGGTCTTGGCCTCCAGCGTCACATTCGTCATCTCCGGCGGGCAGAGGGCGAAGGCCAGGGTCCCGGCGCAGTGGTCGATCAGCGACATCAGCGCCCCGCCGTGCAGGACGCCGTTGCGGTTCGCCAGCTCCTCGGTGATCCGCATCGTGGAGACCGCCCGCTCCGGGCCCGACTCCCCCTCCACGATCCCGAGGTAGTGCGAGTAGCTGGACCGCGCAGTCCTGCGCCCAGGCGTCTCCATGAGCGGGAGGTTAGTCCCCCGCCGCGCCTGAAGGACGCCCCGCGGCTCACGGACCCCGTCCCGAGAAGGCCGTCAGGAAGCGGTCTCGGAAGGCGTCCATGCGCCATACCGGGGCGTCGTCGGCCGGCCGCATGCCCTCGCTCCACGCCCAGCCGTCCACGCGGTCCAGCACCTCGGGGTCGGCGCTGATGATGGTCACCGGCACGTCGTGACCCGGGCCCGGGCCCGTCACGAACGTCCAGGGCTGGTGGTCGCCCAGCAGCACGACCACCAGGTCGGGGTCGGGGTGGGAGGCGACGAACGAGGTGAGCGTGCGCAGCACGTACCGGACCGACTCGCCGTAGCGCTCGCGCACGTGCGCCATCCCCTCCAGCTGGGCCGGGTCGCGTCCGCAGCCGGGCATGCACCCGAAGACGGAGCCGTCACCCACCTCGTCCCACCCGACCAGCGGCGGTGGCGGGGGCCACGGCAGGTGGCTGCTGACGAGGTCGACCTGGGCCATGACCGGACGGCGGTCGGTCTGGTCGAGGAGCGTGCGCCGGACCTCGGAGAGCGTGTACTGGTCGGGGATGGCGCCCCAGCCCAGCTCGGGTCCCCGGTAGCCGAGGTCGTCGCCGCCCACGAGCTCGTCGAACCCGTAGAAGGCCTGCCCCTCCGGCCATCCGGTCCGCACCGCCGGGAGGACGAAGGAGGTGTCCCACCCGGCCTGGCCGAACGCGCTGGTGAGGGTGAGCCGGTCGGCCGCCAGGAGCTGGTCGTAGCGGGCCTGGTTGTCCGTCCACAGTCCGGTCTGCAGCGTGGCGTGCGGCAGCCACGAGCTGCCGCCGAAGGTGGGCGAGGTTAGGTAGGCGCTGCGCGCGGAGAAGCCGGCCTCCCCCAGCTCCTCCGTCCCGGACTCGAGCACGGCCGTCACGCCCGGCGCGATCGTCGGCTCGGTCAGCGCGGCCCGGCCGTAGCTCTCGACGAAGACCAGCAGCACGTCCTTGCCCTCCAGCCCGGCGAGGAGGTCCTCTCCGGCGTCGGCGAACGGGTCGTCGTCGATCGCGCGGGCAAAGCTCGTCCCGGCCCGGGAGTCCTCGACCAGGCTCACCGCGTGGTCCGAGACCAGCCTCGCGGTGGCGGCCGAGGCGACGGGGGTGCCCGCGACCTGCAACCCGGTGAGCGCGCCCAGGACCCAGACGACGCCGGCCGCACCGAGCACCCGCGCGGTCGTCCGCGGGTGGCTGGCGACGACCTTCTGCACCCGCAGCGTCGCGGGCACCAGCAACGACACGGTGACGGCTGCCGCGACGACCACCGCGACGAGCGCGACCCTCGCCCCCGTCGGGCCGACCCACACCCGCAGCACCGCATAGCCCAGCCCCACGTAGGACCAGTCGTAGAACTCGTGGAAGCGGCGGTCCAGCACCGCGGAGAAGCCGAGGTCCAGCGTCTTGAGCAGGACGACGAGGCTCAACGCCATACCCAGGAGGAGGGCGACGGGCCGGCGGGCCCGCGCGGGCAGTACCAGCAGCAGGGCGACCACGAGCAGTCCCTCGACCGGGACGCGCAGGAACGCCCCGAGCGACAGCCCGTCCACCGCGTCGGGCAGGACCAGCACGACCCAGAGCAGCGCGCAGGCGAGCACGGTCACCACCGGTGATCGGACCTGTCGCATCGCGCCTCCGTGGCCTCACGCTAGACCTGCGGTCAGCAGGTATGGGGTGCTCGCTCAGGCTGGGCGTCGGGCCACCAGGGCGTACTTGCGCACCCGCCCGCTGAGCAGCCAGTCCTGCCACAGGCGGTGGGCCGTCAGCACGTCGTCCATCACGTCCCGACCGACCTGCGCGGCGATGCGCGCCTCGTCCGCGGTGAACCGCGCGAGGAGCGCCTCCACCACGCCCAGGTGCGCGGCGCTGACCTCCTCGGTCCACGTGACCTCGAGCCCGACGTGCTCGAGCAGCTCCAGGAGGTCGGTCAGCAGGACCGGCCAGACCGTGTCGGGGGCGGGCATGGCCGCGCGCTCGGCGGGGGTGAGCGGCAGACCGACCTCCGCGGTGAGGGCGAACCGCCCGCCCGGGGCCAGGGCATCCCGAACCTGGCGGAGCAGCGTCTCCTTGTCGCGGAAGGCGAGCATCGTCTCCAGGAGCAGGACGACGTCGAAGGGTCCCGGTGGGAGGGGCGGCACGCGCAGGACGTCGTGGCGCAGGCCCAGTCGCTCCCCCTGCGCGCGCGCCAGCTCCACCACGGCGGGGCTGGCGTCGACCCCGAGGTAGGCGCAGCCCCGCTCCTGGACGACGAGCCGGCCGGGTCCTCCGGGACCGCAGCACAGGTCGAGCACGCGCGTCCAGGGGTCGACGCCCGCCCGGGTGGCCAGCGCCAGGATCTCGCCGGCCCGCATGAAGCCGTGCTGGTCGACGAACTCCCCCGGCCCGTAGGCCTCCCGTCTCGCCCGCTCCCACGCGCCCTCGACCAGGCGCGCCACCTCCTGCAGGCTCACGCCGGCCCTCCCGCCGCGGGCTGCGGGTGGCGGACCGGCGCATGGCTCCGCAGCCACCAGATGTCCCGCCCGAAGGACTCGCCGATCAGGGCGACGGCGACGACCAGGGCGGCGCTGGCCAGCGGACGCGGCACCACGTCCGCCGCTGCCACCACCAGGGCGATGCCGGCGGTCGCGGTGACGACCTTGCGCCAGTACCGGAAGTGCAGCTGCGCACGCAGCCACGGCAGCACCACGCCGGCGACGCCGAAGCCGTAGCGCGCCAGGCCCACGACCAGCACCCACCAGCCGAATCCCGCCGCGACCGGCACGCTGAGGACGAGCAGGAGGAAGGCGTCGGCCTCCCCGTCGAACCGCCCGCCGAAGGGCGAGGCGGTCCGCGTGCGGCGGGCGACACGGCCGTCGACCCAGTCGAGCGCGAGGGCCACGGCCCCCAGCACCGCCACCGCGAACGGTCGGGCGGAGGTCGCGGCGGAGGACCCGACGACGACGGCGACGATGCCGCAGCTGAGCGCGAGCCTCACCAGCGTGACCACGTCCGCCGGCCCGAGGGCGACGACACGGTAGGAGCGCGCGAGGCGGGCGGTCGCCACGTCGACGACCACGAGGCTCACCAGCGCGGCGACCCAGCCGATCGGTCCCCAGCGCAGCACGACACCCACCGCGGCCAGCAGGACGACCTGCAGGGTCACGGCCGTGCGCAGGTGCCTCGGACGCGCGGTCGGCATGGTGAGGAAGTGTACGGACGAGACCGCCTCCTGGATGGCGGACGGCATACCCTGACCTCGTGCGCGACCCCGAGATCACGCTGCGCTTCCTCGCCGCCCCGACCGACGCCGGTCGGTCCGGCAGCGTGGGCGCGGGCCGGGTCCTGGAGTGGATCGACAAGGCGGGGTATGCCGCGGCCGCCCGGTGGAGCGGGGGCTACACGGTCACCGCCTACGTCGGCAACGTGCGTTTCCGTCGGCCGGTCGAGGTCGGCCACCTCGTCGAGGCGCGGGCCCGGGTCATCCTCACCGGGCGGTCGAGCATGCACATCACCGTGCAGGTCAGCTCCGGACCGCCGACGACGGGCGGGCTGGAGCCGGCGACGCAGTGCCTGATGATCTTCGTCGCGGTCGGCGAGGACGGGCGACCGACGCCCGTGCCGACGCTGGAGCCGCGCTCGATGGAGGAGCGGCTGCTCGCGGACTGGGCCGAGCGGCGCAAGGACCTGCGCGGGCAGGTGCAGGCGGCGATGGAGCAGCAGACCTACAGCGCGGTCGGCACCGCGCCGCGGGAGGTGCTGCGCTTCCTGGCGGCGCCGACCGACGTCAACTGGGGCGGAAAGGTGCACGGCGGGATCGTCATGCGCTGGATCGACGAGGCCGCGCACGTGCTGGTGACCCGGTGGACGCACAACCCGCTCAACGTGGCGGTCTTCACCGGCGGCGTCCGCTTCTACCAGCCGCTGCGCATCGGCGACCTGGTCGAGGTCGAGGCCCGGCTGCTGCACACCGGCCCGCACGCGGTGCACGTCGGCGTGCACGTGCGCTCCGGCGACCCGGCCACCGGCCGGCTGGAGCTGACGACGTTCTGCCGCACCGTGTTCGTGGTCCTCGACGAGGAGCGCCGAGCCGCGACCGTGCCGAGGTGGGAGCCCGTCAGCGAGGAGGACCGGGCCCTGGACGACCACGCCGTCGAGCTGGTCGCGATCCGGGAGCGGTTCGGCGAGTAGGGCTGTTCCCGTCCCGACAGAGGCGTCAGTCGCGACGCTGCATGTCCCAGGCGAGGCGGATCGCCTCGCAGATCGCACCGGCGTCGCCGTCGAGGTCGGCCTGCACCTTCATGTGCGCCTCCCAGCGGGGTGGGACCCCGAACGTCTCCGGGTATGCCGTGAGGAGCCTCTCGCGGTCGTCGAAGCCGACGCGCACGAGCACCGTGCCCGGCTCGTCCTCGCGCACGACCAGCCGGTCGCGGACGTACCAGGCGACCCGGCCGGGATGCCCCTTGCGCCTGCACCCGTCCAGCGACGTGGCGAAGGTATCGATCTCGTCCAGGAGCATGGTTCCAACGTAGACCCGGTTCGCTACGAGCCTTACGCTCCGTCCTGGGAGGAGAGCGACGTCGAGGTGAGGCTGGTTGGCTCCGGCTCCGCCTCGCCCCTGAGCTTGGGCGGTGACGCGGACCACGCCTTGAGTGTCTGCACGACGTCGCTGTAGAACGCGTCGAGCAGCTCCAGGAACGAGTCGATGAACGCCCCACGACCTCGGCCGCGCTTGAGGCCCATCGGCTGACTCATCTCGACGCGGAACCTGCGGATCTCCTTCGTCGGGTCCAGGATCAAGCTGTCCGGGTCCTCCCGCACCCGTTCGAGCAGCTCGGTGGCTCCCGCCCCGCGCGCGTTCGCGACGAACGCCTCGATCCGGACCGAGCCTGGAGCGTCCTTGAGCTGGCGCACCAGCCAGTTCACCCGGGTCCGGGCTCGCCCCTGCCTGGGCGCGTCGATGTCGAGGTGGCAGGTGACCTGGCTGGCCCGCAGGTCGGCGGTGACGTGGACGTTCCCGACGGCGTCGGGGATGCGGATCGCCCCGCTCAGGGTGCCTTCCTCGGTCAGGCTCGTCAGCGCGGACTGCGTCCTCAGCGTCGGATCCGCGAGCTCCCGGCGGCTGAGCGCGTGCATCACGTCGGTGCCGAGCCTGCGGCCGAGCCGCAGGCTTGCGTAGCGAAGGAGCGCGTCGAAGCGCGAGACCACCTCAGGGGCCGACTTGTCGGTGGCCCGCAGGGTGGAGGAGCGCACGGCCTGGCGCACCGCGACCCAGCCCCCACCCATGTCGTCCAGCTCCAGGGCACCCGACTTCGGGTGCTCGAGGTAGCGGATCAGCTCGCCGAGCACCCACGCCTGGTCTGGATCGGACACACCACGGTGCTCCTTCTGCATGACGGCGCCCGAGAGCAGATAGGTCCACGACCAGTGGTGGAGGGACACCTTGCGCAGCTTGCGCCTGTCGACCGTCGTGGGGTGCTGGCCGGCGACGGAGGGGATCTCGTTGCTGATCGTGATGAGCGCGTCGAACCCCTGCTCCTTGGCGATGTCGAGGTAGTTCTCGAGCTGGGCCGTGGCAAGTTCGTTTCTTCCGGTCTTTACCTCGACGAGGGCCACCCAGGTACGGCTCCCCCGGGAAACGCGGATCAGTCCGTCCGGGTAGCACCTTTTCTCTCCGAGATCGAAAGGCACCTCGATGTAGCACTCGATCCTGCCTGCAGGTGCGCCGAGCGGTTTGAGCATCGCCCTGCTGAACTCAGGCACGGCCCCCATGACCGCCAGCAGGGCAGACGTGGCGCGGCGCTCCTGCTCTTCTGCGCCGGAGATACCCGAGGTCGGGATCAATCGCGCGAGGTGCCAGGACTCTTCAGACATTTTCGGACCCCTTCGTCACGCACTGGCTTTCGGTCCGCCGAGCATAGTGCGAGAGTCCGACAGGGAAGGCGCCCACGCATTTTGTCTGCCCCCAGTGCTCGACCAGAAGCGTCGTTCTCGCCTTCACCGCCGGGTCGGCAGGGAGCGCCCGCCGCCCGGCCCCTCCTCACGGCCAGGTGTTCCCCCTCGTAGCGAGCCGGCGGCTCAGGGTGACCGGGCTGGCGCAGCGCTACCTCCCCGCGCTGACCCCGTCTCGGACAACACGACGGTCCTGCTCGTCGAGCGTTGGGGGTCTGCGAACGCAAAGTCGCGGATCGTCGACGCCCTGCAGCGTCGACGATCCGCGACATCCGTCTCCAGATCCCCCTGGCCACCTATCGGTCGGCGGCTCCGGGGCGCCTCCCGCTCTCCAGCCGGGCCCTCAGCTCAGTGCCCGGGGCCGCGTCGCGGCCCTCGTGGGAACCGGAAGATCCCGGGCTGGTCACCGTGGTCCGTGGTCGGCTGCGCGACGTCGGACCACGCACGGTCCCAGACCGGCGGCGGTGGTGGCCAGCTCGGGCAAGCCTGCCCTGACGTGGCGGCAGCTGTGACGATCGGCGTGCACAACGACCCGGACAAGGCCTCCAGGAGGGGGTTCTGGGCCGTTGTGCACGCCGAAAGTCACACCCCACGACGCCGGGCGCCCACCGGGCAGGCCGACCTGGCCAGCCCCTCGCCGTCCAACCCGGTGAGCCGCCTGACACCCAGCACTGACCTCATCTTCGAGTCAGCGCCCGATCGCGTTGGGGTGCCGGCTCAGCGCCTCCACCTGCGTGCTGATGAAGCCGAACATCGGCAGCCCGGAGACGCACTCGTGCATCTCCTCGTGGGACTCCACGTCGAAGAGGCAGTAGTTGGCGAAGTGCCCGGAGATCCCGACCGTAGACATCAACGTCGGTGCGTGACAAGAACAAGTTGGATCTGATTGATGCTCTGCACGCATCACCGGAGGTCAGCCGCGCAGCAGCCACGAACTTCGCTCAGCCGGGCCGGAGCGTCCACTCCGGCGGGGGGCAGTCGAAGTCCGCGTCGGCATCCCAGCTCACCGCTGCGCCCACGGAGATGGTGCTGCGTGCCGGGCAGTAGGTGATGCCCGGCAGGTTCCCGGCCGCGGCGGCGACGACGACACCGGCCTTGAGCGAGATGACGGCGCTGCACAGGGGACACGTGCCGGAGCAGCCGGGGGTCCGACGTCCGGCGGACACGTTGACCGTGCCTCCGTCGGGGAGCTCCAGTCCGGCGCGGACGATCCCCGCGGCCAGGAGCGACACGTCGGCCGTCCCGTCGTCGCGCACGGCCTTGACGCTGATGATCCGCACCCCCGGCGCCTGCGCTGCGAGGATCGCGGCGACCACGGTGCCGTGGCCGTGCCGGTCCTCCCGCCCCGTCCCTGTGAGGTCGATCATGGCGTCGACGCGACCCCGTAGCGACGGGTGGTCGGGCAGCACCCCTGTGTCCACGACCACCGCCGTGATGCCGCTCCCGTCCAGCCCGCCCGCACGGAGGGGTGCCACCGCGGGGACGAGCCACTGCCCCGCCGACGGGTGCAGCCTGGGCATCATCGGGGCGAGGCTGGACGTGAGCAGGCGCACGGGATCACCGGGGGCGAAGCCGTCCCCGTCCGGAGACAGGAGCTCTGACTGGTCCGTCACGAGCCCGTGGGGCTCTCGTCGGACTGGCCGGCCGAGGTCGAGGCCGGCTCAGCGTCGGACTTGCCTGACGTCAACGCGGACCCGGCGCCCACCCCGAGGAGGGTCCCGAGGATGGCCAGACCACCCTCGGCTGACACCACCTTGGCGAACATGAGGGCTGCGACGATCCCGAGCCCCAGGATGGTGATCACCAGGCCGCCCCACCCGCGGATCGCGAAGGGCAGGGCGACCGTCGGCCCCGGTGCGTCCTGCGCACCGGACTTCTCCTTGACCGTGAGGGTGATGGTCGCCGGCTTCTCGCCGTCGGCGGTGGCGGTCACGGTGAACGTCCCCGTCGTGGGCGCCCTGCTGCTGAACGTCGGGCCCGTCTCCTCGCGCGGAAATCCCTCTGCCGTGATCCAGATGACCTTGTTCGTCTTCTCGTCGTCGACGCCGGTCGCCTGGAAGGCGACGACCTGACCGGGCTCGACGGAGTCGTTCTCCGCATCCGAGATGATGCCGAACCCGGCGGCCTGCGCCCCCGCCAGTCCTTCGTCCCGGACGTGGTCGTCGGTCGCCGTGATCTGTCCACCACGTCGCACCCACATCTCCACGACCTTGATGAGCCGCTGGTGATAGGCATACATGAAGATCAGCGCCACCCCCACCGCCAGCGCGGACAGGCCCAGGCTGGCCCAGGCTAGTCCGATCAGGGGCGTCGTGGCGGCCACGGCGGCGCCGGAACCACCCGGCACCGGAGCCGTCGTGACGGCCGCGTCCTCGGCGAGGAACGGGGTGAGTGCGGACATGACTACCAGAACGCTCATGGCGACTCCTTGCGCAGCCAGGGCGGCCCCTTCCGGAGCCTTGTGGCACGAGCGTAGTGCCGGACCGGACGCCGGTGTCGGTTTCTTCCCAGGCCCCGGCCGGGGACACGACTTCTCGACCATGTTTCCGGCCCGGCACCGACGCGACGCAGGGCGACTGCGTGGGCGAGGGCCTCGTCGACATGATGGGCTGACCGCGGCTCGAGGAGGCGGTCAGCTGGCCAGCCGCTCCCGGGCCTCGGCCCGCAGGAAGCCGCCCTGCATGCCGACGTGGATGAAGCTGAGGCCGGCGTCGTGACCGAACGCCGTCGGGACGAAGGGTGTGCCCTCGCCCAGCTGCTCCACCAGGCCCAGGTCGCGGATCAGGTCCAGCGCCTCGAGGATCCCCTCGTCGCTGGCCGCCCTGTCCGGCGACGACGACCGGCTGCCGAGGTCGTTCCCGTCCGACTCCCACCACCACCGGACGAGCACCTCGGGCACCTCGTGACACAGGTATGGAAGAGCTCCCGTCCTCGTTCACCACGACGCCGTCCCCGATCTGGTCGGCGAGGGCCAGACACTGCTGTACGAAGAGGGACGCCCTGACACATGGCGCGCTCAGGGAGGGCGACGAGCGCTCGAACCAGGCCTGGTCGTCCTTGCTCGTCACGTCCAGGGGGCGCACGAAGGGCGTGCGGGGGCGGTCGGACTCCTCCCAGAAGCGTTCGGCGTTGCTGGCGGCGTTCCAGGTGGACAGCCTGTCCTCCGCCTCGTCCTGCGCAGCGACCTCGGGCGGCACGACCGTGTCGCCGGTCGGGACGTCGGGCAGCCAGACCAGCAGGGCGGCCTGCCGCAGCTGCACCCGCAGCGCCCTCAGATCGGGCGAGGAGCGGGCCATTCTCCCCGTCGCGCGCAGGAACCTCCAGAACGTCTCCAGGGTCGCCTCCACCGTGTGACGTGCGGGCAGCGGCTCCCCGCGAGACAGCCAGCGCCCGAGCAGCAGGTCGCTCAACGATCCCGACGGCCACGAACCGACAGGCGTCGCCGACGACGCTCCTCCGGCCGCCGCCTCGTCCTTCTGGGTCGGTCACGACCTGCCGCGAGCGGCCTGTTCAGGCATGTCAGCCGCACGCCCTATGCTCACCCGGGGCGCGGTCCTGCGCCCGTGGAGAGGAGAGGTGGTCCGGTGCCGGTCCCGGAGCTCGTCGTCCCATCCTGGGTGCTGACCCTGAGCCGCGCCGACCTCGAGGACCACTTCGGACGGACGACCCTGCAACGGGGCGTCACCTACCAGCGCCAGGGGGCGGTCCACGGCCTCACCATGGACCGCTTCGGTGCGCTGACCGCCACCGTCTACGGCGCCCGGCGCTACCAGACGTCCGTCTGGTGGGTGCCGGACGACGACGACCCCTTCGCCGACGAGATCGACAGCGACTGCTCCTGCCCCGTCGGCATGGAGTGCAAGCACGCGGCTGCAGTCCTCCTGCAGGCACAGGCGCAGGCGTGGCCGGGCCCCGCCGCCGCCCGCACGTCGGCCGTCATGCCGGTGCCGAGCTGGGAGGCGCTGCTGTCCCCCGTCGTCGCCGACCTGGCACCGGCTCCCGCGGACCCGTCCCTCGCACCCCTCGCGCTGCAGCTCGACCGGCAGCGCTCCTCGCCGGCGGCACCGGCACGGGGCCTGCGGCTGCGCCCGTTGCTGAAGGGCACCTCCGGGGCCTGGGTCAAGTCCGGGGCCTCCTGGTCCGACCTCCAGCACGGCTACTCCCGCGTCCACCCCGGCCACCGCACCGCACTCGCCGCCATCCTCCAGGCCTACCGCTACCGCGCGCAGATCTCGCAGTGGCAGACCGTCGGTGAGTGGATCGACAGCGACACCCTGGGGTCCGGGCTCTGGGCCCTGCTCGCGGACGTCGAGCGGGCCGGGGTGGCGCTGGTCACCGGCCACCAGGGCAGCGCACCGGTCACTCTCCTCGACTCCCCCGTCGAGCTCGCGCTGGACCTCACCCGCGACGATGCCGGCGACATCACGCTGGCCCCGGTCGTCGACCTTCCCGGGGCGAGCGAGGGGCCCGTGCTCCTGGGACGCCCGGGCCACGGGCTGCTCGCCAAGGACGGCACTGGTCTGCTCCTGGCACCGCTGAGCAGACCCCTCACTGCTTCGCTCACCGCGCTGATCGGGACTGCCGGAGCCCTGCGGGTTCCCGCCGCGGACACCGGTCGCTTCCTGGGCCGCTACTACCCGGCCCTGCGGCAGCACGCGCGGGTGACCTCCTCGGACGGCAGCGTGGAGCTGCCGGAGATCGCGCCCCCGCGGCTGGGACTGGTGGTCAGCTTCGAACCCGACCACCTCACCCGGCTGCACTGGACCTTCAGGTATGCCGTGCACGAGGAGGTCCTGGAGGTGCCGCTCCTTCGTGGTCTCGACGTCGAGGCCGACCGGTCGGTGGTGCGCGACGCGGCGGAGGAAGAGTCGCTGCTGGCCAGCCTGGACGTCCTCGACGGGGCCCCCGGCCTGCGCATCCCGGTGGCCGGCAGGTCCCGGCTCGGGGTGGTCCTGGACACGGAGCTGACGGGATGGGCGACCGTCCGCTTCGTCCAGAACGTCCTGCCGGCCCTGCAGGCGCGCGAGGACGTCGACGTCATCCTCGTGGGCGAGGCGCTGCCCTACGAGGAGATCGACGAGGCCCCGGTCGTCGCGGTCGCGACCAGGGACCTGGTCGACGAGCCCGGCGGGAAGGCCGAGGGTGTGCAGCACGGTGGTCCGGCGACGCAGGACTGGTTCGACCTGACGATCGAGGTGTCCGTGGGCGGCCGGCCGGTCCCGCTGCCGACGCTGCTGTCCGCGCTCGCCCTGGGGGACGAGGCCCTGCTCCTGCCGGACGGCACCTGGTTCGCCCTCGACGCGCCGGAGCTGCATACCCTGCGCGGACTGGTCGAGGAGGCGCGCGCGCTGCAGGACCACACCGGGCCCGGCCTGCGCATCAACCGCTTCCAGGCCGGCCTGTGGGAGGAGCTCGTCTCGCTCGGCGTCGTGGCCGAGCAGAGCCAGCGGTGGCAGCGGACGGTGGGCGCGCTGCTCGCCCTGGACCAGCTTCCCCTGCCCGAGCCCCCGGAGGGCCTGCTGGCGACCCTCCGCGACTACCAGCTCGACGGCTACCGGTGGCTGTCCTTTCTCTGGGAGCACGAGCTCGGTGGCATCCTCGCCGACGACATGGGCCTGGGCAAGACGGTGCAGGTCCTCGCCGCGGCCGAGCACGCACGCGCCGAGGGCCGGCTGTCGGTCGAGCGGCCGATGCTCGTGGTGGCGCCGACCAGTGTCATCGCGACCTGGGAGCAGGAGGCGGCCCGCTTCACCCCGCACCTGAAGGTCGCGGCGGTGACCGAGACCGCGCACCGTGCGGGCCGGGCGTTGGCGGAGACCGTCGCGGGCGCGCACGTGGTGGTGACGTCATACACCCTGCTCCGCATCGATGAGGAGCACTACGCGCGGCAGCCCTGGAGCGCGGTGATCCTCGACGAGGCGCAGGCGGTGAAGAACTTCCGCTCCCGGACCTACCAGGTGGTGCGCCGGCTGCGGGCGCCCGTCAAGGTCGCCGTCACCGGCACGCCGCTGGAGAACTCCCTGATGGACCTGTGGGCGCTGCTCTCGCTCGGCGCGCCCGGGCTCTTCCCCTCCCCCGATACCTTCGGCAAGCACTTCCGCCGGCCGATCGAGTCCGGGGCCGACCCCGAGCGGCTGGGCACGCTCCGCCGCCGCATCCGCCCCCTCATGCTGCGCCGCACCAAGGAGGCGGTGGCCCGCGACCTGCCGCCGAAGATCGAGCAGGTGGTGCGGGTGCCGCTCAACCCCTCGCACCGGCGGATCTACGACACGCACCTGCAGCGGGAGCGGCAGCGGATCCTCGGGCTGCTCGGCGACGTCGACCGCAACAGGATCGCGATCCTGGCTGCGCTGACCCGGCTGCGGCAGCTGAGCCTCGACGTGCACCTCGTCGTGCCCGACGCACCTGCGTCCGCCCGCCCCAGCAAGGTGGACGCGCTCCTGGAGCAGCTGGTCGAGGTGGTCGCCGAGGGGCACCGCTGCCTGGTGTTCAGCCAGTTCACCGGCTTCCTCAAGGTGGTGCGCGAGCGCCTGGACGCAGAGAGGGTCGACCACGTCTACCTCGACGGGCGCACCCGGGACCGGCCCCGGCGGATCGCGCAGTTCACCGAGGGCGACGCGCCGGTCTTCCTCATCAGCCTCAAGGCAGGCGGGTCCGGGCTGACCCTGACCGAGGCCGACTACGTCTTCGTCCTCGACCCGTGGTGGAACCCGGCCGTGGAGGCCCAGGCGGTGGACCGGACCCACCGGATCGGCCAGGACAAGACGGTGATGGTCTACCGCCTGGTGGCCCAGGACACCATCGAGGAGAAGGTGGTCGCCCTGCAGGAGCACAAACGCGAGCTCTTCGCCAAGGTCGTGGACGAGGGTGGCCTGATGGCCGCCCCACTCGGTGCCGACGACATCCGCGCCCTGCTCGAGGGGTAGGACGCCGGACGGCCCAGGTCGACGACGCCGACGGTGACGGCCGCCGCGCCAGCCTCCTGCGCTACCGCGAGGACCAGGCGATCCGTGGCACCGCGACATACCCGCGACACACCGCCGCTAGTTTTGTCGCCGTGCCCAGCGCCGGGCACCACGACTGGAAGGGCGAGCAGACATGGCAATGTTCTCTCGGCGAGAACCGACGACAGCACCGCCACGTCCGAGGGCCACACCCCCGGCCAAACCGGAACGGCGTCAGCTGGTGAACAAGGGCTGGGAGGAGGGTGATCCTCGATACACCGGACACCTGCTCCTGAGCCAGGTCGGTCTGGCGTATGTGTGGTGGTGGGAGAGGCCCATCGAGGACCTCTGGGACACGTTGGTGGGCCGAGCTCCCACCCTGGCTGCGATCCAGCCAGCGGGCAGACCTGGGTTCTCCCGGTTCCAGCACGACGGCGGAATCTTCGCTTTCGGCGTCGATGGCCGCGAGGGTAGCGCCATCGTGGTGGCGGTCCTGCCGGACGCCGACAGCGACTATGTCTTCAAGCACGTGGTGCTGCCGCTCGACGAGATCGCCGAGCGCGGAGTCTCCAGGCACCTCGTCAGCCAGGGCGAGGTCGAGGTCCCCCAGCCGACGTGATCGAGGCAGGCAACATCGTGCAGCTCACCGATCTTGCACGCCGCGGGAGCGCGGAGCCGACGACCTACACCGTGCTGCCCCCGTGGCTGCGACGAGACCTTGACTCTTGGAAGCAGGCGTCCCACGACATCTACCGGCGTGACTTCACCGACGCCGACGGGGACGAGGTGTCCGTGCTGTGCTGGCTGCACGAGGGACGGCCCGCCCTCATCTACCCCTTCCTCGACGTCCCCAGCGGAGATCTCAGTCCTCTTCAGCCGATCCAGGAGCACATTGACGGTGAGATCGTGTGGATAGAGCCGAAGGCAACTGCCCGCCGTGTGCTTCCCCATGGAGCCGATCCGGGGACGGAAGCCCAGGTGCTGGTGGACGGAGTGGCCCGGGGACTCAAGTCTGTGCCTGAGCACCTCCGCCGGACGGAGACGCAGGACGGAGACGTTCAGCCCACGCGGGCTCTGGACTCGTGGGGCGAGGTCATGACGTTCATCCGGGCGCACTACAAGGTCGCCCACGAGTACACCGACGACGACACTGACCCGTCGGGAGCCACCGGGTGCAGGATGAACTTCGACGTCGGCGACGGGCGTTCGCAGGTCGTCTTCGCGTCGCGGGTGGACCTCGCCGGCGAGCCATGGGTGCGCATCTGGTCGCCCTTTGCCCGTCTCCACGCAGTCGACCTGCTCGCCGTGCTCCAGAGAGCCAGCCGGACGGTGTGCGGTGACGTGCGACTCGTCGACGACGTGGTGACGTTCAACCACACGGCCCCCGTCCGGAATCTGGACACCGGAGCCCTCACGGATCTGGTTGACCTCATCGTCGGCACCGGAGATCGCCTCGAGCGCGAGCTCGGCACCGGCGACGCGTTCTAGGGAACGACTCCATCAGACAGGGGAGGGGGTGAGATCAGTGTTCAAGGTAGACGCGAAGAAGACCCCGTCGGGCGACTACAACGTTGCCACGACGTGCGCGAAGGGCCACACCGGCTACAAGAAGTACGGCGGTTCTGACTACAAGTGCCCCTACTGCGGCCTCAGCATGCCGTGACTGGCCGGCCGACCGCCCGGAGACTTCGGGCGGTCGGCCAGCTGCTCTGGCCCTGCGCTGCCACGTCAACGCCAGGGCGACACCCAGATCGTGGCGTTCATGCCCAGGTCAAGACGCTCGAGCTGGTCCAGGGGGATGGTGACAGGTGCCTCGACCAGTTCACCGTTGACCCGGGTCCCGTTGGTGGAGCCCAGGTCGAGGACCGTGACCGAGCCTCCGTGCAGCTGGACGCGGGCGTGACGTCGGGACACCCCAGTCCGGTCCTCGAGAGCTGCGTTGACCCGCCGGTCGCTGACGTCCCGTCCGAGGTCGAGGGGGACCCCGTCCGAGACGTCCAGGGTCGACCCGCCGGGCAGGGTCAGTCGCAGCCCGGTCGCGGCGGCAGTCACTGCAGGTCCCGCGCCGGTCCGCACCGCACCCGAGCGGGGCTCACCGTCCTGCGGACAGAACGGATCGTCCGGCCCCAGCTCGGCGCCGCAGGCGGGGCAGCGCCAACCCTCCTCCTCGGCCCGGTGGGGCGTCGGCACCGGGGCGGCGTCAGACACGCCGATGTCGACGAATCTTGGTCCGGCCGACAACGAGCCCTGGCACCCCTGGCACAGGGTCGTCCCGGTAGAGTTGACGAAGCCGCACCGCGTGCATTCCACCGCGCTCATGCCTGCCAGCTCGCTCTCTCCATCTCCACGCCCCTGCCGGCCAGCACCTCCCGGAACCGCTCCAGGTCACCAGGTCGCGGGATACCGGCAAGGACCAGGTCGGTCCGGTCCAACATGACCTGCAGGTGGGGGCCAGGCTCGGCCCCGCCCCATCTGCGCCTGGCCAGGTCGGTCTGGAGCACGAGGCGTTGGTTCGCCGATCCGACCAGCGGCCCTCCGTAGCCGGCTCGCGCGTCGTAGCGTCCTGCCACCAGGGCGTCCACCTCGGTGAGGAGGTCACGGCCGAGCCTGCGCGCCACACCGAGCGGGTAGCCGGTGAAGAGGAGGACGTCGACCTCCCGGTCAACCTGCTCGCGGAGCCCGCGCACCACCTCGGCCACCGCGCCCGCCTGCTGCACGGGCTCACCGCCGGTCAGCGTCAGCCCGAACAGTGAGGAGTCCGAGCGGTATGCGGAGGCCAGCCGCTCGACGAGGTCCGGCAGCCGGATGCCCCGGCCACCCTGCGGATTCCACGTGTCCGCGGACGCGCAACCCTCGCACGCCAGCGTGCAGCCCTGGACCCACAGTCCTACCCGACGGCCCGGACCCAGGCTGGTCACCGGTGCCAGCATCCTGGACACCTGAAGCATCTGCACGGGCTCCGTCATACCCGGTCCCCGCGTCATGACCACTCCACCTCGACATGTCCCTCGCCGTCGACGACCTGGAAGCTCGTCACCCGGGCCCTGTCCCCGCGCTGGTGGATCAGCTGCCGAGCGAGCGGATTGACGAAGAGGCTCTCCACCTTCAACCCCACTCCTCGGCCGCCCGTGCTTCGGTCCGAGGCGCAGGCCGCCACCAGGTCTCGGCGAGCAGCGGTGGCTACCGTCAGGGTGATCCCGGACGCGGAGGCGACGCGCTCCAGCACGTTGGAGACGAAACGGGCGCCCAGCTGCCCGGCCACCTCCTCGCTGAGGTAGTCGAAGACCACGATGTTGTCGCCGATCCGGCCGAGCAGCTCGGGCCTGTTGAACTTGTGCGGATGCGTGAACTGGTCGCGGATGACCGCCTTCATCACCTCGCCGTGGTCGGCGGTGGGGTCGTTGACCATGATCTGCTCGGCTTCCGCGATGCCGAGGTTGGAGGTGAAGACGATGACCGTCTCGCTGAAGTGCACCGTAGCGCCACTGCCGTCGGTGAGCCTGCCGTCGCTGAGGATCTGCAGGAACTTGTCGAGAATGCGCGGGTGCGCCTTCTCGATCTCGTCGAAGAGGACCACCGAGAAGGGACGCTGCCGGACCGCGTTCGTCAGCTCGCCACCCGATCCGTGCCCGACGTAGCCGGGCGGGGAGCCGATGAGCCGCGCCTCGGTGTGCTCGGCCGAGAACTCGCTCATGTCGAAGCGGATGTAAGCGTCGGCGTCGCCGAAGATCAGTGCGGTCATCTGCTTGGCCAGCTCGGTCTTGCCGACACCCGTCGGCCCGGCGAAGAACAGGATCCCGCGCGGCCCACCGCCGCCCTTCCCCAGCTGGGCCGACGTCAGGCCGAGCGTGGTGCGCACCAGGATGTCGCTGACGTGCCGGACGGCCCGTTCCTGACCGAGCACTCGCTCCCCCAGTGCCTGCTCCGCGCGGCCGATGGCCTGCCTCAGGGAGGTCTTCTCCCACTTGTTCTCCGTCAGCCCCACCCGGTAGGCCCGCACCGAGTCCTCGACCTTCTCTGCCACGGTGCCGCTCTCACGGGCCAGCTGCACGGTCTGGATCATGCCGCGCACCGTCATTCCCTCGGTGACGTCACGGAAGCGCATGACCAGCCCGTCGTAGGACTCCTGCTCCGTCGGCGGGTCGGGCAGGTGGCGGACGAGGACCCGTGCTGCGGCCTCGCGGGTCGTGAGGTCCGGCGTGGACAGCGGCACCTGCCGGATCCCCTCGCTCCCGCCGACCATCCAGGCCGGGAGGTCGGCCGGACGGTCCACCAGCCAGAACCTCGCGTTCGGCAGCAACCCCTGCCGTGCCCCCTCCGGCTGACGGAAGGCAGGTGCCGCGTGCACCTCGGCCAGGGACGCGACCATCAGCCGCTGCACGTCGTCCGGGTACGGCTCGCCGTCCACACGCAGCTGAGATAGGTAGTCCAGGACGATGCCGCCCCGCCACTGCGCGTTCCTGGCGACCCGCTGGACCACCTCGACCAGCGCATCCGCGCTGACCGGCCCGCCGATCCGTGCGGTGGCGCCGGACAGCACCTCCAGCGCCGCCCGTCGGGACGTCTCGACGACGACGGGGTCGGAGTCGGCGACGAGCTGCAGGCCGGCTACCGGGTCGTGCCGGAGCAGGTAGCTGTAACCGCTGCGCCGCAGCGACCACCAGAGGGCTGCGAGGGTCTCCATGAAGTGCGGTGGCGACGTCGGATCGACCGCGGGTATGAGGTGCTGGTCCCGCAAGTTTCCGTGGACGACGTACTGCCCCGTGACGGGCAGCGTCGCGTCCATGTCGACCAGCCAGTGCGGACTGCCGTCGGGGAGGCGTGCCGTCGAGGTCACGGGAGCCTCCGCTCACGTGTCGCCCGACGGCTGGGGCGCGCCCGGCCGTCGCTCACGCGCTTGAGCGCGACCTCGCCCGGCTCGGCGTGCGAGTAGAGCTCGGCCTGCACTCCGCGTTCCGCCCACAGCCGCCCCAGGGCGAGCAGGTCCTGGCAGGTAATCTCCTCCGCCTCGACATCTCGTTGACGGGTGGTCTCCCCCAGCGCCACCACCCGGGTCAGCACCCTCGGCGCCTGGGCGGCGAAAGAGATCTCGACCGCGTGGTCCGGAAGGTCGGGGCGACGGACGACCGCCGCCCCCGAGCCTGCCAGGTCGACCATCCCCTCGCCCACCTCGTAGCCGAGCTCGCGCAGGGCCTCCTCGGTCTGACGGACGATGAACCGGCGGTCCTGCTCCGCGGTCAGCTGGGCCCTGACCTGACGCTCGAGCTCCTCGACCGCCGCTAGCTCCTCCTTCGCCGTGCAGCGCTCCGCCCGGTCACGGATGTCCTGACCGAGGGGACCCTCCAGGTCGGCGGCCCGCACGACGAGGAGGCCCGCCTGCCGGGCCACGCGCTCGCGCTCTCGTTGCGCACGGGCGGCTGCCTCACAGCGGGTCTGCACGGACATGAGGGCCACGTCCGCGTGGACGGCCTGCCCCGCGTCCAGGAGCGACCTGACCGCGGCTACGGCACCGGTCAGCTCCTCCTGGGCGCCGTCGTCGAGGTGCGCGATCCGGTCGAGACAGCGGACCAGGCTCTCCCGGACCTCACCCGCGTCCACGGTGCGCGGTGCTGCCCGTGACGGTGCCGCCGCCATCGTCGGCACCACGTCGGTGATCTCACCGAGCTGGTCGAAGGTGGCTGCGAGCTGACGCCGCACCAGCGCTGCCTTGGTGCTTCTCTCGGCGTCCAGGAGGACCTGGACCTCGTCTGCCAGCTCCTGCTCCATCAGCTCGAGCCGTTCGAGGGACGCGCTGGTCAGGTCCGGGTCTCGACCCGGTGCCGCCTCACCGCCGAGCGCGACGAGCCTCCTGACTGCATCGGCCCGGCGGGCCAGCGAGGCACCGCACCTGACCCGCGCTGCAGCCTCGTCCCGGGCACGGCGGACCTCGGCCGCCAGCCGCAGGCTGTATCCCTTCGGCCCGCTCATCTCTTCTCCTCGTCCACCGGCAGGTCGTCGAACGCGATCAGCGCGACGGTGACGTTGTCCTGGGCCCCGACCTCGAGGGCTGCGGCGACCAGGCGTTGGGCCGTGGACGTCAGTCCGTAGGGCTCCGCGCCGTTCAGGATGTCCCGGAGGCGCTCCTCGGGGAGAGCGTCGCTCAGCCCGTCCGAGCACAGCAGGAGGACGGTCGCGTCGTCGGCGCCCACCGCGCAGTGGTGGACGTCGAGCTGCCCGGACGTCAGCGGGCCCAGCGTCTGGGTGACGACGTTGCTCCCGACCGCCGCTCGGTCGTCCACGGAGAGCTGTGTGAGGTAGGAGCCGCGCCAGTAACGGTAGACGCGCACGTCTCCGACGTTCGTCACCGCGTAGGTGCCCGGCGCGACCACCACCGACGCAGCCGTCGTCCCCATGCGGGCGAGGCGGGGGTGCCCGGCGGCGAGAGACGTGACCGCGCCACGCGCCCGGTCGAACGCCTCCGCGAACGCCGGGGCCTCGTCCATCGACATGATCATCAGCTCGCGGAGCTCGCTGCTCAGGGTCGACGCCGCCACGAGCGCGGCCACCGCCCCTCCCTCGTAGCCGCCGAGCCCGTCCAGCACGCACAGGTTCCACAGGTCGTACTCCCCGAGCCGCACCACACCCTGACGGACCGTCCGGTCCCCCTGCCAGACCCAGCCGTCCAGGGCGACCGCGTCCTGGTTCTCGGACCGGACCGGACCTCGTTCCGAGCACACGGCATACCTCACGATCACCGCTCCCACCACCCCAGGCGCCGGCCGAGTACGGCCCACACGATCAGGAAGACCACGAGTCCGGAGACCAGGAACCCGCTGAGCCGTGGATCGCCGAAGGTCACCGTCACGAGGCCGAGCGTCCCGGCCAGGAGCCACAGCGTCATCGGTCCCATCACCGCGCCCAGTCCTACAGCCCCGAGGAGGGCCACGACGAAGTAGCCCCCGAAGCGTCGAGGCTCGAGCCCGAGCAGGTCCGCACCGACAGGGCTGCCGAAGAAGGTGAACACCTCGACGAGGCCGAAGAAGGCCAGCCCTCGGCCCTTGCCGAACGTGAAGAACCGGTGCGAGCGACCCAGGAACACCTGCCCGAGGCCCATGCCCAGCACGAAGCACAGAATGACGGTGCTCACGAAGAAGAGTCGCCAGACCACGGCGCCCTCCAGCCCCGGACCGAGGACGAACGCCGCGGCGCCGGCCAGCCCCGCCAGGACGCCGACCACGCTGAGGAGGGTCCGCACTCTGGAGTACCCCAAGGTCATCCCTCCGACCAGGCCGATCGCCGCACCGTCGCGGCCACCGAGCTCCTGTCCTACGAGGAGGGTCAGCTGCGCGGTGGCGAGCAGCCCCAGGGTCATGTCGGCGGTCCGACTGTCCGGTAGACCCAAACTGCCGATCCGGCCGCTTCCGCCGACTGTCCCGATCCGCTTCGCACGGCCGAGGATGATCGCGTAGACGGCCACGAGGAAGGACCCCGCGACCAGGGTCTCGAGCACCCCGCTCATGCCGGCGGGGCCTTGGCGACGGCGATCAGGGCCTTCACCGACCACACCACGGTCAGGACGGCACCGACGAGCAGCACAGCGCCGGCCATGGGCTGCAGGATCGCGAGAATGACGGCGAGCAGCACCAGGGCGATCACGACGAGGAGGGGACGCACGACGCGGACCGCCAGCGGGTAGCGTCCGACGACGGCTCTCAGGGCTCCGGTCGCCAGCAGCACTCCCGCCGCGCCCCAGGGCAGGGCGTTGTCCGGTCGCGCCTCGGCGAGAGGGCTCAACCAGTCCCTGACGGCGGCCACGATCTCCAGGTACCAGCGGGGAAAGTCGCGGTCGAAGGTCCGGAACGCGCCAGGGTCGATCTGCTGGGTGACGGCGATCATGACGCACGCCCACAGGACGACCTGCATCCGGCCGGTGCAGCGCAGCGCCTCCTGGAGGTGGCTGCTGCGTCCCACGTCGGACTCGCTGCTGAACCCCGGACCGAGGGTGCTGGCCCAGGCCAGGACACCGACCACCGCAAGGGCGAGGAAGACGACCTGCCACGTCGACGGACTCGGGAGCCAGGCCGCACGTCCCATGAGCTGGTCGAGAAACCGGCTCCAGAGCCACGCGACCGCCACCCCGGTGAGCAGGAGCTCCAGGCGGGGGTGCCTGCGGGAGCGAAGGACGTGCAGCAGACCTCCGAGCACGACGAAGGCGAGGATCCACGGAGCCACCGCCTGCGCCGCCGCCCGAAAGTCGGCGCGGCGCCACTCGACCGCAAGGGCGAAGATCGCGGGCAGAGCCCCGACGAACAGCCAGTGAGCGGCGCCCTCCCGAAAGTTCGACGCGGCGCTGTCGCGGATCTGACGGTTCCGCACCTGTCGCACGCCTCGCCTGCGTTCGAGGACCTCGGTCTGGTCGGCCTTCCGCCTGGCCTTCTCCACCTTCTGCTCCACCGGCAACTGGTTCGCCGTGATGAGCCGGAGGCCGAAGTTGGAGTCTCCCTTGTCCTGTGCCACCTTCTCCGTCAGGGTCCGGAAGGCGTCGCTGACCTCCCCGATCCGGGAGAGGGCCTTGCGCGCGTCCTTCTCGGCCCTCTCCCTCTCGTCAGGAGCCAGGGCGACCTTCAGCAGCAGGCCCTCGACCGCGGGATCGTCCGCGCCGATCATCCGCCGCTGGTCCGGAGACAGAGCGGCGATCCGGAGCCACCAGCGCTGCAGGCTGTCGTCAGCGAGCGAGATCGCCCGGCCGTCGTCGACCTGCTGGGCCCACGCGGTCAGGGCTCGTTCCTGGCGCAGCTGCCGGATCCACCTGCCGGCGGCCTCGTCGCCTCCGAGCGCCTCTCGCGCCGTCTTGGTCAGCTCCTTCCCACCGAGCGACCGGTCGCCGAAGGTCGGCGTCGTGGTGGGGTCGAGCAGGGCCTGCAGGCCCACGGCGACGGCGCCCGGCGCCTGCTGGCCGCCCAGGATGGGCCCCGCCTCCTCTGCCAGCCCGTGCTGGCCCAGCCAGGTGCGCAGCAGGTCGAGGTTGCGCGGGTCGGCGAGGAACTGTGCCGCGTCCTCGCTGGCCTCCTGGAAGGACCGCGCCAGATCCTGTGGGGCGTGGTGCTCCTGGCGGAAGGCGAACGGCGCCACCCGCGTCCGCGGCCCGCGCACCCGGGTGTGCACGGCGGGCGACTCCCCCGCGAGCCAGCGGCCGACCTCGGAGCTGCCCCACCGCCCCTTGGCGTCGGCGGTCAGCAGGCCCCGGAGCAGCAGGTCCCACCGCTCGTCACCGGTCGGCTCGATCTCGTAGAGGTCCTGTCCCAGGCTGGCCTTGATCTCCTTGTCCGTGCGCATCCCCGTGCCGTCGGGCACGCTGAACGGGTGCCGGCCGTGCAGTCCCTCGTAGAGAATCATCCCCAGCGACCACCAGTCCGTCGCCTTGGTCGTCATCCCGGCCGCGCCCTCGGGGGACATGTAGGCCCAGGTCCCGGCGGTCGAGCCGAGCACCCGGGAGGCAGCCTGCTCGCGCGCGAGGCCGAAGTCGGCGAGCACGAGGTCGAGCGGCTCCTCGGAGCGGACGAGGATGTTCGCCGGCGTCAGGTCACGGTGGATGACGTCGTGCCCTTGCGTGAACTCGATGGCGCCGACCAGCTCCTCGAGCACCGCCCGGACCATGTCCCGGGGAAGGGGCCCGTCCATGCGCTGATACAGGTCCTTCATGCTCCCGAGGGAGAAATACTCCTGGACCTCCCATGTCTCACCCTCCCACTGCCGGAACTCGAGGATCGGGGCGATGTGCTCCCGCCCCTCCTCGGTCTTGGAGAGCTCGATGAGCGTCTCGACGGCGTCGACGTCGAAGGACTCGACGAGGCCGCGGTAGAGCTTGACGACGACGTCCCCGCCGTCGCTCCACCGCCGGCACAGTAGGACGTCCGCCTGGGCGCCGCTCGTGCTCAGGTCCCGCACGTATTCGAACTCTTCGAGGATCGGCCGTGGCGGCGCCAAGCGCCGCCGGACCCCCGGGACGCCCTCCGGTCCTGCCCCTTCGTACACGGTGCCTGGGACGGCTCCCCGGGCGCCGGCGCCGTGACCGTCGGAAACCGGCGACCCGTCCCGCTCGTAGGTCGTGCGCGGCGCGTCCCGGTCGGCCCCTTCGTAGGTCGTTCCGGGGACCTTGCTGTCCGCCACCTTCACGCCTCCTTACCCACGTCGTCGGGCTGCTCGGGTCTGACCTCGGCCGAGGCAGCCTCAGACATCCCGCCTCCACCGCCGGCGTCGTGACGCTAGACGCCTTGTGTCGCGCTTGTGTCGCGCGACCTGCCTCAGGCCGCGCGTCCCACCTCCGGCGGGTCCCACAGCAGGACTGCGGTGGCGTCGTCCACCTCGAAGGCCTCCAGGACCGCCTCCTTGAGGAGGGCCGGGAGCCGCACCTTGCCGCTGAGGGCACGGCTGACGGCGTCCTTCAGCCTGCGCGGCAGCTGTTCGTCGTTCTCGCTGGCCTCGCCGGCGTCGTAGAGCCACTGAGCCAGGACGCGGGCGACGGCGGCCTGGTGGATCTGGCTCCCGTCGCCCTGGCGACGGATCCGGCGCTGCCAGATGCGACGTCGGCGCGGGTCGTCCCACAGGATGGCGCGCAGGACCGCCGCCTCCCGGGCTGCCCTGCCGTGGCACTGGGGGTCGATGACGAACTGTGGTGCGGACACGATGTCCTCCCGTTGCGAGGTGACCTTGACACCGGGCTACAGACGGACGGGAGAGCTCCGGACGCTCAGCGCGCGACGCGGACGGCCACTATCTGTCCATCGCCGTCCGCACGGCGGGGCAGGAGCCCGGTGAGGGTCCCGCCCCAGGGCATGCGCGGGACGGGCCTGGGGCCGGTGAGGACGGCGGGCTGCCTCTCGTGCTCGACCCGCCACCGCGGCCTTTTCGCGGGCACACCCAGGGCGTCCATCAACATCCACAGCGGGGCGCTGGCACCGGCCCCCTCGGCGCGCACCGGGAGTCCCTGCATTCGGAGGATCTCCAGCGCCTCCGACAGGACGGCCGGGTCCCGCACCTGCTCGGCAGCCCTCAGGACGACCTCGGCGGCCCCGGCGAGCAGCTCGTCGGTCTGTGCGCGTTCGCCGACGCTGGGCAACGTGGCACGGAAGCCGACGAAGCAGTCGTGGGCCAGCAGCCCGGCGGCCAGGGCTGCCCAGGGGTCCGGCTCCAGCCGCGACATGCCGTACATCATGTGGGTGAGGCCGGACAGCAGCCCGTCCGTTCCGACGCTGCCCCTGACCGAGTCGAAGATCTGGTCGGCCAACCGGGTGCGGCCCAGGAGATGGAGCATGCTGGCGTAGGTGAGGTCGAGCTGCCGGCGAATCGGGTGCTGGGACAGCGGGCCGCGCGAACAGATCACCTGCCGCCCCGCGGCGGCGTGGGCGGCTGCCCCGACGGGATCGGTGCGGTGCACGGCGACCTGCGCCGCCGCCAGGAGCGCGGCAGCCGCCCGGTGCAGGTAGTCACCGTCGACCAGGCTCCTCGCCAGATCCACCAGGTCCTGCTCCAGCTCCCGCGACGCCTCCCCCCGGCCCAGAGCCGCGAAGGCCGCCACGATCCGCTCGTTGGCGGCCGGCTCCGGATCGGGACCGAGGTCCTGGGAGGCCTGCTCGCGCAGCCCTGAGCGCGGATCGCTGGCCATCGGCGCGAGGCCGGCGAGGGCGTTGCGCAGCATCTCGTGGTGCTGCGGCTCGTCGGACCTGCTGACGGGTTCGACAGCTTCCCTGAGCGCCTGCTGGTATGCGGTCTCGTCCCCCTTCATGAGCTGCAGGAAGAGCTCGTGGAGGACATGCTCGGCCTTCATGACCGGGTGGTGCTCCACGACCTCGAGGTCGAGGTAGGACCTGACGTCCTCGGCCTCCTCGACCTGTCCGAGCAGCAGGAGGTTCCGCACGAGGACGAGCAGCAGCCCGTCGTAGTCGACCGAGTCCGGCAGCCACTGACCGTGCGAGAGGATCCAGTCCAGCAGGTCGGTCAGGACCTCGGTCTCGCCGCTGTCGGCGAGCTCGTGCAGCTCCGCCAGGGCCTCGAGCATCAGCTGGCTGCCCTCCTCGTCGGTGAGGTCCTCGTCGTCGGGATCTGGCTCCGCGAGCGGCTCGTCGCTCATCCGACCTCGCCCACGTCCGGAAGGACCGTGGTCGTCGTCGCCGCCCACGTCAGCGGCGCGTGCAGCGCATAACCGGAGGACCGCCAGCGGTGCAGCTCGGTCAGCTGCCAGTCCCGAAGGGCTCCCACGGGGTCCGTCGAGGCGTGGGCGGCGTGGACCGCCCGGACCAGCCGGGTGAAGTTCGGCTCGTGCTCCGAGAGGTCTGCGGGGAGCACCCACCGGGTGGCGGTGACCAGCTGTGCCCCGGCGCGCAGGGCGGCGAGCGGCAGGCCGACGTCCTCGGACGCCCGACCGTCCCCGCTCCCGCAGCCGATGAGCGCGACCCGCTCCGGGGCGGGCCAGGTGTCCGGCCGGTCCAGCCAGTCGTAGGCCGGCAGCAGATCGGCAGCCTGGCCGTCGGAGAGCACCAGAGCCACGTTGCCCGGATCCTTGGGCCAGCCGGGCCGCACGTGCCCGGCATACAGGAACCTCGCCCAGGGGCGCTCGCGAAGGACCGCGCCGAGCTCGGCGCTGCCCAGCCCATCCCTCCCCGACAGGTGCAGGTCGGCCCCCTGGCCGAGGTCACGGAGCTCCGGCGGGAGGCCCGCCGGATACAGGGGCGCGAGCGTCGGGTCCTCGTCGGTCAGCGGCCCCGGATCGAGGACCACAACCCCGTCCGGTTCGCCGGGCGCCGGCGGGGGCCGGTGGGCCGCGGGCGCCCGCCCGACGGCGGCGAGAGGGTGGGCCTCGGTCAGGATCCTGCACCGCTCGAGCAGCCGGGTGTCGGACGCGTCCACGACCAGGGCGTCCCACGGCACGGCTGCGCACCAGCCCCGGGTGGCGACCGTCAGGGTGTGCACAGCGTCCCCGTCCGCCGAGAGACCCTCCCGCAACGCGCGAGGGAGCAGGGCGGCGCCCAGCTCGCGCGCCACGGCCAGCTCGGCCCGGGGGTCGGCCAGCGGTCCATCCCAGACCGCGTCGTCGTGGGGGACCAGCCCCTCCAGCAGGGACCGCCACTTCTCCGGATGCTCGTGCCGTCCGGCCCACACCCGGTGCTCGGCCGGCGCGCCCGGCCCCCCGGCGCCGTCGCGCTCGCAGATGAGGGACCAGCTGAGGCTCCGCAGGGCCGGCTCGATCACGAGCCGCCAGCCGACCCGCGCGGCACTGGGCGCCCGCAGCACGGTCACGACGACCGCCCGTCCTGGAGCGCGTACCTCTCGGCGAGTCCGAGGGCGGCCGGTCGGCCGAGGTCCTCCCCCGACGTCCATGCCTGGATGGTGGCAGCACCGGTGTCGTCGCCCGCGGCCCGCCACAGAGCGACCGCCTGGCGGGCTGCCGAGCGCACCTGGGTCCGGAGCGGCTCGCTCGGGACGTCCTGGCGGGCGCGGGTCGCGCCCGCCTCGGCGTCGGCGGCCATCCTCCCGCCGCCGACGCAGCGCGCGCCCCACCTCCTGGCGCGGGCACGCAGGGCTGCTCCGCCGGTGCGCGGAGGGACCGGCAGCCCGGGCACCGCCACGTCGAGGAAGACGTCCTGCGGTCCAGCCCGGTCGATCCGTGCGAGCACGTCCGCGGTCAGCCCCGCGGCACCCGCCCAGGCACCGGCCTCGCGGACCGCCTTCAGCTCAGCCACAGCCAGCGGCAGCGGCCAGTCGGGCACGTAGAGCTGGGCGTGGAGCCTGACGTCCCTCGTGGGCGGTGCCCATGACGCCGCGGCCGGAGAGGGCAGGGGATCACCCGCGGCGGTCGCCACGACGTGGAGCATGCCGCCGTCTGACTCCCCCTCGACCGACCAGTGCACGGCGGACTCCGCGCGGCTGATCGTCCGGACCGGCACGCGGTCCCAGTCTGCCGTCGACCGCCCTGCGAGCGCCAGCGTCTGCGGGACAGAGGCCGCAACAGCGCCTGGACGGCCGAGGTCTGCGACCCAGCCGGGCACGGACGTCCGTGGTGCGGCGTCGCCGTCGGCAGCAGCGGCGAGCACCGCCTCGACGTGGTCGACGGCAGCCCGCAGCTCACCGGCAGCGGGCCACCCGCCAGGCTCGTCGTCCGGGTCGAGCAGCTCCTGGCAGCGCGCGTGCGCGACGAGGACGTCGAGCCTGAGCAGGCCGGGGTCGAGCGGGTAGGGCTGCCACCGCTCGACCCACCTGGCCGTGCCCAGGGACGCGACGTCCTGCAGGCCCGGTCCGGCATCACGGATGTCGACCGTCCCCTCGGAGCGGCCTCGCACGAGGTCAACCGCCTCCGGACCCCACAGCTCGTCGAGCACCTCGCCGGCACGCTCCCCGTCGACCACGACCAGTGCGGGCGGGCGCCACGGCGAGGCGGGGTCCACGTACGCGACGCACCCGGGCAGGACGACCTGTTCAAGGCCGACGACGTCCGAGCACTCACCGAGCTGGACCTGGTGGTCCCGGTACCGGACCGGGACGGCTGCGTCGTGCCACGTCCCCGTCACGGCGCCTCCTCCGAAGGCTCATCCTGCTTGGCCGCGGTCCGCCACTGTCCCGCGCGCACGATGAGGTCCGCCAGCTCCTGCCTGTTCAAGAACTCGTGCTCCCCCGCGGTGCCGCGCTCGGCGAGGAGGACGTCGTAGTGGCTCATGACCTCTTCGGCAGTGGGTACGTCCCCGCGGGTGGACGAGGTCGCGGCGAGCAGCTGCAGGGTCGCCTGCGTGCGCTGCAGAGAGGGCGCGGGCGGGAGGCCGCGCTCGCCCCGGAGCAGCGCCGACAGCTCGGTCCCCACGCCCTTCGTCAGCGCGGTGCCGACCAGACCGTCCACCGCGCAGGTCCCTGCCGGATCAGCCAGCTCGCGCTCCCTGCCCAGCAGCGTCTGCCAGGCCCGCCGCACCAGCAGTGGCCCCACGAGGTGGAGGTAGCAGGACGGGTCGCCCCAACGGTCCAGGAGCTGCCTGGCCGGGACGGAACGCCACCACGAGGCCTGCAGCTCCAGGAAGCGCTCGGTGAGCGCTTCCTGTGCCGGCCCGTCCGTCGTGGGCAGTGGCCGGCACTCCTCGTCCCAGTCCACGAACCGCAGGCGGACCCGCGGCCCGTGCGACGATGCGGGCCCGTCGACATGGCTGGCGAGGGTCCGCAGCAGCCCCCGGTGCCCCTCGTGCTCGAGGCCGTAGGTCTCGCACGCGACATCGACGGCGAGGGCCACCGGGTCGGGTCGAGCATGTCCCCTGCGGTCCTGGGGGCAGTCGTGCCGCTGCCCGTTCCCGGACCTCCGCCGCGCGCGGGGGTCGAAGAACAGGGCGTAGCGCGAGTAGACGCTGCGGTCACTGCCCTGGACCCAGGTCCGGGGGCCGCGCGCCGGCGCCGTGAGCAGCGGGGGGCGTTCGTCGTGGCCGAGCCCGATCTGGGACGGCGGCCACTCGGTCAGGTGCCGGGCACCGGCGGCGAGCCAGGCGGCGCGGAAGCGTGGACCCGCCGCCGTGGCGAAGGTCTCCGGGTCCCATGCCTGGCCCCGGGCACGCGACTCGAGCACCCTCGCCGTCAGACGTGCCACCAGCTGCTGCTCCTCCTCGGCGAGGGGCAGTCGCTGCTCCGTCCTGAGGCTGGCGGCGCAGGCGGTCGCCACGAACACGCTGAGCTCGGAGTCGCGGACGCTGTCGTCGACGGCATCGCGTACCGCCGACATGACGCGTCGGGCCATCCCGTCCGCCTCGACCATGAGGTCGGTGATGGTCGGCGTCAGCGCGACGAGGACACTCTCCGCGGACCCCGTAGCACGAGCGCCGAGCGCGACGCACCCGACGTGGTCGACCAGGTGGGAGAGCTTCATACCGGTCCCCCGGGCGCCCAGGTGGGGTGCCCGCTCGAGCGCCGCACGGCGCAGGATCGTGCGCGCACACGCGGAGCCTCGCGACATGGACCGATCCTGACCCCCGTATGTCGCGGGTGTGTCGCACCCGTGTCGCACCGGACGGTTCGGGAGTGCCGCCCGTGAGGACGGCACCCCCGAGGGTGGACACGAACAGGCTCAGTTCGTGATGATCGACCAGAACAGACCGAACCACATCATGGCTGCCTCCTCTACGGCTGCCCCGGTGCGCGACCGGCTGCCCTGCAGACCGATTCCGATCCGCCCGCGGCCCGCGACGGGAGGCGGTGGACAGAAGGTGTCCAGGTCCCGCTCAGGGCCGGCCCGCGACAACCCGAGGGGCCCTAACGTCCTGCTCATGGGTCAGGTCGGGGACGAGGAGTGGTCGGACAGCGTCATGGACGCCGCCTGGCGGGTCAGCGCCAGCTCCCGCAGAGGCCGGCACAGAGGTGCCAGTCAGGCGGGCTGCCCGGCGAGCAGCCCCCCGGGCGTGGAGGGTCGGCGGCCGCTGACCGAGTGTGCCCGTACGGGATGCACCGACGTCTTCCACGACCTGGCTGCCGGCGTGGTCGGGCGGCTGCGCCTGGCCCGGGTGGAGACGAGCCCCGGATGGCTGGTGACGGTGGCGAGGAACGAGCTCGTGGACCAGCACCGGGCGGCCCGTGCCCGTCGCGGCCTGCCGGCACGCCCGACGCGCAGCGACGGCGACGTCAGCACGGTGGAGGACGCCCTCCGCGCGCTGGCCACGGGAGCGCGCGAGCGACGCTGGCTCCTGGCCCTGTTCCGGATGATGCGCGCCCACGCCGCCCGGGTCGACCGCTTGTCCTCGGGCTGGCCGATCGAGTCCTGGGCCGGGGAGAAGTCCGGGCTCCTGGGCGGGGTGTCGGTGCATCCCGCGGACGTGACCGCCGACGTCCGTCGGGTGCTCGACGTCGCGGCTGGGAGCGTCGGTGCCGCCTGGGTGCACCGGCGCCTCCTTCTCCCGCTCACGACCATCCGGGCGGACGGAGTCGACGCCGAGACCGTCCTGTCCGGCACGAGCGTCGAGGATCTGGCGGTGCTGGCGCTGGTGGCGCGGTCCTTCCGCAGCGACCGCGCGGCGGGGCGCTCGGTGCAGCAGGCCTGGCGAGAGGCGCTCCGGTCGGTCGGGGCTCCGCCAGGAACCACTCCGCAAGCCTGGGCGGTCGAGCTGCTCGAGCGCTGGGGGGCCGCCTAGCGACGACGGCGCGCGCTCACCCTGCCCCGGCCTCCGCCCACACCCAGGCGTAGCCGAACGCCAGGCCCAGCTGAGGACGGTCGGCCGTCAGGGTGACCGTGGGCGGCGCCGGCCCTGCGTCCGGACCGAGGACCGGGGGTTCGTACAGGGTCACGGGGAGGGCGTTCCGCACCTCGCGCAGATGGGTCACCGGATGGAGGTCACCGAAGTGCACGGTGACTGCGCACCGGTTCATCAGCTGCATGGGGACCGCGACAGTAAACGGGCTGAGCGCGGCGATGCCCGGCTCCTCCACCGTGAGCGCGTAGGCCGCCGTCGTTCCGGCCACTCCTTCCGGAAGCCTCAAGCTGGCCTCCCAGACGCTGGCGGAGATCGGCTCGAGGTCGAGCAGCTCCGCGCCGCCGACGCTCAGGGTAGGTGCCTCGGGCCCGCGGTTGCCGGGCGTCCCGAAACGTTCCCGCAGCTCGATCTCCCCACCGCGTCGCCGCAGGACGGTCTTGGCCGAGACCAGCCGGACCACGGGACGCCGTAGGTCGGTCGTGACGTGGTGACTGAGCAGTCGCACCGGCTGGGCGCTCGTGCCCGTCAGCGAAGGGTCGCGCAGCGCCCGCGCGACGAGCGTGTTGGCCTGCACGAGGCGGCGACGGATCGTGCGCGGAGTCACGTGCAGGACCTCGGCCGCGGCCGCGACACGGTCCTGCAGGAAGGGCTCGGAGCTGCGCGCCCCGATGCCGTGGAGGAGGACCACCTGGAGGTCCTGGGGCAGGCTGGCGATCGCTGTCCGCAACTGCTCGAGGACCGCCTGGGGGCCGGGCTTCGCGTCGTCGATGCCCAGCGCGGCGCGCAGCGTCGGCCCGAGAGCCTGGCCCAGGTCAGGGTTGCGCAGTCCTCGTCCTCGGTGCAGACGCGCCAGCTCTGAGGTCAGGGGGTCGTGGTCCACAAGTCCCAGGATGGCGGCCACCGGAACCGAAGACAAGGATCCCGGCCGGGGGCGTGCCGGCCCGGACACCTCCCAGCTCCCAACTGCTCAGTCCTGCTTGTCGTAGAAGCATCCGGTCGGCACCGGCTCCCCTGCCGGCAGCACACCGATAACGACCACTCGGTTCTGGTGCCGTTTGCCGGGGTCGACGCCGTCGAGCCCTCCGTCATCTGGACAGCCGGCGTAGCCCTGGCCCATGGAGACGATTTGCCTGGCATCGACCCCGAGGTCGATGAGCAGATCACGAACCGCATCCGCTCGAGCCTGGGACAGCTCGTCATTGGATGCCCACTTCCTGGTCGCCATGCTGTCGGTGCGACCGACCACGTACAGCTTCTCGTCGGTCCGCTCCCGAGCGACCCGTGCGAAGTTCTCGATCACCGCTCTGCCTTCGTCCGTCCACTGCGGGTCAGCGCCATCGGGCTCGAAGTGCAACGACCCGGGATAGAGCAGCACGGGCTCCTGGGTCGTCGCGGTGCTTCTCAAGTCGACGACGGGTGGGCGGATGGGTTCGACGAAGCCGGTACTCAGCTCCGTCACGTTCCCCTCGACACGGGTCCACGCGGTGGCGTCGACCGTCACGTCGGCGCCGGTGTCCCGGACGAGCGCTTCCCAGATCGCGGTCACTGCCCGCTCCTGGACGGTATGGAGCTCCGGTTGAGGCAGGAACGTGCCGCCCAGGCCGGAGAGCACGACGGTAACACCAGGACTCTGCTGCAGCGCTTGGCCACTTTGGGCCACCGCAGACGCGACATCCGACGCCTCGGACGTGGACCATCCCGCTCTTGTCATGTCGACCGCACCCCGGTCCGACAACCCGTTGTCGAGTACGAACACGACGGACGCCGCCGGCTCCCGCGAGGCGGCGCGCAGGGCCAGGTCCAAAGCCCGGTGCAGGTCAGCGCCCTCCGTCAGGGGTGTCGGGTTGAGAAGGTCGTCCAGCTCGGAGCGACGTTCGCGCAGCAGGCGCTCCTTACCCGGGCCGTTCTTGTCGTTCACCTCGGCCGAGAGCGGCGCGAACCGCTTCCTCGCCGTCTGGGCAGGGGCGCCATCGACGCCGATGACCGTGAGCTGACCGCCTTCAAGGAGGAGGTGATCTAGCGCACAGGACAACTCTGGGCTGGTCGTGGCGCCGTCCGCCGCGGTCAGCACCGGCCGGGGCATGTTCGCGTGAGTTCCGAGGACCAGGATGACGTTCTCCCGGAGGCCACCCGCCTCGCATCCGGACGCCGACGGGGCGGCACCTTGTTGGCCGCCGCTCGCCTGAGCGCATCCAGTCAGGAGCAGGAGGAGGAGCAGAACAGCCATCAGGGGTGAAGGGTTGCTAGAGCGCATACCAGTCCTTTCCGTGTCGGGGGCAGCACGCCTGGAGGCTGCATCGGGTGCACAGGGGTCGAGCGGTCACCGTGGAGCTGCCGGGGCAGGAATCCCCCAAGGGGCACGTCTGGAGCGCGATGCCGCACCAGAAGCAAGTGCCTCCGTCTGAGTCGCCGCCCCGGGCCGCGGCCAGTGCGCCCAGCCACCGCCGTGGGCGGTAGATGGTCGTCATGCTGCGGACCCGTCTTCCTGGTCCAGGGACTCGTCGTCCCCAAGCCGGACCGTGCCTTCGTCCTGCGACGCCAAGCCGGCCGCCTCCGCAGCCTCTTCGGAGCCCGCACGCCGAGCGATCTCGAGCTGCGCGAACATTCTGAGCGCCTCGCCCAGGTCCTGGATGCTGCGTCGCTGGGTCGCGTAGTCCTCACCGATCTGCACCGGATCGGTGCCCGGGGAACGGCCGACCTCCTCGTGCCGGCGCACCTGACCCACGAGCTCTGCGATCTGGGAGTCAAGGCTGCTCGCCCTCTCCTCGAGCCGGGTGCGGTGGCGCCGAGCGTGGCGGAGCCGCACGGCATACGGCTGCGTCACGAGGTAACCGTCCACGAAGGCGAAGATCCCGGTGGCCAGGTAGAGACCCGACATGAGGATGGCCAGAAGCCACTCGACACCGCGGTCCTCGGCCGCGAAAACGGTCTCGGCGGCAAGCCACCGGACCACCAAGAGGATGAGCCCGAAGACGGCCCAGGCACAGACCACCGCGATCACCCCCCAGGGCTGACGACGTACCGAGACGCTGCCGTCCTGCTGGGTGTCGTCGAAGTGCGCCTTCGCGACTCCGCTGGTGAACATGGCAGCGGTGCTCACAACCACCACAGCGGAGGCGATCAGATTCGGCCCTGAGAGGCCGAAGGGACTGCTGAGGGGCATGAGCATCAGCATCAGGGTGCGGATGAGGACGAAGTCGGCGACCGACGCGATGAGCAGCAGGATGAGGACCACTGCCCAGGGCAACCACGCAGGGCCCATGCTGGCGTACTCTCTGAGCCCGCAAGTACGGCTCCCACCGGAATTCGGCTCCTCAGACTCCTTCTTCGGGTCGTGGATGTCTTTCATGAGATGCGGGGTCCTTCCGGGTTGAGCGTGGCGTTGAGCTGGGCGAGCAGACGGATGGTGTCTGCCCGGACCACCTCGAGCTGGGCGAGCCTGGTCTTCGCGATCTGGAGGTGTTCGTCGTTGGCAGATCGAATCCGGTGCGCGGCAGTCTGGGCCGACCGCTCCGCCACCTCGCTGGCCCGGGTCCACAGTTGTTCCTGGGCCCGCAGGTAGGGGCTGAGAAAGTCCAGGGTTCCCTCGTCGAACATGTCGGGGCACTGCTGCAGGTATGCGGAGATCCACAACTGCATCTCCAGCTCACCGGGGATCTGTGTGGGCAGGTGGGGGTCGACGGGGGTCAGTCCGTCGACACCGAGCATCTCCTCGAGCGGAGCAGCGTGCGCGATGTTGAACTCCCGGAGACTGAGCGACCGGTCGGACGACTCGGGCGCGGAGGACCCCTCCTGCCTCTCCGGCAGGAGCCGGTTGAGGAGTTCACGCAGCATGACCGTCCCCCTCGACGCTCAGGACCGACTGCGTCAGCGAGACGGCCTGGGGCCGCGCGATGTGGAGCATCCACGCGGGCTCGGGCGCGTGCACGGTCGTCGCCCGCGAGTATGCGCGGACGTAGGCTCGTGTGTAGGTAGCGAAGAGCAGCGTGTGCCGGGCCTGGAGGAGGTGCAGCTCCGCTGCGGTGCGCTCGATCAAGGACTCCAGCTCCGAGGTGGCGGCCGCGGCCCGGTCCCGGCGCTCTTGCTCCCTCTTCAGGTGCGCCGCTTCGCTCGTCTGGCGCCGCCGCCGTTCCCGCACCTGCGCCATGGTGGTGGGCGACGTCGTCGCCACGGTGGCCTGCTTGCCTGGCGGTGAGTCGCTCAACGTTGCAGTCACTGTGATCCTGGGTGCTTCGATCGCCCTTGTCCACCGCTCGAGGCAGCAGGAGACCTCCGCGTCCAGGGCGGCCTGTTCGCGCTCTCGGCGGGCGAGCCAGGCATGGGCTCCGAGATGGCTCAGCCGGCGCGCGGAGCGTCGACCGTCTCGGGCCCCTGCCCATACGTGGTGCGCCCGTTCCGCCAGCGAGGGGGATGAGCTTGATCGTGCCATGCGGGGACCGTATGGAGCAGACGTCGCCATAGTGTCGCAGCGCATCCGGATGCGACAGTGACGCGACGGTCGGCGCCTATCCTCGGCCCACCATCGCGTCAAGAGATAGGACCGACATGGCCAGTCGATCAGACATCGAGCTCGTGCTCTCGACCCTCGACGAGTTCGAGGACGTGAGACGTGTGCCCGAGGCCAAGGCGCTGTGGGACGTGAGCGTCGTCGTCGACGGGACCAGTCCCGTGCGCCTCCTTGTGGACAACGGGATCAACGAAATCTACGTGCAGGGGATCCTGCGCGATCCCTGCCTCGACGCGAACCCGGCGCTCCTGCTCGAGGTGCTCCAGGGATATGGCACGGTCGGACTGGCCTCGCTCCAGGGCGATCTGTGCCTTCGCGGAAGTTGTTTCCTGGAGTACTCGCAGGTGCACGCCATCACGAACACCTTGCTCTCCGTCGTGTACGCCTTCAACGACTACCGGGGACGACTGGCCGCCTGAGATCCACCGCGCCGGCTCGGCCTGACGTGCGACGACAGCGTGGCGCACAGCCCGGGTTGGCAGCGCTGGTCCACGTGCTTGGTAGCTCGCACTCCATCCGCACCTCAGCTCGCCGACCCGCCACGTCGCGGCGCACGACGCCATGTCCCTCCTCCGGGCGGCGCGACCGGTAGTGGGCGCACCATGTCCGCGGTGTCACACCGGCTCAGAGCATCACCTGGCTACCGCGTACCGATGGGGAGACGCACTGTCCCCTCGCCCGGGTGCAGGTCGGCAGACCGGACGGCGGCACCGGGCTCGCGGTAGGGGTTGACGAGCGGGCGCAGGTCCAGCGCCCGTCCGTCGACGCTCACCTCGGCCACCCCGTGGCCCTTGCTCCCGCAGACCAGCTCCACGTCGGCCCGCCGACCGCCCGCCAGCGGCACCGACGCCCGCACCGTCCCCAGTGCCGGGTCCAGCACCGGGTCGATCTCGAGCTCCTCGCCGGCGTGCCGCAGCCCGAGCATGCGCTGGGAGAGGACCTCCAGGAACAGCCCCGGGCCGGGCGAGAACACCCGCCATCCCGCCTCGAGCGGCACCCTCCCCGTCAACGCCTCCTCGTACCCCGCCGAGGGGCGTCCGGCGAGTACGCAAGGCTCAGCGTGCTCAGTGTCGAGCTGGTCGGAATTGCCGACGTCGACGGGGACGGTCAGGACGAGCTCGTCGTATCGCTGATGTGCAGCGGCACTGAGATCGAGCACTGCTGCGCAGGACAGACCAGCATCATGACGAGTGTCGCCGCCTACCGCCAGGAGTCGGGAGGCCTGCGCCTGGTAGCGCCTGGGCTCATGGGCGGCCAGTGGCTCCCCGGCGACGAGTCCGGTCCGATCTCCCGCCGGGGAATCAACGCGGCTGCGCTCGACGGCTCCACCCTGGTCACGACGGAGTACACGCCGTACTCGCACATGTACAGCGTGGAGGACCTGCACGACCACGATCCCAGCGAGTGGATCACCGCACGGTACGTGGTGCGGGACGCTCGTGGGTGCCGGAGTCGTGACACGGCTTTGCGGCAGGGTCCTGGCGGCACGTGCGACACAGCCGCGACACGTCCCACCTAGCGTGAGCGGCCCCACCAGCCAAGGAGGATCCATGACGGTTCACCGTGAGTCTTTCATCGACGCCATCGCCAATGCCGCGACGCGCGGGCCCGTGCCCTGGGCATCCCCTTCACCGGCTCGCCCGGGCCCCTCAACGCGATCACCGACGTGCCGGGCGTCGAGGTCGGCTACGTGACCCTGGTCGAGGGCTCCGGGCCGCTGCGGGTCGGTGCCGGCCCGGTGCGCACGGGCGTCACCGCGATCCTGCCGCGGGGTCGTGATGGTGTGGGTATGCCGTGCGCGGCGGGGTGGCACTCCCTCAACGGCAACGGCGAGATGACCGGCACCACCTGGATCTCGGAGACCGGTGCGCTGTCGCTGCCCGTGCTGATCACCAACACGCACGCCATCGGACCCTGCCACCGCGGGGTGATCGACTGGGTCGTGGCCAACCGGCCCGAGGCCGCGACAGGCTGGCTCCTCCCTGTGGTCGCGGAGACCTACGACGGCTACCTCAACGACATCAACGGCTCACACGTGACCGCAGCCCACGCCGTGCAGGCGATCGACGACGCCGCACCGGGCCCGGTCGAGGAAGGCTCCGTCGGCGGCGGCACCGGGATGAACTGCTACGCCTTCAAGGCCGGCAGCGGCACCGCCTCCCGGCTCGTCCACCACGGCGGCGACCGCTACACCGTCGGCGCGTTCGTCCAGGCCAACTTCGGCCGTCGGCACGAGCTCGTGGTCGCCGGCCAGCAGGTCGGCGACGCGCTCGGTGTCGAGAACCCGATGGACGAGGCCCACCAGGCCGTGCCACCGGGCGCCGGCTCGGTCATCGTCGTCGTCGCCACGGACGCACCGCTGCTCCCGGGCCAGTGCGAGGCCCTGGCCCGCCGGGTCCCCCTCGGCCTGGCCCGCACCGGCACCACCGGCTCGCACTTCTCCGGCGACATCTTCCTGGCCCTTTCCACCGCGAACCCCGGAGCGCTGGGCAGCACCAAGAGCGCCGACGGCACCGAGGGCTACGACGAGCTGCGGTTCATCCAGTGGGGCAGCATCGACCCGCTCTACGAGACCGTCGTCACCTCTGTCGAAGAGGCCGTGCTCAACGCCCTGATCGCCAACGACACCACCGTCGGCCGCGACGACCACCGCTCACCGGCCCTCCCCCACGACCCTCTCACCGACCTGCTCACCGAGCGCGGAGTCGCCCTCGCCCCGCTCCGCTGAGGGCTTCCAAGGGCGGCCGGAGCGGATCTTCGGCAGACGGCGGACGTGGCGGAGTCGTCCTCCCCTCGCCGGTGACACGGTCCGCAGCCCCCGCTCAGGGAAGGAGGACGATCTTGCCGCCGGTGCGGCGCTCAGCGAGAGCGGTGTAGGCGGCCCGGACCTCGTCCAGCGGATAGGTCGCCGCGATCGGGACCACCAGGTCGCCGCGGACGATCATGGCAGCCAGGTCGGCCAGCGTGTCTGCGGTCGTGGACGCGTGCCCGAACACCCCGCGGGCGCCGTTGCGACCGGCGGCCTCGAAGTCGGCGATCGTCACCACCCGCTCCGGCGGGACCCCGAGGCCGAGCGCCAGGTCGGTGTAGCCCTGCCCGAAGCAGTCCAGGAACGCCGCGACACCCTCGGGCGCAGCGGCCCGGAGCCGCCCGGCCAGATCCTCGCCCCGGTTCACCGGCTCGACGCCCACACCCCTGAGCCAGTCATCCTTGTCCGGACCGGCCACCCCGAGCACCCGGACGCCGTTCGAGACGAGCAGCTGCACCAGGATCGAGCCCACCCCACCGGCTGCCGCCGTCACCACCACCGACTCACCCTGCTGCGGGGTCACAGCGTCCCGCATCGCGACCGCGGTTCCCCCTGCGACGTACAGGCTGCCCGCCTGCTCCCAGGGCACCTGCTCGGGACGAGCGGTGATCTGCGAGGCCGGGACCGCCACATACTGCGCGTGCGCGGACCGCTCCCCTGACCAGCCGATGACCTCGTCGCCGACCTGCCAGCCGGTCACACCCGTCCCGAGCCCGCTGATCCGACCGGCGAGGTCGCTGCCCTCACCCATCGGGAACGCCGCGGTGCGGTCGGGGTCGAAACCTCCCTCCCGGATCCCGGCCTCCCCCGGGTTGATCGAGGTCGCCACCACCTCGACCACCACCCGGTCCGGCTGCGGGACCGGGATGTCCACCTCGCGGACCTGCAGCACCCCCACGTCGCCGTACTCGTCCAGCCTGACCGCCCGCATCTGCGTGTCCTCCGTCGCCATGGCGCCAGCCTGCCTCAGGAGGCACGACCAGCGAAAGGCGGGTCCCGCGGCACAGCGTCGCCCCCTACCCTCCCCGCACCGCCGCATACCTGGCCAGCACCTTGCGCGTGGGCTCCACCTCCACCCCCAGCGCGCCGAGCCGGGAGGCGTCCAGGACCGGGCGGTGCGCGAGGAAGACCGTCTGCTCCGGCCCGTACTCGGTCAGCCCCAGCCGCCTGCCCACCGCGAGCGCCCCACGGAGCAGCGGCTCGGGCACGACGAGGGTCCGCTTGCCGAGCGCCCGCGCGATCTCTCCCACCCCCACCGTGCCCTGCCCCGCGACGTTGACGACCCCGGTGGTCGGGCAGGTCACCGCCGCGAGCACGACCCGCACGACGTCCTCGTCCCAGACCAGCACGAACGGCGAGGACGCCCCCGCCAGCCGCAGGATGAACCACCCCGACCACAGCCGGGTGATCCACCCTCGTGTCCAGCGCCACCCCGAGCAGGATGAGCGCGAGCACGATCCGCAGCGTGGTCAGCGAGCCCTCGTCGAAGGCGATCTTGATGCTGTCGACGTCGGTCATCGCCCCACCTCCAGCTCGGCGGCCTGCGCGCGCACCGCGCGCCGGTAGGCGTCCTTGTTGACGTAGTAGGCCATCCGCTCCAGTCCCAGGTAGTGGTATCCGCCGCTCAGGTCGGGCCAGGCCGCGCGGTCGGCCACTCGGGCGCGCAGCTGCGCCGCGGCCGGCGCACCGCTCTCCCGGGCGGCCAGGTATGCCGCGACGAGCTCGGCCTGCTCCCAGCGCCCCTGCCAGCCGATGCCGGACGCCTCGACCATCCCCACCACATACAGGCCCTCGGCCGCGGGGGAGGCGATCTGCAGGTAGAGCCCCGGCGCCCCCCGCCCCCTCGGGCCAGGCCAGCAGGGAGCGGTCGAGGAAGGGTAGTGCAGGCGGTAGCCGGTGGCCAGGACGACCACGTCATACCCCTGGCGCGTGCCGTCGCGGAAGACGACGCCGTCGCCGTCGAGCCGCTCGACGTCCGGCCGCACGCTGGCGTCGCCGTGCCCCAGGTGGTGCAGGATCAGGCTGTTGACGATCGGGTGGGACTCGTAGAGCTTGTGGTCGGGCTCGGGGAAGCCGAAGCGGGGTCGGGTCGCCGGTGAACATCCGCAGCAGCCGGGAGTCGAGAGCCTGCTTGATCCGCGGCGGCAGCGGACGGCCCTGGTTGAGGGTGTCGGAGGGGCGCCCGAAGAGGTACTGGGCACGAAGTGGTAGCCGCGCCGCACGCTGAGGTCGACGCTGGCGGCGTGGTGGACCGCGTCGACGACGATGTCGCAGCCGGAGTTGCCGGCGCCGACGACGAGTACCCGCTTGCCCGCGAACACCTGCGGGTGCTTGTAGGCCGCGGTGTGGAAGATCTCACCATCGAAGTGCCCCGGCAGCTCCGGCACGTTCGGCTCGGACAGGGTGCCGTCGGCCACCACCACCCCCGCGTGCTCGGACTCGACGGGTATGCCGTCAGGCCCGGTTGCGCGGACCACCCACCTCTCGGGGGCGGCCGGGTCACCGACCGGCTGCACCGAGGTCACCTCGGTGCCGAAGCGGTAGCCGTCCCGCAGCCCGAACCGGTCGGCGTAGGAGCGGAAGTAGGCCAGCAGGTGGGTGTGCGAGGGGTAGTCCGGCGTGCCCGGCGGCATCGGGTGCTCGACGAACTCCGTCGTCGTCCGGGACGAGATGAGGTGCGCCGACTCGTAGACCGTCGACCGTGGCGCGTCGATGTCCCACAGCCCGCCCACCTCGTCGGCCAGCTCGTAGCCGGTCCACGGAAGCCCGAAGCGCGCCAGGTTGCGGGGCCGCGGCCAGACCGGAGGGGCCGGCGCCGATCACGGCATGGGTGAGTATCTTCGTCGTCACGGTAGGGGCAGGCTAGCCCAGCCGGGCATCGCCCCGGCCGCTACCCGAGGAGCGGCTGCACGATCTCCTCGGGGCGGTTGAACCAGCGGTGCATCTGCAGCGCGAGTCCGAAGCCGAGCGCGAGACCGACGACCAGCAGCGGGAACCCGTAGGACGACAGGTAGGCCGTGAAGATGCGCATCGGGAGCATGACGTACCACGGCCCGGTTCCGGTCGAAGCCGCCCAGTCCGGCGAGAGTCCCAGTCTGAGCCAGCTGCTGAGGAGACCCGGTATGCCGAAGCAGGCGCACAGGGTGAACAGGGCCCCGGGCCACTCCATGTCACCGAGCAGGTTCCACCCCAGCACCAGGACGGCGGCGCAGGTCCCCACCACGAGGGGCAGGGTGAAGCCCGCGGCGAACCACATCGCCCGAGACTGCGCGTCGCTCACCCCCTGGTTGGCCAGCAGGTCGGCGATCACCTGGACGGGGGACGTCCCGAAGCCGACGACGAGCACGACCACGGCGACGGCGGCCCAGACCCAGGCCATGTGGGCTGCCGGTGCGGTGAGTCCGGACGTCGCGATCCGGGGATGCGGTGCGCTCATGGCAGGGCTCCTCCTGTAGTCACGGCAGCCACCCGTGGACTGCCTGGATGTCCGCGCAGAGCCGTCTGAGGTGCTCCTCGCGGCCCTGCTCGGAGGGTGAGATGTCGGTGCTGTCGGTCGCCGGGCCGGTGCTGGTCGCGGCCGGCACCTGGCCGGGCAGCTCCTGGCAGTTCGTCTCGGTCGGCAGCTGCTCGCGCATCGTCGCCTGCGTGCTCTGCGCGAGCGTCCATCCCAACGGCGCGGCCGCGCCGCCGGCGGCGACCGGGAAGATCGTCACCACGTTCGCGAGGGTGTCCCCCGCTCCACAGTCGTCCTTGGCCTGCCGCGCGGCGTCCTCGACCGTGCGGGCCGCTGCGACGAGCTCCCGGTCGGAGCGGTTCCCGTAGAAGGCGCCGACCGCCAGGCCCGGCCCCAGGGTCTGCAGGGGGCGGGCGTCAGGCTCGGTGCTGGCCGTCGGGGCGAAGGTGCTGTCGATGATGAGAAGGCGAGGGACGACGCATCCGAAGGTCTGCCTCTTGTTGACGTTCTCCATCCTGGGACCGATGGCCTCCAGCACGTTGGTGACCGACGAGCCACCCGAGTTGTCGAACATCCCGCCGTCCAGGACGAAGGTCTCCTCCCCCTGGCAGTTGCGCAACGTGCCGGTCGGGGAGACGAACGGGAAGCGGGCCGAGACCAGCGCCGCGGTCGCCAGGCTCACCTCCTGCGGCACACCGTCGCGGTCGCACAGGTAGCGGTTGCCCTGCCGGACCGGTGCGGCGCCCGGCCCGTGGGAGGGCACGTCGGCGAGGACACCCGTGCACCGGGTCTGCGGCGAGGCCTGGGTCAGTGTGGAGAGCGTGAAGCGGCAGCCGTCCTCGACGCTGGTCGCGTTCAGGGCAAGGTATGGCGTGTGCCCCGCAGCCCACGACAGGGGCCGGGCGAGCTCGGGCTCGACCTCGGTGAAGGCGTCGCCCAGCGCGGCCGACCGGTCGTGGCCCGGCAGCGGAAGGCGGAGGAGGGAATTGGGCAGGTCACGGGCGAACAGCGCTGCCACCGCGGGCGCCAGGAAGTCATGGCTGAAGGTCGTCGCGGGCTCCTGGCCGCTGCGCTCGTGGGCCGCCACGAGAGCCAGCCCGACCGCGCCGCCCGACACACCGCTGGCGAAGAAGACATCCTGCATGCGGTCGCGGTCGGCCTGGTCCGCGTCGGAGCAGCCTGCCCCGAACGCGCAGTCCCACACCTCCTGGGTCCAGAAGGCCGCCCGAACCCCACCGCCGCTGCTGGCCACGAGGACCAGCGAGCGCACGTCACCCGGACCGTACGTCGGGGCGGACGGGGCACCCTCGCCCACGTACCACCTGGTGAACGCCACTTCCGCCGAGACCTGGGTCGAGGCCCTGCCCGGGTCCAGCAGCTCGACGTCGTAGTAGCGGCCGTCGGTGTCGATGGTGCTCGCGACAAGCCCCCACAGCACCAGACCGAGGATGACCGGCATCCGACGGACCCGGGTGATGGCCAGGGCACCACGCACCGCCCACCTGTCCCCGAGCAGGGTGAGCCCGGTGAGTCCGCAGACGCTGACCAGGGCGAACCAGACGACCACTCCCACCGTCCCCAGACCCGTCCACACGGCAGCCGGGAAGGGCAGTGCCGAGACGCCCAGCGCGACGCCGCTCACCGCGAGCCACGCCGCGACCTCGGTCCACCCCGGCTCCGTGCCCGCGGCGAGGTCACGTCCCTGGTTGATGGCGACGAAGACGACCAGCAGCACTCCGAGGGCAGCGGCCCACCAGAACATCCCTGCGCCGGGCGGGTGCTCGTTGACCGCCCACGTCGTGGTGATCGCGCGCAGCAGCCCGAGCCACAGCAGCAACAGCGGCAGCGCGGCCAGCAGCCACACCCACGCGGCCGGCGCATCGGCACGTGGGGCGCCAGCATGCAGGGCGAGCCCACGCACCTGGCTCGGCCAGGACAACGCGGTCCAGAGCAGCAGCGCCACACCGGGCACGAGGAGCAGGGCCAGGAACGTCGCCCGACCGGCCTCCAGGGCCGGCACGAGAACGGCGCTGACCCCGAGCAGGACCAGGACCACCCCTGCGACCAGGGTCCGCCGCAGCCTGGGCGCGGTGACTGCTGACACGGCCGGGGTGCAGCGGAAGGCGGCGACGCACCGCATACCCCCGCGGAGCATCACCCACGAGGTGAGCGTGGCCAGGCCGGTCGCGAGCACGATCTTCCAGGGAGACTGGGCGGCGTGGGAGAAGACGTCGTCGATCTGCCGTCCGATGTCACCGCCCAGGGCCAGGAAGAGCGCGACCAGGACGATCCCGACCAGCACGTTGCCGCGCAGCGCCCCCAGCCCGGTCAGGGCACGGTCGCGCAGGGACCGGAAGCTGCTGGCGACGAGTAGGACCGGCACGACGGCGAGGACCAGCCCGACCCACTTCAGCAGCGACACCCCGCCAATCGCGCGGGCCGCCAGCATGGCCACCCCCGGCGCGGTCCCGCCCTGCAGGTCGACGTCCTCCCCCCACAGGCCCAGCCCCACCGTCGCGGCCGTCTCCAGCAGGTCTGCCACCCAGTAACCACCGAGTGCCAGCCCGCTCCAGCCGAGCGCCTGGGCCGCGGCAGCCCGCCGGGGCGCCTCCGGGTCCTGGCTGCCGCCCTCGGCGAGCTGACGCTGGACGGTGGCGCGCACGATGAGCAGGAGGACCACCAGCAGCGTCATCAGGATCAGGTCGACCGCGAGGTAGGACCACAGCAGGCCGGCAGGGTCGGCCCATCCGGTCACGACGTCGAGCGAGGTCTGTGGGGTGAGCAGCCGGACCGGTGAGGCGACCGCGCCGAAGCCGCCGGCGAGCGCGTCGAGACGGTGGCGGGCGGCGAGCGCCGAGTCGATCCGGCCGATGACCACACCCGCCGAGAGCATCAGCGCCAGGGCCGCAGACCAGTAGGGAAGGACAATCTGCACCGCGGCCGAGAAGACCTCGTCGCCCCAGGTCACCAGTGCCCGAAACCGCCTCCAGACCACCACCCATCCGCCCACACGCCCTCCTCAGGCCGTGCCGAAGTTGGCTGACGCTAGCAGCGCGGCGCGGGGTTACGCAGGAGTAGGTTTCGATGCGTTCGCCCTCCGATTCCGCCTAACCTGTGGTCACCCGCAGCCGCACCGGCTCGCCGCCCTCCCCGAGATCAGCCACCCTGACCGCGGCACCAGGTTCGCGGTACGGATTGGCCAGGGCACGCAGGCCCAGCGGCCTCCCGTCCACGCTCACTTCGGTCACGCCGTGACCGAAGCTGCCGCAGACGATCTCGACCTCGGCGCGTCGGCCATCCGCCAGTGGCAGCGACGCGTGCACGGTGCCCAACGACGGGTCCAGCACGGGGTCGATCTCGAGCTCCTCGCCGGCGTGCCGCAGCCCGAGCATGCGCTGGGTGAGGACCTCCAGGAAGAGCCCTGGCCCGGACGAGTACACCCGCCATCCCGCCTCGAGCGGCACCTGCCCCGCCAGCGCCTTCTCATAGTCGGCCGAGGCTGCGTACCTGTCCGGGAAGGCCGCGTCGGAGGACGAGGAGTAGGTGTTGGCCTGCCGCGGCGCCGCGCTGGGCACGAGCTCCTGCAGCCCGACCGGCACGGCGCGCGCGAGCGCCGCCAGCACCCCCGGCCCGTCGCCCACCCTGGCGAGGGCCTCGGCATACCGCAGGTGGGCGTGCATGTACATGATCCCCACCTCGCGCCCGAAGAAGCTGCTCGCCTCCGCACGCTGGAAGACCTCCGTCGGACCGCCGCGGTAGGCGACCGGCCGGTCGAAGAGCCGAGCGCCGTCGGGACCGAGCAGGTGCGCCTCGATGAGCGCCAGGTGCTCGCGAGCCGCGTCCGGCGAGAGCTGGTCGCCGGCGATGGCGTGGATCATCGGCAGCACGGAGTAGGTCAGCCCGGTGCGGGTGTCCCGCGGGTGGATCATCGGCTCGAGGCGCCCGTCCTCGAGCACTCCGTACCCCGACATCACCCCGTCGACGACGAGGTGGCGCTCGACGTCCCGCGAGGTGTCGGTCGCCAGGGCTCTCGCCCGCTCCCCCAGCTCCGGGTATGCCGTGCCCAGCCCCTCGACGAGCCGGTTCAGCGCCTCCACCTGGAGGACCGCCGTCCACGTCGAGACCATCCGCCGGGCGAGGTCGGGGTCGGCGGGCTGGAGGGAGTCGTTCCAGTCGCCGTGACCGTAGGCGGGCAGCGAGGTGCCGCCGATGAAGGTGCTCTCGACGACGTCGAGCGCCCGGCGCAGGTGCTCGGCGACCGAGCCGCTCCCCCCGGGCGCGGCGTCGCCGGTGAAGCCGACCTCCTCCTCGAGCACGGACCGGTCGCCGGTGGCGTGGAGGTACTGGCCCACCGCCAGGAGCGGCCAGTAGACGACGTCGCCGTGCGCGTCGTCTACGGCGTCGACGCGGTGCGAGGCGAGGAAGTCGAAGGCCTGGGGCCAGTCGCCCCGCTCGTGCTGGCCGCGCAGGACCAGGAGGAGCAGCTCGCGCCACTCGCCGTGGCGCGCCCAGGACCGCAGCAGGCCCACCGGCCCCTGGCAGACGTCGCGGGTCCCCCACTTGCCGCCGGTGTGCTGCTCGAGCCCTCGCGGCGAGAGGTAGTGGACGGCGGCGTCGTGCGCGTACCACCCGGTGACCCGGGCGATGCGGGCGAGCGCGTCGGCGCCGTCCCCCGCACCCTCTGCCGAGACGGTGACGGCCTCGTGGACCGCCGGCCACAGGTCGGCCCCGGCGGAGGTCGCCCCGGTGGCCGCGTCGCCGCCCGGCCGTGCCCCGGGCAGCAGCTCGAGCGCCCACTCCGCGGAGGGCTCCAGGCGCAGCGTGACCAGCGGCTCGCCGCGGGTCTGCCCGTCGGAGAAGATCGCGCCGTCGTCCGAGACCTCGTGCACGTCGGCACCCTCGACGGCGACCTCCAGCGAGTCGATCGTCGCCCCCTCCGGCGCGGCGACACGCACGCCGCTGCCGGTGTCGGTGATCTCGCCCACCTGCCCGGGTGCGCCGGCCCAGTCGAGGTGCAGCAGGGCGAGCGCCGGCACCGGTGCGCCGCTCAGGGTCTCGACCTCGACCCGGCAGCTCCCCGAGACCGACTGGGCGCGCGCGGTGACGCGGAGGGTGAGGTCGGCCAGGACGTACCACCACGTGGCCAGGTCGACGTCGCTGAGCCACAGGCTCGGGGTGCCCAGCAGCTGCCAGCCGTCGCCGAGGTCGACGGCGAGCCGCATACCCCGCATCCGGGCGATGCCGAGCAGGTCCTCGCGGGCGGAGAGGACCCGCCCGAGGTCCACGTGGCCGCGGGTGAGCTGGCTGCAGAAGGAGCCGTCCATCCATACGGTGCTGGTCACGTCCCCCTCGCTCGGCAGCAGGCGGTGCAGCGGGCGCAGGATCTGACCGTGCGGGCGGAGCACCGCCGCCTGCTTCGCGGCGGTGACCACGTGCCCCCCGGCCGGTGTGAACCAGCTGACCTGCCGACCGTCCAGGGTCTCCACGTGCGACCGGCCGGTGCCGACCAGCTGTTCTGCCTCCCCGGCGCTGAGGTCGCGCGGCAGGAGCGGCGGAGCGCTGTCCAGCAGGTTGCGGCCGGGCTCGTCCTCGAGTTGCGTCGTCCCCGGCTGCTCGAGGTCACGGTGCACGAGCGGTCGCGGATCCGGCTCCAGCCCCTCGGCCACGGCCGCGTCGGCGTCGGAGGTCGCGCCCGGGTGGTCCGCCAGGAGCACGGTGAAGAACCCGCTCGTCCAGTCCTCCCCGGGCGCCAGCGCCACCGTCTCGCTCTGGAGGGCGGCCGCGGCGTGCTCGTGCTGGAGCCGTTCGCCGGGCAGGTCCGCGCGCAGCCCGGGCCACGCAGCCCCCTCCGGACGTCCCCGGCCCGCGAGCTGGAGCCCGTCGGTGGCCCAGCTCGTCGCTCGGGTCCAGCACCCGACCAGCGCCCACGGCGCCCTCTCCCCCGGCATGTTCTGGCGGACCGCGACGCCGGGCCCACGGGCACCCAGGTCGACCGGCGAGAGGTCGAGGTACTGGCTGGGGTAGAGGCGGTTCGCCAACAGCACCTCCGCGGGCGACAGCGCGAGGTCCTGGACGTGGAGCAGGTCGACCTCCAACTGCTCCTCGCCCCCGTTGGTCAAGAGCACCTGCCAGCTCCACCCGGTCCGTCCCGGCAGGGTGGACAGCCGCCAGCTCCAGGTGACCGGGAGGTCCGGCAGGGTGCCCGTGCGGACGGCCACGACCTTCCCGCCCGGGCCGACCGTGTCGCCGGTCGGACGCGGGCCGACCGGGTCGCCGGTCGAGCGGGTGCCCACCAGCGGGTATGGCGTCCAGCCACCGTCGCGCACGCGCAGCCACAGGCCCCCGATGCCGTCCTCCAGCTCCGAGGCGGGATGGAGCAGCAGGTCGAGCCCGAAGACGCGGGCGGAGCGCAGGGCTCCGGTCGAGGTCAGGTCCAGGCGCACCTCGTCGTCCGTCATGGCCTCGACGGTAAGCGCTTTCACCTGTGGCTCGCAACGCCGACCTCGGTCGCTATCCTGGGCGGGATCGCAGGAGGAAACGAGCCGATGACCACCGTCCGACCCCGCGGAGGGTCCCGCGCCACCATCTACCAGGTGGCCGAGGCCGCCGGCGTGTCCATCGCCACGGTGTCCCGGATGATCAGCTCCCCGGACAAGGTCTCCCCGGGCACGCGGGACAAGGTCCAGCACGCCATCGACCGGCTCAACTACGTGCCCCACGGCGCCGCCCGGTCCCTGGCCGCGCGGCAGCAGGAGGCCTACGGGCTGGTGCTGCCCGAGCTCGCCGGTCCCTACTACGCCGAGTTGCTGACCGGGTTCGAGCAGGCCGCCGCCGAGCGGGGGGCCGGCGTGGTCCTGCTCCTCACCCACGACAAGGAGGACGTCGAGCGCGCCGTGAGCCGCCTCGCCGGCCGGGTGGACGCGATCGCCCTGATGGGCGGCGTGCACGCCTCGGTCGAGACCGTCTCGGCGGTGGCGAGGAAGATCCCCGTCGTGCGGGTCGCCGCTGAGCAGACGGACGAGATCGAGACCTTCTCGACCGAGAACATGGAGTCGGCGCGGGAGCTGACGCGGCACCTGCTGCACGTCCACGGCCTGCGCCGCCTCGTCTTCGTCGGCGCGACCGCGACCGTCCCCGACGCCCGGGGCCGCTACCAGGGGTTCGTCGAGGCCCACCGCGAGGCGGGTCTGCGTCCGGCGCCGCGCCTGGCGGCGGACCTCAGCGAGGACGGTGGACGCCGGGTCGCCGAGATGGTCGCCGACGGCCTCCTGAGCGCCGACGGCGTCGTGTGCGCCAACGACGAGCTGGCCCTCGGGCTGCTCGCGGGGCTGGCGGCCGCCGGCATCGAGGTCCCGGGGACGATCGCCGTCACGGGGTGGGACGACCAGATGGCGGCCCGCTACGTGACGCCGGCGCTGACCACCGTGCGCCAGCCGGTCCGGGAGCTGGGGCGCAGGGTGGCGGACCGCATACACGAGCTGCTGTCCGGCGAGAACGGCAGCACGGCGGACCACGAGATCGCCACCGAGCTCGTCGTCCGACGCTCCTGCGGCTGCCCCTGACGAGGCGCCCCCGACGCCGGAACTCCCGGTTGTGCGCCCCCCTGACCCTGTGTACCTTGTTGGACATGCGCATCCTGTAAGCGCTTACTCACACGGTCGTGGGCTTCTGCCCCGAGAGAGAGGCACCTCCATGCGTCGCAGTTATCTGTTCATCGCCCTCACCGCGAGCACAGCGCTGGCCCTCACCGGCTGCGGGCGCGACAGCGGCGGCTCCGGCGGCGAGGCGGCCCCGACCACCGGCGCAGCGGTCGCCACCGAAGGCGTCTCCGGCAGCCTCGACGTGTGGGCGATGGGCGCCGAGGGCGAGAAGCTCCCCGACCTGGTCAAGGAGTTCACCGCCGACCACCCCGACATCAAGGTCAACGTCACCGCGGTGCCCTGGGACTCCGCCCACGACAAGTTCGTCAACTCCATCACCGCCGGCACCACCCCGGACGTCGCCATGGTCGGCACGACCTGGATGGGCGAGTTCGCCGGGATGGACGCCCTCGACCCGACCCCGGGCACGATCGACACCTCGAAGTTCTTCGAGGGCGGGCACAACACCACCGTCGTCGACGGCACCTCCTACGGCGTGCCCTGGTACGTCGAGACCCGCATGGTCTACTACCGCACCGACGTCCTCAACGACGCCGGCGTCGAGGAGGTCCCGACCGACCAGGACGCGTTCAAGGACATGGCCGCCTCGCTGCAGGACACCAAGGACGTCAAGTGGGGCATCAGCCTCCAGCCCGGCCAGACCGGGTCCTGGCAGACGGTCCTGCCGTTCGCCTGGTCGCGCGGCGCGAGCATCGCCGACGACAACGGCTGGACCTTCGACACCCCCGAGATGGTCAAGGCCGTCGACTACTACGGCAGCTTCTTCGCCGACAAGATCGCCGACCCGAACCCGCCACAGGGCCAGACCGAGGCCGACTTCGTCAGCGGCAAGGTCCCGATGTTCGTCTCCGGACCGTGGATGCGCACGATCGTGGAGGACTTCGCCAAGCAGAACAAGGGCGACGACTCCTTCGCCGAAAGGTACGACGTGGCGCCGATCCCCTCGGCCGACGGCGCCGAGTCCAGCTCCTTCATCGGCGGCTCCAACCTGGCCGTCTTCAAGAACACCGAGAGCCGCGACGCCGCCTGGACCCTGGTCGACTGGCTGACCCAGCCCGACACCCAGGTCAAGTGGTTCGAGCTGACCACCGACCTGCCCTCGGTGCAGTCGGCCTGGGAGGACCCGAAGCTCTCCAGCGACGAGAAGCTGGCCAAGTTCGGCACCGCCCTGCAGACCGCCCAGGCGCCGCCGAGCTTCTCCACGTGGGAGCAGGTCGCCGAGGCCTTCGACGGCGAGATCGAGAAGGTCGCCAAGCAGGGCCTGTCCGGTGCTGACGCCATGGAGGCGACCCAGTCCCAGGCAGAGTCGATCGGCACCGGGCAGTAAGCCGTGGCCGCCCCGACCACGACTCCTCCGTCGCAGCAGGGGCGCGGCAAGCACAAGGCCACCTCCTCCCGCTCCTCCCGCCCGCCCGGGGCGGTGCGGGAGGAGCGGGCCGGGTGGATCCTGACCCTGCCCTTCCTGCTGCTCTTCCTGGTCTTCACCGCCTGGCCGGTGGTCCAGTCGGTCTTCTTCTCCTTCACCGACATCCACAACCGTGACCTGCGCACGCCGTTCGCGGTCAACTTCGTCGCCTTCGACCAGTACACGAAGGCGTTCGCCGACCCGCAGTTCCAGCACGCCGCCTTCAACACCGCCTACTTCGTCGTGGTGGGCGTGCCGCTGACGATGGCGATCGCGCTGGCCGCCGCGGTGGTCCTCAACAGCGGGATCAGCAAGTTCCGGTCCGTCTTCCGGCTCGGCTTCTACACGCCGGTCATCACCTCGATCGTCGCCGTCGCGGTCGTCTGGCGCTTCCTGCTCAACCCCGAGAGCGGCCTGGTCAACACGGTCCTGGCCTGGGTCGGGATCGACGGGCCCAACTGGCTCGGCTCGACCACCTGGGCCATGCCCTCGCTCATCGCGATGGCCACCTGGCGCAACTTCGGCACGGCGATGATCATCTTCCTCGCCGGCCTGCAGGCGGTGCCGATCATGCTGCACGAGGCCGCGGCCATCGACGGGGCCAACGCCTGGCAGCGCTTCGTCAACGTCACGCTGCCGATCCTGCGCCCGACGATCCTCTTCGTCTCGGTCACCACGGCCATCGGCTACCTGCAGTTCTTCGAGGAACCCTTCGTGATGACCCAGGGCGGCCCGCTGGACAGCACGCTGTCGGCGTCGATGTACACCTACCAGCAGTTCAGCTTCGGCAACTACGGGTATGCCGCCGCGCTGAGCTATCTCATCTTCGTCGTCATCGTCATCGTCACCGTGGTCCAGTTCCGCTTCCTCTCCGAGCGGGAGGACTGACATGACCCGCGAGACCAGCTTCCGCAGCCGGTGGTGGCTCTACCTGCTGCTGACGATCGCGCTCATCGTCGTCATCACGCCGTTCGTGTGGATGGTGCTGGGCAGCGTCAAGACCAACGCCGAGCTGCGCCAGGTGCCGCCCACCTGGTTGCCCGAGCACCCGACGCTGGACAACTACACGAGCCTGTTCAGCCGGCTGTCGTTCGGCCGCTACTTCTTCAACTCCACGCTCGTGGCCGTGGTCGTGACGGCGTCCAACCTGATCTTCTGCTCGATGGTCGGCTACGCGCTGGTCATGCTGAACTTCCGCGGCAAGAAGGTCATCTTCGGGCTCATCATCGGCACCCTGATGATCCCCGGCGTGGTCACCTTCGTCCCGCTGTTCGTCCTCGTGGCCAACCTGGGCCTGGTCGACACCCTGCCCGGGCTGTTCCTGCCCTTCCTGGTCGCCCCCTTCGGCGTGTTCCTGATGCGGCAGTTCATCATGAGCCTGCCCCGCGACCTGGTCGAGGCGGCGCGGATCGACGGCGCCGGGGAGCTGGCCATCTTCGGCCGGGTCATCCTGCCGCTGCTCGGCCCGGCCATGGCGACCCTGGGGATCCTGACCTTCCTGGGCAGCTGGAACAACTTCCTGTGGCCCCTGGTCGTGGCCCAGACCGAGAACACCTACACCCTGCCCGTCGCCCTGGCCCTGGTCTCGACGGGGCAGAACCAGACGGAGTACGGCCTGCTCATGGCCGGCGCGACCGTCGTCGTGCTGCCCGTCCTCATCGTCTTCCTGCTCTTCCAGAAGAGGTTCATCCAGGGCATCGCCACCACCGGTATGAAGTAGCCGACCAGTCTCGGAGGCCACCATGGCACACGCACCCACCCCCCTCGACCGCCTCGGGTCCACGCCCGTCACCCGGCGGACCGCCCTGGCCGGCGGCCTCGCCGCCGCAGCCCTCGCGGCATACCCCTCCCCCGCAGGGGCAGCACAGGGCATCGGCCCCCGCACGCCCGTTCCGGGCCTCCCGCCGGCGGACCGGCGGCTGCTGCTGCGCTGGGCGCGCGACACGTGGCACTCGATGGTCGCGATGGCGGACCCGGGCACCGGCCTGGTCTCGGACAACATCACCGGCGACCTGGCCACCCCGGCCGTCTACACCAGCCCGACGAACATCGGCGGCTACCTGTGGTCGACGATCGTCGCCCGCGACCTGCGCATCATCACCCCGGGCGAGGCCTCGCGGCGGATCCGCCAGACGCTGCGCACCCTGCAGGGCATGGAGCACCACACCGCCAGCGGGATGTACTTCAACTGGTACGACCCGCGCGACGGCTCGGTCATCCACGCCTGGCCGGAGAACGGCGTCCCGGTCGTGCCGTTCGTCTCCAGCGTCGACGCCTCGTGGCTCGGTGCCGCGCTCCTCGTCGTGCGCAACGCCGACCCGGCCAACCGCAAGGTCGCCGGCCAGATGTTCGAGCGGATGCGCTTCGACGTCTTCGCCGACTCGACCTTCTCCAAGCCCTACCTGATGTACGGCGGCTTCTACCTCGAGGAGCCGACCGCCCTGACCAGCCCGCCGCCGACGGTCCCCCGCGACCTCATCGGCGAGGGCACCGACGTCTGGTACACCCGCGACCACCACTACGACACGATCGTCTCCGAGACGCGGGTGACGACCTACCTGGCGATGGCCAAGCAGCAGGTGCCGCCGGAGACCTATTTCCAGGCGTGGCGGACCTTCCCGCCGGACTGGACCTGGCCGGAGATGCCCCCCGTGGGGCAGTGGCGCACCTACCTGGGCGTCGACGTCTTCGAGGGTGCCCACGACTACTACGACAGGCTCACGGTGCCGGGCTGGGGCGGCTCGATGTTCGAGGAGCTCATGCCCAACGTCTTCGTGCCCGAGGAGGACTGGGCGCCGAGGAGCTGGGGCCGCAACCACCCCAACCACGTCGCGGTGCAGCGGCTGCACGGCCTGGAGGAGTACGGCTACTGGGGCTTCAGCCCGGCGAGCCACCCCTATGGCGGCTACTCCGAGTGGGGCGTGGACGCCCTCGGGCTGAAGCCGGACGGCTACTTCTCCGACATCGAGCACACCGACTACCACTGGGACCAGCCCAAGCCGGACTTCGGCGACGGCGTGGTCACCCCGCACGCGGCCTTCCTGGCGATGATGCACGAGCGGGAGCAGGCGATCGCCACCCTGAGCGCGATCGAGGCGGACTTCGACAGCTACGGCCCCGGCGGCTTCTACGACGCGGTCGCCACCCAGTCCGGGCAGGTCGCCCAGCGGCACCTCTCGCTGGACCAGGCGATGATCATGGGCTCGCTCGGCAACGTCCTGGCCGACGGCCTGCTCCAGCGCTACTTCGTGCGCGGCGAGGTCGAGCGCGAGGTGCGTCCCGTCATCGCCCTCGAGGAGTTCGGCGCCAGCGAGTGACCAGGCTGACCCCCTCGACGGGTCCGGACGGCGTGCGGTTCAGGGACCTGAACCGCAACGGCCGGCTGGACCCGTTCGAGGACCCCCGGCTCGCCCCCGAGGAGCGGGCCGACGACCTGCTCGCCCGGCTCAGCCTGCCGGAGAAGATCGGGCTGCTCTTCCACACGGTGATCGAGCAGGGCCCCAGCGGCACGCTGCTCGAGGGTCCCGGCGCGATCAGCAAGACCGGCACCAGGCAGGTCGTGCTCGACAAGCACCTCACCCACTTCAACGTGCACGCCCTCGGCACGCCGCGCGAGGCAGCCCGGTGGCACAACGCGCTCCAGGAGCTGGCGGAGCAGGCGCCGCACGGCATACCGGTGACGATCTCGACCGACCCGCGGCACGGCTCGAGCGAGAACGCCGGCGCCAGCTTCGCCGCCGGCTCCTTCTCCCGGTGGCCCGAGCCGCTGGGGATCGGGGCGCTGCACGACGAGGAGACCTGCCGGCAGTATGCCGAGGTCGTGCGGGCCGAGTACGTCGCCGTGGGCATCAGGATGGCGCTGGGCCCGACGCTGGACCTGGCGACCGAGCCGCGGTGGGCGCGCCAGCAGCACACCTTCGGGCAGGACCCCGGGCTGGTGTCCCGCCTAGGCGAGGCCTTCCTGCGGGGCGTCCGCGGCGACGGGGCGGGACTGGGCAGCGTGGCGTGCGTCGTCAAGCACTTCCCCGGCGGCGGTCCGCAGAAGGACGGTGAGGACGCGCACTTCCCCTACGGCAAGGAGCAGGTCTATCCGGCCGGTCGGTTCGAGGACCACCTGGCACCCTTCCGGCCTGCGGTCGCCATGGGCGTGGCGGGGGTCATGCCCTACTACGGCATGCCGGTCGGCCTGGAGCGGGACGGCGGGCCGGTGCCCGCTGTCGGCTTCGCCTTCAACGGCCCGCTCCTGCACGGTCTGCTGCGCGAGGAGCTCGGCCATGACGGTCTGGTCCTGACGGACTGGGAGCTCATCAACGACAACCACGTCGGCGACCAGGTGCTGCCCGCCCGCGCCTGGGGCGTGGAGCACCTCGACGCGCCCGGCCGGATGGAGCTGCTGCTGGAGGCCGGGTGCGACCAGTTCGGCGGTGAGGAGTGCGTCGAGGTCCTCGCCGAGCTGGTGGCGGCGGGCCGGGTGCCGCCGGAGCGGATCGAGGTGTCCGCGCGGCGTGCGCTGCTGGTGAAGTTCCGCCTCGGTCTCTTCGACGACCCCTACGTGGACGAGGACGCGGCCGAGCGCGTCGTGGGGTCGGAGGAGTTCCGCCGCGCCGGGATGCAGGCGCAGGCGGCGTCGGTGACGGTGCTGCAGGACGGTGCGGGTCTGCTGCCCGTGGGGTCGGGTCGACGTCGGGTGTATGCCGAGGGGCTGGCCGCCGACCAGGTCGCCCGGCTGGGCCAGCCGGTGACGCACCCGCAGGACGCCGACCTCGCCGTGGTCCGGCTGCAGGCACCCTTCGAGCCCCGCTCCGACCTCTTCCTCGAGGCCTGGTTCCACCAGGGGAGCCTGGACTTCCCACCCGGGCTGCCGGTGCGTCTGGCCCGCATCGCCGAGCACTGCCCGCTGATCGTCGACGTCCTCCTCGACCGGCCGGCCGTCCTCACGCCGCTGCTCCCGGTCGCCGCGGTGCTGACCGTGTCCTACGGCACGGGCGACGGGGCCTTCGTGGACGCGCTCACCGGCGTCGTGGCGCCGCGGGGGCGCCTGCCCTTCGACCTGCCCCGCTCGATGGACGACGTCCGGGCACACCACGAGGACCAGCCCGGGCTCGACCGGCCGCTGTTCCCGGCCGGCTTCTCAGCGACGCGCCCCGCGTCGTCCGCCTGACGGTCTACGTCGTTGCGCCGAGGCACGCGCGGCCGAAGCGCCGAGCCCGACCCGGCCATCCGACCCACGCGCCCGGCCTATCCCTGACGCCACGCTTGTGGGGTGGACCAACGGGCCCCGCGTCGCGAGCGCACCTTCGGCCCACCACGGACCGAAAGGCACTCTCCCATGTCAACCGCACAGTGGATCCTCAACGCATCGCTGCTCGCCTGGGTTCTCACCCGCAACCTCGGCACCCGGCGTGTCAACGCCCTCACCTTCCTCGTGCCCCTGATGGTCGTCTCGGTCGCCGGCGGCTGGTTCCTCCGCGACGTCCCGACCGCAGGTCATGACACCACCCTGGAGCTGATCGGGCTCGGTGTCGGCGTGCTCCTCGGTGCCGCCGCAGCCGCACTCACCGAGGTGTCCAGCCGCGACGGTGGCCTGCTCGTCCGCGCCGGGGTCGGCTTCGCCGCGCTGTGGGTCGTGGTCATCGCCGGCCGCGCGCTGTTCGCCCAGTGGGCGACGCACGGCGGCGCCGGGACGATCGGCGAGTTCTCGGTGCACCACCAGATCACCGGCGCCGACGCGTGGACCGCCGCCTTCGTGATCATGGCGCTCGCGATGGTGAGCGCCCGGCTGGTCGTCCTGCTGGCCCAGGTGCACCTCCACCGCACGGTGACCTCCACGCTGGTCGAGGAGCGAGCGGCATGACCACGCACGGCACCTCCGCACGTCCGGTCCCCCGCGCCGCCCGAACAGCGGGTGCGGCATACCTCGACCGGGCCGACGCGTCCGCCCAGCGCTCCACGATGCCCGCCCCGGGGCGGCGGCACCGGTCCGGGAGGCCGGACGTGGGCGGCGGCGGATCCGCGGGCCGCATCGTCCTGATCTGTCTCGCGATGTTCACCGGTCCCTGGGTCTGGTGGGCGTCCCTGATCGCCGAGGACCACGGACTCCTCGACGGGCACCTTCCGCAGGGACTGGCCCTGTGGACGATGACGCCCGTGCTTGCTGCGGCCGTGCTCCTCACGGGAGGTCGGCCGGCGTTCGCCGACCTGGGCCGCCGGCTGCTCCGCTGGCGGGTCCCGGTGCGGGTCTGGGGCGCCGCCCTGCTGATCCCGCCCGCGATCGCCCTTCTCGCTGCGGCCGTCGTCAGCCTGTCGGGCGGGCAGGTCCCCCTGGGCGAGGCGCTCTCCCTGCCTGCGGCCCTGGGCTACCTCGGCTACGGCACCGGCCTGTTCCTGCTCACCGAGGAGGCCGGCTGGCGGGGAGTGCTCCTGCCCCTGCTCCAGCGCCGGACGGGTCCGGTGCAGGCGTCGGTCCTCGTCGGGGTGGTGTGGGCCGTGTGGCACCTGCCCCTGCTGGTGTCCCGCGGTCAGGGCGACCCCGTGCAGTCCCTGATCCCGTTCTCCCTCCTCGTGGTCGCCACCAGCGTCCTGCTCGGAGCGGTGTTCAACGCCGCCCGCGGCAGCGTGCTGGTCGCCGCCCTCCTCCACGCATCCTTCGACGCCAGCTACTCCTACTTCGGGGTGGTGGGACCCGGTCACGACATGCTCTGGGCCACCGTCGCGGCCACCTGGTCCGCCGTCGGCGTGCTCGCGCTCACCGTGCGCGGAAGGTCCTTCCTCGGTGGAGGCTCGCGGTGAACGCGTCCACGGTCCCACCTCGACCCTCGATGCCCCATACCCGACCTTTCCCGCGCACCGATCGGAGCTGACATGCACAAGGACGAGACCAAGGCCAGGACGCTGGACCGCGACGACGGTCAGATCGCCTACGAGATCCTCGGTGAGGGCCCGCTCGTGGTCTGCGTGCCGGGGATGGGTGAGCTGCGCAGCAGCTACCGCCACACCATGCGACCGCTGGGCGAGGCGGGCCTGCGGGTCGCTGCGATGGACCTGCGCGGTCACGGTGGCAGCAGCACCCCGTTCGCCAGCTACGACGACGTCGCGGCCGCCACGGACGCGATCGCCCTGGTCGAGGAGCTCGGCGGCCCGGCGGTCCTCGTGGGAAGCTCCATGGGGGCGGGGGCAGCCGTGTGGGCTGCTGCCGAGCGACCCGACCTGGTGGCCGGTCTGGTGCTCCTGGGCCCCTTCGTGCGCGACGCGCCGATCAGCCCGCTGAGGGCTTGGGCCTTCAGGCTCGCCATGTCCGGTTTCTGGGCGCCCACGGTCTGGCACCGGCTCCAGCCGACGCTGTATCCCCGGCCCAGGCCAGCGGACTTCGCTGAGCACCGAGCGGCCATCCGCGCAAGCTCGTGAACCCGGCCCTCGTGGCGTTCGTCCAGGACACGTTGTCCGTCCCGATGGCGTAGCATTTTTCGGCGGGCATCCTTGCCCACAGGTCCGCTGAGGCTACGACCGGCCGCCGCGTGCTGACGGCAGATGGGTGGCGGGTGTTGGACGACCCGGAGATCTCCATACGAGTCTTTCTGGTGGACGACCACGCGGTGGTCCGCACCGGGCTGGCGGCCTACCTCGACACCGAGACCGACGTGGACGTCATCGGCGTCGCCTCCAACGGCCGTCAGGCCCTGGACGAGCTTGCGGTGCTGGCGAGCAACGGCGGTGCTCCCGACGTCGTGCTCATGGACCTGCTCATGCCGGAGATGGACGGGATCGCGACCACCTCGGCCATCAAGGCGCGCTGGCCGGAGGTGGAGGTGGTCGCCGTCACGAGCTTCGTGGAGGAGCAGCAGATCCGCGGTGCACTGGAGGCCGGTGCGGCCGGATACCTGCTGAAGGACGCGGACGCCGCGGAGGTCGTCGACGCGATCCGGGCTGCGGTCGCCGGCGAGGTGCGGCTCGACCCGGTCGCCGCCAAGGCCCTGACAGCGTCCTTGCGGGCCCCCAAGGACGGGTCGGCGGCGTTGACGGGCCGCGAACGCGAAGTGGTCCTCAGCATCGCGCACGGCAACACCAACCGGCAGATCGCCAAGGCCCTGGGAGTCAGCGAACGCACGGCACGCACGCACGTGTCGAACATTCTCGCCAAGCTCGGCCTGACGAGCCGGACCCAGGCAGCGATGTGGGCGGTCCGGGAAGGCCTGGTGAGTGCCCAGGGGGACGGTCCCCCATGACCTGGCCGGTGCCCGGTGAGCGTGAGACCGTGGCTCCCGTCACCCGCAGGGACGGGGACCTGGACGCCCAGCTGCTGGAGATCTTCTTCGACCGGGTGCCGATGGGCATCGCCGTGTTCGACAAGGACCTGCGTCTGCAACGGTGCAACCGGACCTGGGCCGGATTCTTCACGCACTACCTCGGGGTGCCCGCCGAGTCGGTGACGCCCGGGAAGGGCATGTTCGAGCTGATCCCCGGCCAGGAAGAGGTCACCGCACCCCTTCTGGACGCGGCCCTGGCGGGCCAGGTCGTCCGCCAGGCCGCGCACCGGTTGTGCACCGAGGACATCGTCACCTACTGGGACGTGGTCTTTGCACCCACGTTCGTCGACGGCGAGGTCACCGGCTTCGTGGACATCGTGACGGATGCGACCGAGCGCGTCCGCGCCTACGAGCAGCTGGAGCAGCGGATCTCCGGACTCACTGCGATCGCCGATGCCATGACCGTGCAGCATCCCCTCGAGAAGACCTTGAGGCAGGTGGCCCGCTCGGTCCGCTCGGCGACGCGGGCTGCCGCGGCGGCGGTCATCGTCTGGGAGGACTCCGACCTGCTCACGCTCGCCCACTACGGAGACGACGGGTTGCCGGCCGGCTATCGCGCCGCGGTCGAGGCCACCTATGCGCTCGGTGCCAGGTCCTTGATCCGCGACGTCGCCAACGACTCGAGGATCAACGTCATCCGAGGGTTCCGCACCCACGCGTTGGCTGATCCGGACTACGCCCCGCTGCATCCGATGTGGGACGGCGTCGACTACGAGGACGCGGTCGTGGTTCCGTTGGGTTCGCGCGGCCGCTGCGTGGGATGCGTGCTGCTCTACGTGAAAGCGGGTCGCGAGGTCGACCAGGACGAGCGCACCTTCCTGCAGGCCATCGCCGACCAGGCAGCCGTCGCGGTCGAGAACGCCCACCTGTTCCAGGACGCGGAGTCCCACGCGACCCTCGTCGAGCGGCAGCGTCTGTCCCGGGAGCTGCACGACTCGGTCAGCCAGGCCTTGTTCGCCATGACCCTGCACGCCAGCGCCGTGGCCCGCGAGCTGAGCAGTCGGGGCACCCCGCCCACCGACCCGGTGGCCGCGGGCGTCGCTGCCCTCGGCGAGCTGACCCGCGGTGCCAAGGCCGAGATGCGCGCGCTCATCTTCGAGCTGCGCCCCGATGCGCTGGCCGCGGAGGGGCTCGTCGTCGCTCTCCGCCGTCAGGCAGCGGCACTGGCGTCACGCGAGGGCCTGCCCATCGACGTCGTTGGTCCCGCCCGACGTCTTCCTCTGGAGGCCAGCACAGAGGAGCACCTCTACCGCCTGGTGCTCGAGGCCCTCAACAATGCTGCGAAGCACTCGGGAGCCCGCGGCGTCGAGGTCCTCATCGAGGTGTCCGACACCGGCGGGACGCCGGTCCTCACGGTGGTGGTCAGCGACGACGGGCGCGGCTTCGACCCGCTCGCGGTCGGCCCCGGCCACCTGGGCCAGGCCACCATGCGCGACCGCGCAGCTGCCTGTGGCGCCGAGTTCGAGGTGAGCAGCGCCGCCGGGGAGGGCTGCACGGTGACCGTTCGCCTGCCGGTCGGGGAGCCCGTGGCGCCTCCGACGGCGTAGGGAGGATCCGCTTCCCGGTCGAGAGCTCGCACCCGGCACCTGGTCGAGGACGTCGCCTCACGTGCCGCCGAGGGTGGTGTCGCTGGCGTAGCGTTGATCCCGGACAGCTCGGTGTGGAGAAGGAGCCGGTCAGATGTCGACAGCAGGGATCGCCCGGGCCACGGAGCTGGGCGGTGCGGTGCTGTGCACCGTTGTCGGTGTCCTGCTGCTCGTCGCGACCGTCCTGGGGCCTCTGGTGACCGGGCGCGTCCGTTTTCACATGTCCGAGGACGCACTCGTCCAGTATGTGGGCGGTGACCTCGTCACCTCCTCGCTGGCGCTGCTCTTCCTGGTGGCTGCCCCCTTCTGGTCGTCCGGCCGGGCGTGGGCGCCCGCGCTCACGGCCGGGGGCTCGGCCTATGTCATCTACACGTTTGTCACCGTCGTCATGGGACAGGAGTACGCGAAGTACCAGGGGAACGCAGAGACCGCCTTCCTCCTGTACACCGCCATTACCGCCGGCTCGGTGCTGCTCCTGGTCTTCTCCGTACGCGCCTGCTTGGCGCTGCCGCCGCTGCCCGAGGTTCCCCGCCAGGGTGCACTGGCGCTCCTGATCGGCCTGGCAGTCCTTTTCGGTCTGATGTGGGTAGCCCAGCTGGCAGGCTTCTATCGCACCGGGCCCACTGACGAGTACGCGAGCGCGACCACCCTGTTCTGGGTGATCAAGTATCTCGACCTAGGGATCATCATCCCGCTGCTCATCATCACCGGCCTGGCTCAAAGGCACCCCACGGCCGTCAGCAACGTCGCTGCGATCACCGCTCTGGGGTTCATGACGTGGCTGCTGACAGCCATTCTCCTCATGTCGGTGGCGATGCTCCGTCAACAGGCGGCGGGAGCAAGCTGGGTGCTCGTGGTCGCTTTCACCGTGCTGCTGGTGCCCACTGTCTTCGTGTGGGTGAGATGGATGATCGGGGCGAGCCACGCCATGACGTGACCCCTCGCCCTTACCCCTTGAGCACGTAACGCAGGGTCTGCACCACCTGGTCGGTCGTCGTGCACCAGGCCTGGGCCTGCGCGTCGACCTCCTTGAGCGGGTGGACGATGTCGGCGTCGTGGAGGGTCACGTAGGGCTTGCCGAGGGCGGCGGCGTAGCCGGCGTCGAAGGCTGCGTTCCACTGCTTGTACTGGTCCCCGAAGCGGACCACGACCAGGTCGCTCTGCTCGATCAGGGTGCGGGTGCGGATGGCGTTGACCTTCGCGGACTGGTGATCGCGCCAGAACTGGCTGGCGGTCTCGCCCAGGTGGTCACCGGCGGCGTCGCTGGCGGCGTGGTCGGTCACCGGCGCGGTGAAGGTCACGTCCAGCCCGGCGGCCTCGGCGCCGCGCTGGATCTCCTCACGCCAGTCGGTGTGGATTTCGCCGGAAAGGTAGACATGAAAACTCATCGCAAAAGGCTCCTGTATGCGGTGTGGATGGACCTGGCTTTGTTCTCCGGTCCGGATTATACCGCGTAACGACAAAGAATTGAAAATAGGACCAAACACCATTGTTCGGGTCCTGAGCCTGAAGCATGATCAGCGTTTGGGATCGACCCGTCCGGCGTGCGTTAGCCGACGTTGACGCCGGACAGCACCCGGTGTGGGTAGGACGCCTCCCGGTCCTGGAACGCCAGGATGTCCGGGTTGCGGATCTGGCCGTCCTGGATCTCGACGGCCCGACCGACCGTCGGCTCGGCCGCCCACGCCTCCGGCCCTGTCAGGACGGTCCGCAGGTGCGGCAGCAGAGCCAGGCTGATCTCCCAGCTCGCGGAGTTCCACAGGTAGGACGGGGTGTGGTCGACGGCGTAGTAGGTGATGTTGTCGCCCACCACGAAGGTGGGGTCCTCGAACGTGGTCGGTCGGGCCCAGCTGAAGCCCATCCCCTCGTCGCACGACACGTCGACGACCAGGCTCCCGGGCCGGAACAGCGCCAGGTCCTCCTCGCTCAGGAAGGTCCACGGCGCCGCCGGGTCCTGCAGCACGCAGTTGACGACGATGTCGTTCTGCGCGAGGTAGGGAGCCAGCGGGACCGGGCCGTCGGTGGTCACGACCGTCGTGCGGGCCGGGTCCTCGTCGTGGTCCAGCTGGACGATCTCCACGGAGTGGATCGGCGAGGCGACCGCGGCCACCATGCGTTGGGTGAGCACCCGCACGTCGACGATGCCCAGGGCGCTGAGCGCAGTCACCGCGCCACGCGCCGTGGCACCGAAGCCGATGACGACGGCCCGCTGCTTCGGTCCGTAGCTGCCGGTCGAGCCGAGCAGCTGCAGCGCGTGCAGGACCGAGCAGTAGCCGGCCAGCTCGTTGTTCTTGTGGAAGACGTGCAGCAGGAAGGCACCGCTGCGCGACCAGTGATTCATGGCCTCGAACGCGATGAGCGTCTGGCGCCGGTCGACGGCCCGCTGGGTGAGCTCTGCGTCCTGGACGCAGTGCGGCCAGCCCCAGACCACCTGCCCTTCCCGCAGCTCGGCGAGGTCCTCGGCCTGCACCTTGGGCAGCAGGATGACGTCGCACTGCGCGATCAGCTCGGCGCGGGTCCGGACGCCGCCGACGAGACCGGCGAGCGTCTCGTCGGACATCCCGAACGGCAGTCCGTAGCCCTCCTCGATGAAGATCTGCGAGCGCAGGTCGTCGTCGATGCCGTGCAGGTGCTCGGGGTGGATCGCGACCCGGCGCTCGTTCTCCTTGCGGGAGCGGGCGATCACGCCGACGGTGAGCAGCGCCACGTCAGCTCTTCTTCGGGTGGACAGCCTTCTCGATGCCGGACTGCTCGTCTTCCTTGGACCGCTTCTCGGCCCGCTTCTCCTTGATGGTCTTGCCGGACTTTTTGGAGAGCGACTTGCGCGGCGACTTGTCTGTCATGGCGTGGCCTTTGATGGAGAGACCCGGACGGCCTCTATACCCATGCAGCCTACGCCCTCGCGCTGGCCCACGGGCCGCGCGCTGCCCCCCGGGCCGCGCGCTGCCCCGCGGGCAGTGCGCGGCCGCCCCGGCACGCGCTCCAGGGAGATCAGGCGTCGATGACGACCGGGATCACGAGCGGGTTGCGCCGGTGCTTGCGGTTTGCCCACTGCGAGACGGCCCGGGCGATGCGCTTCTCCAGCTCCTGGTGGTCACCGATCCCCTGCGACGCCGCGTCGGCGAGGGCCTTCTCGATGGCCGGCACCGCCGCGTCGAACATCTTCTCGTCGGTGCCCAGGCCGCGGGCCAGGAAGTCCGGCGGCTCGGTCAGCCGTCCGGTGTCCGAGTCGACGAGGGCGACGACGGTGACCGTGCCCTGCTGGCTCAGGGTCATCCGGTCGCGCAGCTCCTCCTCGGTCACGTCGCCGACGCTGCCGGCCGAGACGTAGACGTAGCCGGCCCGGACCTTGCCGGTGACCTTGACCCGGCCGTCGACCAGGTCGACGACCATGCCGTCGTCGACGACCACGACCCGCTCGGGGTCCATCCCGGTGGCGATCGCCAGGTCCCCGTTGGCACGAAGGTGGCGCCACTCGCCGTGGATGGGCATGACGTTGCGCGGCTGGACGATGTTGTAGCAGTAGACGAGCTCGCCGGCGCTGGCGTGCCCGGAGACGTGCACCTTGGCGTTGCCCTGGTGCACGACCTTGGCGCCGAAGCGGGTCAGGCCGTTGATGATGCGGGAGACCGCGTTCTCGTTGCCGGGGATCAGCGAGCTGGCCAGCAGCACCGTGTCGCCCTCGCCGATGCGGATCTGGTGGTCCCGGTTGGCCATCCGCGACAGCGCGGCCATCGGCTCGCCCTGGGAGCCGGTCGACACCAGCGTCACCTTGGTGGGCGGCAGGTTGTCCAGCGCCTTGACGTCGACGACCAGGCCGCGCGGCACGTTGAGATAGCCCAGGTCCTGGGCGATCTTCATGTTGCGCACCATGGAGCGGCCGACGAAGGCGACCTTGCGCTGGTGCGCCGCGGCGGCGTCCATGACCTGCTGGATGCGGTGGACGTGGCTGGCGAAGCTGGACACCACGATGCGCCCCGGCGCGGTGCGGAAGACGGTGTCGATCGCCGTGGACAGCTCCTTCTCCGCGGTGGTGAAGCCGGGCACCTCGGCGTTGGTCGAGTCGGTCATGAACAGGTCCACGCCCTCCTCGCCCAGCCGGGCGAAGGCGCGCAGGTCGGTGATCCGGTCGTCCAGCGGGAACTGGTCCATCTTGAAGTCACCGGTGTGCAGCACCGACCCGGCCGGCGTGCGCACCATCACCGCGAGGCCGTCGGGGATGGAGTGGTTGACCGCGACGAACTCGCAGTCGAAGGGGCCCTGGTTGATGCGGTCCCCCTCGGCGACCTGCGTGGTCTTGGGCTTGATCCGGTGCTCCTTGAGCTTGGCGCTCACGAAGGCCAGGGTCAGGCGCGAGCCCACCACCGGGATGTCGCCACGCTCCCTGAGCAGGTAGGGCACCCCGCCGATGTGGTCCTCGTGCCCGTGGGTCAGCACCACGCCCACGACGTCCTGCCACCGTCCCTGCAGGTAGGAGAAGTCGGGCAGGATCACGTCCACGCCGGGCTGGTGCTCCTCGGGGAAGAGCACGCCGCAGTCGATGATGAGCAGCTTGCCGCGGTGCTCGAGCACGGCCATGTTGCGCCCGACCTCCCCCAGGCCGCCCAGCGCCACCACTCTCAGTCCGTTGCGGGGCAGTGCGGGCGGTGCGCCCAGCTCGGGGTGCGGGTGGCTCATGGGTCTCCTCGTCGACGTCGGGTATGGGGTGTGGCGGCACGAGCTGTCCTCGCGCCTTCTCGGGGACGACCCTACGCCCTCGACCGCCCCGGTCCTCCACCGCGCGGGCGGGTGCGGCGTCGTGCTGACGCGCGGCGGGCCCATCGGCACATGGCTGCGCCCCGGCCCGTGCGGGGCCGGGACGGAGCAGGGTCATCTCAGGTGCCAGGTCACGCCGGTGGCGGTGACGGTCGCGGTGAGGTCGTTGTCGTGGACCCAGGCGTGGTGCCGCGGGCACAGCAGGGCGTAGTTGAGGACGTGGGAGTCCCCGTCGCGCGACCACCAGATCACGTGGTGGCTGTCGCACCACGTCGCGGGCACGGTGCAGCCGGGGATGGAGCATCCGCCGTCGCGGCGGGCCAGGTAGGCCCGCTGACCAGGGGTGACGAGGCGCCGCCTGCGGCCCTGGTCGAGGACCTCGCCCCTGGTCCCCAGGACCATGGGGATGATGTCCGCGTCGCACGCCAGCCGGCGGATGGACTCCGCCGACACCAGCCGCCTCCCGTCCAGGGTGGAACCGCACCCCGGCTGGCCGGCCTTCTCGGCGAGCCGCTGCTGGAGGGTCTCGAAGTCGATCGTGACCGCGACCACCGCCTTGGCGGTCGTCGGCTGACCCCGCGATCCTGCGACGCCGCGCCTCAGCACGGTCATCAGCGCGTGGTAGCGGCGCTGCCCCGCGGTCCGGGTGTCCTTCTCCCCCGTCGCGTCCTGCTCCTCCTGCGTGGCCGGGGCGGCCAGCGGCGAGTCGAGGACGGCCTTGACGGCCTCGTAGTCGGCGTCGTCGCCGATCGTCCAGATGATGCGCCGCACGCTCCCGTCGGCCAGCGAGGACTCGTGCACGTCGCCCAGGGCCCGCCGTGCCTTGTTGTCCTTGTCGTGCGACTTCTCCGGCAGGCACCGGCGCAGCAGCTCGTTGACCGCCCGCGCCAGGTCGCCGTCGTCGACGCCGGGCTGGCCGGCCAGGCCGACGAGGGCGTGGACGGCCTGGGCGAAGAGCGCGTCGTCGTCGATGCCGGGCCGCAGCCGCTGGAGGGTGCGCAGGACCCGGGCGGCGCGCTCGATGCTCATCCCGCCGGACAGCACGCCGTCGACGACGGGGGCCAGCGTCTGCTCCGTGGACGCGCCGGCAAGCTTGGCGAGGTCGATCCGGTCGCGCGAGCTCAGGTCCGGGCACCGTGCGCCCAACCAGTCCGCCAGGGTGGACCCGCACCCCAGGTGCAGGCCGCGCTGGGCGGCCTCGCACGCCAGGATCAGGCGGGAGCGGTCCAGGCGCGCCGCGGCTCGTGCGACGTGGTCGAGCAGCTCGTCCACCTCGAGGTCCTGGACGGTCACCGCGCCCTCGTCACCGAGCACAGCCTCAGCACGGACCGCCAGACGGCCGAGGTCGCCGAGCAGCCTGCGCGCAGCCTCCCCCCTCGTGGCCCCCGTGGGCCCGGGCAGCGGCTCCCCCGCGGCCAGCGCCCCCGCGCCGACCCGAAGAACCTCACCGCTCCATCCCTTCATGCGAACAACTGTACGACGAGGCACCGACAGACCCTCACGGAGCGGCTAGCCGGGGCGGGCCCCCTCTCGGCCCGCAACCCCCTCACACCCGACGCGCAGACACCGGGAGGGTCCCGCCATGGAGGGGCACGTCCAGGTCATACGAGCCAGTCCGGGCCGTGGGTCACCCTCGCTCATCGCTGCGCGGCGGCGTGGCCGCCCGGTCCGGCACCCGCAGCCGCCACGCCCCCGGCTCCACCCGCCAGCTGCGACGACTGATCCGCGCCGGGGAGACCTCACCGTCGGCGCTGAGGTGGAAGGCGTCCTTGGGCCCGACCGCCTCGACGAGCACCTCCCTGCCCCGGGTCACGGTGACGTCGGAGCGGGCGGTGTGCCGCCCCCTGCGCAGGTCCCGGGCAAACCCGAGACGGGCCACCGGGGAGGTCCCTCGGGCGACGACGACGTCGACGAGGCCGTCGTCGGGACGGGCGTCCGGCGCGACGCGGGCCCCGCCCCCGACAGAGGAGCCAAGGGCGAGGGTCACCATCAGCACCGGCCGGGAGCCGTCGACCACGGTCCGTCCGTCGACGACGAGCCGCAGGTGCCAGCCGCGGGAGGTGAGACCGGCGCGCAGCGCGCCGACCGCATACGCGGCCTTGCCGAAGATCCCCTTGACCTCGCCGGCGTGGACCGTGGCCTCCGCCGCGACGCCGGCATGGACGGCGTTGACCACGACCCCGCCGGTGTCGTCCACCAGCAGGCCCCGTGGTGCGGGACGTCCGTGCACCGCGACCGGCGCGGAGTCCTGCGCCTCCAGCGGGAGGTGGACGGAGCGGGCCAGGTCGTTGCCGGTGCCGGCGGGGACCAGGCCCACGGTGCTGCCGGTCACCTGCTGGTCGTGCAGCTCCTGCAGCAGCCGGTGGACCGACCCGTCGCCGCCGAGGACGACGACGTCACGCGGGCTCGGCTCGGCGACGGAGGCGACCGCGTCGGCATACGCCTGGTCCGACCCCGGGGTGCGCACCTCCACCCCGTGGGGTGCAACCCCTTCCAGCAGCTGGCGCACCCGCTCCAGCGCGGCCCGCCCGTCGTCGTCCGTGGCGGGTCTGGCCAGGACGAGGAGGGGACGGGGCTCGCTCACGGCGCCGGCCTCGTGGCCGGGGTCCTGGTCGGCGCTCAGCTCTCCCCCTCGGGTTCGTCGTCGGGCGTACGGTGCGGACCCCCAGCGTAGGCGGCGTGGCGAGACGCCGCCCGGGTCAGCACGTCGCACGCGGATGTCGCACCTCCAACAGGGTTCCTCTCTTGAGCGTTAGTCACTAACATCGTGAGCATGTCTGGCACGACGACCACGAGGACGGCACGCACCCGGTCGCGCCTGCAGGCGGCAGCGCTCAGGCTGTTCTCCGAGCAGGGGTATGACGCGACGACCGTCGAGCAGATCGCGCGGGAGGCCGGCGTCAGCCACATGACGTTCTTCCGGCACTTCCCGACGAAGGACGCGGTCGTGCTCGAGGACGGCTTCGACCCGGCCATCGCCGCCGCCGTCGCCGCGGCCCCGAGCCGGCTCCCGCCCCTGGCGCGCGTCTGCGCAGGACTCCGCGCCGCGCTCACGCACGTGGACCTGCCGGCCCAGGAGGAGGTGCGGCTGCGGGTCCGGATCGCGGCGGAGCACCCGGTGCTGCGCGCCGGGACGTACGCAGCCACGGAGACCACCCAGGAGGCGATCGTGGAGGTCCTCGTCGCCGGCGGTGCCAGCCCGTTCGAGGCCCGCGTCGCCTCGGCCGCTGCGCTGGCCGCACTCACCGCGGCCCTGCTCGAATGGTGCCTCGGCGACACCGTCGAGCCGATGTCGAGCCGGCTCGGCGCGGCGCTCGGCGTGCTCGACGGGACGGCGGGGCGATGAGCGCGCTGCAGGTCAGCGGCCTGGCCCACCGCTACGACGACACCGTCGTGCTGCACGACGTGGACCTGAGCCTCGCTCCGGGCGAGGTGCACGCGCTGGTCGGCTTCAACGGAGCTGGCAAGTCGACCCTCATGCGCGCCGTCCTGGGAATGATCCGTCCCCAGGGTGGTGCCGTCCGCATCGACGGTGTCGAGGTCGCCCACCTCGACAGCGCGGGGTGGAGCCGGGTGGGACACCTGGTGGACAGCCCGTTCGTCTACCCCGAGCTGACCGTCAGGGAGAACCTCTGGGCGGCGTCGCGGCTGCACGGGGTGGCCGCCTCCCTCGCCCGGGCGCGCGCCGACCGCATACTGACCGACCTCGAGCTCGGTCCGTGGGCGGAGCACCGTGGATCGACGCTCTCGCAGGGCAACCGGCAGCGTGTCGGGCTGGGCAGCGCGCTCGTGCACGAGCCGCGGCTGCTCGTCCTGGACGAACCCACCAGCGCCCTCGACCCGGCCGGGGTCCTGCTGCTGCGCGAGCTGCTGCAGGCGCGCGCCGCCTCCGGGGTGGCCGTGCTGGTCTCCAGCCACCACCTGGACGAGGTGGCACGGGTCGCGGGTCGCGTGAGCGTCATCCGTGCCGGCACCATCGTGGGCGAGCTGGACCCGCACGGCGTCGACCTGGAGCGAGCGTTCTTCGCGATGGTGCACGCCGCCGATGCGTCCCGCCGCCGGGACACGTCGCGATGAGCGCGGCATACGCCGTCGAGGTGCTCAAGTTCCGCCGCTCGCGGGTGGTCGCCGTCGCGACCGTGGGCCTGCTCCTGGCCCCGGCCCTGATGGCGCGCGCCTTCCTGATCGCCGCCGAGGGCGGGGGCGCCGACCCGATGAGCGCCAAGGCCGTCCTGCTGCTGCCGGGCATCGGCTGGACCGGTTATCTCGGCGGCCTGATCCAGATCTATGCCACCGCCGGGGTGATCGGCTCCGGCATCGTGGTCGGTTGGTGCTTCGGACGGGAGTATGCCGACCGCACCGTCGTCTCCCTGTACGCCTCGGCGACGCCGCGCACCTCGGTCGCACGGGCCAAGCTGGTGCTCCTCGCGGTGTGGGCCGTGGTCGTGGGCCTCGGCGTGGCCGCAGCGGCCTGGATGATCGGGACCGCCACCGGCCTCGGGCTCCCCGACGCGGCCGACGGGCGCGTCCTCGTGCGGCTCACGACGTTGGCCGTCCTGTCCGGGCTCCTCGCCCTGCCCGTCGCGCTGCCCGCGAGCATCGGGCGCGGCTACCTGCCCGCCGTGGGCGGCCTGCTGGTGCTCGTCGTCGCGGCCCAGGTCGCGACGGTGGCCGGCGCAGGCACCTGGTGGCCCTGGTCGGTCGCCGCGGTGTGGGCCATGGGTGCCGGCTCGGGGACGGAGCACGTCGCTCCCGGCTGGCTGGCGGTGGTGCCGCTGGTCGTCGCGCTGAGCGGGTGGGCCACGGTGGGGTGGTGGCGCCGGGCCGAGGTGGTCTGACCCGCCTGGCGGTCCGGTCCCGGGGTCGTCGCCCGCGCCGGACGGCAACCTGCTGGATAGTCTGTGGACAGGACGCCGTCGCGCAGCGGGCCCCGCCTGCGACGCGGCGTCGGTCGAGGAGATCAAGGGGACGGTATGCCGGGCTGCTGGCCACCCTGCACGGCGTGCGAGCCGCGCACGCGAGGCGCCGAGGGCCAGCGGTGACCCCCGGACCGCCGTCGCACACGCTTGCAAGTCTGATCCAGGACGCGCGCCGGCTCGCAGCACGCCCGGGACGCACCATCCTGGGGCTGACGGGGGCGCCGGGCGCGGGGAAGTCGACCCTGGCGGCGGCCCTGGCGGACGCGCTCGGCCCCCAGCTGGTCGCCCTGGCACCGATGGACGGCTTCCACCTCGACGACGCGATCCTGCACGCCCGCGGGGCCGGCGGCCGGAAGGGAGCCATCGACACCTTCGACGACGCCGGGTATGCCGCTCTCCTCGCCCGGCTGCGCGCCCAGGCCCCGGAGGAGACCGTCTACGCCCCGCGCTACGACCGCGACCTGGAGACCTCGATCGGCTCCGCGCTGCCCATCTCGCCGGACGTGCCGCTGGTGGTCACGGAGGGCAACTACCTTCTCGCCACGACCGGCGCGTGGCCCCGGGCGCGCGCCGCCCTGGACGAGGTGTGGTTCCTCGACCTCGACCCCCGGGTGCGTGAGGCCCGCCTCGTCGAGCGGCACGTTCGGCACGGCGAGGACCCGGCACGGGCCCGCGAGCGGGCGCTCGGACCCGACCACGACAACGCCGTCGCGGTGGAGTCGCTCAGGCGCGGGGCGACGCGCGTCGTGCGGCTGTCGGGCGGCGCGCGGCCCGGCGAGCCCGGGACCTAGGTCCGCGTGCCCCTCGCGGGTGTCCTGGGCCCTGGTCGGGCAGGCGACCCCCCAAGGAGTCGTTCGAATTCCCGCCGATGCGCGATCGAGTCGGCGAATCTCGCCGGAGGATGCCGAACGTTTCTCCCAGTGAGACCCGACGGCCCGAGCAATCTTCGTCTGCCTGTAAGTCGGTGATAACAAGACCGAAGAAATCAGGCTAGGGTGCTCGCAGTCACCTCGGTCGGCGCCCACCTCTGAGCGCGCCTGTCGACCTATGCCTACGGAAAGGGGTTGCGCGAGATGTCGATCCGCCTGCCCCTGCCCGAGGCCGTGGCCCCCGTCATGTCCTGCCGCCGCTGCATGCGCATGTGCATGCAGCGCGCTGGTGTCTGACGGGTCGAGGCCTCCACCGACCGTCGCCCCCTGGGCCGCAGCCGCCAGCGCACCTCCGCGGAGGATCCCCCACGTGACCCAAGGAAACGTCGATGGCCCCCACCCTCTTCGCCACCGCGACACCGACCGGGAGCCGCGCCAGCGCGGCGCCCGTCCGGCTGCGCGGTGTGTCCCGCTCCTTCCCGACCAAGACCGGCCCGCACCAGGTCCTCACCGGCATCGACCTCGACATCGTCCCCGGCGAGATCGTGGCGCTGATCGGCGCCTCCGGCAGCGGCAAGTCCACCCTGCTGCGGCAGATGTGCGGCCTGGACACCCCTGACTCCGGCGAGATCTTGATCGGCTCCCGGCCCGTGCGCCAGGTGGACCAGCGCTGCGCGATGGCCTTCCAGGAGCCGCGTCTGCTGCCCTGGCGCAGCCTGGCGGAGAACGTCACGCTCGGCCTGCCGCCCGGCACCTCGGCCGCCGCCGGTGCGGAGCGAGTGGCTGAGCTGCTGCGCCTCGTCGGCCTCGCGGAGTCCGCCGACCGCCTGCCCCGGCAGGTCTCCGGCGGCATGGCCCAGCGGGCCTCCCTGGCCCGGGCGCTGGCCCGAAACCCGCAGGTCCTGCTCCTCGACGAGCCGTTCGGGGCGCTCGACGCCCTCACCCGGCTGCGGATGCAGGACCTGCTCCTGGACGTGCACACGGCGGAGCCGACCACGGTCGTCCTGGTCACCCACGACGTCGACGAGGCGCTCTACCTGGCCGACCGGGTCGCCCTGGTCGGCACCGCCGGACCGAGCAGGGGAGCCGACATCCGGTCGCTCACCACGGTCCCGGGCTCACGGCCACGGGACCGGGGCGACGCGCAGTTCGCCGCGCTCAAGGTCCGGCTCCTCGAGGGCCTCGGCGTCCACGCCCACCACCGCGGCTGACCTACCCCACCATCCTGAACAACCTGTCCCACAAGGAGACCGCATGACCACCAGACGACTCGTCCTCGCCCTCACCGCGCCCGTCCTCGCCGCCCTGCTCCTCACCGGGTGCGTCGCGGGCGAAGGCTCGGAGCAGGCTGCGCCCGCCGCCGGGGGCAGCGGGTGGAGCGACACCGAGCTCAACATCGACTTCGCGACCTACAACCCGCTGTCGCTCATCATCAAGGAGAAGGGCTGGCTCGAGGAGGAGCTCGGCGACGACGTCGCCGTCGTGTGGACCCAGTCCGCCGGCTCCAACAAGGCCAACGAGGGCCTGCGGGCCCACGCCATCGACGTCGGGTCGACGGCCGGCTCGGCCGCGCTCCTGGCCCGCGCCAACGGCTCCCCGATCAAGACGATCCTGCTCTACTCCCAGCCCGAGTGGTCCGCGCTCGTGGCCCCCGCAGGTTCGGACATCGACGAGGTCGAGGACCTGCGCGGCAGGTCCGTGGCCGCCACCAAGGGCACCGACCCCTACTTCTTCCTGCTCCAGGCCTTGGCCGAGCACGGGCTCACCCTGGATGACATCGAGGTGCAGAACCTGCAGCACGGTGACGGGAAGGCCGCCCTGGAGAACGGCAGCGTCGACGCCTGGTCGGGCCTGGACCCGTTGATGGCCTCGAGCGTCCAGGACGCCGGGTCGACGCTGTTCTATCGCAACATCGACTTCAACACCTACGGCTTCCTCAACGCCACCGAGGAGTTCCTTCAGACCAGCCCCGACCTGGCGCAGGCCGTCGTCGACGCCTACGAGAGGGCCCGGGCGTGGGCGGAGGAGAACCCCGAGGAGACCGTGGAGATCCTCGCCGAGGTCGCCGCGATCGAGCCGGCCATCGCCGAGGAGGTGCTCGTGGACCGCACGGTCCTGGACCTCGACCCGGTCCCGGGCCCGGTGCAGACCGAGGTGCTCGGCTTCGTCGGCACGATCTTCGTGGAGTCCGGGGACGTGCCGGACCAGGAGGTCGTCGACGAGGCGCTCACCTCGCTGTACGACACCTCCTTCGTCAACGCCGCCCTCGACGAGACCGCGGGCGGCTGACATGTCGACAGTGACCGACCCTCGCGCGCGCGGCGCCGCCGAGGCGGACCTCGACCAGGGGCCTGGCCCGGAGCCCGGCGCGAGCGACCACGGGCGCTCGTCGCGGACGGGCCGGCGGGCCGGTGTCGGGACCGGGGCCGCCCCCGGCCCCCGGAGGCCGCGGCTGCCCACCAACGCGTATGCCGTGGGTCTGCTCGGCCTGCTCGTCCCGACCGTGCTCGTGGTGGCCTGGCACTGGGCCAGCACCGCGGGGGTGTTCGCCGTCTATCAGCTGCCCCCGCCGGTGTCGGTGTGGGAGGCGGGCGTCGACCTGTGGTCCCGCGGTGAGCTCACCCACCACGTGGCCATCTCCACGCAACGCGTCCTGCTCGGCTTCGCTGTCGGCGCCCTGCTCGGGCTGGCCGTCGGTGCCGTCGTCGGACTCTCGCGCTGGTCCTCCCTCCTGCTCGCCCCGACCGTCGGCGCCTTCCGGGCGGTGCCGTCCCTCGCCTGGGTGCCGCTGCTGATCCTCTGGCTGAAGCTGGGGGAGGACTCCAAGGTCACCCTCGTCGCCATCGGTGCGTTCTTCCCCGTCTACACCATGGTCGCCGGCGCCCTGCGGCACGTCGACGTGCACCTGATCGAGCTCGGGCGGGCCTACGGGCTCCGGCCGTTGCGGCTCTTCACCCGGATCCAGCTCCCGGCCGTCCTGCCCACGGTCGTCTCCGCCCTGCGTCTCGCGCTGGCGCAGGCGTGGCTCTTCCTGGTCGCCGCCGAGCTGGCCGGCGCCTCGATGGGCCTGGGCTTCCTGCTCACCGACTCGCAGAACAACGGCCGGGTCGACCGGCTGGTCCTGGCGATCGTGCTGCTGGCCCTGCTGGGCAAGCTCACCGACTCCGTCATCGGCCTGGTCGAGACGCGCCTGCTGAGGAGGTGGATGTAGCGGCCTCAGGCCCTCAGTCGCTGCCGGAGTCCGCGACGCCCCAGGTGCCGGTGCTCCTCCGTGCGGAATCTTGAAGAAGGCCTCACCGCTGGTCCGTCGGGAACGGCAGGATGTCCCCATGACACAGCTCGTGCGCGCCGAGGTCATGGACGCCGAGGACCCGGAGGGACGCGGTCGCGTCCGGGTCTCCCTGCCGGGGCGGGCACGCTCAGGTCACGCTCCGGTCCGCCGCCACCATGAGGCTCGAGTCGGGCGCCTTCACGACGCTGCGCTCGTCGGGCGTGTGCGAGGTCACCGGCGCCCTCGTCCGGATCAACTGAGCCCGGGTATGCCGTCCGCCGCCCGCGTCGGGGACCCCACCAGCCACGGTGGCGTGGTCGTGGGGCCGGGGGTCCCGACGGTGCTCGTCGGCGGCCTGCCCGCCGCCTCGCCGTCGCCGGCACCTGCGAGACTTGCGGCGACCCACCAGGAACCCATCGTGAGGAGCATGCAGTGAGGAAGACCACTCCCCTGCGCGAGGGCGCAGACCTCGTGACCAAGGAGATGAGGGGCACCGACGGCACGGCGTTCCCGCGGCATACCGCTTCCGTGGAGTCGGTGCTGGTCCTGCTCGAGGGCAGCTGCACGATCAGCTTCCCCGACGCCGCCCACGAGCTGCGCGCCGGCGACACCTTCGTGGTGCCCGCCGACGAGGTCCACCAGGTGGTGGGCACCCCGGACTTCACCGCCGTCCACGTCATGCCCAAGGACATCCGCTTCGACTTCAGGGTCTGAGCCTCACTGCCCCTTGACGTTGACGATCTGGCGCAGCACGTGGTCGACCGACACCAGGTCGGCGGCGTCCGCCATGACGACGTCGATGTCCTTGTAGGCGTCCGGGATCTCGTCGACGAAGGCCGGGTGGTCGTGGTACTCGATGCCGGCCATCCGCTCCCGCAGGTCGTCCTGGGTGAAGGTCTTGCGGGCCTGGGTGCGGGAGTACTCCCGGCCCGCGCCGTGCGGGGCCGAGCACAGCGACATCTCGTCGCCTTTGCCGGTCACCACATACGACCTGGTCCCCATCGACCCGGGGATCAGTCCGCGGACGCCGGCGTGCGCGGCGATCGCGCCCTTGCGCGAGACCAGCACCTCCTTGCCGAAGTGCTCCTCGAGCGACGTGTAGTTGTGGTGGCAGTTGACCTCCTCCAGGCGGTCGACGCTCCTGCCCAGGAAGCGAGCCAGCTGGTCCACGACGCGGTCCATCATCACCTCACGGTTGAGCCGGGCGAACTCCTGCGCCCAGTGCAGGTGGGCGAGGTATGCGGCGTAGTCGGCGTCCGCGGTGGTCAGGTAGGCCAGGGCACGGTCGGGCAGGTCGTCGCCGCGCCGTTCGGCGAGCTGCTGCGCGGCCTTGATGAAGCGGCGCGCGATGAGGTTGCCCACCCCCCGGTTGCCCGAGTGCAGGAAGGTCCACACCGCGCCGTCCTCGTCCACGGTGACCTCGATGAAGTGGTTGCCGCCGCCCAGCGACCCCAGCTGCAGGCGCCAGTTCTTTGCGAAGTCCGCCGGCCGGACCCCCTCGACCTCGGCCAGCTCCTCGAGCTCGACGACCGACTCGGTCGCCAGCCCGAGGACCTTGCGGTTGTAGCGGCCCGGGCTCAGCGGGACGGCGCGCTCGATCTGCTCCCGCAGGAAGGACAGCGGCCGGCGCGCCGCGCGGACGTCGTCCTCGGTGAACTGGGTGCGCACCGCGACCATCCCGCACCCGATGTCCACGCCCACCGCCGCCGGGATCACCGCGTCCACCGTCGGGATGACCGAGCCGACCGTGGCACCCATCCCCAGGTGGGCGTCCGGCATGAGCGCCACGTGCGGGTCGACGATCGACAGCTGCGCGGTCAGCCGCGCCTGCTCGAGCGCGTTGTCGGCGATGATCGAGGCCCACGAATAGAGCTTGTCGTTGATCTTCTCCATGCCACCCTCCGTCTCGGCTCGCTCCTGAAGCCTAGGAGGTCCGCGCCGGTCACCCAGCGCGGCGGCGCGTCGCCCTCACCCCACCTTCAAAGACGAAGAGCCTGATTAGCGCTGACCTGAAGGCCAACCGCCCGCACCTGCCTCCGGTGCGGGTTCACCGTCGCAAACGGCAGAGACCGGCGCCACCCTGCTCCTCGAGGGCCGCTGTGACCCTTCGGCCGGCACCAACCACCCGATCGGGCCATCACAGAAATATGGCAGCTGGTCGGCGGTGCGCACGGGGCGAGCCAACCGAGACATGTCGAACGTTCAGTGGCTACAGCATCGACCCAAGTCGGACGCCTGCAGCATCTCGTGGTGCGCGCCTTACGGGCCCCCAGACAATTCCTCGTCCTCCGTCGCCTCAATCCGTTCCATCGTCTCGTGTCGAGCACGTTCGACGATCTCGCGGAGGGACACGCCTGAGCCGTGGATCGAACGCCACGCCTCGGTGCGCGCCGCCTCGTCGGTATCGCGTCCAAGCTCCTTGCGAAACCAACGCTCGGCCGGTGGGGGGAGGCCAGGGTTCGAACCGATGAGAGCATTTCGGAACTTTCCGTATTCCAACCCGTACAGCATCATCCCCGCAGGGCGAGGGGCGCTCACAGCAACATCCAGCCTTTCCACCCAGCCCAAACCGATCCACCTGTTGATCGCGTCGAGAGACTCGAAGTCACCCCCGCCTCGCGCGCGCAGCAGGGCCACCGCTGCCCGGACCGCGGCCGAACCCTATTCCGGAAAGTTGAAGGTCTCGATTTCCCTCCGGAGCAACGGGTCAATTAGGACGTTCCAGGCCAGTCTTTCCCGTGCCTCAGAGATCCCCCCTCCGCTTGCTTGAGGAGTCGCGACGAGTTCCCGCAGCCACCGAAGTGACGTGGCGGAATTCTGCGTGGGATCATCGTCATCGACGATGCCTGGCCTGAAGTAGTCCGGGTAGCCGTACTTCTTGGCAAACGCCACGATGATTCCGGGCGGAGCCTCTGGCAACACGGCTAAGGCCCGCAGCATGTCGCGACCGATCTTCTCGTGGCGCGCCAGATGTTCGACTTCGATCCAGGGGATGGGCCCGGAACCTGAACCGAGGAGTCGAGCAGCCTGCTCGGGCGCGTTCACCCTCTGAACGAGGGCGAGGTAGGTCTCGAGATCGTGCGCACCGCAGATTTCGTCTTTCGCTCGGGCTCTGGGACGACCCTCTCGAGCGGGCGCAGCCGCAAGGGGCGTCAACTTGAAAGCCTCAAGCCTGTTCGTCAACTCGTCGCGATACCCATCCCCGAAGCGGTAGCACTCTGCGCGTGCGCTGTCGACCAGGTCGGCAAACTGTGCTGGGAACCCTTTCTCCAGAGCCGTGATCGCATCCAGCACCATGAAGGCGTCCCGGATTACCATCCCCATTGACCTCAGGATGAGGTCGGCGATATCCCCAAGGGTCAGTAGTTCGGCGTGGGCGACAACGGCGGCTGCCACGAGCCTTGCGTCCCTACCCTCGGCGAGGATGAGTCTGGCCCGTTCGGGATGCTTGGCCACCCGCCCGAGAAAGCCGGAGAAGACCGCACTCCTCCCCATGTACCCTCGCTCTTGAACAATAGCCAGTGCCAGTTCCTCAGGACAGGAGGGATTGGCCAACAGTTCTCTATTCACCTCCGGTCGTTCCAACAGGTGCAGCACCCAGTATTGCCCCGGACTCAGGTCTGTCCTCTTCGCTTGAGCGAGGCGCGCCTCGAGACTTCCCCGGCGATAGGCTTCCGCGAACTGCTGCAACTCCGGATCCTTCGGGCCTGACGACTGGCAGGCGCGAAGCACCCTTTGGCCTGCAGCGGGTAGTTCTAAGCGAGTGATGCTCTTCGCGCGCGTCGGACGAGGGAGCATACTTCCAGCAGTCGGTGAGAGCTCCACCAGCCTTGCGCGCGAAGCGAGGTGAAGCGCGAGCCGGAGTTCCCGGTATTCCCTTCGCACGTGGGACGATGTGTTCGCGGCGAACGACCGATCTCGCACGAGGAGGCTTTCAGCGAGACTCCGGTCATCGTGCTCGTCTAGCAGCCGTCTGGCGATGTGGACGATGCGGTACGCCAGCTTTTCTCGAGATGGGGCCCCCACTTATCGGTTGATGGAAGCTCGCTCTTAAGAATTCTGGGGTCATCGTGTAAGACCCGATAGTCCGCCCACGTGCGCGCGGCGATGCCTGCCCCGTATTCCCCGGCCGAAAGCTCGGCGAACTCGCGCCCCTGGTCCATCAGCCTCCTGGCGGAGGCGAAAGAGACATCGACCGGGGGGACGTAGGCGTCGAAGGCCCACACGAAACCTTCCGCATGGAGCTTCGCGAACGAGCGGTCTGCTCGGGCCAGCGCGCGCTTGCTGGTGAACACCGCGGATGCCCACTCGGGGGGGCGAGGAGCGGGCAGGTGACTTTCGCCGAGGCCCTCGAGCATTTCCTGAAGCGTGTACAGCTCGGCACACGCTCGTGCCTCGGACGACCCGTCTTGACGCTCCTGCGGGAGGCCATCCATGAAGAAGGCCCGCGAGAAGTAGGCCCAAAGCGCGCTCACCAGGCGGAGGCCTTGCCGCGGCGAGTGCCGTGCACAGGTGGACAAGAGCTCCACGGAGCGTTTTGCGAGCTCATCGTCGATCCCACGAAGGTTCAGCTCGTCGCCCGCCGCACGCTCGAGCCCGGAGATGCAGTCTTCGACCATGCCGCAGGCGCGCGGGTCATGTTCAGGCTCGCGGGCCAGTCCCTCTGTGAACGCGAGCGCTGCCCGCCCCACCGCCTCCGCCAATGCTTCGTCCATCTCAGTCCTCCTCAGGCAGGATTCGCGCATGGTGGGCCGCCGCCGGTTGTGCCGTCAGGACTGGGTCCGTCAGCGCGCCGTCAGCCCAGTCCTCGGGTCGAAAGGTCCAGAAGCGCACGTCAGGTCCAACTTCCACAGCCAGGTCAAAAGGATCACCGGGTCTGCCTTCGACCACCGTGCCGGTGACAGGGACTCGCTTTAGCACCTTTGCCGCAGCCTTCCTCCGTCGAACCTCGAAGGCCCGGTCCGCCGTCCCTCGCACGGCTACGACCATCACCGTTTGAGCCGACGCTGCCTGCAGGGCCGCCTCACACGCCGCGGCCAGTTCTGACGCCCATGCTTCGTTACGTCCGCGAGATGGGTGCAGCCTCAGAGCCGCGTCGACGGCTGCCTCCTCCCGTCTGCCATCGCGGGCATGGCGCCACGTTTTCGGGAATCCATGCTCAACCGTCGTGACAAGCAGGTAGTCGTCGACTGAACTAGGATCCTCTAGTGCGACACCATCACGGAGGGGCTCGCACAGTTCGGCAAGCACGCGTTGAGTCAATGCTGTGAGCAGAGGATGGCCCGGCGCGAGGAACTGGCTGGCCCCGGCCTCATCCGCGTCTAACCCGGCCTTGTCCAGGTGAAGGCGTCGATACTGCCGTTCCACGCCCGGCGATTCCGCAAGAACAGCGGGGACGTAGGGCACGGACCACACGCCCACTTCCGTTTCGTACACCTCTGCGCCGTACCGTCGCAGGGCACGCCGGGCGAACTCGGGAACAGTGCTCGCCTGGGGGTCGAATGCCCGTGCCCATGCGAGCTTCCGCTGGATCAGCTCGAGGTCCTCCTGGGTGAACTCGGTCGTGCTGGCTGCGCGCCGCTGCACCTCCTCCGCCAGACCACGGTCCAGCCGGTCCGACAGCACGTCCAGCCCGTCACCGCCCGAGGTGCCCCGCACCGCCTGCGTGAGGATCCGGCTCAGGTCCGCTCCGGACAGCACGTCGCCGAGCACGTCGAAGACCCGGTCCCCCAGGGCGTCCCGCTGCACCTGCAGCTTGTCCAGCAGGGTCTCGAAGACAGCACCCTCACGGGTGTCGGCCGCGACGAGGTTCCACAGGTGGCAGGTGCGCTCCTGCCCGATCCGGTGGATGCGGCCGAACCGCTGCTCGAGCCGGTTGGGGTTCCAGGGGATGTCGTAGTTCACCATCAGGTTGGCCACCTGCAGGTTGACCCCCTCCCCGGCGGCGTCGGTCGCCAGGAGCACCGAGCAGGCCGGATCATGGGTGAAGTCGTGCTGCGCCTGCCGGCGATCGTGCCGGGCCGTCAACCCGCTGATGACCGCCACCCGCTCCCCCGGCCGAAGGATCTCCCCTAACCGCTCCTCCAGGTAGTCCAGCGTGTCGCGATGCTCAGTGAAGACGATGATCTTGCGTCGGAATCCGCGCTCGTCGGTCATGTCCGGGCTGGTGAGCAGGCCCGCGAGGGCGTCCCACTTGCGGTCGACGCCCTCCTGGCGCACGTGCCGCGCCCTGGCCACGAGCCCCTCGAGCACCAGGATCTCCCCTTGCAGCTCGGCCGGGGTCCGGGCCGACGTCGCATCCGACCGTGCGTCGTCGTCGACGTCCTCGTCTTCGTCCCTCTCCCCCACTGCACCACCCCCCAGCGTTGCCGCCAGAAGGCGACCCAGGTCCTCCTCGGCCTCCTGGGCCAGCTCCAGCTGGGTGCGGAGCAGGTCGAGCCGCCGCCCCAACGAGCGCAGGATCGCCTCGGGCGAGGAGGCCAGCCGCCGCTGCAGCACCATCATCGCGAAGCCCACGTGCCGGCGGACCGTGTCGTCCATCACCTTGTTCATCTCGTCGGCGACGTACTCGGTTACCGCGTCGTAGAGCACCCGCTCCGCACCGGCCATGGTGTAGGTGAGAGTCGAAGCCACCCGGGGCGGGAACAGCGGGGTCCCGTCGGCGTGGACGAGCTGTTCCTTCACCAGGCGTCGTACCGGGGCTTGGTCGAGCACCGGCCGGTCGGGGTCCAGCTCCACCTCCAGCAGGCGCATGAAGTGCTGGAAGTCCGAGGACTTGCCGTTGTGCGGCGTCGCGGTGAGCAGCAGCAGGTGCTCGGCCACCGCCGCCAGGTCCTGCCCCAACTGGTAGCGCTTGCTGAAGAACGTCTTAGACCCCCAGTCCCGCGCGCTCATCTTGTGTGCCTCGTCGACGACCACGACGTCGAACCCGGTCGTGAGCACCGCTTCCCGCAGGTCGCCGTTGCGCGCCAGCTGGTCCACCCGGGCCACGACAAGTGGACCCGCCGGGGCCACCGTCGGCCGGGCAGGGTCGCCGCGGTCGAGGTGCTCCATCCCCAGCTCGACGAAGGCGAGGCCGAACTTGGTCCACATCTCCTCGACCCACTGCTCGGTCAGGCTCCCCGGCGCGACGATCAGTACCCGTCCGGCCCGCTGCAGGGCAAGCGTCTCCTTCAGATAGAGCCCGGTCATGATCGTCTTGCCCGCCCCGGGGTCGTCCGCCAGGAGGAAGCGGAGCGGCTCGTGCGGGAGCATCTCCTGGTAGACGGCCTGCACCTGGTGCGGCAGCGGCGCGATGTTGGAGGAGCTGACTGCGAGCAGGCGGCCCTCGTGAGGCGCGGCGGTCAGCATCAGCGCCAGCAGCCCCAGCCGGAAGTCCGACCACGACGCGCCCCAGGTCGCCGCCCGTCGGACCGGCGCGACCGCGGCGGCCTGCTCACGGGTGAGGAAGGCGCTGCCTCGCCCCCCGGACCCGCGCTCGTAGGAGACCAGGGCCGACTCCCCGGCGTGGCGCACCGCCAACACGCGGACGGTCTCGCCGTCGACGATCCCCGCCACGAGCGCCCCTGGCACGAGTCCTTGCTGGTCAGCCACGTCTCATCCTGTACGGTCCCAGTACGACAGGGTGACCCTATCCGGACAGGGAGACACAATGACCGTGCGCCTGCTCGCCATCTCCGGGCTGAACCTCGACCGGGCGTGGCCCGACGAGGCTCCTGAAGTGGGGAAGGCCCTCCGGGACACAAGTGCCGGTCTTCTGCTCGAGCTTGTCCAACGCACCCTCGACCTGCAGGTCGACGCGCTCGCCGTGCTGGGCGGCCTCTGGGATCCGAGCACCGTGCGCAGCTCCACGGTCGACGACGTGCGCGCGGTGCTCAAGGCGGTGCCGGTCCCCGTGGTCGTGCTCCCGGACGCCGCCGAGGCCGAGACGGGCTTCCGTCCGCACACCCTCACCACCTGGCCCGGGGGCGTTCACTGGGTCGGCGGGGACGCGACCGTGGAGGTCGAGGCCGGCACCGGTCGGGTGGTGGCCCAAGGACCCCTGGGGTATTCCGTGCCTTCCCTCGACGACGCCCTCGCCCTGCTCACCACCCGGGCCGGCGGCGGATCGGCCTCTTGCCCTACGGTCCGCCCAGCGGCCGGCCGGTCCGACCAGCCCCACCCCAACGAGCAGCCCGGCCACCCCGCAGGTGTCGTGGAGGTGCCGCCCCTCGTGGCGGGCTCCGGCACCGGCCGGCCCGTCGCCTGCGTCGTCACGCTCGACGCCGGTGCCGACGCCCGCGCGGAACACGTCGAGCTCTCGCCGGCTTTCGGCACCGTCCGCACCCTGGATGTCGGGGAGCACGCCGACGTCGCGTCCCTGACGGCCGCCCTCGACGAGCGGCTCGCCGCCAGCGCTCCGCTCGACCGAGTCGTGGTCGCGGGCCGTGTGGGCCCCCGTGTGCTTGTCCCTCCTGCCTTGAGCTGGGAGCCGTCTCGTACGGACGTCACCGTGGTCTGGCGCGACCTGGAGCACGTCTTCCCCGAAGCACCGACCGAGCGCACAGTCCAGGCCGAGCTCATCCGCCGGCTCGCCGGGCCCGGGGCCGACCTGTCCCGCCGCCACCAGGCGCTGGCGCTGGGCTTGGCGTCTCTTGACTCCGAGGAGGCGACGGCATGAAGTTCGACGGCATCACCGCCGACGCCTTCGGCCCGTTCAAGGGGGCAGAGATCGAGCTGGGCCCGAGACTCACCGTCGTGCACGGGCTCAACGAGAGCGGCAAGTCCTCGTGGGCGGCCGCGCTCTACGCCAGCCTTGCCGGGCGCCGACGGTCCCGGGGCCGCGGCACCAAGGAGGACGCGCAGTTCCGTGCCCGCCACAAGCCGTGGAGCGGGACGCGCTGGCAGGTGACGGCGAAGATCACCACCGACGACGGGGCACACCTGGCCGTGGCCCAGAACCTGCAGCAGGGCAGCACTCGGGTCATCGACCTGGATACCTCCCGGACGCTCACGCCCCGTGAGTTGCAGGACCGGTTCGACATCCCTCCGTCCACCGGCGAAGACATCGACGTCGGCCAGCTCTTCGGCCTGTCCCGCGGCACGCTGCGCGCCACGACGTTCGTACCGCAGGCCGAGGTGCTGCGGGTCCTCGACCAGGCCGACGAGCTGCAGCAGTTCCTCCAGCGCGCCGCGTCAAGCCAGACGGTCGACGTCACCGCCCATCAGGTCATCGAACGCCTCCGGGACGAGCTGTCCACGAGGGTCGGCAGTCCTAGCATCGGTCAGCGACCCCTGCGTGCGGCCACGTCGCAGCTGCAGGTCGCCTCGGAGGAGGCCTACCGGTTGCGGACCGCCCGCGACGAGCTGAGACAGGTGGCTGCCGAGCTGGCCCGGCAGCTCGAGGACGAGGGTCGCGCACGGGCAGAGCTGACTGCGCTGGAGACCCTGGAGGGCTGGGCCGAGCTGGACGCCCTAGAGAACCGGGCGGCCCGCGTCGGAGCGTTCGAGAACGAGCTGGCGGAGGTAGGCACGGTGCCCGACGCGGCGCCCCCGGAGCTGCGCGAGCGGGTGCACGCTGCGCGAACTGCATACCTGACCCTTGGCGAGGTGCCACCGGCGCCCGAGGGGCCGGGCACGGCCGAGCTCGAGCAGCAGCTGGCCAAGCTGCCCCAGGCCCCCACGGGCGACACCACGCCGGACCCCCAGGTGCGGCAGCTGTGGGAGAGCCTGCGGCAGGGAGTGTCCGCCCTTGACTCCCAGACGGACGCGGGGACGGAGGGGGACGAGGTGGAGCTGCCCGACGCCGGCAGCGACGAGCTGCGTCGGTATGCCGACCGCCTGCGAATCCCCCGCCCCACGTGGGATCCCGCCGAGGACGAGCAGGAGGCGCGGCTGCGGGACGAGCACGAGGAGGCCCGGAGCAGGTATGCCGTGGAGCTGGGGACCTGGACCGAAACCTCGGAGGGCTACGAACGGGCGGCGGCGGAGTACCGGCAGGCCCGGGCGGAGTACGAGGAGCAGCTGAGGGACTACCAGGCTCGGTTGGAGACGCACCGGGAGGAGGCGGCCGCCTGGGAGAGTGCGCAGCGGACCCGGGCGGAGCGGCGGGCCCAGGAACGGTCCACCGCCGGCGGGGGCACCTGGCAGCTGGTTGGCGGAGCGCTGATGGCGCTGGTCGGCCTGGTCATGCTCGTGGTCGAGCCCGTGCCGGGTGTCGTGCTGCTCGTGCTGGGCCTGGCCCTGGTCGGCTGGGGCTTCGCGGCGCGTGCGAAGGGGCGTCGGTCCCCCACGTCCGAGCAGCCGGAGCCCGAGACGGAGCGGCCCACGCCGCCCTCCCCGCCCGACCCGCCGAACCCGCCGGAGATGACGCACCCCGGCCCCCGCCCGGGCGAACCGCTGCTCGCGCCGCGGGTGGACGACATCGTGGCCCGGCGCGCACGCTGGACCGAGCAGGTCGCGGCATTCGACGCCGCGCGTGAGGAGCTCCTCGGCGAGCTGCGGACGCGCGGGCTGCCTGTCGACCCCGAGAAGCTACAGGACCTCGCCCGGGCGGTCGACGAGCGCGAAGGGGCACGACGGGCCGCCGAGGAGCGCCGGCGCTCGGCCAATGCGCTCCGGCAGCGCGTCGATCAGACGGCCGGCCGGCTGCTCGCCGCCCTCGGCGAGCGCGGTGAGGAGGTTTCCCGGGTGGCAGGTCCCGAGGCCGCGGACCATGCCTACCGACGCTACGAACAGGAGTGCCAGGAGCGTGCCGCGCTCGCCCGCGAGGCAGGACGCCGGGTGGACCTCGAGAGTGCCCTCGCCTCGAGGCGGTCGGAGGAGGCGGCGCACCAAGCGGCGGTCGCCCGCCGCGAGACCACGCGCTCCGCGCTCCTGGCGGTGGCTGCAGAGCTGGGCCAAGACCACGGTGAAGACCCCGACGGGGCCGCCACCCAGCTGGGCGGCTGGCTGGAGCGGCAGCAGGCCGCCGACCAGGGACGCGCGCGCAGGGACCGGCTGCAGTCCCTCCGGGACCAGCTCCTGGACGGGGGGTCCCTGGACGAACTGACCGCCGGGGCCGACGAGCTGCGCACCCGGCTGGGACGACGGCCAGAGCGCCCCGTCCCGCCCGATCTGGAGCAGGCGCTGGCGGAGGCCGGCCGGCGGGTCGAGGACGCCGCCACCCGACGGGCCACCACCGAGGGCCGACTGCGGACGCTCCGCAGCGAGGAGCAGGATCTGGCGTCCGCCCTCGATCAGGAGGCCAGCCGGCGGCGTGAACTCGCCTCGGTGGAGCAGCTGAAGGCCACCCTCGAGCTGGCGGTCGAGCACCTCGACGCCGCGCAGGGCGAGGCTCACCGCAGCCTGGCCCCGGTGCTGGAGTCCGCCATGCGCCCCCGGATCCCCTCGGTCACCGGTGGGCGCTACCGCGACGCCCGCGTCGACCCCGAGGAGCTGACCGTCGAGCTGCAGGAACGGACGGGGTCATGGCGCAACGCCACCTACCTCTCCCAGGGCACGACCGAGCAGACCTACCTCCTCCTGCGGCTTGCGCTCGTGGAGCACCTGGACACCCGCGAGACCATGCCGCTGGTCCTCGACGACGTCACCGTGCAGTGCGACCGCAACCGGACGGTGGCGCTGCTGGACCTGCTGGCCGACGTCGCACGCGAGCGTCAGGTCATCCTGTTCTCGCAGGAGTCCGGGGTGCTGGAGTGGGCTCAGGAGCGGCTTGACGAGGGGGCCGGGGACCGACTCGTCGCGCTCAATGCTTCAGCATCGTGACACGCCAGCCCACCGTCCCGTCTCTCCGCGGTCTGTGTACGGTGCCCTGAGACACTGAAGGAGGGGCCAGTGACGGCACGCGTGATCTGGACGACCTACGGTCGCCCTGCGCTCGACGCCCTCAGGGATGTGGTCGCCGAGCTCAAGCAGGACGACCCGCTCCACCCCGTCACGCTCATCGTCCCGAGCAACATCTGCGGCATCGCCGCCCGCCGCCACCTCGCTCACGGCGTCCACCCGGGCCGCCCGGCCATCGCCGGCCTGTGGATCACCACGCTCCCCCGCCTCGCCGAGCAGCTCGCCGCCCCGAGGCTCACGAGCGACGGGCGTCGGCCGGCCACGCGCGCCCTCGTCGGCGCGACCGTCCGCGGCGTGCTGCGGGGTGAGCCGGGCATCTTCGGCGAGGTCGCCGACCATCCGTCCACGGCCCGGGCACTCGCCCGCGCCCATCACGACCTGCGCGACGTCGACGAGACCGCCTGCCACGCCGTCGCGGGCACCAGCGGTCTGTGCGCCGACGTGGTCCGCGTCCACCGGGCGACCCGCGAGCGCATCGCCCGCGGCCACTACGACGAGACCGACCTGCTCCATACGGCTTCCGCCACCCTGACCCCCGAGCGCGCGGCTGAGCTGGGCAGCGTCGTCATCTACCTGCCCCAGGAGCTCACGCGCGCCGCGGCAGGGCTGGCGGCCACCCTCGCCCGGCTCACCCGCACCCACGTCGTGGCCGGCCACTGCGGTGACAGCCGGGCGGACGCCGCCGTCGTCGAGGCGGTCAGGTCCGCCGTGCCGGACGCTCCCCCGCCGCCCTCCCGCACCGCGCCGACCGTGCACCGGGTCGCCCACGCCTCGGACTCCGACGACGAGGTCCGGTGCGCCGTCCGCGAGGTGGTCCGTGCCCTGCGCACCACCCCGGCCCACCGGGTCGCGGTCCTGTATGCCGCCCGCGACCCCTACGCGCGTCTGCTCCACGAGCACCTCGCCGCGGCAGGGATCGAGGTCAACGGCCCCGGCGTGCGGCCGGTCGCCGAGCGGGCGGCCGCGCGGCTGGTGCTCGGTCTGCTGCAGACCGCCCGCACCGGCTACCGGCGGACGGACGTGCTGCGGGCGCTCGGCGAGCTGCCGGTCGTCACCTTCGACCAGGCCGGTGCCTCCGCCGCTCCGGTGCCCCTCCCGCTGTGGGAGCCCATCACCCGGGAGGCGGGCGTGGTGGGCGGGGACGACTGGGACGAGCGGCTGACCTTCCACCAGCGATCGCTCGAGCACCGTCTGGCTGACGAGCTCTACGACAGCACCCGCGACCGGCTCACCCGGCACCGCGACGCCACCACCGCCATGCGGCACTTCATGGCCACCCTGCGCGAGCGCCTCGACGCCCTCGACGACGCCGCCACCTGGACCGAGGCCGCGGAAGTGCTGCGCGGCACGCTCGACTCGCTCCTGCCTCCTGCCACCCACCGCCGCCTCCCGCCGGCGGAGCAGCACGCGGTGCTCACCATCCACAGGGCGTTGTCGCAGCTGCACCCGCTCGACGGCACGCCGACCACGCCCTCGCGCACCGCGGTGGAGGAGATCCTCGGCCTCGAGCTGGACGGTGCGCTGCCCCGGGTCGGCACGTTCGGACGCGGCGTCCTCGTCGCCCCCCTGGGTCAGGCGGTCGGGCTCGACCTCGACGTCGTGCACGTGCTGGGGCTGGCGGAGGACCTGTGTCCCGGGACCCTGCACGAGGACTCGCTCCTGCCGGAGCGGGCGCGGGAGGCCACCGGCTGGGCGCTGCCCACCACCCGCCGCCGTGCCGACGCCACCCACCGGGCGCTGCTGGCCGCGATCGAGTCCGCCGCCCGCGTGACCGGCCACTTCCCCCGCGGCGACCTGCGCCGGCACTCGCACCGGCTCCCCTCGCGCTGGCTGCTGCCGTCGCTGCGCGCGCTCAGCGGCGACCCGCACCTGCCGGCCACGGAGTGGGAGCGCGGATCCGCACCCGCCGGCGGCGCGATCCGTGGGTCGCCGTCGTTCGCGGGCAGCCTGCGGACGACGATGCACCCGGCCACCGAGCAGGAGTGGCGCGTCCGCGCCCACGTGGCCGGCACCGCGCCGGCGGACCCGGTCGTCGCGGCGACGCAGGAGCTGCTGCGGTCCCGCCGCGGGGACGGCTTCAGCCGCTTCGACGGCCACCTCGCAGGCGTCGACGGGCTGCCCGACCATGCGGCCGGCGCCACCGCCGTCTCGCCCACCGCGCTCGAGAGCTACGCCACCTGCCCGCACGGTTACTTCCTGCGACGGCTCCTGCACGTCGAACCGGTGGAGGCGCCCGAGGAGATCATCACCATCAACGCCGCCGACCTCGGCTCGATCGTCCACGAGGCGATGGACGGCCTGGTCCGTGAAGCGGGCGAGCGCGACGAGCTGCCGAGCCACGGACGGCCCTGGTCGAGCGCCCAGCGCGCACGCCTCCTCCGGCTCGGCGACGAGGTCGGCGCCCGCTACGAGTCGGAAGGACGCACCGGTCACCCCCGGCTGTGGGCCAGGCGCAGGCAGTGGGTCCGGACCGTCCTGGACCGCATGCTCACCGACGACGACGCCTGGCGCGCCGAGCACGACGCCGCGGTGGTCGCCAGCGAGCTCGCGTTCGGGGTCCACGGGACGCCGCCGGTGACGGTGTCCCTGCCGGACGGCCGCGAGGTGCTGCTGCGCGGGTCCGCCGACATGGTCGACCGTCGCCGCGACGGCACGCTGCTGGTCGCCGATATCAAGACCGGGAGGAAGCGCTCGTTCAGGGGCATCAGCGAGGAGGACCCGGTGCTCGGGGGCAGCAAGCTCCAGCTTCCGGCCTACGCCCTCGCCGCGAGGGCCGGCCACGGTCAGGACCACACCGCCGTCGAGGCGCTCTACTGGTTCGTCGGCAGGGATACCGGCCGGGTGCAGCTGCCGCTCACCGACTCGGTCATGGAGCGGTATGCCGAGACCCTCGCCCTGCTCGTCGACGGCATCGCAGCGGGGAGGTTCCCCCAGCGGGCCCCGAAGACGGCTGACTACGGCTACACGCAGTGCTCCTCCTGCAACCCCGACGGTCTGGGTCATGCGGAGGTCCGCGAGCGGTGGGAGCTCCTGCGCTCGGTGCCCGAGCTGCGGGACTACACCGCGCTGGTCGAGCCGGACGCCCTGGACCCAGCATCGGCGGAGGAGGACGAGGTATGACGGGGCTCACCGACCACGAGGCGCGCGAGCGGATCCGCGAGCGCACCGACGAGACCCTCTTCGTCGAGGCCGGGGCGGGGTCGGGCAAGACCCGCTCCCTCGTCGAGCGGGTGGCCACGCTCGTGCTGCGCGACGGCATACCGATCGAGGCAGTGGCTGCGGTCACGTTCACCGAGCGGGCCGCGGCGGAGCTGCGCGACCGGCTGCGGGCCTCGTTCGAGCAGGCGGTCCGGGAGGGTGACGCCCGGGAGCGGGGGCGTGCCGAGGAGGCGCTGGACGGCCTCGACCTGGCCGCGATCGGCACGTTGCACTCCTTCGCCCGACGGATCCTGACCGAGCACCCGATCGAGGCCGGGATCCCGCCCCTGGTCGAGGTGCTCGACGAGGTCGGCTCGTCGGTGGCCTTCGAGGCACGGTGGGCAGAGATCCGCGGGCAGCTCCTCGACGACGAGGCTCTCGCCGGGACCCTCGAGCTCGCGCTGGCGACGGGTGTGACGGTCGGGCAGGTGCGCGCGATCGTGGCCAAGCTCAACGCCGACTGGGACCTGGTGCGCTCGCACGTGGTCGGGTCGGGAGCGCCTGAGCCACCGGCCCTGCCCGACGTCGAGCACCTCGTGGACCGGGCGCTGGAGCTGGCTGCGGAGGCGGACACCTGCCTGGACCCGGCCGACAAGCTCCTGCCCGACCTCGCGGCGCTGGCCGAGTGGGCCGACCGTCACCCACGGGTCGCGACCGATCCCGCCGAGGTCGTCGCCTCGCTGGTCGCCGTGGGGGACCTCAGGTTCCGCTACGGCGCCAACAAGGGTTGGGCCGGACGGCACAACCAGCTCAAGACCGACTGCAAGGCGTGGCAGCTTGAGGTCGGGCGGGTGCTCGCCGAGCTCGTGGACCGGTGCCTGCGCGTCGTCGTGCACTGGTGCGGCCGGCGGGTGCTCGGGGCCGCGCACGACCGTCGCCGCGAGGGGCGGCTGGAGTTCCACGACCTGCTCGTCCTCGCCCGAAACGTGCTCCTCAACCATGCCGAGGTGCGGGAGGCTCTGCAGCGCCGCTACCGCCGGCTGCTGCTGGACGAGTTCCAGGACACCGACCCGATCCAGATCGAGATCGCGGTCCGCATCGCCGGCGGCGCCGCGGCCGGGCAGCCCGACTGGCGGGACGTGGAGGTGCCGCCCGGATCGCTCTTCGTCGTCGGCGACCCCAAGCAGTCGATCTACCGCTTCCGCCGTGCGGACATCGGGATGTACCTGCGGGCGCGGGAGACGCTCGGCGGCCAGGTGTCGCTGACGACCAACTTCCGCAGCGGCGCACCGGTGCTGGACTGGGTCAACACGGTGTTCGCCGAGCTGATCACCGAGCACGCCGACCAGCAGCCGGCCTACGAACCGCTGGCGGCCCACCGCGAGGGCCCGAGCGTGGGACCGGCCGTCACCGTGCTGGGCGCGGAGGAGCACACCGACAAGCCGTCCGCCGACGAGGTGCGCCGCCGGGAGGCGGCCGACGTCGCGGCCGCGATCCGCCAGGCCCTCGACGAGGGGTGGACCACCGAGGCGGAGACGGACGAGCGGGACGAGCACGGCCGGCGCCGTCGCACCTGGCGTCGGTTACGCGAGGACGACATCGCGATCCTCGTGCCCGCCCGGACGTCGGTGCCCTTCCTGGAGGAGGCGCTGGACGTGGCGGGTGTCGACTACCGCACCGAGTCGAGCTCGATCGTCTACCAGGCCCAGGAGGTGCGCGACCTCTTCGCGGCCCTGCGGAGCATCGCCGACACCTCCGACGGCTTCTCCCTCGTCACGGCGCTGCGCTCCAGCCTGTTCGGCTGCGGCGACGACGACCTGTTCACCTTCAAGCGGGGCGGTGGCACGTTCCACCTGCTGGCGCCGGTGCCCGAGCACCTGAGCGAGCACCCCGTGGGGCGGGCGACGGCATCCCTGCGGGGCCTTCACGACGAGGCGCGCTGGCTGACCCCAAGCGAGGTGCTCACCCGGCTCGTGGTCGACCGCCGCATGCAGGAGGTGGCGGCGGACGGACCTCGCGCGCGGGACACCTGGCGGCGGCTGCGGTATGTCGTGGACCAGGCCCGGGCGTGGTCGGAGACCGAGCACGGCGGCCTGCGCGCCTACCTGGCGTGGGCGCAGGCGCAGGCGTCCGAGACCTCCCGCGCCGGCGAGGCGGTGCTGCCCGAGTCAGACGTCGACTCGGTGCGGATCATGACCGTGCACGCGGCCAAGGGCCTGCAGTTCCCCATGGTCGTGGTCTCGGGCCTGTCCTCCAAGCCCAACCACCGCCGGGGCGTCCAGCTGCTGTGGACCGACGACGGCTTCGCGATCTCGCTCGGCAAGGACCTGACCACCGGTGACTTCGCCGACGCCCAGCCGGTGGACGAGCAGATGAGCGACCTGGAGAAGCGGCGCCTGCTCTACGTCGCAACGACCCGGGCGAAGGACCACCTGGTGGTGTCGATGCACCGTTCGGCGAACGGTGGAAGCGGGACTCTGGCCCACCTCCTGGCGGACGCCGGCGCAGCCACCGCCAAAGGGACCGTCGCTCTGGACCCGAATACGACTATCAGCTCAGTCACCCCGGCAGGCCCGGCTGTTCGGGTATCGCCACCGTCGGCGTGGGAGGACTGGAGAGCGGGCCTGGACGAGGCGGTCACCGTCTCACGCAGACGCAGCGCGGTGAGCGCCTCCGGCATGGAGGGGACGGACCCAGAGATCGAGCTCAGCGGAGCCGTCGTCGGTGCCGGACCGGCGGACGACGTCGAAATCACTGCGGACACGCCGCACCATGAGGCGGACCAGCTGGCCCGGTCAAAGGCCAAGGGTGCAAGAGACGTGGAGTGGCCGGCGTGGGTCAAGGGCCGCTACGGCTCAGCGATCGGCCGCGCGGTGCACGGCGTCATGCAGAGCGTCGACCTGGCCACGGGCGCTGGTCTGGAGGATGCGGTGGCGGCGCAGTGCTGGGCCGAGGGTGTCACCGACCACGCCGGGGCGGTTAGGGACCTGGCTCGTTCGTTCCTGCAATCCGACATCGTCCAGCGGGCAGCGACGCGTGAGCACTGGCGGGAGTCCTACGTCGCCACGGTGCAGGAGGACGGCACGGTGCTGGAAGGGTTCGTCGACCTTCTCTACCGAGAAGACGACGGACGGCTCGTGGTGGTCGACTTCAAGACAGACGACGTTTCGGAGGAGGCATGGGCGACGCGCGCAGCGTTCTACGCGCCGCAGCTACGGACGTATGCGGCGATCGTGGGAGAGGCGGTAGGTCACCCATGCGTGGACGCTGTGCTGAGCACCCGGGCCGGGACACACACGATCGTGACCCGATCGCGCGCCTTGCGCTGAACCCGCCCCTCCATAGCCGGTCGCGCCACGAGGTCGTTGGCCTTTGGCCAGCGTACGGTCGATCGTTGTGCACACATGGCTCGCAAACCAGCGTTAGCCACCGGTCGCGTACTTCGCCACGTAGTTGCTCGTGTCCAGAGTCAGCAAACCGACCTCGTGGAGGTGAACAGGGTCGACGAGTAGGTCCATGCCTGCAGGTACACCGCCGCCCTTCCTCCGGCGCACAGCCAGAACCGCGTAGCGCTCCCCTGCCCCCTGCTCACGCAGCGCTTGGGCGATGCGCCACTCGTTGCTGGAGAGCTGAAACCTGTCCCCCGACGTGCTCTTGACCTCGAGCGCCGTCGCGCAGGGCGCCTGGTCCGGGGCTGGAGCCACCCAGCCCACCATGTCGAACCCGAACCCGTCGCTGACCCGTGAGACGTGCAGCAATCCTTCGAGGGCTTCGATCAGATCGTCATCCTCCTCGTCCTCACGAGGTGCTGATGCTGCGGCGGCGTGAGCCAGCAGGTCCTCCGTGGCGGCGGCGTCGAAGCGCTCCAGCAGCCCGCGTACGTCCTCCACCGCCAGAGCCCGGGCCTCGTCATCCAGGGCGAGCAGTGCCGCGACGGTGTCGGCCAGCGCCCACTGCTCGCCTTCGTCGCCGTGTTCCCGCTTGCGCCGATCAGCCTCCGCAGTCACCTTGATCTTCGACACCCGGATGCCCGGCGCTCTCTGATCGGGCGCCTCGGGCCCCTTTCGTCCGGCAGATGCTCGGACCTGATGCGCGGGTACGACGAGGTGCGCCGGGACAGCGGCGCGCACCTCAGCTCTCTTCAGCTCGTCGGCACGTGAACGCAGTCTCGCCGCCTTCGCGTTCCGCGGCCGACGCAGGGCGCGGTCATACCTTGCGAGCCTTGCCTCGTCGATGCCTGCCTCGGCCGCCCAGCGGTGCAGCTCGTCTTCGTCCGGCCCCGCTCCCAGGAGGTCGTCGTCCAGTCTTGCGACGATCCGCTCGGCCAGCCCGGTGTCCGCGAGCAACTGCTCGACCGCCTCGACCAGCTGGCTGGGTCGGTCCAGATCCACCTTCAGCTGCTCTGCGACCTCGTCGTCGAGCGCACGGATCCCCGCCCGGGTCTCGGTGGGGGTCATCCTGGTCAGCACCGCCAGCTTGCGGATCGCCCGATTCCATAGCACCGCGCGTGACCGCAGGACGTACCGCTGTTCGTCGACGTCATACAGCCTCCGGACGTCGGCATCCAGGTCGTCCACCGACGCATACCCACCCAGCTCTGCCAAGGTGTCGGGCGGGTCGTCCGCAAGCTGGCCTGCCACCGTGGCCGGCGGGCCCGGGGCAAGAAGACTCCCGATCTCGGCGAGCACCTCGCCGAGGGGAGGGTCGACCGCGAACCCAAGGGACGCGGGCGGACTCACCTGCCTGACCTTCTCTATGGCCTGCCCAGGCGACAGCTGGCCTGCCCGGACCAGCACCGCCACCAGACGACGTCCATGGGCCCGCGTCCACTTCTGCAGCCTGCGGCGTGCGTCGGTGATGTGTAGACCTTCTTCATGGCCCAACTTGCGCAGCTGGGCGTCCAACTCGCGCAGATCGACGCCATAGTCGTCCAGCAACCGGAGGGGAGAGCCCCTGCTGGTGTCGCGTCGGACGTCGCCACCGCCTCCGGAACTCAAGAGCTGCGTCACCAGCTGGCGCGGCAGGCCGGCGCGCAGGAGCGCGTCGCGGACTTGATCACCCTCCACGCCTGCCTCCCCAGCCTCCGACGTCAGCACGCGAAGCAGGGCGGTGAACCAGCGTCGGCGGTTGGCCTGCTCGGTCTCGCTCACCAGCCCCAGTTGTGCCCTCACTGCATCGACGTCCTCCTGCGAGATTCCCAGCTCGAGCAGGAACACCTCCCGTTCGGCATCTGTGTCGTACTGCAGGAAGAGGGCGAAGGTGTGCGCGTAGGCCGGCGCCTCCAGGAGCGTGGCCAGATGGAGCCACAGATGCCGGCGGACCCGCTCGCGCCACGCGTCGTCGGTGAAGTCGTGGTAGAGGACCGGCCGCGCAGTCGTCCCTCCCTCAAGGAAGAGGTCGCCGGACGTGTCGTCCCCGAGCAGCACGGTCTCCACACCGTCCACGGTCGCCTCCACCACCAGTCGCGGTACCTGGCGGACCTGCAGGTGCATGAGCCGCTGGGCACGCTGCCGGAAGTTCTCGCTGTCGAGGGTGAGCGGCTGGGCCCCAAGACTGTGGTGGACCAGGATCCCCAGCAGCTCCGGGGCCCGCGCATGAAGCCCCTCGACTAGGTCTCCGGTCACGTCCCGGCCATCGTCGTCACCGCGTCGCCGAAGGTCTACCTCGAAGCGGGCGATGCCCAACTTCTCGGCGGCACGCTGACGGTCGCGGCGGATGACGGCCAGCGGTATGCGGTCGGCGAAGTGACGGACGTAAGCCGAGAACCGGCCGTCGTCGTGCCGGGTGTCGTCCACGGGCGCGTACGTCAGCGCGCTCCCCAGGGTGCTCAGGACTCCGACGTCCTCCAGCACTGCTCTCCCCGCGCCCTCGGGCGCGCTGGCGAGGCGGTCGTACATGGCTGTATGCAGGCTGACGAACGCCTGCCGGTCCGTGGTCCGGCCCAGGTCGATCTCGTCGGCCTCGAACCTGTCCCGCACGTGCCTCAGCAGCCAGCTCACCGCCTGGAGGTCGGCGTCGTCGGCGGTGTTGACCCGTCCCAGATTTCGGACGGTCTCACTCACTCCGGTGTTGGGTCCGCACACTGGGACGAACCGCCATGGGCTCGTCATCAACCCGACCTCGCTCGGCACCCGCTCCAGCCACCAGGCCCGACCGGGTTCGACCGGCGTGGGCAGGCTCTCCCCAGCCACATGGACGGGGATCCATGGCTCCGACCTCAACTGAAGCGCCACCCAGCTCGGGTAGCCGTCACTGACGTTGCTGTGCCGTGCCACCGTGTGCCCGGTCCCGGAGTCGTTGCAGGCGGGGCAGAAGAAGCTGGACTGCAAGCAGCGTGCATACAGGTCTCGCCCGGCGTCGATGAGCTCGGTGACGGCACTCGCGTCGCGTCGGGCGGCTTCCGCCAGCGACCACTGGAATCGGAAGTCCTCCCCCAGATAGACGTTGTGGTGCTGCTCCCCGCTCCAGCCGCCCAGACCGAAGGTCCACCCGTCTGGCGTCGTGCACTCCTGTTGCTGGCGATCCGCGACGGGCCCACTCCAGACGAACTTCTCTCTCCCGTCGCGCCGGTCTCGGCTCTCGAAGGCCTCCACGGGCAGGACCTCCCAGACGCCCAGTCGTAGCAGGAAGGCGTGCCGCTCCCGGTCCCAGTCCGCCTCGTCCGGATCATATTCGTCGTCCTGCTCAGGCTCCTCGTCCGGGGTCGCGGTGCCGGCCAGAGTCAGGTCGATCTCCGCCAGCATGGGCAGGACCACGTCGGGGTGAGCCAGGAGGTGCTTCCCAGGGGCAGGACAGACCCGCTCGAGGGCACGGTATGCCGCACCCCGCCGCCTGTCGGTGTCGTCCACGTCTTCGTCGAGGGACTCCAGCCACGTCGACCAGTCTTCCCCGAAGCACAGGGATCCTGCCGGTCGCCAGGCGCCGTCGCGGTTGGGCAGCATGACGTCGGCGAGGTATCTCTCCCGCTGCTGCTCCTGTCTGCGCGTGTCACTCTCCCTGGCCCGCCCCGGCCGACACCAGAACCACTCCTGCGGGCTGAACGCGGCCGCACGCTCGACGAGCCTCCTGGTGCCGTACTGGTTCGTCCGCTCACGGGCGAGGAACTGCCACACGAAGGTGAGGACGTGCTCGGCGCGCTCGTCGGAGACCTCCAGCCCGCCCAGTCGATCCAGGACGTTGTCGACAGTAAACGGGCGGATGCCCAGCGGCCGGGCGCGGTTGATCTCATCCGATGACAGCAGTCCGTCGGCGAGGAATGACACCTGCAGCTCAACGGGAGGCACCAGTGCCCTTTCGCCGCGAGACCTAATGCGGGCCATCACGAGCTGGCTCCGACGACCTGTCAGACCGACAGTGGGATCGGGTACGGGCAGCAGCACCCGTCCACCGGACGCCGACACCACGGGGACGAGGCGGCTCGAAGGGCTCCCGCGCAGCTGACCCAGGAACCTCTCGGTCTGTGTGGGGAACTCGCCCGTCAACCAATTCACCAGGCGGAGGAACCCCCGGAACCCCTCGTCCGCCGATTCCTCACCCCATACCTCCAGGTCCCCCGGCCGGGACAGCTCGGCCAGCAGATTCCACATGCCGGGAGCCTCCATCTGACGAGCAGCGACAAGGTCGATGGCGTGCTCGTTGAGACCCTGGTGCATGAGGGAGAGCCCGGTCCGGGCATGGACATAGTCCGCAGGGAACGTCGACGCGACCAGCCTGGTGAACCGGGGATGACCGGCGAGCACGTCCCGTGGCATCGCGTGGCTTGGCGCCGACTCAGCCTGCTCCACCGGAACCCAGCTCTCGTCGTCGAGCAGGCTGAGGACCCTGTCCCTGAACCCGCTCGCGAGCTCGTCCTCGGGCGTCGGGCACTCGGCCACCAGGTTCACCACGCTGGTCGATTCGATCGTCCCATCCCCGCTCAAGTCCAGCACCACGTCCCGCACGAGTACGGCGAGCTCGTCGAGGATCCGTCTGTTGCTGCCCTCAGCGGCTCCGTGGAAGCCTGTGCGCGACGCGTCCACCTGGAAGTAGCCGTGCAGCAAGAACGGCATACCGGAGGGGATCCTCGTCGGGAAGAACAGGTGGAAGGGCGCGGACGTCGAGCCATCGACCGCCGGGACGACCTCCAGGCGGTCGCCACCCGGGGCGAGCCGCACGCCCACTGCGATCTCACCCGCGAGATCTCCGTGCCCGCTGATCGTGCGACGGTAGAGACGCCAGACCGTCTGCCCCCGACCGGTGCGCTCGATGCGGACGTCGGATGCTTCTGCGTCCGCGGGCGGCCTTGACCTGCTGCTCCATGACGGGGCTATGCAGACGACGTCCCCACCGTCGGCCTGGTCGTGGAACGTCACCTCGGAGAAGGTGCCGAGCAGGAGCAGGATCTCGTCGCTGACGTTAGCGAGGGCGGTGCGGACCGCGGTGAGCCAGTCCTCCTTGGTCCTCCCGCGCCGGGCGGCCAGCTGCTCGTCGAACGGGAGCCGCACCACCGTGTCGAAGCCCTCCGCCGCCAGCTCCTCGACCAGGTGCGGGACGTCGTCGACCCAGAAGGGATAGCGCAGGGCCGGAATGGCCGAGTGCGGGTCGCCGCGGTCCAGCGCGGCTGTGCGCTCGAGGTATGCGTCCCAGTCAGGACTGACCTTCTTGATCTGCTCGAGGGCGCGGCCCGGGTCAAAGCGCACCGCCAGCAGCTTCTTCGGGTCCTGCAGGCCAGAGTAGATCTCGGGGCGGGCGGTGATCTCCAGCACCGATTTGAAGCCGATCCCCTTGTGCCCGATCGCCTCGCCCTCGGCCTTGGTCGACGCACCGATGTGCCCGAGGGACCCGATGACGACGTCGGTCTGCAGGTCGATGCCCTGGTTGGCCACGACGAGCGCAGGCTCCTCGGTCAGGATGACCGCCGCCCGTGACCGGCTGCCGTCGATCGAGCGGGGGTCCCCCCGCCAGGCGTCCGAGGCGTTCTGGAGCAGCTCGATGAGGAAGCGCCCGTGGTACTCGCCTCCAAGAAGCCGCTCCGCCCGGGCAAAGGACGAGGTGATCCGGACCGACTCCAGGCCCGTGTGCTCGGCGCGGGCAGCGGTCTCGGCATCGATGAGCGTGCGGGCGCTCGGACGCTCGGTGTCTGGGTCAGACACTCTGCCTCCCGGTCAGCTCAGCTCAGCGAGTGGGGCGATCTTCTGCTCCCGACCATACTCACCCGCGGCACCGAGGAGCGCCGTGAGGTCGAGATCCTTATTCTCGCCACCCATCTCGATCTAGTAGAGCCCCCGGACCTCGGGCGGGGCCAGGGCAATCTTCTAGACCCCGCTCGTGGCTAGGGAGGCGACGCGAGTGGTTCGCTCCCTGCTCGACACCGGTATGGCAGCAGCCGCCACAGAGTCGCCGCATACCTCTTCGCCTGCACAAGGATGCAATCCGTCCGCAGAGGGTCCTGACCGGTGACCCCGTCCGCACCGGCGTCACCCGAAGCACTCGTCGCGTGCGACGTGACACCCCGGAATCGCAGGCCGGGAGTGCACGTAGACACAAGATGTGAATGTCACCCCTCTTGACGGCCGCGGGCGGCCCTCTCACGTGCACGCCCCTTGAGCAAGGCGAAGCCCCCGGTGGTGGGGCGCTGCTCGGTCGGCGTGTTCGCCCATGGCAACATCGCACTATGACGAGTGATGTGGCCCCGGTCGTCGACGACGAGCCGACCCCCTTCGAAGCGGCGATCAGTGAGCGGGCGGAAGAGATCCTTGCGCTGGGCAAGACGGGCTACAACTGGACAGCCGTCGACGACCTGCTGAAGAAGGAACTCGCCCTCGACGTTGGCAGAGACTTGGTCACTCGTTGCAAAACAGCCAACAACTCCGGGCGCGCGGCCAATGTCCTGACCGAGAGCATGGATAAAGACATCGACCTGTACTTGGTGTTCATCTCCGCGCCTTACACGGTCGCCCGGTTCGTTAAGGCCGCGCGAAAGCGGATCAGCCGCTTCCCCAAGGTGCGCACGGTCGCGGTGGCCGAACGGGTGGCGCAGGTCTGGCGAGTCACAACGGTGATCCATCGTGCCGACGACCCACTCGTCGATCAGATCCTGCCTCACTTCCCCTTGCTCCGCCCCGAGGCGATCCAAACAGTAACTGACCTCCCAGCCGACGCCACCGCTATGGAGCCCGTGGATGGGGGCCAGGTTGACGAGGAGGAACTGACCGGACGGGCCAGCGCGACGCCGACTGATCTTGCCGACCTCCAGAACCTACCTGAGGGGCTGGTAGCTTTCGCCGCCGGGAATGGCGTCACGATTGACGTGGCCACGGCCGCCGACGTACTGGCGTGCGCCCTGTCAAGCCAGTTCGTACTCTTCGCGGGCCCGAGCGGTACCGGTAAGAGCACCATCGCGCGCCTCCTGGCCTCCTACCTGGGCCGCGACGAGGCGACTGCGGTCCTGGAGGCGAGGTCCGGTTGGTCGGGACCCGAGGACGCCTTTGGCTATTACTCCAGCCTGACGGGGCGGTTTGCCCAGACGCCCAACACCCCCAAGCTCGTGGCGCTCCACGAGACCGCAGTGGCGGGACTAGCTGGCGAAGCCAACCTCGCGCACGTGGCCGCGCCCGTTCTCATCGTCGAGGAAGCCAACCTGTCACCGATCGAGGGCTACCTAGCCCCGGTAACTCACGGGCTAAGCTCCGTCAGCGTCCCGCTGGTTTTCTGGGAACTGCACGCCCAGCGGGCCGGGGCCGCCGACTCCGACGAGCTCCTCGACGTGCCACCAGTTACGGCACTCGGGCCGTGGCCCCGCTTCTTCGCGACTATAAACGTGGACGCGAACAGCATCGCGCCGGCGCGAAAGGTGACCGCTCGAGCTTCGGTCGTCCTCCTTGAACCCGACCTCACCTGGGACCCAATCGCGGAGGCCAACCGGATCGCCGGTGCCGACGCGACGGCGGCGGACGGCGCCGCCGCAGAGGGATCCCGGGTCTTGTCGGCCGGCCCGAGGTTCCTCGGCGACCCCGCTGCGGCACGGCGCGCCCTGGATGTCACCGGGCTAACCCAAATGCTTGGTCACTTCGGCGACCTCCTACAGGTGCTTGGAGCCGACCAACCGTACGTACCGAGCCGGCGCGATGTAGAGCGAGCAGCGAATTTCATGGCCTACTTCGTCACCCTGACCGGTGGGCTGGACGACGAGGTCGCGCGGGTCGCCGCCGAGAACGCGGTCGTTCACGTGGTGCTGCCGCAGCTGCCGCCCCACCTGTTCGCCGGGGCGATTGTCCGGCTGGCCGACGACGGGTCGCTCACCAGCCCGACCGCCGCCGGCGGAGTTGGCGGGGGACTCCGCCGGAGAATCTCAGCGCTGCAGGCTGCGACGGCGGGATCCCTCTTCGGTGATTCAATGGACTTCTGGTCCGCTCTCACATGAACTTCCGGGTCCGCTTTCAGGACAGGTGGCGCGCTCAGTGGGTCGACCTCCCAGGCGAGCCACTGATTATACCGCCGGAGCTCCGCGTAATCTCAAGGTTGCCGCGGGAGGTGGTTGTTGGGCCATCGGAAGCGTCGGACGATAAAGTAGCGGACGTACTCGCGGGCTCGGTCCCACTGGTACACCTCGACAAGGGGGCAGTCAGGATTGCCTGGTTGAATGTTCCTCCCCCAGCTCCGCTAACCTTGACGAGTCTCAGGGACATGTGGGATCAGGTTGCCAGAGCTGGGTTGCCGCTCCCCTCTTCCGTACCTGGCCGCGGCCGACTTCCGTCGGGCGCGCTTAACGCCCATGACCAACTGCTCCTCGACCACCTCGATTTGGCACACCGAAAGGCCCGCCAGCTACTCGGCTCTTGGCCCACGGAACGCACGACAAACCTTCGGTGGCAGCACCTGGAGCTTCCAGGCGGCCGTGAGGACCCACGCCACACGGCCCTCCACGCCGCCAGGCACCAGGGCATCGACACCCCGAGGGGCAAGTTGCCCATGGTCAGTGCTCGCCGCGTTGGAGCGCAACCACCTTGGCGCGCGCAGGCGCTGTACCGGGCGGCCTCCGATGTCGTCCGTTTGCTCGCGGGAGCCGAGTGGCTAGGTGACACGGCGGCACGCCAGGCCATTCTCCATCCGCTGGTCAACGTCGCCCGCATGGCGTCCGCAGGCGTGCCCCGCCCAGACCCACCTCTATCCAGCTGGCCGACAGCCGCGCGGAACCTCCTGCACACCTTACGGGCCCTCACCGCGACTGCTTCGGCCAGCGCGGAGGAACAGCCAGCGAGCGCGCCTCTTTGCTACACCTGGCGCCTGTATGAGGCTTGGGTAGCGTCGGAGATCTTGCTTGGGATCGACCGCCGCACGGACACTCGGCGAGACGAACTACTGACGTCGGCGACGGGAGCAGAATGGATCGCCCGGTGGGAGATCCCCGGAGGGGAACTCGTCGCCTGCGCCCAGCTCCGGGTGGCAGGAGACCCGTCTAATGTGGGCGGACGCCTTCGGCACAGCATACGGTCGCTCACAAGCACCCTGGTCCCAGACGTCGGCGTCTTCCTAATGACGGACCACGAGCAACGGATGGTCGTGGTCGATGCCAAGCGTAGGTCCGCGCTAACCATGCGGGCCGACGACGTGGCGGAGGCCTCGAGCAAGTACGTCTGGGGACTGCGTGTGTCGCCGCCCAGTGACGGCGCGCCGCGACTCGCGGTCGACCGAGTCGTGCTCGCAAGCACGGCCCAGACACCGGAGATGTACAGCGACCACAGCAGAATAGAAGGGAGCACTGTCGTACCCGGCCGCAAGTCGGACCTGATGGGCCGCGTTAACCGAGCCTTAGGGCTAGCGCAATGAGCTCTCGGCCACAGACCGTGCGTGGGCGTGGAGCGCCTCAAGAAATCCGTCGGCGAAGCGCAACTTGCTGCGCTCGGCGCGACTGAGGAAGCCGTTGGTTGCCCTCAGAGACAGCGGCTTGAGCGGCAGGTCGAGAAACTTTCTTAATGCGAAAGGCTGGGAGAGCGGCCTCATTCCAACGGGTGCTTTCCGCCGGATTCCCTTCCCACCGTAGCCTGCCAACGGCCAGCGCTTTCCGCTAATGCTAGCGTTCCAATCGCCCTCGACAAGCTGGCCGGGCTCGGCTAGACGGTTGCCGAGCCACTCGCTCATCGGCACGCTGACAGCGTTCCCGACTTGTTTCCACCGGTACCCCAGACGTCTTTCGGTGGATGAGTCGATGTCAGTCCAATCGACAGGGAAACCCTGGAGGCGTTCTCCATCCTCGATATGGGGCGTGCCGACCTCGCCGGTGTTTGGGAACCAAATCGCGGGCGGCGACGGGATCCCGATCGTTGAGCCCCCCTTGATCGTGGGCACGGCATCGTGGACCCAGCCCAACCCTCGCAGCCCCTCGGTCCAGTAGAAGCCGTATCCGCGATCAGGCTCGACCTCGCCGATCGGGTCCTCAAAATCCGCCTCGCCCGACTCGTCGGCGAAGAGGACACGGCGGGGGTCCTCGGTCCGGGACGCGACGAAGAGTACCCGCTGACGCCGCTGCGGCAGCCCGAACGACCTGGCATCCACCACGCGGTAGGCCCATCGGAAGCCCAAGTCCTCCAGAGAATCCACCAAGTAGCGCATCCCATCACCGGCACCGAGGCGGAGCAGGTAGCTGACGTTCTCTAGGACGAGCCAGTTTGGGGAAGATACCCGGAGCAGGCGGAACACTTCGTCTACGAGCCCTGACGCCTCCCCGGTGATGCCAACTTTCCTGCCGGCCTGGCTGATGTCGGTGCAGGGAAATCCGGCGGTCAGGATGTCCACGTCCGGAAGCGACCGGACGGATCGGATGTCCTGGGTGAGTTCCGCCTCGGAGAAGTGCCAGGCCAGCACGGCCCGGGCGCGTTCGTCGATCTCGTTGAGGAATATAGTCCGGTGACCCGCTCGATGAAGCCCCTCCTCGATGCCTCCGATCCCGGCGAAAAGGCCAGCAACGGTCATTGATGTCCCAGTCATCGCAGGAGACTCGCGACTGCTGCGTAGGCAAGGCGGGAGGGGACTGCGTTGCCGATCATCTGTTGCAGAGCGCCGCGCTTCTCGACGGACCTGAAGGTGAACCAGTCGGGGAAGCCTTGGAGCCTGGCCGCCTCGTGAGGGGTGAGAGTCCGTCGCTCCGTCGGGTGAACGAACCGCCCCTGGCCGGTGCTGCCGAAGCCCGAGGTGATCGTGGGCGACGGGCGGTCGCCGTGCATCCGCCCATAAACGGCCACGTAGCTATGCGGCTTGAGACGGTGGCAGTCTGGACGTTGCTCGTTCGGAAGGTCCCACAGGCCGTGGTCAAATAGGTAATTGATGCGTTGGCGGTTAACCGGAGAATGACGGGCGGGCGTGTCGAACGTGCCACCGTCCTCGTGGACCGCTAGGTCACCGATCGCGTCCATAACGGACCGGGCAGGACTTCCGAGGTCGCGTCGGAGCGTTGCGACGCTTGGTGCCCCCATGGGCGAGAGCGTCGCCAGGAGCAGGTGGCGCCGACGGGCCTGCGCGGCGCCGAAGTCGGTGGCGTTGAGCACGGCGGTCTCCACGTAGTACCCCTTGGCCCGCAGGGATTCCATCGTCCGTTGGACGACACCGATCTTGTCGTGCGCCACTCCGGGCACGTTCTCAATCAGGATGTGTTGCGGGTGCACCACCTCAGCGAAACGGGCCATGCGCAGGTATAGCGAGTTGCGTGGGTCAGCCCGTCGCGTGTGGTTGTTGAGATCGCTGTGGCCTTGGCAGGGCGGCCCACCTATCACGAGGTCGAGGCCCGCGAGGCGCTCGGCGAGCCGTCGTTCGTTCGTGGTCGGCACCTCGCCGAGATCACCATCGATCAGCGCTTCGATGCCGTCCGAGTGCAGTTCCGCCTCGGGGAAGTTTTCGCCGAACACCGCAAGGGCGTCCTCATTGTTGTCGGCGGCCAGGACGTGGACTGCCCGATGCCCGGTGGCCCGCGCTGCTTCATGAGCCCCGACGGAAAGCCCGCCGCATCCACTGAAGAGGTCGACCATCGTAATTGGGGTACCGGCAACCTCAACCTTCGCTCTACGTCGCAGCCACAAGTCGTTGAAGAGACTCCCAAGGTTGACGTCGGGTCGGAGTCGATCCAGGCCACTCGCACGCTCGGTGGTTACCACTGCTCGACCGTCCCTTCGGAGGAGCGACCGTCGGACTGTGTCGGCAGAGGCACGAAACGACTCGGCGGGGAGGGGCGTCTCGGCGAGTTCCGAGGGAGCAGATGACATGGTTGTAATTCTAGGCTGTGCGACCGACAGCTTGAGTTCACGACACCAGCCCGGTCCGCAGCGGCACAGTCCAGGACGCACGCCTGCCAGTCTGAGCCCCGGCCTGCCGCTGTACATGGGCATCGGCCCACTCTGACCTGGTCGTCCAGTAGGAGGCGCTTCAGGGCATGCCCATCGTCGCTAGGTAGGTCGTCGTGAGCACCTCGCTCGGGCCGCCTTCGTGGCTGGACGAGGCGCGGGTAGGGACCAGCCCAAGCTCGTCGTCGCAGGGTCACATGGAGGTCACGGTCTAGGAGACCAAGACGCAACCTCTCACGGTTTGGGCGGCTCCTGCTGGCTCCCTCCGTGCTGCTGTCACCGGCGCTCGCGCGGAAATAGTCGAGTGTGCGCACCCGTGAGGCCCCCAGGATGCACGGCTAAGATCGTGCACGTCATACGCGGCCCGACGGGCTTCCTCTCCGGACACGCCCCCACCCGCACGAGTTTCGTGCTGCCTGGGGAGTCCTGTTCGTGTTCCTGCATCGATCGTCCGCGCACGGACTGTCGGTCGCCGAAGCGCAGCTGGCCCAGCACATCGCGGAGCAGATGGCCATCACCACCGGCCGGTCGGCCTCCCCCTCCGAGCGCCGCTCGTGGGAGCGCAGCCTCCCCCGCCTGCGCGCCGACCTCATCGACGCCGGACTCGGCGACGTCGAGATGCTCGTCGAGTACCAGCTGCCGCTCACCAGCAAGCGCGCGGACGTGGTGCTCGCGGGGCAGCATCCCCAGACCGGGCGCGCGTCATACCTCGTGGTCGAGCTCAAGCAGTGGAGCGAGGCCGAGCGCTTCGAGGACAGCGACGTGCTGGTGCGGATCGACTGCTACGGCAACCACCCGGTGCTGCACCCGCTGGAGCAGGTGCGAGGCTACTGCGACTACCTCACCGACTTCGTCGTCACGCTGGCCGAGGACGAGCACGAGCTCGCCGGCACGGCATACCTGCACAACGCGACCAACCTGGCCATCGCGGACCTGCGGGACATGGCCGCCCCCGACCCCACGCGGCCGGCGCGGATGTTCAGCGGACAGGACCGCGGCGAGTTCCTCGACTACCTCCGCAGCCGCTTCGCGCCGGGAGTGCCGGGCGCCGGGTATGCCGACCGACTGCTCGACAGCCGCACCGCCCCCTCCAAGCAGCTGCTGGCGCTGGCGGCGGACGAGGTGCAGCGGCGTGAGCAATTCGTCCTGCTCGACGAGCAGCGCGACGCCTACGAGCTGGTGCTGCACGCCGTCGAGAAGGCGCGGCGGGGCACCAACAAGACCGCGATCGTCGTCAGCGGAGGGCCGGGGAGCGGCAAGAGCGTCATCGCCCTGTCGGTGATAGGCGAGCTGTCCCGCCAGGGGCGTGCCGTCATGCACGCGACCGGCTCGCAGTCGTTCACCAAGACCCTGCGCAAGGTGGCCGCGGCCCGGGCACCGAGGGTGCGCAAGATGTTCAGCTACTTCAACAGCTTCATGGCGGCCGAGCCGAACGAGCTCGAGTGCCTCATCCTCGACGAGGCGCACCGCATCCGGGAGACGTCGGAGTCGCGCTACACCCGCAAGGAGCACCGCACGGGTCGGCCGCAGCTCGACGAGCTGCTCAGCGCCGCGCGGGTGCCGGTCTTCCTCCTCGACCAGAACCAGGTCGTGCGGCCCGGGGAGATGGGGACCGTCCAGGCGATCACCGAGTATGCCGAGTCGCTGGGCATGGACGTGCACGAGATCGACCTCGACGACCAGTTCCGCTGCGGCGGGTCCGCGCTGTATGTCGAGTGGGTCGAGCGGCTGCTCGGGCTCGCGCCCGGCGGGCCGATCGAGTGGGAGGGCGACGGGACGTTCGAGATACATGTCGTGGACTCCCCCGACGAGCTCGAGCACGTGCTGGCATTGCGGCAGGAGGACGGCTACACGGCCCGGATGGCGGCCGGCTACTGCTGGCCGTGGTCGGACCCCGAGCCGGACGGGACTCTCGTGCAGGACGTGCGGATCGGCGACTGGTCGCGGCCGTGGAACCTCAAGGGGGACCGCTCGGTGGGCGGGGCGCCGGCGGCGGCGCTGTGGGCGACCGACCCGGCCGGGTTCGGGCAGGTGGGGTGCATCTACACCGCGCAGGGCTTCGAGTACGACCACGCCGGGATCATCATCGGGCCCGACCTGGTGTGGCGCGACGGGCGGTGGCGTGCGGTGCGCGAGGGCAACCGCGACCCGGTGCTGCGCAACCGCACGAAGGTGCCGGACCGCGACTTCGACCGGCTGGTGCGCAACGTCTACAAGGTGCTGCTGACGCGGGGTATGCAGAGCGCCTGGATCTACTCCACCGACCCGCAGACCAGGGACTTCCTCCGGACGATGGTCCGCGGATAGCGGGCGGCTTGCCGCGCTTGACCACAACCACACACCGACGGATCGACAGGCTTCCGCTGCTGGACACGCCTCCCCCGTGATGAGCACGGAAGGCGCATGCCATGGCGGCATGGCTGCTGACGATCAGCAAGGACTACCCCCAGCACTGGAAGTTTGCGAAAGAGCACGGCCTCTGGGACCTGATCACTCCGCGCGGGATCAAGGCCGGGGACGTCGTCTATTACTGGCAGAGCGGGGCGTCTCTGCTCGGCAAGGTACGGGTGCTCCAGGATGCCTACGAGATCGACGCCGATCAGGTCACGCCAGGCCCGTGGGACGACTGGCCCGGGTCCGACGAGAAACCCTATGTCCAGCGCTTCCCGCTCGAGGTCCTGGCCGGTGAGGCGGCCGAGCAGCCCCGCTGGCACGACGTAGCGGCGGCGACCGGTCTGAGCAAGAACCCCACCTTCGTCCGGACGCTGAAGCCGGAGCAGCAGGCGGTCCTGGACGAGTACCTCGGTGGGGACCCCAACCCACAGCAGTCGCTCAGCGACGCCCAGCGTGAGCACATCTTCGCCACCATGGACGAGGACTTGCGGTCCGCCGAATCCAGATGGTGGCGCTCCGGCAGGGACAGCCGCAGTTCCGCGGAGCACTCCTGGGTGCGTACGGGGGACGGTGTGCGATCACCGGGACCGCGGTCGAGGCAGTACTGGAGGCCGCACACATCTGGCCACACAAGGGCCACCACACCAACGCGGTCTGGAACGGTCTGCTCCTGCGCGCCGACCTGCATGCCCTCTTCGACCTCTTCCAGCTGACCGTCGAGGCAGACAGCCTGAAGGTGCGCGTCTCCCCGGCGCTGCAGGGCACCGAGTATGAGGCCCTCGAGGGCACGGTCCTCACGGTGCCCGCGACGCTGGACGACCAGCCCGCCCGCGAGGCACTCGCCAAGCACAACGAGGACTGCGCTGGTTGGCTGTGGGCATGAATGTCGAACGGCTCCAGGTGCAGCTCCGCGACTTCGCCGAGGAGCGGGACTGGGGGCGGTTTCACACCCCGAAGAATCTGGCGATGGCGCTGTCGGTCGAGGCGTCCGAGCTGCTGGAGATCTTCCAGTGGCTCACGCCCGAGGAGTCCCAGAGGGTGATGGCCGGTCCTCAAGCTGAGGACGTGAAGGATGAGGTCGCCGACATCCTGATCTACCTCCTGCGCCTGACCGACGTGTTGGGAGTGGACCTCGACTCGGTCGTCGCGGCCAAGGTGGCCAGGAATGCGAGTCGGTTCCCTCCCGTCGACGATGGCTGACCACGGCCGTCAGCGGCAGGCCGGCAGCCCTCCTTGAGCCAGATGTGCCCCTGTTTCGTCGAGCCGCCGGCTGCACCAGCCCCAGCCCCGCCGGGACGCCAATGCATCCTCTAGGTGTACCCGGCCATCACGTTGGTGACAGGCGGCTGATCGGTGGGTTGCCTCCGAGTGCGCTGTGGCGACGTTCAGTGTTGTGGTGCTCGAGCCATGGCGCAAGGGCGGCGGCGCGCTGGTCGTTGCTGGTGAAGGCCTGTCGGTAGGCCCACTCGGTGGCCAGGGTGCGGTTGAGGCGCTCGACCTTGCCGTTCTGCCACGGACAGTGCGGCTTGATGAACTGCTGAGTGATGCCCAGGTCAGCGCAGACCTTCTTCATCTCGGCCGAGTGCCGGTAGGCAAAGGCGTTGTCGGTCATGAGCCGCTCGATGCGCGTAATGCCCTTGGCCCGTGAAGTAGGCGGCCGCGCGGGACAGGAACGCCGCGCAGGTCATGCCCTTCTCATCGGGCAGGATCTTTGAGTAGGCCAGCCGGGAGTGGTCGTCGACGGCCGAGTGCACGAAGTCGTACCCGATCCTGACCTTGCGGTCGCGGTGGCCGTCGGCGCGTCCCAGGGCGCGCCACCCGCCGCCGTCAGGGATCCTGCCGAGCTTCTTGACGTCCATGTGCACCAGCTCGCCCGGGCGCTGCCGCTCGTAGCGGACCGCGGTCTGCTTGGAGGAGCGGATCACCTGTCCGGTCATCGGGTCGCACTCGCGTAGGTAGGGCACGTCGTGGCGGCGCAGGATCCGACTGACCGTGCGGGCCGGGACACCTAGCCGAGGGCCCAGGACGTCAGGACCCTCACGATGAGCGGTTCGGGCAGCCAGGACCTTGGTCTCGACCTGCGGGCTGGTCCTGGTCGGTGTGGTGTGCGGGCGTGAGGACCGCGACGCCAGACCGTCCTCACCCTCGACGGCGTACCGCTGGATCCAGGTACGCACGCACTTGCGTGAGACTCCCATCGCGGCGGCGATGTGAGCCTGCTTCCAGCCGGCTTGATGCCGCTGGACGATCAACCGGCGACCATGGACGGTCAGCCGCGCACTACCGTGGGACACGAGAACCTCCGGGTTGGAGTGGGCCTTAGACAAGCCACATCCCACTCGGAGGTTCTCATTCGTTCAGCCAGGCTCGCCGCTACCAACGTCCTGGCCGGGTACATCTAGGGCAGAGCATCCTCGACGGCGACTATGAGCACCTGATGATTGACTGTCTCACCCGCCATATATGGTCTCCGGTAACGCATTGGACGGTCTCGGCGAGGAGACAGATGGGGCAGGTGCAGGCGGGATGAGCACGCCGACGGATCGCAAGGTGACTCCTCTGGAGCTGCTCCGGATGCGGGAGGAGTCCTGGGGGAGCCGACTCTCTCCCATTCGCATCGGCCTCGTCGCTGAGGACGTGACCACCACAACGGCTCACAGCGAGCAGGCACTCCGGTGGCTGGGCGGATTGTGGCACCGGCAGGGGCCGGGGTCGACTCTCCTCCGCCGCTTTCCCGCAGTGCACGTCCTGACGACCACGAGGGTCGCCACCGACCACTATGCAGCCAAATACTGGCCTCAGCTGTGCGAGAGAGCGGGCATCCCCAAGGACCCCTATGTGCAGCACGACTGGGGGACGGCTTACATCCACAACCTGCGCCAGCTGGGCCTGCCGACCTTCGACGACGTCGAGGACAGGGGGTCCAGGTTCGTCGGCCCCATCCTGATGCACAGCGGGGTGCCGACCTACTGTCTGCCCGACCTCTTTCGGCTGGCCAGGGACCGACGACGGATGATGCCCGGGTTGACCCCGGAGGCCTTCGTGGACTGGGCCCGAGAGCGTGCCCGCCAGGACCGCCTGCGCCACATCGACAAGCCTGTCCAACGGTTCCTGCGCTACGGCGGCGAATTTGCTGTCGATGTCGTCGACCGGGTATTCGAACTGCTGGACGTGGTGTCGGCGGGTGGAACCGGGGACGACGTCGAGCTACCCCCACGATTCCGAGCTGCAGCAGTAGCACTGCGCGACGACGGGGAATCCTTGTCCGCACCCTCCGGGACCGCCGGGGAGTTCCTCCCTGTCGCACCACGACGCGCCGCCCTCATGCTCGATCCCTACGGTCGCGGACCCTTCGTGCGGCTCCCGTCGATCCCGGACGCCGACGAGGGCCAGGTGGTCTGGGTCGTCGGCGCCGACGCCGAGGAGGAGCGGGTGCCGTCGCTGGCCTTGATGCCCGGCTACCGCGAACCCACCCCCCAGGTGGACGTTCCGGTCAACCGCCCCGTCCGTCAGCTGACCGCGCGCCTGGAGGGGTCGACCGTCCTGGACCTCACCATCCCGGTCGTGGACAACGACCGTCCCTTGCTCGTCTTCGATGAGGAGGGCGTGCAGATGGGGCTGGGGTCGCCCCTGCGACGAGGTGCGGTGTGGGTCCTACACCCGTGGACGCATCCGCTCGAGGCACCCGCCCCCGACAAGGTCATGACCCGGGCCGCCCTCCCTCCGGGATGGGACGGGTGGGAGCTGGTGCTGCTCGATCTCGACGGCGTCCAGCAGCTGCGGCTGACGGACGGACAGACCGTCGAGGTGCAGGCACGAGCCGTGCCCCGCTTCCACATGCCCGAACCGTTCGCCGGGGCACGGACGATGTCGGGCGACGCGATCTTCGCGCATCTGCCTCAGATCGAGCTGCCCGATCTGGGGGACGACGGACCCGGCTGGTCGGTCTCGCTGGTCGACCACACCGGAGCCGTAGTCGTCCGCCAAGACGTCTCCAGCGAGGCGGACTGCGCCCGGGTCTGGGCCTCGGCCCCGCGGACGTTGTGCGGGGAGGTCCACCTGCGCATCCGGGGACCATGGGGACGCACCGCCAGCAGGCGCTTAACCGTGGTCCAGGGGCTCACGGTGGACTCGGACCCGGCGTGGCGACGGATGACAGGTCAAGGGCTGACGCCGGCAGTCCTCACGCTGTCTGCCTCCCCGGGCATCCGGGTGTCGACCCACCGTCTGGAGCTGGATACCAGGCAGGTCCGCAGGGTGGTCACCGTCTCGACGGGACCCGAGAAGCTCCCCCTCGTAGTCGAACCGGCCCACATGTCGGTGAGTCATCTGACCCCCACGAAGACGGGCCGCGAGTCGGTCACGGCCCTGACCCTCCAGACCGAGGCGGTGCTCGACGATCCGGGTGTGCTCGTGGTCGACACGGGCGCGCAGGCCAGCCCAGTCCTGCATGTGCGCGGCTCCCGGGGCTTCCTCCAGACGGTGGACCCGTCGGCCACCACCGGGGGTTCGACCAACTACCGCTTCGCCCTCGCCCAGATCACCGACACCCTTCGCGCCGAGCAGCAGCTGCGCCTGTCCCTGGACCGCGAAGGGACCCTCACGGTCGCCCATGTCCGCCCCGGTCGACTCTTCTCCACCATCTCGGTCAACGACTCCAAGCTCCTGCTTGCAGGTGCTCCGTCGATCGAAGGCCTGACCGCGATCTGCTACCGCGCGACAGCGCCGTGGACGTCGGCGCAGGTCCTCCCCGTGACCGACGGGACCGCAGAGCTGCCGGAGTCGCTGGTGGGTGTCGGTCCCCTGCTGGTGCACGTACGTGTCGAGGATCCGTGGGTTCCGGAACCGGTCCCCGCATGGCCCGTGGTCGCTCAGTGGGTGGAGCAGCCCGGTCACCTCGATTCGGGGCCCGAGCATGAGGTGCTCCTCTCCGCCTTCCTTGCGGGTGAGGCTCACCTCGACGGATATGACGGCGAGTTCGCCCCCGTCTGGGTCGCCTACGACCGGTTGTGGCAGCTCGGGCTCGGAGACCGCAGTCACAGTGTCGACGAAGAGCTTCGAGGCCTTCTCGTGTCAACGCCGGGGAAATCCACCGCAGCGCTGGCCGAGGCAACCATCGAGCCGGAGCGGGTCCCTCAGCTCCTGGCGCGCACCGGTCTCGTCGCGGCGCCGCTCTCCGATGAGTCGCTCGACCGCGTCCCCGTGAGACAGGCCAACGTGCTCCCTCTAACGTTCCTGGGTGCCTGGTCCGGCGGCGACGACACCGTCGACGCCTTGACCGGGGTCACCGGTGAGGTCGCCCGGGACGTGGCGGGAGGAACCGATCCCCTCGCCGGCGTCGGAGGTTTCGACCAGACCGCCGACGTGCTCGCACGCATGTCTCCCACAGATCGGCACCGGATCTACCGCACGGCGGGCATCGTCCCGACAGGCCTGCTGGACAAGGACAGCCGGGTGCTGGCGGCCGAGTCCGTCCTGGCCGAGCGGGACGGGCGTCACCTGTCCTGGCTGCGGATCAATGCCGGGCGCCTGACGGCCGAGCTGCGCAGGACGTTCCTCGCTCTCGGCGAGGGACAGGCAGTTGCGGCGATGGACGCGCGGAGGCATCCGACGAAACCGCACGGGTGGCGGGCGATCCCCGAGTGGTCCATCGGGATGGCGATGGCGTGCCGGCTGGCGGCCCACCGGGAGGTGACCCTGCCGGTCGTGACATCGGGCCTCCGTGCGTTGAAGGACCTGTCCACAGCCTGTCCCCGACTCGTGACCATCGACCTCGTGCTCGCCGAACTCCTGGTCCGCGACGACCTCACCCGGAAGGCCGCGCCGTGACGACCACCTCCATCGACGCGATCGGAACCGCGAAGGAGATCACCACCAGCTACCGACGCTACCTGCGCTCCCTCCTGGCCGTCCGGGACCCCCAGCTCTCCCGGGCGCTGCGGGACACCATCGATCGGACACCGCTTCTCGACAAGGGCCCCTACCTGGAGGCGACGCCTCCCTACCGGGCCGGGTCGTCACCGGAGGACCTCATCGACGAGGGCGTGCTCGGGCCCGGGTTCCGCGGCTTGGACTCCCCCGCGCTCCCCCTGACCCGGCCTCTCTACGCACACCAGGACGCAGCCCTGCGCAAGGTGCGCGCCGGACGAAACGTCGTCGTGGCGACCGGCACCGGCTCGGGAAAGACGGAGTCGTTCCTCCTGCCCATCCTCGACGACCTCGTGCGCGAGTCCGCGGCCGGCACCCTGGGACCGGGCGTGAGAGCCCTGCTCCTCTACCCGATGAACGCCCTGGCCAACGACCAGCTCAAGCGGCTGCGCCAGCTGCTCGCCGACCGACCCGAGATCACCTTCGGCCGTTACACCGGTGACACCCGGAACAGTGAGCGGGAGGCGCGGGAGAACTTCTCCGTGCTCAACCCCGGGGAGCCCGTCCTGCCCAACGAGCTGCTGAGTCGCGAACGCATGCGGGAGAGCCCGCCCCACATCCTGCTGACGAACTACGCGATGTTGGAGTACCTGCTGCTGCGCCCGCTTGACATGGAGCTGTTCGCCCCCGGCTCCAGCCGGTGGCGATACATCGTGGTCGACGAGGCGCACGTCTACGACGGCACCCAGGGGGCCGAGATCGGCATGCTGCTGCGCCGGCTGAAGGACCGGGTCGCCCCGGGGTCGCCGCTGCAGTGCATCGCCACCTCGGCGACCGTGGGCGGTGACGCGGATCCCTCGGCCGTGACCACGTTCGCCAGCCAGCTGTTCGGCGAGCGGTTCGAGTGGGTCGACGGTGATCCGGAACGCCAGGACCTGATCACCGCCGCCAGGGTCGTGCCCTCGGGAGCCGCATGGGGCCCACTGACCGCAGCGGACTACCGCTCGCTCGCGGCCTCGTCGAACCCTGCTGCCCGGCTCCACGAGCTGGCCCCGGGGGAAGGGACGACCGACCCTGCCGACCTGCTGCGGCGGGAAGCCGGCATGGCCACGTTGCGCACCACCTTGGCGGCCGGGGCGACGACGGTCGAACGCGCAGCCAGCCGGGTGTTCCCCGGACAACCCGACGCCGTCGACGGGCTCGCCGCCCTGGTCACCGTCGGCAGCGCGATGGCCACCGGGGACGGCAGTCCGGTCCTGTCCGCGCGCTACCACCTGTTCCTCCGGTCGACCGAGGGCGCGTTCGCCTGCTTCTCACCCACGGGCCCGCACGTCGAGCTCTCCAGGCACGACGCCTGTCCGACGTGCGCCGCGTCGATGTTCGAGATCGGCTCGTGCAAGCGGTGCGGCGCCGTCCACGTCGTGGGGCGGATCGAGCAGGAGGGTCGGATCAAGAGACTTCGGCCCCGCCACGCCAAGTCCGAGACGAAATGGCTCGTCCTCGACAGCACCGAGACCCTGGTCGACGAGGACGAGGTGGCCGTCGAGAGTCAGGACGTCCCGGTCCAGGGCGACGCCTTCGTGCTCTGCACCACATGCGGTGGGCTGTCACCCACGGGTCACGCCAGCTGCCAGGACAGCAGCTGCGGGGCCAGGACGATCCGTCCCGTCCGCCTGCTGAAGTCCCGGGGCAACGACGGCGTGGCCGGATGCCTGGTCTGCGGTGCACGCGGCGAGGCGACGGTCCGTCTCTTCGAGACGGGTCCTGACGCGTCCAACGCCGTCCTGGCCACGGTCCTCTACCAGCACCTCCCCGGGCAGACGGACGAGTCGGCGGCCGTCCTCCCGGGCGAGGGTCGCAAGCTGCTCATGTTCAGCGACAACCGCCAGTCGGCCGCCTTCTTCGCCCCCTACCTGGAGGACAGCTACCTGCGCCTCCAGCGTCGGCGGCTGATCGCCCAGGGACTGGTGCGGTCAGGTGCCGACGAGGAACCGGTGGCGGTCGACGACCTCATCTTTCAGGTGGGTCGAGAGGGCAAGCGCGCCAACCTCTTCGGCCCAAGGGACACCGCGCAGATGCAGATGCGCCAGGTAGCCCCATGGGTCATGGCCGAGGTCGTGGCCACGGACGACCGGACCTCCCTCGAAGGTCTCGGACTGCTCAGCGTCCGGCTCGCCAGGGACCCGTCTTGGCCCGCACCGGCCCCTCTTCTGCAGCTGGGGCTGGGCGAGGACGAGGCGTGGGACCTCATCGAGGAGCTCCTGCGGACCCTGCGCCAGCAGGGCGTGGTCACCATGCCCGACCTGGTGGCGCCGGACGACGAGGTCTTCGCACCCCGGCTCGGCCCGATCCACGCGCGGCTGGAAGGCCCCACCCCGCGGCGCAAGGTGCTGTCCTGGCTCCCGGGTCGGGGCGCCAACCGACGCGTCGACTTCGTGGGCAAGGTCCTGACCGCGCTCGGCAGCGACCAGGACCCCCTCGACGTCCTCCGGGGTGTGTGGAAGTACGTCCTGGCCGAGAGCACGGCGGTCGACTGGCTCCGGCAGGACACGCTCAAGGGTGTCGGGTCGGTCTCCCAGGTGGACCACGAGCTGCTCAGGCTCGGGTGGGTCGGTCCGGATGCGCCGGTGTGGCGGTGCACGGTATGCCGTCGCACGGCACCGGTCAGCATCCGTGGCGTGTGTCCGGCACTGCGCTGCGCGGGCCGCCTGGAGCCGTTCCACCCCGACCCCGACCAGGACACCGACCACTACCGCCACCTCTACCGGACGATGAGCCCGGTGCCCCTGCGAGCGCTGGAGCACACCGCCCAGTGGCGCACCGAGGAGGCCACGGCAATCCAGAACGACTTCATCAAGGGGAAGGTCAACGCGCTGTCCTGCTCGACCACCTTCGAGCTGGGTGTCGACGTGGGCGAGCTGCAGGCTGTGCTGCTGCGGAACATGCCCCCGTCCACGGCGAACTACGTCCAGCGGGCCGGTCGTGCGGGCCGCCGCGCCGGCGCCGCGGCTCTTGTCGTGACGTTCGCCCAGCGCCGGTCGCACGACCTGACCAAGTACGCCGACCCCTCCTCCATGATGTCGGGCGAGGTCCGTGCCCCCTACGTGCCCCTGGCCAACGTCCGTATCGACCGCCGCCACGCGCACTCGGTGGCGCTCGCCGCCTACTTCCGGGACCTGTTCGAGACCACCGGTCGGCACCTTCGGAAGGTGGAGGAGTTCTTCCTCCCGCCGGAGACCGACCCGGGGGCCCCTCCGCCCGTCGAGGGCGTGGTCGGCTTCCTGTGCCCCGTGCCGGACCACATCGAGGCGTCGCTCCGGCACATCCTGCCGGCAGAGGTGCACGAGGAGTTCGGGCTCTCGGACGGCTCGTGGGTCACCGCCCTCACGGAGCTCCTCTCGGATGTCACCCGGGAGCTCACCCAGGACCTGGGGACGCTGGAGGACCTCGTCTCCGACGCCGTCACCCACAGGCGCTTCGGTCTCGCGAAGGCGTACACGGGTGTCAGCGAAACCTTGCGTCGGCGCGACCTCCTGGGGTTCCTGGCCAACCGCAACGTGCTTCCGAAGTACGGCTTCCCGGTCGACACGGTCGAGCTGAGGACCGGGTTCGGCACCGACGGCTCCGGAGCCAAGCTCGAGCTGACCCGGGACCTGTCCCAGGCGATCTACGAGTACGCCCCCGGTTCCAGCGTGGTCGCCGGTGGCCAGGTCTGGACCTCCCGCGGGCTCTACCGGCTGCCCGGGCGTGATCTGGTCGAGAAGACCTACGCGGTGTGCCACGAGTGCGGCGCCTTCCGGGAGTCCATGGGTGCCGTCGAACCTGTCTGCCCCACGTGCGACACGCCGAGCCGCAGCGCACCCCGGACCTTCACCGTGCCGGAGTTCGGCTTCGTCGCCGACCGGGAGAGCAGCCGACCGGGCGCACGCCCACCCCGGCGTTCCTGGAGCGGCAGCACCTACGTGCTGAAGGAGTCGGACGACGTCCACGAGTCGTCGATCCCGGTCGCAGGCGGCGAGGTGCGGGCACGGTTCGGGCCGCGCGGCCGCCTCGTGAACATCGCCGACGGTCCCGGCCGCGCCGGGTTCTGGGTGTGCGACTGGTGCGGGTATGCCGTGCCCATGGCGCACAGCCCGAAGCCCCCGGACCACGACTCCCTCCGGCGCCGGCAGCCCTGCCACGGACACAGCCGCCGGCTCGACCTCGCCCACAGCTTCGAGACGGACCTGCTGCGGCTCGACCTCGAGCCGTCGGGGATGGCCGGCGACCGTTCGTCCCACCTGTCGACGCTCTACGCGCTGCTGGAGTCCGCCTGCGACACGCTCCAGATCGCCCGGGAGGACCTGGGCGGCACGCTCCTGCCGGTGTCCAAGGGCGCGTGGTCGTTAGTGCTCTACGACACGGTGCCCGGTGGTGCGGGGCATGCTTTGCAGGCGCAGGAGAACCTGGCCCGGATCGTCGACGCCGCACTGACCCGGGTCAGCACCTGCGACTGCGGACCCGAGACCTCGTGCTACGGCTGTCTGCGCAGCTACGGCAACCAGCGCGACCACGACGTGCTGTCACGTGGCCGGGCTCAGACCGTCCTCCAGCTGCTCAGCCCCGCCTGACCGGTAGCTCAGGCGGAGAGATGCTCCGCAGTTCGACGCTTCTGCTCACGCATCCGGTCTCCGCGTCGACGGATCTCCTCGAGCAGCCACTCGAGCAGTGTATGGACGAGGACGGTTGGGTTCACCCACGAGTCGGGTCCCTCCTGCTGGCTGCTCCGACGTGGAGCAAGCCCTTTGGACAGCCCCCTCTCGGGTGACTCGGGACTTCCAGGCACACTGAGTCGCTCGAGCACGCCTTCGACCTGGCTCCCAACGCGAGTCAAAGCCCGGGTAGTCAAGTGGCGGGTATGTCAGACGCCACGCATATTCTACGGAGTGGTCGCGTTCGTTCCAGCCCCCGACTGAAGGACAAGGATGACTGAGAAACCACTGCCCGACCCCTACGATCCCGAGTCATACCCACCGGAGGAGATGTTCCCAGCCCAAACGTCTGCGTTCGAGGACGGGTTCACGGAGCAATGGCGGCTTCTAGCGCAGCATCTGGCATCCGGCGGTGACTTCAGCACGGCACCGCGGCCCGACCTCGACCGCTTCAGCGCACAGTTCCCCCGCTCCGCCGTGGAGGGGATCCAGCAGGCGCGCCACGACGCTGCGGAGATGATCTCGGCAGGCGTTTACGACGCTGATGGGATCGTCCGGACTCTTCACTCGGAAGACGAAGAGCACCGCAAGTTGAGGGAGGCTCGGGCTTTGGTTGACGGCGGGGAATTCTCACCCCCCGCAGACCCAGCAGCCGTCCGTCTGCATACCACCATCACCAGACTGTTCACGCAGGACGTCGTCCACGATGCTGCGGGTTTGCCGTACAAACCGATCCACATCGTGAGCAAACACCTCCGACTCGACGGGCCGGTATTTCTGCTAGGTCACGGGGAGGTCGACCTCGGGATGTCGCTGAAGGGCGACTTCTGCCTTGACGTCGTCGATGCGGATCCGGACAGCCCCGGCAGTGGCGTGCTGACGCTCCGGTTCCTATGGGGTGACCCGTCGACGATCGTGGGAGCTGTCGAGGCAGGCGAGATACGCGGGCCCAACCGATGGGTCGGCATCGGCCACGCCGGGGCTAGCCACCTCATCCTCGAGGAGGGCCACCGGATCTACCACGTCGACACGTCAGACAGCCTACCGCTGGTCCATGACGAGCGCTTTGGTTCTTCAGCGTGGTTTTGGAGCGCCTCCGGCGGATACCCGATCTTCTTGGCGATCGATGCGAACGGTCAGCCCGTGGGTCTGATTTTGGACAGTTCCGGTATCACCAACTACTACTACTTCGACGATGAGGACGAGGCGGTTTTCGAGCCGTGGCCCGAAGGCGCGCGCGAGTTCGACCCTCAGCGGGACGAGCCACCAGACAGCGATCTACCGATGAGCTGGTGGGTCTGAGGGCGACCCTCACAGAGAGCACGGGCTGACAAACCTCACGTGCGTACGGATCCTCGGCCAAATCTAGTGGCCAGCCATGGTCGCGGTCGGCCTGGCGACCAAGGCCACGCCCAGTGGCTGACCTGGCGACCGCGAGGCCGGTGCCGCGACGCATCAGTTCTGCGGCAGGGCAACGGGACCGTTGGCCTGCCGCGCAACGGGATGTCCGACCGGGCAGGGTCCAGACAGGCCGCAGGATGCTGCTCAGCCCGCCTTGACCTCAGGCAGCAGCTCGCGCATCTCCTCGGCCGCCCTCACGACGTCCGGCGGCAGGACCCGCCCGGCCAGCTCGCCGCCCGCCTTCTGCGCCGCGCGGCCACCGAGGAAGAGGTCCGTCTGCCTGGCGATGAGGCCCAGGGGGACGGCGGCCGCGCGAAGCCGGCGCGGGTCGTTGCCGGACACCACGACCGCGGCGGGCCGGGAGACGCGCACCGCCCGGAGCAGGTCGTGCAGGGGTGTGTTGGCGCCGTAGAACCGGGTCTGCCAGCCCTGGTCCCGCAGCAGCAGGCCGAGCGCCAGCAGCGGCAGGTCGTGCAGCTCGCGCGGCGGGCAGGCAAGCCATACCTCGGGACCGCCCACGACCGGTGGTCGGCGCAGCGCGTCGAGGTAGGAGCGGACCAGCTGGGTGGACAGGTGCTCCTGGGCGACGGAGACCTCGCCGCGCTTCCAGCCCTCGCCGATCTCGCGCATGACCGGCATGATCACGTCCCCCACCAGGGAGACCGGGCCCCTGCCCTCCCGGTGCTCGTCGAGAACACGCAGGGCACGCTCCTCGTCGAAGCTCATGAGGGCGGTGAGGAGGTCGGCCTGGGCAGCGTCGGAGGTCGGCATCCCCTCCATGGTCCCACGGGCGCGACGAGTGCCCAGGTCGGAGCAGCCCCGGCGCGCCCCTTCGGCAGAGATCCTCAGCCGCGGGTGCGCTGGGCGACGTCGACGGCGCCGGCCCACCGGGCGACGTCGTCGGGCAGCTCGGGTGAGGTGTCCAGGTGGCCCAGCGCGGTGATCACGTCCGGCGCCGCGACGCGCTCGCCGGTGCCGCGGGTCAGGAAGCGGCCGGCGACCAGGCCGCGGGCGCAGAGGTCCTCCCCGCGGGTGAAGACCTGCTCGAGGTAGACCATGCGCTCGTCCCACCCGACCATGCGCGTGGTGATCTCGAAGCGCTGGCCCAGCGTGAGCGAGCGCCGGTAGCGCACGGTCTGCGCGGCGACCACCGGATACCAGCCGGTCCTCTTCAGCAGCGGGAAGCCACCGAGGTCGGCGATGAAGTTGCTGCGCGCGACGTCCATCATCTGCAGGTAGACGCCGTTGTTGACGTGCAGGTAGTAGTCGAGGTCGCCGGGCCGCACCCGCATGCGGGTCACCGACGGGTCGAGGACCCCCTGCCCGGGGATCGCGGGGCGCGGCCGGACGCCGGCGGCGAGGAGCTGGAGCTGACGGGCCACGCCCACCAGGGTCTCATCCGCCCGGGCACGGCCCCGACGGGGGCCTCAGGCGCGCAGCCGCTCCCCGCCCGGGTCGTAGGGCGACTCCTCGATGACGCGGGCCGGGCGGCGCTCGCCCAGGACGGGCACCTCCAGGTCGGTCCCCGGGACGCCGAGCTCGGTATGCAGCAGCGCCAGGGCCAGGTCGTGGCCGAAGGTGGCCGAGTGGGCCCCGGAGGTGACGCGTCCGACCAGCCGGCCGTCGTGGTAGACCCCTTCGTGGCCCAGCACGCTGGCGCCGTCGGTGTCGACCGCGAGCGGGACGATCCGGGTGGGCACGCCCGCCTCCTGCTGGGCCAGCAGCGCCTCCCGGCCCACGAAGTCGCCCTTGTCCAGGGCCACGAAGCGCTCCAGCCCGCTCTGCAGGGCGCTCAGCTCCGGGGTGAGGTCTCGGCGCACCGCCCGGTAGGACTTCTCCAGCCGGAGCGGCTCCAGCGCGCGCAGGCCGACCAGCCGCAGCCCCAGGTCCTCCCCGGCGGCCAGGAGCAGCTCGAGCAGGTGCCGCTGGTAGCCGGCCGGGTGGTGCAGCTCCCAGCCCAGCTCGCCGGTGCTCCCCACCCGGAGCAGGCGCACGTCGTCGGCCGTCCCGACGCTGCCGGTCCGCAGCGCGAGCCACGGGAAGGCCTCGGTGGACAGGTCGACCTGCGTGACCCGCGAGAGCAGGTCGCGGGCGCGCGGGCCGGCCACGCTCAGGCAGCCGCGCTCGTGCCCGGCGTCGCGCAGCCGGACGCTGCCGTCGGTGGGCGCCGCGCGGCGCAGCTCGTCGAGGGTGAGCCGCCCGGCGCCCGGCGCGGAGACGAGGTAGAAGCGGTCCTGCGCGAGGCGGGCCACCGTGTGCTCGGCGAGCACCCCTCCCTGCGGGGTGAGCTGGTGGCCCAGGCGCACCTGGCCGGGCTCGGGCAGGCGGCCGGCCAGCACCCGGTCGAGCCAGGCGGCGGCTCCTGGCCCCTCGACCTCGAGCCTGGTCAGGCAGGTCAGGTCGACCAGGCCGACGGCCTCGCGCACCGCGGCGGCCTCGTCGGCGACATGGCGTCCCAGCTCGGTCCAGCGCCAGCTGGGCCGGTCGCGCGCCGGCACACCGTCGCGGGCGAACCAGGTGGGGACCTCCCACCCGTCGCGGACACCCCATACCGCTCCCCTGGAGGTGAGCAGGTCGTAGCCGGACGCGGTCTTCTGCGGGCGCGAGGCGGGCCGCTCCTCGCCGGGGTAGTGCTGCAGCGCGTGGGTGCCCCAGGCCTCGCGGACCTTCTCCCGGGTCCACTCCTTGGTGGCGTGCTCGCCGAACCGGCGCGGGTCCAGCTCGAGGACGTCGATGTCGGTGCCGCCCTCGACGATCAGCGCGGACAGGTGGTGCCCGATCGCCCCGGCCCACAGGATCCCGCCGGGGACGCCCTCGGCGAGCCAGACGTTCTCCAGGCCCCAGGCCGGGCCCATGAGCGGCAGCTCGTCCGGGGTCATCTGGAAGGGGCCGCGCACGTTGGAGCGCAGCCCGGCCCGGCCCAGGGCCGGGACGACCTCGACGGCCTCCTGCCACTGGTCGGCGACCGCGTCGAAGTCCTCCGGCAGCAGGTCGGCGCCGAACCACGACGGCACCCCGTCCTCGGCGAAGAGCTGGAGCTGGTCGACCCGTTCGTAGGGGCCGTAGAGCAGCGCCGTGCCCTCCTCGCGCAGGTAGCCCTCGAACCGCTCGTCGCGCAGGATCGGCAGCTCCGGCCGCCCCTGCTGCCGCCGCTGGACGAGCTCGGGGACCTCGTCGGTGATCCAGTACTGGTGGACGATCGGCACCGCCGGCAGGTCCAGGCCCACCATCGCGCCGGTCTGCCGGGCGTAGTTGCCGGTGGCCAGGACCACGTGCTCGCAGGCGACGTCGCCGCGGCCGGTGCGGACCAGCCACTCCCCCGACCCCCGCCGCTCCAGGCCCAGCACCTCGGTGCCGGTGTGCACGGCCGCGCCCAGGCGCCGGGCCTCCCGGGCCAGGGCGTGGGTCAGGTCGGCCGGCGCGACGTGCCCGTCGTCGGGGTGGTACAGGCCGGCGAGCACCTGCGGGTCGTCCAGCAGCGGCCACAGCTCCCGCACCTCCACCGGGGAGAGCAGCTCGGCGCGCTGGCCCTGCACGGGCGCCACGTCCAGATAGCTGCGGTACTCGTCCAGGCGGTCGGCGCTGGTGGCCACCCGCAGCTGCCCGCACCGGTGCCAGCCGATGTCCTCCCCGGTGCTCGCCCGCAGCTCGTCGTAGACCCGGATCGAGCGGGCGATCATCGTGCCCACGCTGCGGCTGCGGGCGTAGGAGGGGATCAGGCCGGCGGCGTGCCAGGTGGACCCGGCGGTCAGCTCGGTGCGCTCCAGCAGCACCACGTCGTGCCACCCCCGCAGCGCCAGGGCGTGCAGCACGGCCGCACCCACGACGCCGCCGCCGACGACGACGACCCTGGCGGAGGTCTGCACCGACCACTCCTTCGCTGGGAGGACGACCTTGCCCTACCGGCGCACCATAGCGACCGGGTGTTCCTGCGGCCACAGCGCCCAGCGCGCCAGCGCGACCGCCCGGTGGTGGTGCGCGCCAGGCGCGTCCCCGCGGACCCGCCCGCCCGCCGCCTGGCTGAGGGTGAACCAGACGGGCCACACCATGTGCGAGGCGTGCCGCGGCTCGACACCGAACGGCCCGGTCATCAGGCCGCAGGCGCTCATGATCCGGGCGACCGCCCCGGCATGGTCGAGGTCGGCGCGACCGGTCGCCGCGGTGAGCAGGGCGAAGAGGGCCTTCGCCGAGCGCAGGTGCTCGTCCCGATCGTGCAGCAGGCGGGCGGCGAGGGCTGCCACATACTCCTCGTCCGTGGTGAGCGACCGCGCGAGGCGGGTCGCCAGGAGGCGGCCCTTGTGCTTGCGCAGCAGGCCGACCTGCTGGCAGGTGGTGCGCAGCTGGGCCACGGGCAGGGTCTGGTCCTCCCGGTTGCCCCTGCCGACCCAGTCCGACTCCAGCCCCAGGTCGTGGTAGGCGCGTTCGACGTAGGAGGGCTTCATCCAGCCCGCCGCCGTGAGCGGGATGCCCTCCTCGCCGGCCAGCTCGACGAGGTAGCGGTAGGGCCGCGCCACCGCCGCCAGGTCCTCCGCCGTCAGCCCGGCCTCGTGCTCGGCGCGCGCCCGCGCGGACAGTGCGGCGAGCTCGGCGACCACCGTAGGCAGGGCCAGGCCGAGCAGTGGCTCCAGCGCCTCCGGCAGCGGGGCCGCGCCGGCCCCGGAGAGGGCCGCCCGCACCTCGTCGGCCGACATCCCGAAGAGGGCCAGCCGCTGGGCCACCTCGTCCAGGTCGAGGGCGGTGGGGTCCCAGCCGGGCGGGAGCCAGTCGCGCTGCTCCTGGTCCAGGCCCGTCAGGGCGGGGTCCGCCCGGTAGGCCTCGACCAGCTCGTTGTGCCCGTAGGGTCCGCCGCAGTCCTCCAGCGGGCCGGCCATCCGCCCACCCGTGCAGACGGCGACCGGGGCGTCGGGGTCCAGCGGCCCGACCGACTCCAGCTTGATCGTGTGGGTCCAGTCGTCGCCGAAGTCGTAGGTGTAGAACAGCCGGTCGCCCGGCTCGCGCAGCAGCTGGTCGAGCTGCACGTCCGACTCCATCACCCCCTCCTCCCCCTCGTCCAGGTCCTGCTGGGTGAGGAAGGACGGCCCGCGCCACACCTGCTTGCTCGGTCCGGGCCAGAACTTGTGCAGGTGGTAGTCCTCCCACCCGAACGCCGCCTGCAGCACCTCGTGCACCTCGTCCAGCATCAGGTCCCCGCGCAGCACCAGGCGCCGCCACACCGGCGGACGGGTCCCGTCCACGTCGACCCGCACCGTGAGCGCGCACGGCTCCTCGGGCGGCTCGGGCAGCTCGGGCATCTGCGGGGTATGCCGTGCGGCCGGCCCGAGCAGTCCCCCGCCCAGGATGCCGGTCGCCAACGTCTGTAGCTCGTCGCCGGACAGGCCGGCGACCCAGCGGCGCATCTGCTCGATCGGGTCCTCGTCGCTCACCGCACGAGCGTAACCGCACGCCCGCGGCCGGCCCTTGTCCAGCCGTCGAGCATCAGCAGCGTCCCGGCGGTCCGCCCGGCTGCCCGTAGCCTGGCCACATGACGACGGCACGGGGTGCCCACCTGACGGGCAGCGTGAACTTCGACGACGCCGAGAAGACCATGCGCACGGTCGCCGGGATCCTCGGCGCGCACGTGGCGCGGATCCCCGACGGCGAGGTCGGCAAGCGGTTCCACTGGATCATGTTCCAGCCGGACGTGCTCGGGCAGGCCGACGGCATCGAGCGCGTCGGCGGGGAGCCGATCCCCTTCGGTGCCGGGCTCGACGCCCGCCCGCTGCGCCTCGCCGAGGGCCTGGACCCCGCGGAGCTCGAGCTGCCACCGCTGGGGTATGCCGACGCGGCGCGCGAGTCCTACGCGATCTTCACCCGGCTGCGTGAGGAGGGCACGATCTCCGCGGGGACCCGCTTCCAGGTGTCCCTGCCCACGCCGGTCGCGGTGGTCGGCTCGTTCTTCACCGGCGATGACCGGACCGCCGTCGAGCCCGTCTACGCCGACGCGCTCCTGGGCGAGCTGGAGCAGATCCTCGAGGAGGTCTCGCACGAGGACCTCGCGATCCAATGGGACGTGGCCAGCGAGATGGGCATCCTCGAAGGCGCCTCCGGCTACGGGACGCCGATGCAGGGCTGGTGGACCGGGGACGTGCTCGAGGGGATGGTGGCCCGTCTCGCGGCCCTCGTCGACGCGGTGCCCGAGGACGTCGAGGTGGGCGTCCACCTGTGCTACGGCGACGCGGGAGAGAAGCACTTCGTCGAACCGACCGACACCGCGAACCTCGTGCGCGTCGCGAACGCGCTGATCTCTGCCGCGGGCAGGCAGCTGACCTGGCTGCACCTGCCGGTGCCGATCACCCGCACCGACGAGGCCTACTACGCCCCGCTCGCGGACCTGGCCGACGTGCCCGAGCTCTACCTGGGGCTCGTGCACCGCGAGGACGGCCCCGAGGGCGCCCGGGCCCGGATCGCCGCAGCCGCGGCCGTCCTCGACCGGGACTTCGGCGTCGCGACCGAGTGCGGGATCGGCCGCGCCCCCGAGGGCACCACCGAGGGGATCCTGCGGACCCACGCCGAGGTCGCGCTGCCCCGCTGAGCAGAACCCGTCAGGCGCGCTGCGCACCGGCGCCCGGCCTGTCGTCCCCGTCCGCGGACCGCCCGGTATCGTCGCCCGGATGACTGCGCGCAGGCTCTCCCGCGAGGAGTTCCACACCAGGCTGGCGACCCTGGAGCGCGGCGACCTGGTGAAGGTGCTGTGGACGCTCTACTGGCGAGGGCCCACCCCGGTCCGTGAGCGCATCGAGGACCTGCTCGACCCGCAGGGCCGGCCCGCCCGCGAACAGGTGCGACAGGCTGCGCCCGACGCCGCCGCGACGCTGGCGGCCGTGACCGAGTTCGCGGCCCTGGCACGCTCCGGCGCCTATCTCGGACGCGACCGTCGCGTCTCGCCGAAGGAACGGACCCGCTGGCGGATGACCTTCCGCTCGCTGGCCAGCGCGAGCCAGCAGGCGCTGCTGGGCGAGGACGTCGCGACGGCCACCCGGGCGGTCAGCACCCTGGTCGACCTGGCCTGCGAGACCAAGGACGTGGACTACTTCCGTTCGCAGGACCCGATGGAGGCCGCCCGGTTCGTCGTCTCCGACGTGGTGGGACTGATGTGGGCACGGCTGCGTGACACCAGGGGCGCTGGCGACATGGTGCAGCACGCCGTCACGGACCTGGTGCGGTGGGAACGGCCCTACGGATGGACCCGCACGGGATTCGGGTGGGTCGCCGGGCGGGAAGCTTCCCTGGCAAGCGTGCTGGCCGGCCTGCTCACGGTGCCGGACCTGTGGCAGACAGCCGCTCACGCGTATGTCGAGGCTCTTGACGACCCCGTCGCCTCCCGGGCAGGGGGCCGTCGGGGTCGTCCCCGCCGGGAGCTGGCTGAGGACCTGGCCGCGTGGAACACACTCCTCCTCGAGCGCCTGGCCGGTCCGGAGCACGAGGAGCTCCTCGCCCGGGTGTCCACCCACGCGCGGGTCACCGGCCGGAGCTGACCTCCTTCCACGGTCATCCACAGGGGTATGCGGTGAGCCGCGTCGCACGCGGCGTGCCCGCCGGCTCACCGGAGCCGACGGGCACGCCATACCTCGGGGGATCAGGACGGGTCAGGACGGGAGGGGTCGCGCACGGATCCGCGTGGTCTCACTCCCCCCGCGGGTCGCCCACGTAGTCGCCGCGCTCGCGGATGTTCTCGATGACCGACAGGTCCGCGGTCGCCCAGGAGCCGTCGGCGACCGCCTTGAGCAGCTCGTAGCCGGTCACGCTGGCGGTCTTGGAGATGTAGCCGGCCGACTTCTGGCCGATCCCGCCGCGCAGCTCGAAGAGGACGGAGGCGGACCCGAGCAGGCCGTAGGCGTTGCGGGCGATGCCCGGCGTCTCGGTGCTGGGGTAGCGGGTGATGTTGGCGTAGCCGTAGTCGTCGACGGCCTGCAGCATCACCGACGCCGCGCGCTGGGAGTCGGTGATCGTCTGCGCGAACTCCTCGGTGATGCCGAGCTCGGCGGCGGTGTCCACCGCGTTGGGCCACATGATCGAGCCGGTGATCATCCGCCCGTCCTCGTCGACGTAGGTGCCCTGGTGGTGGTAGTCGACCATGAGCACCGGCTGCAGCTCGTCCCACAGGGTGCGCATCGCCATCGCCTCGGGCACCTCGTTGAGCGTGTCCTCGCCCTCGACGTAGGGGTTGTCCTGCGGCGTCTCGCCGTAGGAGTGGTAGCGGTTGATGTCGTAGCCGCGTCCCTCCAGCCAGAAGTCGCAGCCCACCTCGCAGGTCGGGTCGTAGTTCTGCCGCCACGGCGTGGTCCGGCCCCACTCGTCGGTGACGTCGCCGTCGAAGCCGTCCACGTTGACGCGCGGCACGATGGTGACGGTCAGGGCCTCACGGATGGCCCGGTTCTGCGGGTTGTTGCTGCCGGCGACCTGCCGGATCAGGTCCATCATGCTGCGACTGACCATGAACTCGTTGCCGTGCTGGTTGGCGATGAACATCACCGGCACCGGTCCGTCGCCGATGGTCACCACCGGGATGTCCCGGCCCAGGTTGCTCTGCAGCGGGGCCGGCTCGAGCTCGATGGCCCCGCGGTCCTCGAGCTTCTGCAGGGTCGACCACATCTCCTCGTAGGAGGCGACCCCGCTCAGGCTGTTCCCGTCACCCCACGGGCCGCCTGGGATGGTCTCTGGCGGGTCCGCCTGCGCGGCGCTCCCGTGCGCTCCGGCGACCACGGCCGCGACCAGCGCCAGCGAGCCGAGAGCCGCAGGGATTCGGCGTCTTGATCTCATGTATCGTCACGCTCCAGGTGTGGTGCCCGGCGTGGCCCTGGTGGCCACGCTCGTTGTGGCCCCCATCACGCTAGGAGCGATCTGGTCAAGACGGGGTATGGAGCAGGTCAAGACTTGGTCAGCGTTCGGACCTCGCCGCCGCGCACACCTCTTGGCACTTCCGCTCTTGCGACGCCCGGACGGCAGGAGGACGCTGGTGTCATCCGGACGCGCTCGCGCCCGTGCCGGTAAGGAGGCCGCGATGCCTGACGTGACGCTGCTGCTGACCACCCCCTCGGGGACGGCGGGCCTGCCCCGCAGGAGGGTGGAGGCGGCATACACCCGGCTGGTCCCGGCCGACGCGGATGCCGAGGGTGCGGAGCGGGAGAGCGCGCGGGTCGTCGACGTCGTCACCGCCGAGCTGACCACCGAGCTCGGCGCGACGCTCGTGCTGACCGACGCCGACCCGGAGGCGCCCGCGGTGCTCCACGTGCTCACCGGCACCGGCTCCGTCCGGCTGCGCCGCGTGCTCGAACCGCCGCTGCGGGACAGGGTCGAGGTCGCCCTGACCAAGGAGGAGGTCAAGGCGGTCGCGCAGCCCGAGCTCGAGGCGGACGTGCAGGACCCGCCCGTGGTGCGCCGCGCCAGGCTGGTGCCCGTCGGGACCGTGCCGGTGCGCTTCGCGAGCGCCGAGCTGCGGGTCGCCCCGTTCGCCGTCGCCGACTGGACAGCGCTCGGGCTCGAGTCCCTCTTCCAGCTCCCCCAGCCGCAGACCACCTCCGCCGAGGCGCAGCCGACGACCCTCCCGGCCGTGGAGGCCCTCCCCTGGGCACCCGTCCCGCTCGGCGTGGACGGCGGGTTCGTCCTGGGTATGCCGCGCACGCCCGGCTCGTCGTGGCTCTGGTGGCTGGCCGACGGCTCCAACGTCGCGCTCGGCGCGGTCGAGGACGACCTCGGCACCGACCGCCCGGATCTGCTGGCCCTGCCGCTGCCGCCGTTCGCGGTGGCCCCGACCGGGGCCGAGCCGGCGGGCCGGACCCCGTTCGCGACCAGCGACCGCGAGCTGGCCGACAACCCGGACGTCTACGGCGAGGACCCCGGCGCCTTCTGCCACCCCTTCTCCAGCCCCGAGCGCGTCCTCGGGGAGCGGGCCTTCCACGTCATACTGCGCGCGGAGCAGCCGGCCGTGAGCTCCGAGCCGACCCGGCGCTTCCCGTCCTTCCCCGTCCTCGACTACGACCCCGTGGTCGCCACCCGCGACGACCTCGACGACCCGCGGCTGCGCCGTGCCGCCCTCGACCCGGACCTCCGGGTCCCCCTGGCCGGGGTCCTCGGCCGCGCGACGTCGGTCGTGCGGCCCTCGCTGCCGGTCGACTACCTGGACGGCCTGCTGCGCACCGACGGCGGGAGGCACGTCGTCGACGCCCGCCACCCGCTGGACTGGGAGGGCGACGCGTCGCGCTACCAGGCCGCGACGGTCGCGCGCGGCCACATCCTGGAGTACCGCATGCGCTGGCGGTCCAACGGCTACTCCCTCGGCACCGTCGCCCGGTCGCTCACCCTGGCCCCGCGCCAGGTCAGGCGCATCCAGAAGATCGAGTTCGAGCGGCTCGAGCGGACCCGGCGCGAGGAGTCGACGCAGCTCGTGGACCAGGTGGTGGACCAGGTCGCGCGCGACCGCTCCTACGAGGACAGCGTCGAGGCGAGCCTGTCGGAGTGGGCCCGCGGCGAGTCGTCGTCGAGCACGAGCGCCGTGGCCGGCGGGTTCGGCTTCGCGGTCCCCGGCTTCGTCGCCGGGGGCGGCGGCGGCCACTCCAGCGCGCAGAGCGCCTCGTCGCAGTCGGGCGGCCGGCAGACACGGGCGGCCGAGGAGCAACGGCTGCGCGACACGATCCGCCGGTTCGCCGACGCGCGCCGCAAGCTGGACAGCGTCGTCGTGACCGAGGTCAGCCAGGAGGAGACGGTCACCGGCACCGTCGAAGTGGTGCGCAACGCCAACTACGCCCACTCGCTGACGGTGATCTACTACCAGATCCTGCGCCACCTCAAGCTCGAGACCGCCTTCGCCGCGGTCCGCGAGTGCCTCTTCGTGCCGTTCGCGGTCAAGCCGTTCACCCTCGCCCGCGCCTACCGCTGGCGCGAGTCGCTCCGCAAGAACCTCCGCGACCCGCGCTACACCACGGCGCTCACCTACTTGCGGGACGTGCTGACCGGCTTCGCCGGCTCCTCCGTCCCGCCCGGCGCCCGGGCCGACCAGCCGATCCGCCAGCTGCGGGGGTCGATGACGATGCGGCTCGGGGTCGAGCGCCCCAACGTGGCGCTCGACGTCTTCGACGAGCTGCCGTGGGCGCCGCTGCGCCCCTTCCTCGGCAGCCCGGCGCTGTCGATCTTCGGCCGGCTGCGCGAGCTCGCCGACCACGCGCGGGACTCGTGGTTCCAGGCCGAGCAGGCGCCGAGGATCGCGGCCGGCTGGGTCGACACCCTCCTGCTCACCGCCGGCGGCACCCCGCTGGCGGCGGACTTCACGCTGGCCTCGCGCTACCAGTTCAACGGCAGCGTGCGCGTCGACTTCACCGCGCGGCCACCGGTCGGGCAGCAGCTCACCCGGCGGATCTTGACCGACCTGCACGTGGTCGCCTCGCGCCCGCTGACGCCCGGGTCGGTCGCCAACGTCACGTCGTTCAGCTACACCTACGACACCGACCACTTCCGGCGCAGCGTCCGGGTCGCGGCCGGCAGCGACGACCTCGTCTCGGCCGAGACCGGGGTGGTGGACCCGAACGGCGCGTCCGGCTCCGAGCCCCCCGACCCCTGGGAGCTCAGGGACGAACGGCAGGAGATGGTCAGGGCGGTTCAGGACCTGCTCGGACACCTCAACGAGCACGTCGAGTTCTACGACAGCTGCATCGTCTGGGAGATGGACCGCAACCGGGTCTTCATGCTCGTGGACGGAGCGATCATCCCGGGGACCGCCGGACTGAGCGTCGCCTCCGTCGTCGAGCGGGACCCCATCGCGATCATCGGCAACTCGCTGGTGTTCCGGGTCTCGGCGGGGGCCTTCCTCGGCCTCGACGGCCTGGACACCCCGGCGAAGCTGCACGCCTGGTACGCCGACAACGGCGCTCACAGCGAGCCGATGCACGTGGCGCTGCCGACCGACGGGCTCTACGCGCAGTCGATCATGGACCCGTGCGTGGCCCTCGAGGAGCACCAGGGCGACCTGGACTGGGTGCTGGAGGACCCCGAGCCCGAGCTCGGCTCCCTCGACCCCTCGCTGCTGATGTCGAGGCGCGCCGAGCCGATGACCACGGCACCGACGCCCCTGCCGCAGACGATCATCAGCCTGCAGAACGCGCCCGAGGCGCCCACGCCGTCCGGCCTGGCCGGGGCGCTGGGCGCGGTGCAGAACGGCGCCGCCTTCCGCGACATGGCGGGCCTGGCGGGCACGCAGGCCAACGCCGCCGCGGGCCTGCAGACCGCGGCCGGGCTGGCGACGAGCTTCGGCCAGCAGGCCGCTGCGCTCAAGATGGCCGAGCTGGCCGCGAGCGCGCAGAAGACCAAGGAGGCCAACCAGAAGCTGGCCACGGTCAAGAAGGCCGCGGACACCGAGGCCGTGCCCCCGGAGAAGGCGCAGGAGGCCGCCGGCAAGATCCTCGACGAGCTCACCGCGCCCTCGACCATGCCCGTCTTCGGCGGCGACGGCTCCGGGCTGAAGGGCCTGGGCGACCTGCTCAAGACCGCCGCGTTCACACCGGGCAGCGACGTGACCGCCACTCCGGACGGGCTCAAGGTCGCCCTCGGCGGCGGCCCCGGCGTGGGGTCCGCCGTCGGCGCGCTGCAGCTGGCGTCCTTCGGCTCGCTCCCCGCGGCGGTGGGAAACCTGGTGCCCGACTCGCTGGGCGGGCTCCTCGGGTCGATCCCCGGCGTCGGCGACGTGGTCGACCTCTTCCGCGACTGGGTCACCAAGGCCGAGACCTTCAAGCGCGAGGTGGCCGCGACCGCCCGGGCCGAGCTCGCCGCCTGGGCGGGCCGTCCCGAGAGCGACCCCGCCGTCCTGTCCTTCCTCGAGGCCTACGGCAGGGCGGCCAACGCGACGGACCCCGCCGTCTGGGCCGCCGGGGCCGCGGGCGACACGGTCGCGTGGAGCGCGGGCTTCGTCAGCTTCTGCGTGCAGGAGGCGGCGCGGGCAGCCGGGATCCCCGGCGACCCGTTCGGCCGTAGCACGCTGCACGCGCGCTACGTCCTCGCGGCCAAGCAGAACCGCGTGACCAGGAACCTGGCCAACCCGTTCTGGCTCTACAAGCTCGACGAGGTGCGCCCGGACGTCGGTGACCTGCTGTGCAAGAACCGTCCCGGGACGAGCGCGCTCACCTACGACAACATCCAGGGCACCGAGGCCAGCCACGTGGACGTGGTCACCGAGGTGAGCAGCGACCACCAGCTGCTCGCCTGCGGCGGCAACCGCACGGGCACGGGGCTGACGGTGGCCGAGGCCCCGGTGGCCCTCGTCGACGGCTTCGTCACGGCCGCGTCGGCACACCAGGCGGCCGGACCCTACTTCGCCGTCCTGCGGGTGCGCACGAGCCCGCTCGAGGGCATCACCCTGCCGTGAGGCCGGCGCCATGGACGCCACGCTGACGCTCGTCGGACCGCACGGTCCCGTCCGCGGCGGCGACCCGCGCGGCCGCGGCACGATCACGGTGGTGGAGCTGCGGCACACCCTGACCACCCCGTGGGACGCGAGCACCGGCCGCGCCAGCGGCGCGCCCCGCCACGCACCCGTCGTGGTCACCAAGGAGCTCGACCGCGCCAGCCCGTTGCTCGCCGAGGCGTGGGCGAGCAACGCGGTGCTCACGAGCTGGCGGCTGGAGGTGCTCGGCACCGACGGGCTCGGCCGCCGCGTCCCGGTGTATGCCGTGGAGCTGCGCCGGGCCGTCGTCGTGCAGATCGTGGTGCAGACCCCTGAGGACGGCGAGCTGCCGCTGGAGAGCGTGTCGTTCGCCTACGAGCGGATCACCTGGACCTGGTCGGCCGGGAACGTCACGGCGACCGCGGGCTGGGGGCCGCCCACCTGACGGCGGCCGCACTGGTCGCACAGTTCCACCCACGGACGTGATGGTCGAGGGGCGTCCGGGGCAGCGCAAGACGTGGTCAAGCCCTCCACGCCCCGGTGAGAGCACGCGACCCGACAGGTGCGCGATCGTGGCCGGGCGCGGGGCGCCGGCATGGAAACTGACAAACATTGGACATGATTCCCTCTTGTCATCGCCGTTTCGCGGTTCTATGCTTGGACAATCCTTGGACAGCCCGTCCAGGACCTACACCCGAGGAGCAGCCATGACCGACCAGCTCACCCCCACGGCGCACGGCACCATCCAGGACGGCCAGGGCCAGGACGCCTCCTGGGCCGACCTCGGCAAGGAGATGTGGTCCTACCTCACCGGCCAGGGCGCGGCGATCAACTACAGCTTCGTCGACATGTCGGTGGAGGTCCCCCGGGACACCGGCGAGGACGCGCCCCGAGCCACCTGGAAGCTCAACGGGACGCTGCGGATCACGACCGAGGACCACGAGCACCGGGGCACGGAGAACCTCTGAGCCATGACCGCACTCCACCTGGATGCGGACCTGTCCCTGCAGGTCGACACGGGGGTCGCCGACGACGACCCCGGCCGCCGGTTGTCCGCCACCCTGACAGGGTGCGGATCGACCCTGACCCTCATGCTGGAGGGCCTGGACCGGGTGCCGCTCGGCCTAGCCCCGCGCCGGGCCCCGGACCTGGTCCGCGACCTCGCGCGGCTCCTGGCCGACGAGGGACTGACCCTGGAGGTCGCCTCGCCGGCCGGCCGGTTGGTCTCCCTCGGCGTGGTCCGCCAGCGGATCGGGGACCGGGCCCTCACCGGTTCCCCGCACGTGGCCGTGCACGACCGGCTCGCGACGGTGCGGATGCTGCGCTCCGGCGGCGGCCACGGTCCGGCGCTGGCAGCGCTCGTCCCTCCACCCACCCCGTGGCCGCTGACGCCGACCCTCACGCCACCACGCCGGCGGCGCGTCACCACGACGCACGACCCGCTCGGTGGCGGACACCCGCGGCTGGTCTACTACCTGCGGCCGCCCGAGCTCGGCGGCGAGCGCCTCGTGCTGGCGCTGCGCAAGGGGACGACCACCCTGGGCGGCGCGCAGACGGACGACCTCACGCTGCCTGACCTGGCTCCTGGCCACCTGCGCATCGAGCGTGACCCCGGCGACGACGAGTACCGGGTGGTGCCGGTGGCCGGCGCCGCCGTCCTGGTCTCGGGTCGCCCCGTCCAGACACCCACCGTGCTGCGGACCGGCACCGTGCTGCGGGTCGGCGAGGTCGTGCTCACCTACGTGCGCGACGAGTACGCCGACCACGGCCGGCCCTACGGCGGCCGCGAGGGCGGGGAGCTCGCCCGCCAGCGCCCCCAGCGACGGCCACGGTACCTGTGATGGCGACCACGAACTCCCGACAGCGGGACCTGTCCGGGGCGCACGTCGCCGTCGTAGGAGCCACCGGGGCGCTCGGCTCACGCCTGGTCGCCCAGCTGCGGGAGTCGGGCGCCGCGGTGCTCGTGGTGGGCCGCGACGAGGAGCGTCTCGCACCCCTGACGGGGGCGGCCGGCGCAGTGGTCGGCGACCTGGCCGACAAGACGCTCGGCGACCGGGTCGTGGCAGCCGTGGAGCGGCACCTCGAGGGCCGCCTCGACGGCCTAGTCAACGCGGCCGGGGTGGTCGCCTTCGGCCCGCTCGCCGACCTGGACGACGACGTGGCCGAGGAGCTCGTGCTGACCAACCTGGTCGGCCCGATGTGGCTGCTGCGTCGCGTCGTGCCGATGCTGCGCACCAGCCAGGGCTTCGTCGCCCAGATCACCGGCGTGGTGGCCGAGCAGGCGTTCCCCGGGATGGCCGCCTACGGCGCGAGCAAGGCCGGCCTGGCCGCCGCGGGCGGGTCCTTGGCCCGCGAGCTGCGGCGAGACCGCGTCGACGTGGTGGACCTGCGCCCTCCGCACACCGAGACCGGCCTGGCCGGCAGGGCGCTCGCCGGGCACCCGCCCGCGATGCCCACCGGGCTGGACCCCGACCTGGTCGTCCGCAGGATGGTGCGGGCGATCGTCGCACGGGAGAGCGTGGTGGGACCCGAGGCGTTCGCCCCTGAGAGCTAGGACCTGCGGGTCCCCTCCTTCACCTCCGAGAGCGCGCAGGGGGTGGGCTGCTCACCGGCGCCGACCGCGCGCACCGGGCTGGTGTCAGCGGCCGCTCAGGTCCCCGGCAGCACCTCGGTCACCCGCCCGCCGTCGACCTCCCAGCGGCGGGTGAGCCGCACCGTCTCCAGCATCCGCCGGTCGTGCGTGACCAGCAGCAGCGTCCCGTCGAAGGCCTCCAGCGCCTGTTCCAGCTGCTCGATCGCCGGCAGGTCCAGGTGGTTGGTCGGCTCGTCCAGCACCAGCAGGTTGACCCCGCGCGCCTGCAGCAGCGCCAGCGCCGCCCTCGTCCGCTCCCCCGGCGACAGCGAGGACGCGGGCCGGCCCACGTGGTCCCCGACCAGCCCGAACTTGGCCAGCAGGGTGCGCCGGTCGGCGTCGGTCCACTCCGGCAGCTCCAGGGCGAAGACCCGCGCCAGCGGCGCGTCCTGCCGGTCCAGCAGGTCGCGCGCCTGGTCGACCTCGCCGACGACCACCCGCGAGCCCGCCGAGACGCTCCCCTCGTCCGGCGCCAGCCGACCCATCAGGAGGGCCAGCAGGGTCGTCTTGCCCGCCCCGTTCGGCCCGGTGATCGCCACCCGGTCCCCGAGGTCCAGCTGCACGTCGACCGGGCCGAGGGTGAAGCCGCCCCGGCGCACCACCGCCGCGCGCGAGACCGCGACGACGTCGCCGGAGCGCGGCGCCCGCGCGATGGAGAACTGCAGCACCCACTCCTTGCGCGGCTCCTCCACCTCCTCCAGCCGCTCCAGCATCCGCTGCGTCTGCCGGGCCTTGGCCGCCTGCTTCTCCGAGGTCGCCTGCTGGTGGAAGCGGACGTTCTTGTCCTTCTCCTTGCGCCGCGCCAGCTTGGTGTTGGCCGCGCGGACGCCCTTGTCCATCCACGCGCGCTGCATCCGGGCGCGCGACTCGAGGGACCGGCGGCGCGCGGCATACTCCTCGTAGGCCTCCCGCGCGTGCCGCCGGGTGATCGAGCGCTCCTCCAGGTAGGCGTCGTAGCCGCCCCCGTAGGCGAGCACCCGCTGCAGGCTGCGGTCGATCTCCACGACCGTGGTGACCGTCGCGGAGAGGAACGCGCGGTCGTGGCTGACCAGCACGACCGGCGCGTCCAGCCCCTGCACGAACTCCTCCAGCAGGTCCAGCCCGGCCACGTCCAGGTCGTTGGTCGGCTCGTCCAGCAGATAGCCGTCGTAGCGCGACAGCAGCAGCCCGGCCAGCCCGACCCTGGCCGCCTGCCCGCCGGAGAGGCTGCGGACCTCGCGGTCCAGGTCGACCACCAGCCCGAGCCGCGCGGCGACCTCCTCGGCCCGCTCGTCCAGGTCCGCTCCCCCGAGCGTCAGCCAGGTCTCCAGCGCCTGGGAGTATGCGGTGCCGCTCGCCTCCTCCTCGGGCCGCTCGGCGAGCCCGTGCGCGGCGGCGTCCAGCGCCCCCTGGGCTCCGGTCACCCCGGTCCGCCGGCCCAGCGACTGTCGGATGGTCTCCCCCGCCGGTGAGTCCGGCTCCTGGGTGAGCAGCCCGAGGTGCGCCGTGCGGGGGGAGACGATCACCTGACCGGTCTGCGGCGTCCGGCGGCCGGCGAGGACGTGCAGCAGCGTGGACTTGCCCGCGCCGTTGGGCCCCACGAGCCCGACGACGTCGCCGGGCGCGACGACCAGGTCGAGGCCGGAGAAGAGAGTGGTGGCCCCGTGGCCGACGGCCACGTCCCTGGCCTGGATGGTCGCGCTCACGGCCGACAGTGTGGCACCCCTCAGAGGCGGGCGCGCAGGGCCGGGCTACGTCGACCGGATCGAAGGGCCGACCTCGGTCACCCGCACGCGCCTCCCGCCGGCGCGCAGCGTCCTGTAGCCCTCGGACAGCTCCTCGGATGAGAGGCCACACCAGACCTCGCCCCTGCGGGGCTCGACCACCGGGGGGGCGGAGCCCACGAGGTCGCTCATGGCGGCGTAGCGAGTGGTCAGGGCGTCGTCACGTGTGGACAGCGACAGCGGCCCCGTCGCGGCCCAGTCCCAGGCCGCACGTTGCATGCTGAGGAGCAGGTCGGGTCGGTCGAGGAGCGTCTCGACCGACCCGAGCAGCCGCGACACCCGCTCGTGCAGCGGCAGGTCGGTCGGCACGAGGAGCATGCCCAGACCGGGAGGAAGCAGCTCGGTGACGTGCTCCATACCCGGTCCGCTGCTCGTCACAGGAACGACACCGTGAGCCAGGGCCTCGATGAGCACCATCCCGAAGCTCTCGAACCGGCTGGGAGCGAGCAGCACGTCGGCGTCCGCCAGCAGTGACAGCACGTCCTCTCTGGGCAGCCGGTCGTGCACGGTCGCCGCGCCGAGCCGCCCGCGCCATGGCTCCGGGCATGGACCGACCCAGCTCAGACGCAGCTCCTCCTTGCCGCGGCAGCGGACGAGCTCGGCCATGACCTGGGCGGCCTCCGGCCCCCCCTTGTCCTCCCAGCCGTCACCGACGAAAGCGACGTGCACCGGCCGGCAGTGGTCCGGTCGCGCGGGAGCGGGCTTAGGACCGGGCGGCACGGCGGGGCGGACGACCTCGGAACGTTCTTCGAGACGGTCGTGCGCTGCGCCTCCGGCGACGTCGAGCGTGAGGTCGAGGGCCTCGTCGAGCGCACGGCGAGTTCGGAACAGGACACCGACGCAGGCATCGTCGAGGTATGCCGCGAGCATGAGCAAGACCCGTCGACGCACGACCGGGTGGTCCGACGGCGGAAGTGCCCGGCCACCGCGGACCAAGGGCCTGCCGTAGAGGAGGGTGAGGACCAGATCGTCGGTGTCCACCACGAAGGGCACTCCCCCGTCGACGGGCAGCCGCGAGGAGTGGACGCCGGTCAGCCCGGCACCGGCCGGGGGCACCTCGTAACGGACCCGCTCGAGCACGCTGGGCTGCGCGAACGGGTCCCTCCGCTCCGGCCCTGCTGCCCGGGGCAGCAGGAACCGGTGACGGTGGAGGAGGTCGACGTACCGGACGCCGACGGGAGGCGACGCCGTCAGCGACCCGTGGATGCCCCGGTGCAGCTCGGCGGACGGGCCGAGCGCGACGAGCACAGGTCGGTCAGTACTGCCGCTGGGCCCACTGGGCCCAGAAGCCGTCGTCATCCCGCATGCGGGAGACCTCGAAGCTGCCTGCCCTGCTGGCCGCCAGGAAATCCAGCGCCTTGCGGAAGTCCTCCTTGGACACACGGCCCTTCTCGACCGTGGGGGCGCCCTGACCACCGAGCAGCTGCACGAAGGCCGCGCGCTCCTCCTCACCCAGCGTGCCGCCAAACTCCTCAAGCTTGCGCAGGAGACTGTCTCCGACGTTGCCCGGCTCCTTCTTCTCCATGGTCACACCCTTTCTCGTGGACGGAACTGCCTTGCTCGCCGGGGAGGGTCCCCGGAGTCGGTGCACGGGTCGGGAAGAAGGTCACGAGGCTGAGGGATGCCGTCGGCGTCGAGCGGGACAGGACGGGCACGGACGTGGTCGATGAGGGGCAGCAGACCGCAGCAGTCGGCACGGTGGCTCGGGTTGTGCCGCGCCGAGGTGTATCGCTCGTGAGGGCACCAGCCCTGGCAGACGTCGAACCCCGGGCACCTGCGCATCCCCTCCAGCGCATGCTCGTTGGCCTCCCGCAGGGCCTCCATCGCGGGGCTCGCAGCCATCGACAGGAAGTCCTGCGTGAGGACGTTGCCCAGGGTGTATCGCTCGTCGCCCAGGAACAGGTCGCAGTGCGCTACCCGCCCGTCCGGCTCGACGAGGTAGTAGGCGCCCAGGCAGCCGCCCGCCAGCGTGCACGGCCGGTGCCGGGTGCCCGCGACCTTGCGGCGCAGCACCTCGAGCTCCCTGATGTGGACGTCTGGGTCGCCGTGCTCGCGCCAGATGTCGTCGAGCTCGGTCATGAACGCCATGAACCGCGGCGGGTCGACGTAGCGGTCGGCGGGCGTGCCCGGGGCGGCGGACGGGTTGTTGGGCGGTTTGACAGGGAGGAGCCCGAAGCGGGGAAGTCCGGCCTCGAGGAAGAAATCGAAGATCCGTCGCGGCCCGAGGGCCAGGGCCTCCTCGTCCAGGACCATCAGCACGGACGGCTCGATGCCGTGGTCGCGCAGCACCCGCACGCCGCGCAGCACGTCGGCGAAGGACCCGGCGCCGGATACGTAGCGCCGGGTGCGGTCGTGGATCTCTGCGGGTCCATCGAGGCTGATGCCGACCGAGAAGGAGTGCCGGGCCAGGAACGCGGCCCATTCCGCGTCGATCCGTGTGGCGTTGGTCTGGATCTCGTTGCGGATGATCGTGCCCGGCTGGCGGAATCGCGACTGTAGGTAGAGTGCACGCTCGTAGAACCGGCGCGGCAGGAGGGTCGTCTCGCCGCCGTGCCAGACGACGTCGAGCACCGCAGGGTTGCTGTGCCGCAAAGCCTTGAGCAGCGTGTGCGCCAGGACTGGCAGACGCATGGTCTGGTCGGGGCCGGCGCGCCAGTCGTTGCAGTAGGAGCAGCGAAGGTTGCACAGCCTCGTGCCCTTGACTATGAGGGTGAGCCCCCGACCACGCGGCGGCACCTCTACGGGCACTGCGTCCAGGCGCTCGACCAGACGCAGCTCGGCGGGGTTGAAGAGCTGCGTCGAGTCGGAGCTGGCCCGCAGCCGGTCGGCGGGGTCGAGCTGGGCGAGCACCGCCGGGTACAGGAGCTCACGCTCGGCGTCGGGCAGGGTGTCCGCCAGCCCGGCCAACGACTGGATCACGCGGTCCAGAGCGGTACCGGCCTTTTCCCCCGAAACCGACATCAGGACCGCCCCCTCGGACGAGATTGTGATCTACGGCATATTACGTCCGCTGAGGATCCGCGCGCAAGACCACGCCAGTCCTTCGAGACCAGACGTGGCGTGACCGCAGCAGGCCTCCGCGGAGACTCATCTACTACGCTAGATGGTAGAAGAGCAGGTGCGTCCCGCGCCGTCCAATCCCGGCAGGTGCAGGAGCCCAGGAGAGGAGACCCCGTGACCTACTCGAAGGTGCTGGTCCCGATCGCCCCTTCCTACGGGAAGGATGCGCGGCGCGCGCTGGACGTGGCGCGCTCGCTGCTCGACCCCGGCGGCATGATCACCGTGGTCTCGGTGCTCGAGGACATGCCCCGCTACCTCTACCCCGAGGTGGCCTCGATCATCCCTGTCGTCGAGGAGAACCAGCGCGCGGTCCGGGAGGCGATGGCCCGGGACTTCACCGCTCCCGACGTCGAGGTGGTGACGCTCTCGGGCCACCCGACCCGGGCGATCCTCGACCTGGCCAAGGAGGAGGACCACGACTGCATCGTGATCGCCTCGGCTCAGCCTGGCTGGGAGCACTTCTTCCTCGGGTCGACCGCCTCGGGCGTCGTGCGGCACGCCCGGTGCTCGGTCCACGTGGTGCGCGGCTGAGCGGCCCCGGACATGCGGCGAGGCCCCGCGCTGTTCGCGCGGGGCCTCGTCGTCAGAAGTTGTCGTGCTAGCTCAACTCAGAGCGGGCGGACCTTCTCAGCCTGGGGGCCCTTCTGGCCCTGGGTCACGTCGAACTCCACCTTCTGCCCCTCCTGGAGCTCACGGTAGCCGGAGCTGTCGATGGCGGAGTAGTGAACGAAAACGTCCGCGCCGCCCCCGTCCTGCTCGATGAAACCGAAGCCCTTCTCGGAGTTGAACCACTTCACGGTGCCTGTTGCCACTGGTGCTGCCTCATTCTTGATCGTATGTCGGGACCCACGTGTGCGGCCCTCCGGATCGCCGGAGGTGTCTTCGATTTCAGGCACCGGACCCATGAAGGACCGGTAGATCTCGTAGACACTGTTACGGGGATCAGGATGGACGCTACCACGGTCAGGGCCCAGACCCAACGCGGGGCAGACTGCGGCGCTGTCGGCTACCTGCCCGCCGGGCCGGCGTCGTCCTGCTGCGCAGCGTCCCGGAGGTGCTCCAGCACCGCCTCGGCCACCTCGCCGGTGCTGGCCGAGCCCCCCAGGTCTGGCGTGCGCACCCCGGACGTCAGGGTCGCCGTGACCGCCGAGAGCAGCTCGGCCCCGGCCTCCGGGTGGCCCAGGTGGTCGAGCATCATCGACGCGGTCCAGATCATCCCCAACGGGTTGGCGACGCCCCGCCCGGCGATGTCCGGCGCGGACCCGTGCACCGGCTCGAACATCGAGGGGTGCTCCTTCTCGGGGTTGAGGTTGCCCGACGGCGCGATCCCGATGCTGCCGACCATCGCCGCCCCGAGGTCGGTCAGGATGTCGCCGAAGAGGTTCGAGGCGACGACGACGTCGAACCGGCCGGGGTCGCGGACGAACTGCGCCGCCAGCGCGTCGATGTGGTAGTCCGCCACCTCCACCCCGGGGTAGCCCGCGGCCACCTCGTGGACGACCTCGTCCCAGAACGGCATCGTGTGCACGATCCCGTTGGACTTGGTCGCCGAGGCCAGGCTCCCCCGCCGCGAGGACGCCAGGTCGAGGGCGTAGCGGGCCACCCGCGTCACCCCGCGCCGGGTGAAGACCGACTCCTGGACCGCGATCTCGTCCTCGGTCCCGCGATAGACGCGGCCGCCGACCTCGGAGTACTCCCCCTCGTTGTTCTCCCGCACCACGACGAAGTCGATGTCCTCGCCCTCGCGCAGCCGCAGCGGACACTCGATGCCGGGCAGCAGCCTGACCGGCCGCAGGTTGACGTACTGCCGGAAGGCCCGACGGATCGGGATCAGCAGCCCCCAGAGCGACACGTGGTCGGGCACGCCCGGGAAGCCGACGGCGCCGAGCAGGATCTGGTCCGCCCCCGCCAGCTGGTCGATCCCGTCCGCGGGCATCATCCGGCCGGTCCTGGTGTAGTGCTCGCAGCTCCAGCCGTGGTGCTGCCAGGCGAACTCCAGGCCGTGGCGCGGGCCGATCTCCTCCAGGATCCCCAGGGCCGGCTCCATCACCTCGGCGCCGATCCCGTCGCCGGGGATCACCGCGACGGTGACCTTTCGCGGGCTGTCTGGCGACTGCATCTGCATACCTCCGGGTCGGGCGACGTCAGGTCCGGGTCCATCGTGCCTGACGGTCCAGGGCCCGTGCCCCGTCGCGGCCGGGCCGATGAGCTTCCGCCCCCTGGGCTCGCGCCCGGTCGGGCCGGCCGTTAGCGTCGGGCCATGAGCAACGACACGAGCCTGACCGTCACCCGGACCATCGACGCATCGGCAGCCGAGATCTTCGACGTGCTCTCCCTGCCCTCGCGCCACGTCGAGCTGGACGGGTCCGGCTTCGTCCGGTCCGTCGACCACGGCGACCGCATCACCGCCGTGGGCCAGACGTTCACGATGAACATGGCCGGTGACCACATGGGCGGGGAGTACCAGACCGACAACCACGTCACCGGCTACGACGACGGCCGGCTGCTCGCGTGGGAGACCGCGCCGGCCGGGACCGAGCCGCCCGGGTGGCAGTGGGTGTGGGAGCTTCTCCCGCAGGGCCCCGGAAGCACCGAGGTGCGCCACACCTACGACTGGGGCAAGGTCACCGACAAGGACCTGCTCGCCAAGGTGTCCTTCCCGCTCGTGGAGGAGGAGCAGCTCGAGGACACGCTGGGGCGCCTGGCGGCGGCCGTTGCCAGCGACTGAGCGGCGCGCGGCCAGCGTGTCCCGCAGCATCGTGTCCCTCGTCCCCACGGACGCGGGCACCAGGAGCAGCCCATGACCACCGACCACGGCCACGACCTGCTCTTCGGCACCTTCGTGACCCCGACCAACCACCCCGTCCACCAGGCCGTCGAGCAGGCGGTCGTCGCCGACCGGGCCGGGCTCGACCTGGTCACCTTCCAGGACCACCCCTACCTCCCCCGGTTCCACGACACCTGGACGCTGCTCGGGTATGCCGCAGCTCGCACCGAGCGCGTCCGGCTCGCCCCCAACGTCACCAACCTGCCGCTGCGTCCGCCCGCCGTGCTGGCACGGGCCGCGGCCTCCCTGGACCTGCTCAGCGGCGGCCGCGTCGAGCTCGGCCTGGGCGCCGGCGGCTTCTGGGACGGCATCGCCGCGATGGGCGGTCCGCGACGCAGCCCCGGCGAGTCCGTCGAGGCCCTCGAGGAGGCGATCGCGATCATCCGCGGCGTCTGGGACCCGCAGGAGCGCGGCGGGCTGTCGGTGCGCGGCACGCACTACGACGTCCACGGCGCGAAGCGGGGCCCCGCGCCGGCGCACCCGATCGGGATCTGGGTGGGCGCCTACAAACCCCGCATGCTGCGCCTGGTCGGCAGGCTCGCCGACGGGTGGCTGCCCTCGTTGCAGTACCTGCCCGGCGGCGCCAGGAGTCTTGCCGGGATGAACGAGCGGATCGACGACGCGGCCGTGGCCGCCGGCCGCGAGCCGGGCGAGGTGCGCCGGCTGCTCAACATCGGCGGGCGGTTCGCCGCCCGGGGCGGCGGGTTCCTCCAGGGACCGCCCGCGCAGTGGGCGGAGGAGCTGGCCGGGGTCGCCCTGGCCTACGGGACCAGCGGCTTCCTGCTGGCCTCCGACGACACGACGCTGACCGAGACGTTCGCCGCGGAGGTCGCGCCCGCCGTGCGGGAGCTGGTCGCCGCGGCCCGGGCGTCCTGAGCGAGGTCAACGCTGCCGGTAGGCCGGCCCCAGCAGCTCGACCAGGGGCCGGCCGCGCACCCTGACCGCCACCTGCGGCACCTGCCCGAGCAGGCTGGCCACCGCCGCCGGTGCAGACGCAGGCAGCTCCCCCTGCAGCTGGTAGAAGGTGTCGAGCCGCTCCTCCAGCGGGACGTCGGTCTCCTCCCGGGCGTCGGCCGCCGGCGGCCCTCCGGCCGCCGCACCGATGTTGTCGAGCAGGTCCTCCCGGGTCCGGCCGCGCCACGCCAGGATGCGGAAGGGGTCCTCGTCGAAGGACTCCGCCAGCAGGTAGAGCGTGGCCGCCAGGTGCTTGCACGGCACGCTCCAGTCGGGGCAGGAGCAGTCCATCGACAGGTCGTCCGCGCTCGAGGGGAACAGGCTGAGCCCGACGCCGGCGAAGACCTCCTCGATGTCCTCGGGCATCTCCCCCGCCAGGAGCCGGGCGAGGTACCAGGCATCGTCGGCCAGGGCCCGCTCCACCTGCGCCCACTGCGCCTTGCCGAAGGTCGTGGCACCCACCCGCACCCGGTAGGGCCGGGCGCGGCTGCCCTGGACGACCGCGCTGACGGTCCCGGCGTCGACCTCGAGGGAGACCACCTGGCCCTTGCGCGCGTAGGTCCTGCCCCGCTGCATCCGCCCGCCGACGACGACGCTGTCCAGCACCTCGATGAAGCGCGCGCCCCACCAGGTCCGCGCGATCGCGCCCCGGGCGCTGCGAGCCCGGATCCCGCCCTCGACGGCACGGGGCCGCGACGGCGGGTAGAAGGAGTCCTTACTCACCGACGGCTCCTTCCGAGAGGCTGAGCAGCTCGCGCAGGTCGCCGGTGGACAGCTCGGTCAGCCAGCTCTCCCCGTCCCGGACGACGAGGTCGGCCAGCGCGGCCTTGTCCTGCAGCATCGCCTCGATCTTCTCCTCCAGCGTGCCGGTGCCGACGAACTTGCGCACCTGCACGTTGCGCTTCTGCCCGATCCGGAAGGCGCGGTCGGTCGCCTGGTTCTCCACCGCGGGGTTCCACCAGCGGTCCAGGTGGATGACGTGGTTCGCGGCGGTCAGGTTGAGCCCGGTCCCGCCGGCCTTGAGGGACAGCACGAACAACGGCGGCCCGTCGCCGGACTGGAACCGCTCGACCATCTCCTGCCGCGCCGTCCGCGAGGTGCCGCCGTGCAGGTAGAGCACGTCGCGCCCGAAGCGGGCCGCCAGGTGCGGCACCACCAGCTCGGCGAACGAGGCGTACTGGGTGAACAGCAGCGCCCGGTCCCCCTCGGCCAGGACCTCCTCGGTGATCTCCTCCAGCCGCAGCACCTTGCCCGAGCGGCGGCCGAGGGCCGCGCCGCGCTCGTGCAGCAGCTGCGCCGGGTGGTTGCACACCTGCTTGAGCTTGGTCATCGCCGCGAGCACGTTGCCCCGGCGCTCGATCCCGTCCGACTCCTCGATCCTGGCCATCATGTCGTCCACGACCGACTGGTAGAGGGCGGCCTGCTCGGTGGTGAGCCGGTAGTGCTCGGTGACCTCGATCTTCTCCGGCAGGTCGTCGATGATCGTGGGGTCGGTCTTGACCCTGCGCAGCACGTAGGGCCGCGTCACCCGCCGCAGCCGCTCGGCGGCGTCGGGGTCGGCGTGCCGCTCGACCGGCACCGCATACCTCGTCCGGAACGACTCGGCGCTGCCGAGCAGCCCCGGGTTGAGGAAGTCCATGATCGACCACAGCTCCCCCAGCCGGTTCTCCACGGGGGTGCCGGTGAGCGCCACCCGGTGGGAGCCCTCCAGCCGGCGCACCGCCCTGGCCGTGCGCGAGTGCCGGTTCTTGATCGCCTGCGCCTCGTCGAGCACGACCCGGTGCCAGGGCACCCGGACGAGGTCGTCCAGGTCGCGCACCGCGGTCGGGTATGTGGTGAGCACCAGGTCGCTGTCCGCGGCCACCCCCGCGAGCTCCTCCCCGCGCAGCCGGGCCGGGCCGTGGTGGGCGTGGACGCGCAGGTGCGGGGCGAACCGGGTCGCCTCGGCCTGCCAGTTGGCGACCAGGGACATCGGGCAGAGCAGCAGCGTGGGCGGCAGGTCCGGCTCGACGCGCGGCCGGTCGCGCTCGGTGGTCTCCAGGGCGAGCAGCTGCAGGGTCTTGCCCAGCCCCATGTCGTCGGCCAGGCACGCGCCCATCCCGAGGTCGGCGAGGAAGCTGAGCCAGGACAGCCCGCGCTCCTGGTAGGGCCGCAGCCTGGCCAGCAGCGTCTCGGGCGGCCGGACCGGGCGCAGCTGCTGGGCGGCGGTCCCCTCGAGCATCGCCCCGAGCCACCCGTCCGCCTCGACGCCGGTCACCTCGAGCGGCAGGTCGTGGTCCTCGGGGTGGGCGGCGGCCAGCGCCAGCACCTGGGCCGCGCTGGTCCGGCCGCGTCCCTGCTCGGCGAGGAACTCCAGCCCCAGACGCACCTGCTCGGGGTCGACGCTCACCCACCGGCCCCTCAGCTGCACCAGCGGGGCCTTGGTGGCGGTGAGCGCCGCGATCTCCTCGGCGGTGAGCGACTCGTCGCCGACCGCCAGGGTCCACTCGAAGTCGCAGAGCTGGTCGCGGCCGAACCGGCCGGCCTCGCGGGGGTCGGTACGGGTGGAGGTGCGCAGCTTCATACCCACCCGGCGGCGGCGGCGCCACCAGTCCGGGACGAGCACGCCGAAGCCGGCCTCCTCCAGCGCGCCGGCACCGTGCAGCAGGAAGTCGTGGGCACCTGCCGTGTCCAGGTCCAGCCCGTCGGGGCGGGCGGACCGCAGTCCCGGGGACAGGGCCGGCCAGACCCGGCTGGCCCTGCCGAGCTCGGTCAGGAGCAGCTCGTGCGGGCGCTCGACCCAGCGCCCCAGCGCCGACGCGTCGGTCCACGCCTGACCGGCCGGGATGAGCAGGCTGGGGTCGTCGGTGGACTGCAGGAGGAACTCGAGGCGCCAGCGGGCAGCGGCGTCCTCGTCGTCCGGGCGCAGCTCGCCCAGGCGGAACGTCGCCCGCGCGGGCCCGACCACCCCGGTGCCGACCTCATCCCAGGGCCGCAGCTCTCGCTCGAGCTCGGCCAGCTGCGCAGGATCGGCGTCGAAGGCGCCGTGCGGACCGGTGAGGGCGGCCAGCCACGCCTCGGCCGCCGGCGTCCGGGCCGGTCGTCGTCCACGGCGGGGCGGCAGGAGCGCCCCGTGGTCGCCGAGCCGCTCGCGCACGCAGGTGTCGACCAGCCGGAGCAGGGCCCGCTCGACGATCCTGCGGGCGGCCGGCGCGCCCTGCTCGGCCCGGCAGACCGGCGGCACGGCGGTGACCAGCTGCTGGTGGGCGAGGACGTCGGGTCCCTGCAGGACCGGGCGCCACGCGGCGCGACCGGCCTGCGCGGCAGTGTCCGCGCGGACGAGGCTCGGCAGCACCCGGCCGCGCTCGGTCAGCTCGTCGGCGAACCGCGCCAGGTCGCGGAGCCAGGCGACCGAGGCACCCGGCCTGGCCCCCGCCCCACCGGCGTCGTCGAGCAGCCACGCCAGCGCCGCGGCAGGCTCGAGGCGGACGACGGGCACCGTCCAGGGCAGCAGGACCGGCGCCGTGCGGCCGGGCCGACGGGGGGTGGTGCGGACGAGCTCGGGCGAGTCGAGCGGCGAGCGCCGCGACGAGGGAAGGAGCAGCTCGAGCTCGCCCGTGGACCCCGTGACGGCCGTCGTCGCCCGACCGGGCGTGCCCCACGGACCGCCGGTCACGGCCTCTGCGGGCGCCGGGCTCAGCGCGGTGACCAGGTCCCGGGCGGCCACCGCGAACGGGTGGGGCCGCGCGGTGCGCACCGCCTCGCTCGGGCTGGTCACCGCAGGCTCGGAGTCCTCGCCCCACAGGCACAGGCGGTCCTGCGACCACAGGGCGTGCACCGCCAGCACCCATACCTCCCGCGACGTCCGGACCGGACGAGACTACACAAGGGCGCGCCGACGGGCTGCCCCCGCAGACGCTCGCCGTTGACGCTACGTCAGCCGCGGGTCTACCGTGTCCCTGACGGCACCTGGGGTCTGCGTGCCGAGAGCCTGTTCGTGGGGGCGGTCCTGCACCGCCATCGGGGCAGCGGCGACGCTGTCCGCCCGCACCCGACGCCGCTGGGCGTCCTCCGCACTCCTCCCGGGGATCGGCATGCCGGACCGTCTGCGCCTCCTCCGTCCGCAGGACCTGCTCGTCCTCGACGTACGCCTCGTCAACCTGCAGCCGTCCGCCGACGGCACGGTGCTGGAGCGCATCGACCCGGGTCAGCCGGCACGGTTCGCCGTCGAGCTGCCGCCGCAGCACGTCGCCGAGCGGGCCCACTACGAGTTCACCGGGTCCAAGGAGCCGGCCGGGCCGCCGCCGGTCGCCACCCTCGCCGCCGGCCCGAGCCGGCTGGTCTTCGCCCTCCCGGACGACGTCGCCACGGTGCCGCTCAGCCTCGCCGGGCTGCTCGACTGGGACGGGCTGGAGCCTGTCCTGGCACCGGGAGCCCTGCCCCCGGGCACGGCCTCCGGTCCCTCGCCGGCCCCTCCGGGCGAGGACGAGACGGCGATCGAGTTCCCCTACCGGCTGCTCATCAGCCCCGTCGGCCCGACCCGCTGGGTGCACGCGACCGCGGCGGTCACCCTCGGCGGACGCACCGAGCTGTGGCACACCCGGCTCCTCCCCGACGACCGGGGCGGGGATCCCGGTGACGGGAGCTCACCGCCCACCCGGGCTCCGGTCCCCCTGCGGGCGCTGCACGCCAGAGCCGTCCCGGACCGGATGACCACCTCGATGGCACTGACCGACCTGACGGACCTGGTCACCCTGACCTCGGGCTTCACCGCCCCGCCCCGCCGCGGACGGGGCACGTCGTCCGCGGCGTGGGCCAGGCTCCTCCTCCGGCAGCGCCGGCCCGCGCCCGTGCCGCTGGAGGGCGAGCGGGTCGTGCTCACCAGCCTGGGCGCCTCGGTCCGGCTGCAGGGCAGCTTCGACCCGCCCCAGGGAGCGGTGGCCTGGCTGGGCGGACCGGGGGCGGACGCACCGTCGCTGGCGCGCTACGTGCACGTGGCCGGCCTGGGCCGCGACCAGCGCGTCGAGGTCGTCCGGCGCGGCTTCGTCGACACCGGCCACCGGGCCGTCGTCGTGCGGGTCACGGAGCGGCGCTACGAGGCGGCCCAGGTGGGCACCCGGCAGGGACCCCACGGGACCTACGGCGTCTACGGGACGCAGGGCTATCTGCGACAGCACTACCAGGTCCTCATCACCCAACCGCTCCTGGACACCGCCGGGCTGGCCGAGGGCTTCCCGCACGGCGGCCGCGAGATGCCGCTACGCGCGGTCGAGATCACCACCCTGTCCTCGCCGGCGCTCGACCTGCCGATGGACCCCGGGCCCGGCGAGCGGGCGGCACAGCTGCAGCGCTGGTTCGGCCGCCGGATGAGCCTGCGCCGGATCCAGGAAGTGGTGCAGATCGAGCTCGAGGACGCCCTGAAGAAGCCGTGGTGGCTGCGGGCCGCCGGCCAGGACGTGCTCTTCGACCTCGTCGGCACCGACTGGCTCGGGCGGCGGGTCGCCTACAGCCGGCCGCTCATGTTCGTCCCGGAGGTCGCGGCTGCTGACGGCGCGGGCGTCGTCGCCGCATTCGTCCAGGGGCCGGACTCACGGCGGCGGGCCGTGCTCTCGGGCCAGGTCCTGGCGCTGGCCGACCGGACCGGTGCCGCCTCGCCCGAGGCCACGAGCAGCCCGGTCGGGGCGCTGACCTTCGCGCTGGACCTGCGCCGGCCCGGGGCACCCCTGCCCGGCTACCGGCCCTCCTGGGTGTCCCGCCTCGGCTCGGCCGGCGTCGCGCTGGAGCCGTTGGACCGGCTCACCGGCTCCGCGGAGCTCCACGAGGTCAGGCTCACCCCCGACTACCTCGCGCACGGGCTCGACCCGGCCCAGAACCCGACGGGCGGTTTCGCGACGATCGTCGGGGCCGCCGCGCGCCTGGACATGGGGGCCGCCGAGGGAGGCGGGCTCTCCGCCCCGAGCATGGACCTGGACACCCTCTCCGCGCGGGCCGGGCTGGTGTCCTCGGCGCTGGCCGGCGGGCTCGACGCGGTCGGCCTGTCCGCCCTCTTCGGGGGTATGAAGCTCTTCGGCACCGTGCCGCTCGCCCGGCTTCTGGGACCGGTCCCTGCGGCGACGCCGGACCTGTACACCCGGGGCGACGTCCCGGACGATGCCCTGGACGCGATGCGGGACGACCCCGACACCCGCCTGGAGGTGCCGATCCTGCGCTCCCGCGTGCTGCGGGACGGCTCCGGTGCGCCGGTCGGCGTGCGGACCCGCTTCCTGTGGAAGCCCGTGCTGAGGACGGACCCCGGCCTCACCCCGCTCCTGGAGGTGGGAGGCGCCAGGTTCGTCCTCGACGTGGTGACCACGGTGCTCGCCGACGAGGCCGCCCCGCAGGTCCACGTGGTCGGTGAGCTCAGCGGCTTCTCGATGGTCTTCGCCGGGGTCGCCGAGCTGCGCTTCGGCACGTTGCGCTTCGAGACCCTTCCGGGGCGCAAGCCGGACGTGAGCGCGCAGGGCGTCTCGCTCACCTTCGTCGGGGCGCTGGAGTTCGTCAACACGCTGCGCGACCTGCTGCCGGGCAACGGCTTCAGCGACCCGCCCGCGGTCACGGTGGACGAGCAGGGCATCCGGGCCGGGTTCAGCCTCGCCGTGCCGACGATCGGGGTGGGCGTCTTCTCGCTGCAGAACCTCGCCCTGTCCTCCTCGCTGTCGGTGCCCTTCGTCGGCAAGGCCGCCGGGCTGCGTTTCGCGCTGTCCGAGCGGCACCACCCCTTCCTCGTCACCGTCACCCTCTTCGGCGGGGGCGGCTTCTTCGCCCTCGGCATCAGCGCCAACGGGGTGGAGGAGATCGAGGCCTCGATCGAGTTCGGCGGCAACGTCAGTCTCGACATCGGCGTGGCCAGCGGCGGGGTCTACGTCATGGCGGGGGTCTACTTCGGGATGACCGCGCAGGTCACCCAGCTCACCGGCTACCTGCGCATGGGCGGCCACCTCTCGGTGCTCGGCCTGATCTGCGTGTCGCTGGAGTTCTACCTGGCCTTCACCTGGCGGGACAAGGGAGGGGGCCGCAGCGAGATCTGGGGGCAGGCGTCGCTGACGGTCGGCGTGAAGGTGGCGTTCTTCTCCACCAGCGTCACGCTCTCGGTCGAGCGCCGCTTCGCCGGCGCGTCCGGCGACCCCACCCTCGACCAGGTGATGGAGCCGGACGACTGGGAGGCCTACTGCCTCGCCTTCGCCGAGGAGGGACCATGAGCGCCGAGCAGAAGCTGCAGTGGATCGCCCTGCCCCAGGGCACGACACCCGCAGGGTTGCCACGCCTGGCCGCCTTCCTCGCCCCGCGGCTGCGCAGCGAGGGCAACGTCCTGGCCGACCTGCCGGACCTGCTCGCCTGGCCGACCCACGTGGCGGCCGCGACCTGGCACGTGGAGGTCGACGGGACCTCCTTCCCCGCCAGCGTCGCCGGGCCCGCGCCCGACGCCGACCTGTGGGCCGCGCTCTTCCCGCCCGAGACGCCCGTGATGCCCTTCCGGTTCGCCGACCACGCCGACCGGCCGCTGGTCACCTACGGCGTGCGGGCGGTGCTGTCCGACCTGCGCAGGCTCTACGCGACCACGGCGGTCCACGGCGCCGACCTGGTGCCGCTGCGACGGGACGAGGCCCGGGGCGCGCCTCGTGAGGAGCGCGGGCACCGCGTCGGGCTCGACGAGCTGCTCGGCCCCTTCCTGCGCACGCTCGACGGCCGCCTGGGCGAGGTCCGCACCACCGAGGACCGCAAGCAGTTCGTGGGCGCGCTGCTCCAGGACGCCCGCGCGCGCTCGGCGGCCGCCCGGGCCGGCGCCCGCGGCAGGGCCGCACCGGTGGAGCCCATGCCGCCCGGGTCCTGGTCCGAGCACGAGCGGGCCCTCCTCTTCCACACCCGGCCCGAGCAGCAGCCCGTGGACCTGCCGCCGGACGGGACGGCATACCGCGACCGGGTCGACCTGCACCAGATGCTCGGCGCACTGGGCGACCACCCGGACCTGCTGCGCCGGCTCGGCCTCGTCGTGGACCTCGTCCTCGACGAGGGTCTGCCGCGCGCCGCCGCCGACGCACCCGGACTGCTGGCCGTCGTGCCCACGCTGCCCGCGCCGGCGGGCCAGGACGGGGTCAGCAGGTCCCAGCTGAGCCACCTGACCGCCTACGTCCACGACGACGTGCCCGACGACGACCCGGACCACGGGACGCTCTTCGTCGCGGCACGGGCGGTGCCCGACCCGCTCGGCCCCGCCGGCGGCGTCCCGACCGGGCTGGCGCCGGTCCCGCAGACGGCGTTCGCGCTCAACCAGGTGGACGTCGACGGCGCGCTGCTCAAGACGCTCAACCTGGCCGCGACCGTCGCCCGACCCGCATCTTCCCCCGCCGAGCGGCCGCTGGGCCAGCCCGACGCCGCCGGCCTGCCGGCCCTGCGGACCACCGGACTGGGCCTGGTGCACACCGGACGCGCGGGGTCGTTGCAGCAGGAGTTCGTGCGGGCCCTGGAGCACGACACCCTCGCCGAGCTCGACGAGGTGACCGAGCTGCACGCCGAGGACCTCGTGCGCGGGCACCGGCTCGACGTGCTGGACACGACCACCGGCCCGCACTGGCGCTCGTTGCACGCACGGGTCCTCACCGCACGCGCGGAGAGGTTCGCCGGGACGCTGGCGCCGATGCCCGGCGAGGGCTTCCTGACCGTGTCCCTCGCCGGCCCGCCCGTGCCCCCCGGGACCGACCCCGACCCGGACTCCGAGCTCTACGTGCCCGAGGTGCTCGCCACCTGGGACGGGTGGAGCCTGTCGGCCCCCCGGCCCGGCGCCTCGCTCAGCCGCGACGCGCGGGCACCCGACGAGGACGCGCCGGAGACGTTGCCGGCCAGGGTCGGCAACGACCCGCACACCACGATGGGGCTGTCCCTGGAGAGCCGGGTCGCCCCGGGAAGCCTTCCCAGGCTGCGGTTCGGGCACGCCTACCGGGTGCGGCTGCGCGAGGTCGACCTGGCGGGCGGCGGGCTCACCCTGGAGGAGGCCGACTCCTGGCTGGCCTCGCCCGCGGCCGCGACCCCGGCCGTCCCCGCCCAGGGCGCCACCCCCTACCTGCGCTTCGAGCCGGTGCCGGCCCCGGCGGTCGTCCCCGCCCAGCCCTTCGGCGAGGGCGCCTCGGCGTTGCGCCTCGTCGTGCGCAGCGACGTCGGCTCGGACCCGCAGGCCTACGCCGCCGGCAGCGCCGGCGACCTCGAGGAGCTGGGGCTGGAGCCCTACCGCCCGCACGACGACCGGCACGTCGCGCCTCCGAAGGCCGCCTTCGAGACGGTCGAGCGGCACGGCATGCTCGACGTCGCGATGTCCTCGGACGGCACGCCGCCGACGCCGGCGCAGCTGGACGAGATCCGGGCGGCGTTCGACATCGCCACTCGCGAGAAGGGCACCTTCGACGACCCGGGCCTGCCGGGGGCGAGGGTCGTCCAGATCCCCGCCGCTCCCGAGACCGGCCCCGAGCCGAGGGACGCTCGGGAGCCGGCCCGTTACGTGGTGCTCGACACACCGACGGTCGAGCTGCCCTACCTGCCGGACCCGCTCGCCGCCGCCGTGCTCCTGCGCGGGCTGCCCGGCACCCCGGAGGAGGGGTTGCGGGTGGAGACGGCCGGCGCGGTGTGGCACCGCCCGCGCCCGTTCCGGCTGCGGCTGACCGGCACCGGTGACGACGGCGGAGCCGGCACCACCTGGGACGAGCAGACCCGGGTGCTCACGGTCAGGCTGCCGCAGGCCACCACCCTTCGCGTGCGGCTGCTGTCCGTCGTCGAGCAGCTCGACCTCATGGGGATCCTGTCCTGGTGCGAGGAGGAGCTGACCGGCGACGACCTCGACCGCGCCGTCGGGCTGATCAAGACGAACAGCTCCTGGCTGGTCACCCCCTGGCACGAGCTCGAGCTGGTCCACGCCGTGCAGCACCCGCTCGTCGTCCCGGACCTGGACCGGCTGACCGGCCGCAGGGACGTGGCCCAGACCTCTTTCGACCTCGCGGGCCTCGTCCCGGTGGACCCGGCCAGCACCGACCGGGTCGAGGTCGGCGGGAGCTGGTCGGAGTGGGTCGACGAGCCGGGCGGGCCGCCGCGCCGGGTGGCTTCCGCGTCGACGGCCTTCGCCCTGCCCCTGTCACGCGTCACCGCCGCCCCGCCGGACGACGAACGCGCGGCCGTCAGCCTGCTCGGCGAGCGCATGATCAGCTTCGACACCCGGCCCCGGGAGCGGACCGCGCGCTCCTGGCCGCAGGCGCACGAGTTCGGCGACACCCGCCACCGGAGGGTCACCTGGACCGCCACCGCCGCCTCCTCCTTCCGCGAGGACTTCCCCGCCGCGTGGCTCGAGCAGCCCGGGCGGACCAGCGTGACCGGCGCAGGGGTCGAGCTCGACGTGCCCAGCTCGGCGGTGCCGCCGCCGCCCGCGGTGCTGCACGCCATACCGACCCTGGGATGGGAGTCGACGGTCGAGGACGGACGCACGACCGTGACCCGCCGCGGCGGGGGCGTGCGGGTGTGGATGGCCCGGGGGTGGTACGCCTCCGGCGACGGCGAGCTCCTCGGCGTCGTCACCGGCCGGCCCGTCGTCTCCCCCGAGGTCGAGGACTACGACCGGATCTCGATCCTCGCGGCCGACCCCGCGCGGCGCGGCACGGTGCCGGAGAACCTCTCTGCGGACCTGCTGGGCGGCGCGAGCACCACCTCCCCCTTCCTGCCGCTGCCCGGCGGCACCCGGCCCGTGCAGGTGGTGGGCTTCGAGCCGGCCTTCGACGAGGCGTCCGGGCGGTGGTACTGCGACGTCGACGTCGACACCGGCACCGCCTACCAGCCCTTCCTGCGGCTCTCGCTAGTCCGCTACCAGCCGAGCTCGCTGCCGGGGTGCCACCTGTCGGCGCCCGTGCTCGTGGACATCCTCCAGACGCTGCCCGACCGGGTCGCGACCGTCGTGACCGGTGCGGACGACCCGGCGAACCGCACCGTCACCGTGGCCGGGCCCTCCTACGACGCCGTCGCCGACCCCGACGGCGTGCGCACCGACGGGGCCTCCCTGGCGCGGATGACGGTGCGGGTGCAGCGGCGCGACCCGGCGGTCGCCGACGAGGAGCTCGGCTGGGTCGACGACGGGGCCGGCGCCGTCGAGCTCGACGTCACGCGCGAGGGAGGCACTGCGACGTGGAGCGGCCGCATCGGCGTGCCCGACGGCGGTGGCCCCCTGCGCCTGCTCGTCCTCGAGGAGGAGCGCTGGTCCACCGACCCGGGCGTGGGTGAGGGCACCGGGACGGCCACCAGGGTCGTGTATGCCGTGCACCTCCCGGCCACCTGACCCCACCCTGCGGCGCTGCGCGCCCGCGCGGAGCGGCACCGCTGAGCCGGTCACGTCCGCGAGGAGCCGGTCTGGCGTGCACGGACCACTCCCGTGAGTGGCTCACGCACGCGAGGAGACGGTATGGCGTGCACGGACCACTCCGGTGAGTGGCTCACGCACGCGAGCAGACGGTATGGCGTGCACGGACCAGTCCGGTGAGTGGCTCACGCACGCGAGCAGACGCGTGCGCGGATCCCGTCCCGGTCCGACGGAGCCGCGCGAGGAGTGCTGTCGCGCTCGGGGACCAGGAGGAGGGCTGCCGCGCTCCGGGATCAGGAAGCGGTGCTCCTGCGCCCCGCGAGGGCCAGGAGCCGCTCCCTGTTGCTGCCCCCCGCCGCGGGGAGCGGGGCGGCGAAGAATCCGAGCTGCCGCAGCTCCTCGATGACGGGTGCGGCGGCCTCCAGCAGCCACCCTGCGAGGTCCTCGTCGACGGGCCAGGGCTGGCCTGCAGCAGAGGCGACGTCCCAGGCGTGCAGGGCGACGTCACCGGCCCGCATCAGCAGCACCGCGTCCACCCGCCGCGGACCCGCCCGGTGCGGTACGACACGTCCCAGGTCCTCGCTCGTCACCACCGCTCGCAAGGCGCGCTCGTGCTCCCAGAAGGTCTCCACCGGGTCCACCCCGGTAGTCACGGTCCCGGGTCGCCGCGTCGTCGAGGTGCCCGGTCACGAGCCGGCGGACGCGGTCACCTCCGCCCGTGACGTGGTCGGCGACGTCCCGCATCGACCAGCCCTCCGCCGCGCTGGGGCGGTCCAGGTCGTCCGCGACGCCGGCGAGCGCCCGTGCCCACGCCTCCTCGCACGCGTCGAGCCGGGCGAGCACCTCTGCTCCGTCGGTCGTAGGGGTCATGGGTCCTCGCCTCGATCTGTCGCGACTGCCGTCGGTCCGGACACTACGCCCGACGGACCAGGCGTTCGTCTGCGGGTCCTCCCCTCCCGGGCCGAGCTCCGCCGACGACGCACGGCCTAGGCTCGTGCGCGTGACCTCGACCTACGTGCACGGCCACCACAGCAGCGTCCTCGACTCCCACGGGGCACGGACCGCGGCGAACAGCGCGGCATACCTGCTCCCACACCTCCGCGCGGGCATGCGCCTGCTCGACCTCGGCTGCGGGCCGGGGACGATCACCCTGGACCTCGCCGGGACGGTCGGCACGGACGGCCGGGTGGTCGGGGTGGACAGCGCGGAGGCGGCCCTGGACGCCGCCCGACGAGCGGCCGCGGAGCGGGGCGACACGACCACGGTGTTCCAGGTCGGCGACGCCTACGCGCTGCCCTTCGAGGACGACAGCTTCGACGTCGCCCACGCGCACCAGGTCATGCAGCACCTGGCCAACCCGGTCGCCGCGCTGCGTGAGCTCGTGCGGGTGGTCCGCCCGGGCGGGCTCGTCGCCTTCCGGGACGCCGACTACGGCTCCATGTCGTGGCACCCCGGGTCGGACGGGCTCGACCGGTGGCTGGAGACCTACCGCAGGACCGCGCGGCTCGCCGGCGGCGAGCCGGACGCCGCGCGCCACGTCCTCGCCTGGGCCCGCGCCGCCGGGCTCACCCAGATCGAGCCGAGCACGTCGACCTGGTCCTACGCGACCCCTGACGAGCGCGCATGGTGGGGCGGGCAGTGGGTCGAGCGCGCACGCCATTCGGCCTTTGCGACGCAGGCCGTGGACGCCGGGCTGGCGACGGCAGCCGACCTCGAGGACTTCGCCACCGCCTGGGCCGCGTGGTCCCAGGACCCGGACGCCTGGTTCGCGATGGTGCACGGCGAGGTCGTGGCGCGCGTCCCGGAGCGCTGACCGGCCCTCGTGGTCCCGTCCCGCGCCCTCAGCCGCGGTGCGCGTGCCCAGCCCTCCGAGCAGGACCTTCAGCCCTCAGCCGCGCGGCCGCCGCACCGGGAACTCCCGGTGGATCCGCTCGATGAGCTCGATCACCGCGACGCTGTCCCGCGGGTCGACCGGCGGCGGCGCACCGGTCGTCACGGCCTGCGCCACCCCGCGGTAGAACGCCCCGTAGTCCCCCCGTTCCAGCGGCATCCGCCGCTCCTCGCCCTCCACGCCGACGAGCGCGTCCGCGTCCTCCTCGCGCACCCCCAGGCGGGGGTCGGTGGACGCGGTGCCGGTCGTCAGCTGTGTCTCGGTGGGGTCGAGCCCCCAGGAGGTGAAGCCCGCCTCCGAGCCCACCACCCGGAAGCGCGGGCCGGGCTGGGCCACCACGGCGCTCATCCACAGGTGCGACACCGCGCCACCGGCGTGCTGCAGGGCCACGAAGGTGTCGTCGTCGGACCCGCCGCCCGCGCGCCGGTGGAGCAGCTCGGCATACACGTCCTCGACGGGACCGAGCAGCTGGACCGCCTGGTCGAGCAGGTGGGCACCCAGGTCGTAGAGCAGCCCCGCGCCGGTGCCGGGCGGGCCCGCCTTCCACGCCTTGGACTCGGCGGGCTTGCGCCGCTCGAAGCGCGACTCCAGCCGCAGCACCGCCCCCAGGCCGCCGGCCTCGACGAGGCTGCGCAGGGTGAGGAAGTCCCCGTCCCACCGCCTGTTCTGGTATGCCGTGAGCACCCTTCCAGCGCGCTCGGCCAGCGCCACCAGTCCGCGTCCCTCCTCGCCGGTCACGGTCACCGGCTTGTCCACGACCACGTGCAGCCCCGCCTCGAGCGCCGCGCCGGCCTGCTCGGCGTGGCGCGCCGGAGGGGTGGAGACCACCGCGAGGTCCAGACCGAGGTCGCCGGCGCGCGCGAGCAGCCTGTCCAGGTCCGGCACGACCTCGACCCCCGGGTGGTCGGCCCGGGCCGCGGCGGCCCGGTCCGGGTCGCCGGTGACGACGGCGGCGACGGTGAAGGAGGGGTCGGCGGCCAGGAAGGGAGCGTGGAAGTAGCGTCCTCCCAGCCCGTAGCCCACGATGGCGGTGCGGATGCTCATGCGCCCCACCCTGTCATCCGCCGCCCGCCGAGCGCGGCCGCGAAGGACGGCGCACCGAGGGTGTCGGCGGCCAGCGCCGCCTGGTAGGCGTGGTAGACGTCCGGCCGGCCCGACCACGTCGTGGCCGCCGGCGTGCCGTCCGGCTCCAGCTCGTGCCGCCACGAGCCGTCGGCCGGGTCGACCAGGTGCCGGTCGGCGTAGTCCCACCAGCGCGCCAGGTCGGCCGCGTGCCGCGCCCGCCCCGTGGCCCAGTGCAGGACCGTCGAGGCGGCGATCGCCTCGGCCACCACCCAGTGCATCCGCTGGCGCACGACCGGTCGACCCTCCCAGTCGGTGGTGTAGACGAACCCGTCGTGACCGTCCGCCGCCCACCCGTCGGCGACGGCCCGCTCGGCCAGCCCCACCGCGGCCGACATCAGCCCGGGGTGGGCACCGCCGGACGCCGTGTGCACCGTCACCATCAGCCGCGCCCACTCCAGGCCGTGCCCGACCGTCGCGCCGTAGGGCCGGAACGGGTCGGCCGGCCGCTCCTGGTTGTGCTCGGGCAGCGGCCGCCAGTCCTGGTCGAAGTGCTCCGGGACCCGCCAGTCCCTCTCCTGCGCCCAGCCGGCCACCCGCCCGGCGATCCGCGCCGCCCGCCCGTGCCAGCGGCGGTCCCCCGTCGCGGCACCGACGGCCAGGTAGGCCTCGACCGTGTGCATCGCCGAGTTCGCCCCGCGGTAGGTGTCCAGCCGCGACCACGGGCCGTCCCACTCCTCCACGACCATCCCGGCGTCCTCGTCCCAGAAGCGCTGCTCCTGCACCAGCAGCGCGGCGGCGAGCAGATCCTCGCCGCGCGCGAGGCCCGCGGTCGCCGCCGTGCTGGCGGCGAGCACCACGAACGCGTGCGCGTAGGCCTGCTTCGCGGCGTCCACCACCCCGTCGTCGTCGACGGCGGCGAACCAGCCGCCGTGCTGCCGGTCGTGCAGGGGCCCCTCGAGCAGCGCCCTCACCCCGTGCTCGGCGAGCTCCCGCAGCTCCGCCGCGTCCGGCCCTCCCTCGACCGGCGGCTCCCCCGCCAGCAGACCCAGCCCGAAGACGTGCGTCATCCGGCAGGTGATCCACAGCTCGACGGGTCGGGAGGGCACCACATACCCCCGCTCGTCGAGGTAGCCGAACCCGGCCGGTCGACGCGCCGCGCTCGCGAACCGCAGCAGCCGGGCGCGCTGGGTCCGCCGGTGCTGCCAGCCTCCGGGGTGCGAGGTGCTCGTGCTCATGGGGCCCAGCATGCCCGGCCCCCTGCGCTGCGCGCGGTGGCAGGGTCCGGCACCCACCTCAGACCGTATGAAGTAGCCGCGGCGTCGAGGTCGTGGTTGCGGGCCGGGGCCAACCTGACACAGATTCGTGGGTTAGCGGGCAGGAACGGCCTGCTCGGGTACCACATGTGTAGGAGGCCCCGGTGTTTACGGAGCGTACAAGTATCGGGATGGACGTGCACGCACGCTCGGTGCGGGCAGCGGCGATCGACACGGTCACCGGGGAGGTGGTCAGTGCCACGGTCGGTCCGGCGGTGGCGGCGGTGGTCGAGTGGGTGCGGAAGGTCGCCGAGGAGCACGGGCCGGTGGCCACGACCTACGAGGCGGGCCCGACCGGGTACGGGTTGGTCCGGGCTTTGCGGGCGGCCGGGTTCGGCTGCGAGGTCGCGGCACCCTCCAAGCTGCTGCGGCCCAGCGGGGACCGGGTCAAGACCGACAAGCGCGACGCGTTGCTGCTGGCCCGGCTGCTGCGTCTGGACGAGATCACCTCGGTGCGGGTGCCGACCCAGGCCGAGGAGGACGCACGCGACCTGGTCCGGGCCCGTGACGACCTGCGCCGGGACCTGATGGCCACCCGGCACCGGCTGGGCAAGCTGCTGCTGCGCCACGGCCACGTCTACGACGGCGGGGACGCCTGGACCGGCAAGCACGACGCGTGGCTGCGGCAGATCACCTTCACCAGGCCCGGCACCAGGACGGCGTTCGAGCAGTACTACGCCCGGGCCACCGGCCTGGTCACCGACCGCAAGCGGATGGACAAGCAGATCAGCGCCCTGGCCGCCGACAGCGAGTTCACCGACCTCACCCACCGCCTGGCCTGCCTGCGCGGGATCGACACCCTGACCGCGTTCGCGCTGGCCGTCGAGCTCGGCGACTGGCACCGGTTCACCGGCTCCACCATCGCTGCCTACCTGGGGCTGGTGCCCTCCGAGCACTCCTCGGGAGAGTCGAAGAACCGCGGAGCGATCACCAAGGCAGGCAACCCCCACGCCCGACGCCTGCTGATCGAGGCAGCCTGGCACCACAAGGCCGCCTACAAGCCAGGCAAGACGATGCACGACCGGTGGGCACTGGCCCCGGCCGCAGCAGCCGAACGCGGCGACGCCGGCAACCGGCGCCTGCACCAACGCTGGCAGGTCCTGTCCGCGCACAAGAAGAAGCACACCGTCGCCAACACCGCGATCGCCCGCGAGCTGGCCGGCTGGTGCTGGTCCCTGGCCGTCATGGACACCTAAGCCCCCCCCAAGCCCGTTCCCGGCCGACCCGGTGACCAGTGCACGCAGCGCGAGGAGCAACTCACCATTGGGCTGTGAGCAGCCACCTCCCCATCGCAAAAGGGGGGGAGAAGGCCACGCTCGACCTCAGACCCTGACACTGCTCCAGCCGGAACACGGTCCTGCGGTAACCAACCCGCGCATATCAGACTGACACGCGTCGAAACCCGCCGCAGCCAGTCACCGGCCCCCCGGTAACGACGAGGCGCCGCCGAGCACCCAGCCCGGCGGCGCCTCACCCTGCCACTTGACAAACCACCCCTACATATCAGCCCAGCACCGTCCCCGACGTCGACGCCGGGTCCCGCAGCCGGCTGTAGTGGCCGAGGTCCACCGTCAGGCCGGTGCGGTCCAGCAGGCAGCTCACCGGCTCGGCGTCGTGGTCGCGTCCCTCCTCGGTGGCCTCGATGATCGTGGCGAGGAAGCGGCCGATCACCGGGGCGTTCTTGAACTGGTTGCCGCTCGTGCCGACCGCCACGTAGTAGCCGCCCAGGGAGGTCCTGTCGTAGATCGGGACCCAGTCCGTGCTGACGTCGTAGACCCCGACGATCCCGTGCGGCGTGGGTGGCACGGTGAGGTCGGGGAGCCGGCGCGCGGCGCGGTAGGTCTGGGCCTCGTAGACCTTCGGGGTCACGTGGTCGACGAGGACGTCCGGGTCGTCCAGCCACTCCAGCGGGTCGCAGGCGGGCTCGGTGCCTCCCACCATGAGCCGCCCCGACGGCGTGCTGCGGAAGTAGACGCCGAGGTCCAGGTCGGCGACGAACGGCAGCGGGTCCGTCCCGCCGCCCGGGTGCGGCAGCTGGTGCACCTCCTGCCGCAGGGGCCGGGTGCCGACCGCGAAGTCGTCGAGCACCCCGGCCAGCGTGTTCAGCACCGCGGAGTGCGGCCCGGCGGCGTTCACCACCACGGGGGCCCGGACGCTCCGGCCGTCGGCCAGGCGCAGGCCGGCGACCGCTGCGCCGTCCCGCTCGACCGCGACCACCTCCTGGCGGAAGCGGAACTCGGCGCCGTGCCGGACCGCCGCCGCCATCAGGTTGTGGGCGGCGAAGGCCGGGTCGTCGACGAAGCCGGCGTCGGGCATGAAGTAGGCGCCGAGACTCCCCCGGGCCTCGGCCCAGAACTCCTCGTCCTCGATCCTCCGCGGCGGGTGGTGGCGCCCGGGGTCCAGGTGCGGGAGGTGCTGGACGAGCTCCTGCGGCGACCACCTCTCGTAGGGGACGCCCACCTGGTCGAAGAGGTTCAGGACGAGGTCGGTCGGCAGCTCCGGTGCGTCCAGGCAGACGCCGCCGGTGCGGTGGAAGCGCGCGAGCGCGCCGTCGTCCGTGCCGCCCAGGAAGCCCTCCCAGCTCTCCCAGAGGTGCTTGGACTCCCAGGACGCGGCCACCCCGGTCCACGTCGAGTAGTTGAAGCGGACGATCGCCGAGGAGGCGCTCGTCGACCCGGTGCCCGCCCCCGGCCCCCGGTCGAGGACGACGACGCGGCGCCCGCGCCTGGCCAGCTCGTGGGCCACCGAGGCACCGACCACCCCGGCGCCCACCACCACGACGTCCGCGCGCTCCACGGGGAACCTCCCTGGTCCGGGTATGCCGTCTGGCCCAGATCATCCCCCATCCGCCGGCCCGCGTGTCCTTGGCACAGGTGACCCGCTGGTAGCATGGGTGTCAGCGCCCCGCACCGTCTCGCCTCGGGGCGCACGATCATGCAGCTGGCCCCCGGCCGCTGAGCAGGTCGCGCCGCCCTCGGGGCCGCGCGCCGGGCGGGACTTGCCGATTCCCGTCCACGAAGGACCACTCTTGACCTCTGCGAGCTTTGCCGACCTCGGCGTGCCCACCATCCTGACCGACGTCCTGGCCGAGCGCGGCATCACCGTGCCCACGCCGATCCAGGCCGCCACCCTGCCCGACTCCCTCCCCGGCCGCGACGTCCTCGGTCGCGGGCGCACCGGCTCGGGCAAGACCTACGCCTTCCTGCTGCCGATGGTGGACCGGCTGATGGCCGACGCCCAGGCCGCCCGCCGCCGCGGCCGCAAGCCGCGGGCCCTCATCCTCGCGCCGACGCGCGAGCTCGTCCGCCAGATCGACGAGGCGCTCCAGCCGCTGGCCGCCGCGGCCGGTCTGAGCAGCGTCACCATCTTCGGCGGCGTGGGCCAGAACCCGCAGGTCCGCGCCCTCCAGGCCGGCGTCGACGTGCTCGTCGCCTGCCCCGGTCGTCTCGAGGACCTCATCGGCCAGGGCTTCGCCGACCTCGGCCAGGTCCAGGTCAGCATCCTGGACGAGGCCGACCACATGTCCGACCTGGGCTTCCTGCCCGCGGTGAAGAGGCTGCTGGACCGGACCCCGTCCGGCGGTCAGCGGATGCTCTTCTCCGCCACCCTGGACAAGGCCGTCGACGTGGTGGCCAAGCGCTACCTGGTCCGGCCGGTCACCCACCACGCCGACTCCGAGCAGTCGCCGGTCGACTCGATGGCCCACCACGTCCTGCACATCGACGGCGCCGACCGTCTCCCGGTGCTGACCGACCTGGGCGCGGCCCCCGGCCGCACCGTGATGTTCACCCGGACCAAGCACGGCGCCAAGAAGCTGGCCAAGCAGCTCAACGCCGCCGGCGTCCCCTCGGTCGACCTGCACGGCAACCTCAGCCAGAACGCGCGCGTCCGCAACCTCGAGGCCTTCCACAGCGGCAAGGCCTCCACGCTGGTGGCCACCGACATCGCCGCCCGCGGCATCCACGTCGACGACGTGGCGCTCGTGGTGCACGCCGACCCGCCGGTGGAGCACAAGGCCTACCTGCACCGCTCCGGACGCACCGCGCGCGCCGGGGCCAGCGGCACGGTGGTCACGCTGATGACCGACGACCAGGTCAGGGACGTGCGTTCGCTGACCCGTGCCGCCGGCATCCGGCCGACCATCACCCGCGCCACGCCCGCCCACCCGGTCCTCACCGAGCTCGCCCCCGGAGAGCGCACGCTGGTGCCGGGCGGTCTCGTGGTCGAGTCCGGCGCCGCGAATGGCAACGGTCACGGCGGTGGCGGCCGGGGCCGCTCCGGCGGCAACGCGCACGCCCGCACCGGCGGTGGCGGCCGGGGTCGCGCCGGTGGTGGCGGCGGTCGCGCCGGCGGTGGCGGCGGTCGCAGCGGTGGCGGCCGCAACGCTGGAGGTCGCACCGGCGCGGGCCGGTCCCGCACCACGCAGGGCGCCTCCTCCGGCGGCTCGGTCGTGGCCTTCTCCAGCTCCTCGCGCAGCGGCTCGCGCTCGCGGTGAGCCGGACCCTCGCGTCCCTTCCGCCAGCCGCTTCGCGCGGGCGAGCCTCTCCTCACCTGCGGTCCTGACCAACTGTTTACCTTCTGCTGACCCTTTCTTGACCAGATCGTGCCTACGATCGAGCCATGGAGGCCAGCCCACCTGGTCCGACGCAGGGAGACATGACACCCCCTCGGGTGTGTCGGACCAGTTCGCAGCACGGGCATGGTTGGAGAAACACGACAAAGGAGGGCTCGGTATGACAGCTCATCCAGTGCCGATCGCGACGCTGTGGGAATGGCAGCACGAGGGCCTGTGCCGGAACACGAACCCGGAGATGTTCTTCCACCCCGAGGGCGAGCGTGGACCTGCCCGCCGCTGGCGCGACCAGCGGGCGGTGGCTCTGTGCCAGCAGTGCCCCGTCCTCGAGCAGTGCCGGGAGCACGCCCTGCGCGTGCGTGAGCCCTACGGGGTCTGGGGCGGCCTGACGGAGCAGGAGCGGGAGACGATCCTGGCCGACCAGGACCGCGCCAGCAGCGCCTGAGCCAGCGTCATCATCACCACCGGGACCGGCCCGGGACGACCTTCGTCCCGGGCCGGTCCTCCTGCCTCACCCCGGCGCGGGCGGCGAGCAGACGCGCGAGGGCATACCCGAGAGCGAAGAGCACGAGGGTGGCGGCGAGCGAGGCGAGCAGGTACCAGGGCTGGCCGAGCCAGGGCAGCAGCGGCCTCTCCCGCTGGTAGAAGTAGTTGCCGCCCGTCAGCGCGTTCGCGACCACGGCCACGCCCAGGTAGGCGAGGAACCAGGCGAACGCCCGCCACAGCCCGGCGCGCGTCGGCAGCCAGCCGGTCGTCACGAAGGCGAGGACCGGCATCAGCAGCGTCACCGCGTGGTTGACGAAGAAGGACCAGCCCAGGATGTTGTCGACGGGCTGGATGTTCTGCGGGTAGGAGAAGCTCGCCCACGCCCACAGCCCGAAGTAGAACAGCACGTCCATGACCCGGCGGCTGCCGGTGAGCAGGTAGGTCAGGGCGAGCAGCGCGGAGACGCGTGAGATGTGCAGCGGCAGCGACTCGGCGTTGTCCCACCCGGTCGCGGCGTAGAACCCGTAGAGCGTGACCTGCTGGACCACGAGCACCGCCGCGAGGCACCGGCGCACGGCGGTGGCGTGCGCGCGCACCCGGGCGCGCAGGGTGATCAGCAGCGTGGCCAGCAGGACCAGACCCCCCACGTAGACCAGGTGGTCGGGGCCGCCGATCGTGATCCACTCCGGGTGCGGGTCGAGGAAGGCGTCCACGACCGCAGGGTATGCGGAGCACCGGCTGCCGAGCACGCGCTCAGGTGGGCCGGTCAGGCCGGGGCACGCGGGTCAGGGAACGATGATCAGCTTGCCGGTGGTGCCGCCAGCCTCGAGGTCCTCGTGCGCGCGCCGCGCCTCGGCCAGCGGGTAGCGGTCGCCGATCCGGACGGTCAGCGAGCCGTCGGCCACCGCGCCCAGCACCTCGCCCGCGCGCCACAGCAGCTCCTCGCGCTCGGTGCCGTAGTGCGCGAGCGAGGGACGGGTGAGATAGAGGGACCCCGCCTGGTTCAAGGTCTGCGGGTCGACGGGAGGCACCGGGCCGCTGGCGGCGCCGAAGAGCACCATCGTGCCGCGGGGCCGCAGCGAGTCCAGGCCCGCGTCGAAGGTGTCCTTGCCCACGCCGTCGTAGACCACGTGCACGCCGTGGCCGTCGGTGAGCCGGTGCACCTCGGCGGCCAGGTCGAGCTCTCGGTAGAGGACCGGGTCGGAGCAGCCGTTGGCGCGCGCCAGCTCCGCCTTGTCGGGGCTGCCGACGGTCCCGATGACCCGGACGCCCTTGTCGCGCAGCAGCTGGCTGAGCAGCAGCCCCACGCCGCCGGCGGCGGCGGTGATGAGCGCGGTCTGACCCTCGCGGGCCTCGAAGGTGGAGTTGACCAGGTAGTGGGCCGTCATCCCCTGCAGCATGCTGCCGGCCGCGACCTCCAGGTCGAGCGCGTCGGGGACGGGGACGAGGCGGGCGGCGGGGACGAGGACCTCCTCGGCATACCCCGTCCCGGGCACCATGGCCCAGGCGACGCGGTCACCGGCCGCCGGCCCGGTGACGTCCTCGCCCACCTCGACGACGGTGCCCGCGCCCTCGTTGCCGCCGACGAACGGCAGCGGCAGCGGGTAGGCGCCGGAACGCTGGTAGACGTCGATGAAGTTGACGCCGCCGGCGGCGACGCGCACCAGGGCCTCCCCGGGTCCGGGCGAGGGGGTGTCCCGCTCGACGAGGGTGAGGGCCTCCGGGCCGCCGGGCTGCTCGACGATCACTGCACGCATGTCCTCGACCCTAGCCGCCGTCCCGCAGGGTCGCGGTCCCGGCTCCTCCGGCTGCACCGCCGGTCGTGCGTCTCGGACGGCTGCGGCCACCGCCGTAGTGGAAGACGGATGCCGGCGGGCGCCGGAGGAGGTCCTGCCCGAAGCCCACGCGCGCCAGCAGGATCAGGATGGCCGAGAGCAGGAAGAGCGCGCCGGCCACGCTCCACGCCCACCTGAAACCCGCGGCACCGACCACCAGTCCGAGGAGCACCGGCCCCAGCGCGCCTCCGAGGAAGGTGCCGGCCTGCACCACCGAGGTGGCCTGCGTGGGCGCGTCCCGGCCGAGCCGGGCCACGGCGTACAGCATCAGCCCCGGCCAGGACCAGCCGGCCGCGAAGGCCACGACCCCCAGGATCACCACCGCCGACGGGAACGGCAGCGCGCCGAGCCCGGTGACCGCCGCCGCCCCGCCCAGCATCATCGCCGCGACCACGGGGAGGTTGCCGCCGAACCGACCGTCGGCACGGGCGCCGGTGAGGACGCGCACGACCACGGAGGTGGCCGAGCCACCGGCCATGAGCCAGCCCGCCTGCTCCACGCTCAGACCGACCTCGTGGGCCCAGGTGGCCAGGAAGGCTCCGACGAAGTTGCACGCCATGCTCGCCGCGCCCACCGCCACGGCGCAGAGCACCAGCGGTCCCCACGGCGCGCGGTCATCCGGCCCCGGCGCCCGACGTGCGGTCTGCGGCGCCGGCACCCGCGCGCCCCGGCGGCCGCCGAGCAGCGCCGTGACCATGACGAGCACCCCGACCGTGCCGGTGATCGCGAAGGTGCTGCGCCATCCCAGCAGCGCCGTGGTGGTCGGCACCGCGAGCCCGCCGAGCATGATCGCGGTGGGCACGGCCGCCTGCTTGATCCCGAAGCCGAGCCCCCGGCGGTGCGGGGGCAGGAGGGCGGCCACGGTCCGGTTGGACGTGCCCTGGCAGGTCGCGTTGGCCGCGCCGAGGACGAGCATCGCGACGGCGAGACCGACCAGGTCGCGGACGGCCACCGCCACCGACAGGCAACCGAGCGCCACCAGCGCGCCGGCGAGCACCCGGCCCGTGCGGCTGCTCATCCGCTCGAACCGGCCCGACGCGGCGATCGTGAGCAGGGCCGCGGCTGCGAAGAAGACGCTGACCACCAGACCCACGCCGGCCGCGCCGAAACCGAGGTCGCGGGTGATCAGGACCGCCTGGGCGCCCACGAGGAACGGCGGCAGCGCGCCGAGCACGGTCAGTGCGCTGGCCCCGAGCATGAGGCGGCCCGTCGGCGGCAGCGGTCGGGCAGCCCTCACCGTGGGGCGTCACCCTCACGCGCCACGACGCGCACGCCGCCCTGGTGCACCGAGCGGACCCGCCCGCGCAGCCCGTCGAGGTCGTCGTGGGCACCGTCCAGGACGACGACGTCGGCGACCTTGCCCGGCTCCAGGGTGCCGAAGTCCTCCTCGACCCCGAGCAGCTCGGCGGCCGAGCGGGTCGTGGCCTCCCACGCGGCCTGCGCACCCAGGCCCAGGTCGGCCATGAGCCTGACCTCCTCGAGGTTGGTGCCGTGGACGCCGACACCGGAGTCGGTGCCCATGGCGACGCGCACGCCCGCCTCGACCGCCCGGCGGAAGGAGTCGTCGTGGACCTCGGCGACCATCCGGGCCTTCTCCAGCACGCGGTCGGAGATCGCCGCGCCGGCCTCCGCCTGCGCCAGCACGGCGCGGGGCGCGGAGAGGGTCGGCACCAGCCAGGTGCCGTGCTCGAGCATGAGCCCGATCGCCTCCTCGTCCAGGTAGATCCCGTGCTCGACCGAGCGCACCCCGCCGCGCACCGCGGTCTTGATCCCCTCGGCGGCCTGGGCGTGCGCCATCACGTGCAGACCCGCGGCCGAGGCCTCGGTGACCAGCGCCTCGAGCTCGTCGTCGCGGAAGTGCCCGTGCCGCGGGTTGCTCAGCGGCGAGAGCACGCCACCGCTCGTGGCGACCTTGATGACGTCGGCACCCGCGCGGACCAGCTCCCGGACCTTGCGGCGCATCTCCGCCGGGCCGTCCACCACGGCGGACGGCACGCCCGGGTGGGACGGCAGAAGGCCGAGCTCGGCGCCGCACACGTGCCAGTCGTCGCCGTGCCCGCCGGTCTGGCTGAGCATCGTCAGCGCGATCTGCATGCGCGGGCCCGGCGTCAGGCCCCGCCGCACCGCCTCGGCCACGCCCAGGTCCGCTCCCCCGGCGTCCCGGACCCAGGTGACCCCGGTCCCCAGCGTCGCCCGCATCCGGTGCACGGCCTGGAAGAACGGCAACGAGAACGGCGTCTGCAGCACCCTCATCAGGTCCGGCTGCTCGAACATGAAGTGCACGTGGCAGTCGAACAGCCCCGGCAGGACCGTCGACCCGGCGCACTCCACGACCTCCTCGGCGTCCACGTCCAGCCCGGTGCCCACCTGGGCGACGCGGCCGTCCACCACATACACGTCGCCCTCGGCGGGAGGGCTGCCCGTGCCGTCGAGGACGGTGCCGCCGCGGAAGAGGGTGCTCGTCATACCGGCACCCTAATCGCGCGGGGCCGCGGGCCGCGGCGCACCGGGGGCGGGGCGCGCCGGCAGGTCGCTGTCGGCGCGGAGGACTACAGTCCCCGGATGTGCCCACCACCGCCGCCCCGCCCGTGACCGCTCCCACGACCAGCCCCTGGCCGGCGCTGTGGGCCCTGGTCATCGGCTTCTTCATGATCCTGGTCGACTCCACGATCGTGTCGGTGGCCACGCCCGCGCTCATGGACGCCTTCGACGCCTCGATCAACGAGGTCATGTGGGTCACCTCCTCCTACCTGCTGGCGTATGCCGTGCCGCTGCTGATCACCGGCCGGCTCGGCGACCGGGTGGGACCCAGACCGGTCTACCTGGTGGGCCTGACGGTCTTCACGCTGGCCTCGCTCTGGTGCGGGCTGACCGGCGACCTCGGCCTGGGCATCGGGGCGCTCATCACCGCGCGGGCGGTGCAGGGCCTGGGGGCCTCGATGATGACCCCGCAGACGATGGCGGTGATCACCCGCACCTTCCCGGCGGAGCGGCGCGGCAGCGCGATGGCGCTGTGGGGGGCCACGGCCGGCGTGGCCACGCTGGTCGGTCCGCTGCTCGGCGGCGTGCTCATCGACGGCCTGGGCTGGGAGTGGATCTTCTTCGTCAACGTGCCCGTCGGCGTCCTGGGTCTGCTCCTCGCGGTCCGCCTGGTCCCCCGGCTGGAGACGCACGCGCACCGCTTCGACCTGGTCGGCGTCGTCCTCAGCGCGGTCGGGCTCTTCTGCCTCGTCTTCGGCATCCAGGAGGGGCAGAACTACGACTGGGGCGCGATCACCGGGTTCGTCTCGGTGCCGCTGCTCATCATCACCGGCGCCGTCCTCATGGTCGCCTTCGTGGTCTGGCAGGCGGTCACCAGGGGCGAGCCGCTCGTGCCCCTCCGCCTGTTCGGGGACCGCAACTTCTCGATGGCCAACATCGCCATCACCGCCACCGGCTTCACGGTGGTGGCGATGATCTTCCCGGTGATGATCTGGGCGCAGGGCGTGCGCGGGCTCTCCCCGACGATGGCGGCGCTGCTGCTCGCGCCGTCATCGGTGATGTCCTTCGCCCTCGCGCCGCTGGCGGGACGGCTCACCGACCGCGTCCACCCCCGCCTGCTCGTCGGCGGCGGCACCCTGGCGCTCGCGGTCGGGCTGGTGATGATGAGCCGGGCGATGACGCCGGACGCGCCGTTGTGGCACGTCCTCGCCGCGCAGTTCGTCCTCGGCCTGGCCAGCCCGTTCATCTGGGGGCCGCTGTCGACGGCAGCCACGCGCAACCTGCCGCCGCAGCGCGCCGGTGCGGGCGCGGGGGTCTACAACACGACCCGGCAGATCGGCTCGGTGCTGGGCAGCGCCGCCATCTCGGTGCTCATGGAGGCCCGGCTGGCGGCCCGGCTGGGCGGGGCGCCCGGCGCTCCTGCCCCGGGGACGGGTGAGGGCATGACCGGCGGGGCGCAGATGCCGCCCCTCGTCGCCGAGCAGTTCTCCCGGGCGCTGTCCGAGTCGATGTTCCTGCCTGCCGCCGTCATCCTCGTCGGCCTGCTCGCGGCACTCTTCTTCGAGCTGCCGCGCCACATGGCCGAGCAGCGGCAGGGGCGGCAGGGGCGTCGGCACGAGCGCGGCCGCCACGCCCGGACATGAGCGACGAGCCCGCACCGCGCCGTGTCGACGTCGTCGTGGTCGGTGCCGGCCAGGCCGGCCTGTCGACCGCCTACCACCTGGTCCGCCGCGGCTTCGTGCCCGTCGGCCGGGGCGCCGACGGCGTGACCGGGACCTATGTCGTCCTGGACGGCGAGCAGGGTCCGGGCGGGGCGTGGCGGCACCGCTGGCGCTCGTTGCGGATGGACACCGTCAACGGGATCAACGAGCTGCCCGGCATGCCCACGCCGCAGGCCGACCCGTGCGCGCCGAGCTCGGAGTTCGTCACCGGCTACTTCGCCGACTACGAGGAGCAGCTCGACCTGGCCGTGCTCCGCCCGGTCCGCGTCACCAGCGTGTCCCGCGAGGACGACGACCCGCGCGGCCGCTTGCGGGTGGAGAGCAGCGTCGGCGCCTGGTCGGCCCGAGCGCTCGTCAACGCGACCGGGACCTGGTCCAAGCCGTTCTGGCCGGTCTACCCCGGGCAGGAGACCTTCCGCGGGCGTCAGCTGCACGTGGCCGACTACGTGAGCGCGCAGGAGCTCGCCGGCCGCCACGTGGCGGTGGTCGGCGGGGGCATCTCCGCGGTCCAGCTGCTCGACGAGATCTCGCTGGTGACCAGGACCAGCTGGTTCACCCGTCGCGAGCCGGTCTGGCGCGACACGCCCTTCGACGCGGGCGCCGGGCGGGCAGCCGTCGCGATGGTCGAGGACCGCGTCGCGCGCGGCCTGCCCCGCAGAGCGTCGTCTCGGTCACCGGGCTGATCCGGACGCCCTCGCTGCGGGCCGCTGCTGGACCGCCGGCCGATGTTCACCGAGATCGTGCCGGAGGGGGTGCGGCTGGCCGACCGCGCCGTGCTGCCGGTCGACGTCATCCTGTGGGCGACCGGTTTCCGCGCGGCGCTGGACCACCTGCGCCCGCTGCACCTGCGCGGCTCCGGGGGCGGCATCACGATGGCGGGCACGCGGGTCGCCGCCGAGCCGCGCGTGCACCTCGTCGGCTACGGTCCCTCGTCCTCGACGATCGGCGCCAACAGGGCGGGGCGGGCCGCGGTGAGCGAGCTGGTGCGACTCCTCGGGCGCGACGACGACCCGCCGGCGCTGCCACACTGACGGCCATGGAGACGGGCAGGCAGCACCGCCGCCACGTGGGGGTCGTCGGCGCCGGCGAGGGGGCCACCGCCGAGCAGGAGGAGCCGGCCAGGCAGGTCGCTCGGCTCCTCGCGCTGTCCGGGGCCGTGGTGGTGACCGGCGGGCTGGGCGGGGTGATGGCGGCCGCCGCCGGCGGCTGCGCCGAGGCCGGCGGGACGAGCCTGGCGCTGCTGCCCGGGACCGACCGGGCGCAGGCGGGTGCACCCCATACCCTCGTCGTTCCCACCGGCCTGGGCGAGCTGCGCAACGGACTGCTCGTGCGCAGCAGCGACGCCCTCGTCGCGGTCGGCCCGAGCTGGGGCACGCTCAGCGAGGTCGCGCTCGCGGTGCGCACCGGCGTGCCCGTGGTGCTCCTGGGCTGGGGCGCACTGGCCGACCACCTGCCCACCGACCCCGGGCTGTCGGCACCGCGACGCGCGGGCACGCCCGAGGAGGCGGCGGACCTGGTCCGCGCGCTGCTGGACGCTCAGACGCCCCGCGGGTAGGGGGACGCTCAGCCCTGGCTGCTCTCCCCGGCGGGCGTCCGCGGTGCCGTGCCGGGTGCCTCGGCCCGGGCCTGCGGCGGGACGCCGCGGCGCCTGCCCAGGACGGTCCGCGCCACGGCGCTGACCGCGACCGCGGCCAGCGCGGTGCCGAAGATCCAGGCGAACGGCGACGCGTCGCCGGACCGGTCGGTGGACCTGCTCATCGGGTGCTCCTCGTCTCCTCGGGCTCGTGCTCCCAGTCTGCCGCGCCCGGGCCGGCGGACGCAGGGACGTGCGCAGGTCAGACGACCAGGACGCGGCCGCCCATCGCGAGCAGGCTCTGCGACCAGAACATGTCCATCGCCGCGACCGAGATGCGGGCGCAGCCGTGCGAGGCGGGCCACGGCGGGATGCTCTCCGAGCCGTGGATCGCGTAGTCGCCGTAGTAGAACATCGGCCGGTAGAGCTCGCCGAGCTCGCCCTCGCGCCAGCCGCTGGCGTCGGTGTACCAGACCTGGAAGTCGCCCGCCGGGGTGTGCGCGACGTAGTCGCCGCCCTGGTACTCGTAGGGCTCGCCGTTGCCGGTGGAGGTGTTGAGCGTGATCGCGGTGGAGCCGCCGCGGACGACGAGGAGCAGGTCGATGCCGACGTGCACCTCGACGTGGTCACCGCCGGCGGCCGGCGCCGGGCGGAAACCGGTGGCGAGGGCCGCCAGGGTGGCGGGGCCGGCGACACCGTCGACCACCAGGCCGTTGGCCTTCTGCGCCGCCCACACCGCCTGCTGGGTCAGGTGCCCGAAGCCGCCGTCGGGGTTGCCGCACCAGTAGCTGGCGGCGCTGAGCTGCTGCTGCAGGGCCAGCACGCCGTCACCGGCGTCGCCCCGCCGGAAGGCCGAGGGCGGCTCTTCGGGCTCAGGCGCGGGCTCGACCGGCTCGGCGGGCTGCTCGGGCTCGGGCTCCGGTTCCGGTTCCGGTTCCGGTTCCGGCTCCGGCGGTGGCGGGGGCGCGAAGCGGTCCCAGCTGTCCTGCAGCCCGCCCAGGACCGCGCCGGTGACCAGGCCCAGCCCGCCCCTGATGAGGTCCCGCCGGCCCACTGCCAGCCGACCCAGCGACGCCCGGAAGATCTCTTCCCGTCGTGTCCTCAAGCGCACGGCTCACCCCTTCGCCTCGTCCGACGCCGTCATCCAGTAGACGTGACGGGCCGCCCGGGATGTCGCGCGGCGCGCCCGGACGATGCCGAATCGTGACCTGAGCCAGGTCGGCCTCGCGAGCTAGCGGCTGGCAGGCGGGTCCGGGTGCGCCGTCACTGCCCGACCGCCTCGGCCAGCGCCCTGGCCGCGGGGAAGAGCACGTTGTTCTCCTGGTGGAGCTGGTGGTGCAGGCGGGTCTGCATCGTCCGCAGCGCCTCGTTCATCTCGCGGAAGGTGACGCACCCGTCGTGCGGCGTGGCGAAGTCGTGGGTGATGCGCTGGATCTCGCCGAGGACGGCACCCATGACGTCGTGCTCGCCGGTGAGCTCGTCGAGCAGGTCGACGAGGGGACCCTGGCCGGTGTCGACCGGACGGCGCGTCGCCTCGAGCTGGGCGATCGCCGGGAAGACGACGCGCTCCTCACGGATCAGGTGCGGACCCAGGTCGGCCACGAGCGCAGAGAACAGCTCGCGCACCCGCCGCAGGTGCGGGTGGTGCCAGCCGTGCACGCGGGCCACGGTGTCCACGAGGTCCTGGGTCTTCAGCAGCGCGCCCCACATCTGCGCGTGGTGCGTGTCGACGAGCTGCCGGGTCAGGCCCCCGAGGTCGCCCGCCGCTGCGGCCGCCGGCACGTGGGTGGCAGCGGTGAGGTTCAGCGCGGCGCTGACCTCCTCGAGCGCCACGCCGGCGTTGGCGCTGGCCTGCGCGAGCGTGCTCTCGCCGTCGCAGCAGTAGCGAAGGCCGAACTTCTCCAGCACCTTGGCGCGCGAGCCGTCGGCGAGGACCAGGTCGGCGAGAGTCACCTCCCCGGGTGACACGGGACGGGAACGGTCGGTCGGGACGGTGCTGGTCATGGTGCTCGCCTCCGGGGCTGGCAGGTATGTCGTGCACGTCACGTTAGGGCAGCCTTACCCCCGGTTCCTTGACACGCGTCAAGTCCCGCCTGCGACCAGCCACGACGCGGGTCGGGCGGGCTGTCCCCTGCTCGCCCGACCCGTCCCGCGGGCCGCGGCGGCAGGGCGTTCAGGTCACGGCGCCGGCCAGGGTGACCATCACCGCGACCATCACCCGGTTGTCGACGCCGAGCTTGTCCTGGACCGAGGACAGCTGGGCCTTGACGGTGCTGGTGCTGACGTAGAGACGCTCGCCGATCTCGCTGTTGGACAGCCCCCGGGCGACGAGGCCGGCGACCTCGGCCTCGCGCGGGGTCAGGGTGCTCACCGCGCGCACGGCGCGCACCTGCTCGGGCGGCAGGACCGTGTCGTGCAGGTGCTGCATCAGCTGGCGGGCGGTGCGCTTGGAGACCGCGCCCTCGCCGGCCGCCACGGCCAGCACGTGGCGGACCAGGTCCTCGGGGGACTCGGTCTTGAGCAGGAACCCGCTCGCGCCGGCGGCGGCCGCCCGCAGCGGCTCGTCGTCGGAGTCGAAGGTGGTCAGCACCACGACCTCGGGCGGGTGGGGCAGCGCGCGGAGCCTCATGGTGGCGGTGAGGCCGTCCATCCTCTGCATGCGCACGTCCATGAGCACGACGTCGGGGTGGTGGCGCTGCACGGCCTCGACGGCCTGGTCCCCGTCCGGCACGGACGCGACGACCTCGACCTGCCCGGCGCTGCCGCGGCCGAGGATCAGCCGCAGCCCGGCGCACACCATCGGGTCGTCGTCGACGAGCAGGACCCGCACGGGGCGCTCCCCCGCTGCGGCTCCGGTCCCCGCTGCGGCTCCGGTCCCCGCCTCGGCGCTCACTCCGACCTCCCTGTCCACGGCAGCCGCACGTCCACGGTGAACCGGCCGTCCTCCTCGGGCAGCTCGAGGCTGCCGCCGAGGATCTCGACCCGCTCCGCGACGCCCTGCAGGCCGCTGCCCTGCTCGCCGCCCGGCACGGCACCGGGTGGGAGGGCGTTGGACGCCTGGATGTGCACGCCGTCCTCCGGTCCGCCGACGACCTTGAGCCGCAGCAGCTCGGAGGGTGCGTGCTTGCGGGCGTTGGTGAGCAATTCCTGGACGATCCGGTAGACGGAGTGCGCCAGCACCGGCGCCGCCTCGTCGGCGCCCTGCAGAAAGACCGTCGAGGCGACCGGCACCCCCGAGTTGGCCATCTCGTCGACCACGCTGGACAGCTGGGACAGGGAGCTCACCGCGACCGGCGACAGCGGCCCCTCCCCGGGGCCCGCGGCCGGCTCGCGCAGGACGGTGACCAGGGAGCGCAGGTCGTCCATGGCGCGCTGGGCGTTCTCCCGGACGTAGCGCGCACTCTGCCGCAGGTCGGGTTCGGCGTCCGCGGCGACCTCGAGGCCGCCGGCGTGCAGGGTGAGCAGGGAGAGCCGGTGCCCGATGACGTCGTGCACCTCCCGCGCGATGAGGTCGCGCTCGGCCTGCCGGGTGAGCCGCGCGGAGAGCTGGCCGCTCGTGGCGCGCTGCACCTCCACCTCCTGCCGGGTGTCGTCCAGCTGGTGGCGGGCGCGCCGGTAGAAGGCCACCACCACGGGGAGGACGACGACGAGCAGGTAGACCACGCTGGCGCTGTAGACGTTGAACGGCGTGGCCTGGTGCTCCGCCGTCCCGACCGGGGCGGTGACCATGCGGACGACCGACGCCGCTCCGGTCGGCCCGAAGGCGTCCCGCACGAACCACACGGTGGCGCCGAGGACGTAGAGGAAGCCCAGGGACTCCGCCTCGTTGCGCTCCTCCTGGCGCACCGCCTGCGGCAGGACGAGAAGCATGACCGGCCCGATCGGGAAGATCAGCTGCAGGAAGCCCAGCCCCCAGGCGGTGTTGGCCAGGTCCCGCCGCCGCATGAGGAGCAGGAACGGCGCGCCCAGCGCGACCAGCGTCGCCAGGCCCTGGACCGCGTCGGCGACGCCGCCCCCCACGCCCGACCAGCCCCATACCCGGTTGCGCTCCCCCGCGGAGGCGACCGCCAGCACCGTGATGAGCAGGCCCACCACGACGAGCAGGACGCTGCGCACGACGAGGCCGGCGCGCGTGCCCAGCACCGACGGCACGCGCACCGCACCAGCCACCTTCGTCCCTGTCATGGCAGGAACGGTAGGACGCGGCACCGACAGACCACATCGGCCGACCGGCCGGCACGGGGCGCGTCGGTCCGGCCGGTCGGCCAGCAGGGACGGTCCGATCGGCCGATGTGCCCGCGGCGGCCCGCGGGATGCACTGGTCCGCATCAGATCCCGCGAGCACGAAGGAGGCTCATCATGAGCGACCGCAGCAGCACCACCCCACCGCCGCCGCCCGGCTGGGACCCGGCCCAGGGCGCGCCGGCCGGACCGCCGCCGGCCGCGGAGCAGGCGCGGAGCAGGAGCTGGTTCGCCCGCCACAAGATCCTCACCGGGATCCTCGCCGTGCTGGCCGTCTTCGCGGTCGGCGGCGCGCTGAGCGGCGGCGACGACGCCGACAGCACGGCGGCACAGACTTCGGTGGAGCCCGCACACGCCTCCACCGAGGAAGGCACGGGCTCGTCGGCCAGCTCGCAGGGATCGACGGCCGACGAGTCCGCTGCCGAGGAGGAGGACGCCACCGCGAAGAAGAAGGCTGGCGCCACGACCGCCCCCCGTCTCGGGGACAGCGTCGAGGTCGGAGACTTCACGGTCCGGGTCACCGACGTCGAGCCGGGCGTGGAGTGGATCGGCGACAGCACCTTCGGCGAGGGCCCGCAAGGCCAGTTCGTCAAGGTCTACGTCACCGTCGAGAACACCGGCTCGGAGGCCGACTACTTCCTCGACAGCGAGCAGAAGCTCGTCGACGACCAGGACCGGCAGCACTCAACCTCCTCCTCCGCCTGGCTGCTGGACGAGGAGAGCCTGTTCCTCACCGAGATCAACCCGGGCAACAAGGTGGAGGGCGTCCTGCTCTACGACGTGCCGGTGGACGCCGTCCCGGTGGCCGTGGACCTGCAGTCCGGCTGGCTCGGCAAGGCGGTGCGGGTCACGCTCGACGGCTGAGCGCACCACGCAGGGCCCGGTCGCCGCAGGGGGGTGGCCGGGCCCTCGCTCGCACACCATGCCACCGGCCCGACCGCCCGTCGGTGGATCTCCTCGGTGGATAACGTGCAGCGGGAGCCAGCCCCGCGGACTAGTCTCGGCCGGGTGCCGAACTACCTCCGCTACCCGCACCTGCACGACGACCTGCTCACCTTCGTCGCCGCCGACGACGTCTGGACCGCCCCGCTCGAGGGCGGTCGGGCCTGGCGGCTGACGCACGACTCGGTCCCGGTCGCCCAGCCCCGCTTCTCCCCGGACGGCGAGCACGTCGCCTTCGTCTCCCACCGGGACGGACACCCCGAGGCGTATGCCGTGCCGCTCGCCGGCGGCGGCCCTCGCCGGCTCACCTGGTGGGGGGCGAGCCGCACCCAGGTGCTGGGCTGGGACGGTCCGGACCGGGTCCTGGTCGCCTCGCACGGCGGACAGGCCAACCTGCGCCACATGGTGGTCCGCTCCGTCGGGCTCGACGGGTCGGTGCGCACCCCGCCGTGGGGCCCGGCCTCCGGCGTGGCGGTCCGGGAGGACGGGCTCGTGGCCCTGTCGACCCCGATGAGCCGCCCGCCCGCGCACTGGAAGCGCTACCGCGGCGGCACCGCCGCGCGGCTGTGGCTGGGCCGCCCCGACGCAGACGGCCGGCAGGACCCCGAAGGGGACATGTCGTGGCAGCGGCTCCTGCGCGACGACACGGCCTCGCTCGTGGACCCAATGTGGGTCGACGGTCGGCTCGCCTTCGTCTCCGACCGGGCCGCCGTGCTGCCCGGCACCGCCGAGGAGGCGGGACGGCAGGGCGACCTGTGGGTCCTCGACGCGCCCGACACGGACACGGCTGCGGGCGCCGACCCGCGCCAGCTGACCGCGCAGCCGCCGGAGGTGGGCTACGTGCGGGACGCGACCACCGACGGGCACCGGGTGGTCTGGCACAGCCGCGGCCGGCTCTGGCTTCTGGACTCCCTCGACGCGGACGCGCGCGAGGTGGAGGTGACGCTGCCGGGGGCCGCGGCCACCCCGTACTCCCTGGCGCCGACCGACCAGCTGGGGCCGGTGCGTCCCGACCACGGCGGCGACGCCAGCCTGGTCGCCTGGCACGGTGCGGTGCACTGGCTGGCGCACCGTGAGGGGCCGGCGCACGCGGTCGTCGCCGACGACGCGGTGCGGGCCCGTGAGCCGCGCTTCCTGGGGCGCACCGGCCGGGCGGTCGTCGTCACCGACGCCGACGGCGAGGACCGGCTCGAGGTGCACGACGTGGAGGCCGGCGGCGAGCCCGCCGTCCTCGTCTCCGGGCAGCTCGGCCGGGTGCTGCACCTGGCCACCGACCCGGCGGGCGAACGGGTCGCGACCATCTCCCACGACGGGTCCGTGCGGCTCGTCGACGTCGCGGGCGGGGCCGTGCGCGAGGTCGCCCGCTCGCTGCAGGGCGAGGCGGAGTCGCCCGGCTTCTCCCCCGACGGCCGCTACCTGGTGTGGTCCGAGCCCACCGCCGGGGAGTCCGAGCTGCACCGGCTGATGGTCCTGGACACCCGCGACGCGCAGGCGGGGCCGGTCGCCCTGACCTCCGGCACCTTCCACGACCACGACCCGGCTTTCACCGGCGACGGGCGCTACGTGGTGTTCCTGTCCGAGCGGACCTTCGACCCGGACTACGACGTCCACGAGTTCGCGCTGTCCTTCGCCGGGTCGACGCGCCCGTGGCTGATCCCCCTGGCCGCCGAGCAGGCACCGCCGTTCGGGCCGACCGCGCAGGGCTGGCGGCTCAGCGAGGACGAGGACGAGACCGGCGAGGACGACCGCGCCGGGGCACAGCAGGACGGACCGACCGGGGAGGGCGGGGCGGGCGGCGGCAAGGACTCGGGCCGCTCGGTGCCAGCGTCGCCGGACCTGGACGCCGAGGGCGCCGAGCAGCGTGTCGTCCCGTTCCCGGTGCCGTCCGGGCGCTACCGCGACCTGCGGGTGACCGGAGGCGGCGTCGCCTGGGTGGCCGAGTCGGGCGACACCGGGCAGCTGGGCAGCAGACGGGCCGGCGTCAAGGGCGAGCCGGGCAGCGACAGCGTCCAGCTGTGGTCCTTCGCCAAGCGCACCGTGGAGACGGTGGTGGACAAGGTCGACACCTTCGAGGTCTCCGGCGACGGGCGGCGCCTCGTCGTGCGCCACAACGACGCCGTCAGCGTCACCCCGGCCGACCGGCGTCCCGAGGACGAGGACCCCGCGGTGGTGACCGTCGACCTCGACCGGCTCCGGCGCGAGGTCGACCCCCGCGCCCTGTGGCGGCAGATGTTCGAGGAGAACGGCCGCATCATGCGCGAGCACTACTGGCGCGAGGACATGGACGGCGTCGACTGGGACGGCGCGCTAGCCAGGTGGCGTCCGGTCCTGGACGCCGTGGCCACCCACGACGACCTCGTCGACGTGCTGTGGGAGACCGTCGGTGAGCTCAACACCTCCCACGCCTACGTCATACCGGCGGCCCAGCCGGGCGCCGACGCCGCCGAACGGCGCCTGGGCCTGCTCGGTGCGGACCTGGTCCGCACCGAGGAGGGCTGGCGCATCGAGCGGATCCTGCCCGGGGAGTCCAGCGAGCCCATGGCCCGCTCGCCGCTGGCCGCGGCGGGCGTGGGTGCCCGGGTCGGCGACGTCGTGGTGGCGGTCGACGGCGCTCCGGTCGACCCCGCCCACGGGCCGGGGCCGCGCCTGATGGGCGCCGCCGGCAAGCCGGTGGAGCTGACGCTGCGCCGCGACGGCGCGGACCGCCGGGTCGTCGTGGTGCCGCTGGAGGACGAAGAGGTGCTGCGCTACCAGGACTGGGTGCGCTCCCGCCGCCACTACGTCCGCGAGCGTTCCGGCGGCCGGCTCGGCTACGTGCACGTGCCGGACATGGCCAGCCACGGCTGGGCCCAGCTGCACCGCGACCTGCGCCACGCCACCGAGCTCGAGGGCCTGGTCGTGGACGTGCGCTACAACCGTGGGGGGCACACCAGCCAGCTGGTCCTGGCGCGGCTGGCCGCCCACCCGGTCGGCTGGGCGCCGGCCAGGCACCACGCCGGCGCGAGCCGCTACCCGGCAGCCTCGCCGCGCGGTCCCGTCGTCCTGGTGGCCAACGAGCACTCCGGCTCCGACGGCGACATCGTCAACGCGGCCGGCCAGGCGATGGGGCTGGGCCCGGTGGTCGGGGTGCGGACGTGGGGCGGCGTGGTCGGCATCGACGGCCGCTTCGACCTGGTCGACGGCACGCAGATCACCCAGCCGCGCTACGCGTTCTGGCTGGAGGGCAAGGGCTGGGGCGTGGAGAACCACGGCGTCGACCCCGACATCGAGGTGGAGCACTCCCCCGGTGACTTCTTCGGCCAGGACGACCCTCAGCTGGACCGTGCGATGGCCGAGGCCCTGCGCCTGCTGGAGGAGCGGCCCGCCGCCACGCCGCCGCCCCTGCCGGACCCGCGCGTGCGTCAGCGCAGGTAGCTGGCGCCGTTGAAGTCGACCACGGCCCCGGAGACCCACTCGGCGCCCGGCTCGGCCAGGGCGACGATCGCGGCGGCGACCTCCTCCGGGGCGGCGACCCGGCCGAACGGGCTCTGCGCCCGGATGCCGTCGCCCGCCGGCGAGGCGAGCAGCGCGGCCGCCATGTCGGTGGCGATGAAGCCGGGCGCGACCGAGGTGACCGCGATCCCGTGCGGGGCGAGCGCGACCGCCATCGACTGCCCGAACGCGTGCAGGCCCGCCTTGCTCGCGCCGTAGGCCGGCACCTCCGGCTCCCCCCGGTAGGCCCCGCGCGAACCGACGTTGACCACCCGCCCGGTCGGCAGCCCCTCGGCAGCCGGCACCTGCATCATGTGGCGGGCCACGCAGAAGGTGAGGTTGGCCGGCCCCATGAGGTTCGTCGCCAGCGTCGCCTCCCAGGCACGGACCCAGTCCTGGTATGCCGTGTCCACGACCCGGTGGTCCCCGCGCCGGCTGCCCTGCCCGTCCGGGTCGAGGAAGCGGGCCGCGTTGTTGACGAGCACGTCCACGCGGCCGAGCGCATCGGCCGCCGCCGCCGCGAGGCGCCGGTGACCAGCACCCCGCGGCCGGCCGAACGTCGGGGCTGCTGGGCTGTCGTCGGGTCCTCGGCAGTCATGCCGGTCACTCTACGGAGGGCGGGCCGACCGCCGGGACGGGCCGTCGCGCCCCACCGACCGCTCCGGAGCACCGCTGGTCCTCTAGGGTGGCGAGGGTGGAGAACGACACGAGCTCGACCAGGATCGCAGTGCTGATCGACGCCGACAACGTCTCGGCCAAGCACGCGGGGGCGGTGCTGGAGGAGCTGGCGACCTACGGCATACCCACCGTCAAGCGCGCGTACGGCGACTGGACCACCACCCAGCTCACCAGCTGGAAGTCCGAGCTGCTGCGGCACGCGATCCAGCCGATCCAGCAGTTCGCCAACACCATCGGCAAGAACTCCACCGACTCGGCCCTCATCATCGACGCGATGGACCTGCTGTGGCAGGGCAACGTGGACGCCTTCGCGCTGGTGTCCTCCGACTCGGACTTCACCCGGCTGGCCACCCGGCTGCGCGAGTCCGGCAAGCGGGTCTTCGGGCTGGGCCGCCGCAAGACCCCCGAGTCGCTGCGCCGGGCGGTCGACCAGTTCATCTTCCTGGAGGTCATCCAGGAGCAGGACCGTGCGGCCGAGCAGCACGTGGCCGGGGTGAGTGAGGACACCGGGGAGGGCGCCGCCGACGAGACGGCCACCGACGATCCGGCCAGCTCGCGGATCAACCTGCAGAGCGCGCTGACCAAGGCGATCAACGCCACCTCCGGCGACGACTCCTGGAGCACGCTGAGCCAGGTCGGCCAGCACCTCAACCGCACGCACGCCGACTTCGACCCGCGCGACTTCGGCCACGCCAAGCTCAGCTCCCTGGTCGACGAGCAGCCCTACCTGGAGACCCGCACCGAGGGCTCGCGCCGCCAGGTGCGGCTGCGCCAGAAGCGCACCGCCAAGGCTGCGGGCACCAAGGCCGCGAGCTCCAAGGCGGTGGCCACCAAGACGGGCACGGCCACCAAGAAGGCCGGCACCACGAAGGCCGCCGGCTCCGGCCGGGCCGGCCCGGCCGCCGGGGCGGGGGCGGGACGATGAACAGCCCGGGGACGGTTCTTCTCACCGTGGGGCACGGCACCCTGGACGAGACGCAGCTGGGAGACCTGATCGTGGGGTGCGGGATCGAACGGGTCATCGACGTCCGGCGCCATCCCGACGACCGCGCCAACGCAGCGGCCGCCCTCCCGGTGCTGGAGCGGATCGCCGAGAAGCGCGGGTTCGGGTACCGCTGGGACGAACGGCTGGGCGGCCGCCGCGAGCTCTCCCCCGAGGAGCGGGCGACCAGCCCGGACAGCTTCTGGAAGGTCCCGCAGTTCCGCGCCTACGCCGCGTGGACCCGCGGCCCGGAGTTCCGCGCCGGGCTGGAGCAGCTGCTCGAGGAGCTGCGCGGGGCGCGGACCGCGGTGTTGTGCGTGGAGACGGTGTGGTGGCGCTGCCACCGTCGGCTGGTGGCCGACATCGTGCAGATGGAGAGCTCCGTGCCGGTGCTGCACCTGCACCACGACGGCCGGCGCCGGCCGCACCCGGTCAGCCAGGGAGCCCGCCGCCGCGACGACGGCCTGCTGGTCTGGGACGGCGTGCACGGCTCGCGCGTGCGCTAGGCCACGGCGCTCGCGGTCGAGCTCATCCCAGCCCGGGCAGATCCTGGTGGGTGGCGACGGCCAGCCGGTTCCAGACGTTGATCGTGGCGATGGACATGAGGAGGTGGACGACCTGGCCGTCGTCGAAGTGCTCGGCGAGCGCACCCCATACCTCCTCGTCCACGCCGCCCTCGATGCGGGTGACCTGCTCGGTGAGGGCGAGCGCCGCCCGCTCGGCGCCGCTGAACAGGTCGGGCGCCTCCCGCCACGCGGAGAGGACGTCGAGGCGCCGCTGGTCCTCGCCGGCGGCGCGGGCGTCACGGTTGTGCATGTCGAGGCAGTAGGCGCAGCCGTTGAGCTGGGAGGCCCGGATCTTGACCAGCTCGTAGAGCACCGGGTCCATCCCGCTGCTGCGCACGTAGCCCTCCATGGCCAGGACCGCCTGGTAGGCGCCCTGGTCGGTGGCGGCGATGTCGAGCCGTTGTCCGCTCATGGTGTCCTCCTTCTACTCCGCGAGGGTCTCGAGGGCGAGCGTGGAGTGGGCGTAGCTCGCGCCGGCCCGCATCTCGGAGGCGACCCAGACGGCCTCCATGATCTGCTCGTCGGACGCGCCCGAGCGGCGTGCGAGTCGGGTGTGGCCCTTGATGCACCAGGGACACTGGGTGGTGTGCGCCACCGCGACCGCGATGAGCTGCTTGGTCTGCTCCGGCAGTGCGCCGTCGGCGAACACCGCCCTGCTGAACGCGGTGAACGCGTCGTGGACCTCCGGCGCCAGCTCCTTGCGGCGTCTCGAGATCTCTGGCGTGGTCGGGTGGTACATCGACTCGGGCATCGTTCTCCTCGGCTGCGTCCTGGTGGGGTATGCCGTCCCGCCGCGGCCGGTCGCTCGACCGGGACGGCGGCAGGTGGGCCTCTCCTTCGAACGTAGACCCCGACCGCGGACAAGTACAGGGCGGGTCCGCTCACTGCGGGGGTGTCTTGTTCAGCCCGGCGTGCACGATGCGGGAAACGGCCGCAAGGCTCGGGCAACGGCCCATCGTGCACGCCGGGCGGCACGGCGCCGGTGCGTCCTTGGGCGGCGCGGGCGAGGATGGTGACCATGACGGCCGTCCTCGACCACCTCGTCCTTGCCGTCCCCGACCTCGACGAGGCGGTCCGCGACCTGGCCGGGCGCACCGGCGTGGTGGCCGCGCCCGGCGGCTCCCACCCCGGCCGCGGCACCCGCAACGCGCTGCTCGGCCTGACCTGGCGCGGCGGGAGCCGGTGCTACCTGGAGCTGCTCGGCCCGGACCCCGAACAGGTCGGCGTCCCGCCGCAGGACACGATGCTCGGATTCGGCCGGCTCGGGCGCGGGTTCGCGCCGAGGCTGCACACGTGGGCGGTGCGCCCGTCAGACCTGGACGCGACCGTGCGCACGGCGCGGGAGGCCGGGATCGAGGTCGGCGAGGCCGTGGCGGCCTCCAGGGCGACGCCCTCGGGCGACCGGCTGGCGTGGCGGCTGGCCGTGCCCGACCCGCTCGGGTTCGGCGGGGCGCAGCCCTTCCTCATCGACTGGCAGGGCACGGCGCACCCCAGCGACGCCGAGCTGCCGGTGCTGGAGCTGCTCGGCGTGGAGCTGCGGCACCCCGACGCCGACGCGCTGGCGCGGGTGCTGAGGGTGCTGGGGGTGGACGTGCCGGTGGTGCAGGCGCCGCAGGCGGGTCTGGGCGCGCGGCTCGGCACGCCGCGGGGTCCGGTCGAGCTCGGCTGAGCTCGCGCCCGCGCGGGCCTCACTCCCCCAGCAGCCCGCGGATGTCCGCGACGGTGATCCGCCCCGAGCCCAGCTCGCCGGAGTCGACGACGGTGGCGAAGAGCTTGCGCTTGCGCGCCTGGAGGGCCACGACCTTCTCCTCGATCGTGCCGGTGGAGACCATCCGGTAGACGTTGACCGGGCGGGTCTGCCCGATCCGGTGGGTGCGGTCGACGGCCTGCGCCTCGGCGGCCGGGTTCCACCACGGGTCGAGCACGAAGACGTAGTCGGCCTCGGTGAGGTTGAGCCCGAAGCCGCCGGCCTTGAGGCTGATCAGGAAGGCCGGGTCGTCGCCCTCGCGGAAGGCCCTCACCCTGGCCGCCCGGTCCCGGGTGCTGCCGTCGAGGTAGCAGTAGGTGACGCCCGCCTCCTCCAGCGCGGCCCGGACCAGCGCGAGATAGCTGGTGAAGCTGGAGAAGACGAGCGCCCGGTGCCCCTCGGCGGCCAGCTCCCGCAGCTGCTGCACCAGCGCCGCGACCTTGGCCGAGGTGGCCAGCCCGGCGTGCTCGGCGGAGACGAGGGCGGGGTCGAGCGCCAGCTGGCGCAGGGTGGTCAGCGCCCGGAAGATCGCCATCCGGTTCTTGTCCACGTCCTGCAGCAGGCCCAGGACCCGCTGCCGCTCGCGGTTGAGGTGCCGGTCGTAGACCCGCCGGTGCGCCGGGTGCAGGTCGACGTGCACGGTCTGCTCGGTCTTGGACGGCAGCTCCGCGGCGACCTCGCCCTTGGTGCGGCGCAGCAGGAAGGGACGGATGCGCCGGCGGAGCCGGTCCAGGACCTCCGGCTCCCCTCCGGCCTCGACGGGCCTCCGGTAGACCTCGTTGAACAGCTCCGGCCGCGGGAAGAGCCCGGGCGCGGCGAGGGAGAACATCGACCACAGGTCCATCAGGTTGTTCTCCAGCGGGGTCCCGGTGATCGCGAACGTGCGGGCGGCCCCCACCCGGCGCACCGCCTGGTAGGTGGCCGAGCGGTGGTTCTTGACGAACTGCGCCTCGTCCAGGACCGTCGCGCTCCAGGGAAGGGCCCGGTAGTCAGCCGCCTCCAGCCGCAGCAGCGTGTAGGAGGTCACCACCAGGTCCGCCGCCCCGACCGCCGCCGCCAGGTCCTCGCCCCGGCGCCGCCGGGTCGCGTCCACCGTCACCACCCGCAGCCCCGGCGCGAAGCGCGCCGCCTCCTCCGCCCAGGTCGTCACGACGCTCGTGGGCGCGACGACCAGCACCGGCCCCTCGGCCAGGTCGCCCCGGCTCTCGGCACGGACCACGGTCGCCAGCACCTGCAGGGTCTTGCCCAGCCCCATGTCGTCGGCCAGGACGCCGCCGAGGCGCGCGTCCCACAGCGTGCTCAACCACCGGTAGCCGTCGAGCTGGTAGGGCCGCAGGGTCGCCTCCAGAGCCTCGGGCACCGCGATCGTGCCCCGGTCCGCGTCGCCGAGGGCCAGGACCGCCTCGACCGACTCCTGCCACCGGGCGCTCTGCTGGCCGGGGACGCCCAGCCGGACGAGGTCCTCCCACAGGCCGGCCTGGTAGGCCGTGAGCCGCAGTCCGCCCTCACGGTCGTCCAGCTGCCGGGCCTCCTCGATCAGCCGGCGCAGCTCCTGCAGCGCCGGTGAGTCGAGCGGGAACCAGGTGCCCGAGTCCAGCATCATGACGTCGTCGCCACGGACGAGCGCGGCGAAGAGCGCCTCGAACGGCACGGGCTGGCCGCCGACGCTCACCGTGACGTGCAGGTCGAACCAGTCCTCGACCTGGCCCTCGCTCGTCTCCAGCGTGACCACCGGCGCCTCCTGGGCCTCCTCGTAGGTCGCCAGCTCGCCGTGCACCTCGACCTCGACGTCCTCCAGCGCCTCCAGCCGGGGCAGCACCTCGGTGACGAACCGGACGGTGGCCCTCCCCGACACGGTCGAGCGCGGGTGCGGCCAGGGCGCTGCCCGCCCCCGGTCGAGGGTGAAGGGTATGTCGTGCAGCAGCGCCGCCGCGGCGCCCGCCACGGCCTCCTCGGCGTCGTGGTCCCGGGGAGGGTCCTGCGGACCGCGCTCCAGGGGCAGCGTCGCGCCGACGGCGCCGCCGTCGACGGAGGGCACCGTGTAGCGGAAGCACCAGGCCAGCTGCAGCACGTGCCCGGGCTCGGGCGTGAGATCGAGGTGCAGGCGTGGCCGCACCTGGTCGGCCGCCGGCACGCTCCCGTCCCGCGAGCTGAGGTGCAGCTGCCGCGACAGGCTCGGGTAGTAGAGGCTGAGGAAGCGCTCCACGTCCTGCGGCGGCACCCGCACCGGCTCGCTGCGCTCGACGAGCGGCGCGAGGCTGGCGTCGACCGCGGTGCGCAGCGGCTGCAGCACCAGCCGCCCGTCCTCGCCCAGCCGAGCCAGGCCGTGCGGCGGTCGTCCGAGGAGGAAGGCGCGACCGCCGTCCGGGTCGGTGCCGACGTCGTCGGCGTCCTCGCCGCCCGGGGCGCCGACCGAGGTGACCATCGGCCGCAGCGTCAGCCCGCCGTCGTCGTCGCGGGCCAGGTCCAGCGCGACCTCCGCCTCGCCCTGGGCCAGGGTGACGTCCTCGGCTCCCTCGCCCGCGACCAGCTCCACGCCGGTGACCAGCGCCCGCCGCAGCAGGTGCCAGGCGGTGGGACCGAGGTCGCCGAGCGGGAGCTCGGCGGCGCCGTAGAGGTGGTAGGACGAGGGGCCCTGCGCGAGGCCGTGCAGCTGGGTCAGTGCCGCGCGCTGCGCGGGGTCGACCTCGGGCGTCGCCCACGGCGAGGTCAGGTCGCGCCAGGCCACCCCACCGCGCACCCAGCGCGAGCGGGCCCCGTCGCGCAGGGGCCGGAGCAGCACCACCAGTCCCTCCTCGCGGTAGGAACCGCGGCGCGCCGACACCTCCAGGGCCAGCCGGTGCCGCGGCGCGGCGGGCGCCGAGGTGGTGCTGCGGACCAGCGGCGCGAGGGCCGACTCCCAGCTCGGCCGGCGCGCGGCGCCGGTCGTCTCCAACCGGTCGCGGGCGGCCAGGACCGTGGCGACGGTGTGCTTGCAGTCCAGCCCGACGGGACAGCTGCACTGGCCGCTCCAGTCCGCACCCTCGGTCCCGGCCCGCCGCACGATCGTCTGGTAGAGGTGGCGGTCCGCACCCGAGACCGTGGCCAGCAGCTGCTGCCCGCCGAGCGCGGCCACCAGCGTGCGCACCCGGCCCTCGGCCACGTAGGCCTCGCCGCGGGTGACGGTCAGCGTCCCCAGCTCCTCGACCAGACGCTCCCGGGACACGTCCAGCACCCAGGCTGCGGAGGTCAGGTCGGTCGGCATGTCCACACGCTAGACGCCGCGACCGACATACCCCGACGGTCGTCCACAGACCCTGAGGGCCGCCCCGGCCCACCATGCGCCACGTTCATCGAGCCTTGACCGTCCCTTTACACCGGTCCCACCTTCCGGCATAGTGTTCCGATGGACGAAGGGGTCTCGTCCCGGTCATTCACGGCCGTGGTCGATGTGGTGCAGAACATAGCCGCCACGCAGGGAACACCGACGGAACGCCTGGGCGCAGCCGTCGAGGGGTTGGTGCGCGCGGTCCGGGCGGACCTGGGCATCCTCGCGTGCCTGGGCGCCGACGACGTGGACCTGCGTGCGCTGTCGGGGCTCACGGCCCGCCACGAGGAGCATGCCGCCACCGTGCTGCGGGTGACGACCGGCGACCAGCCGTTCTTCGACCGCCTGCGGGCGGGCGCCACCGCGGTGACGACCGCCGCCCGCGTCTACACCCCCGGACGGTGGCACGGCGCCCAGTTCCGCGCCCGGCTCGTCCGGCACTGGGGTGTCAGGGAGGTCGTCGCCGTCCCGGTGCGCGGCAGGGTCCGGACGACGGCTGTGCTCATCGGCAGGGACGGCCTCGACTTCGACGAGGACGAGCTGCGCCTGCTCACCGAGCTCCAGCCCGTGGTGAGCGCGCTGGTAGCCATCCTGGACCTCGACTCGCTGCCCACACCCACCGCCCGCCTGGTGCGGCTCACCGAGCGCGAGGACTCGATCCTGAAGCTGCTCTCCCAGGGGCTGACCGCCAGCCGCATGGCCCGGCTGGCGGGCTGCTCGCCCCGGACCGTGCACCACCACCTGGCCAGCATCTACGCCAAGCTCGACGTCGGCGACCGGCTCTCAGCGGTCAACCGCGCCAGGGAGCTCGGCCTGGTGGACGGCGACACCCTGCTCCTGACCTGACGCCGGCACCGGCCGTCACCCGTGGTCCGACCCCAGCCGCCGTCCTCAGACGTTGCGCCGGTACTGCCCGCCGACCTCGAAGAACGCCTCGGTCACCTGCTGCAGCGAGCAGACCCTGGCCGCGTCCATGAGCACCGCGAAGACGTTGTCGCCCGACATCGCGGCCTCCTTGAGCCGGTCCAGCGCCTCGGCGGCCTCGTCGCGGTGCCGCTCCTGGAAGTCGGCGACGCGCTCCAGCTGCGAGCGCTTCTCGTCCTCGGTGGCGCGGGCCAGCTCGACCGTCTTGTCCTCCTCGCCCTCGCTCCTGGGCCGCAGGAAGGTGTTGACCCCGACGATCGGCAGCGACCCGTCGTGCTTCAGGTGCTCGTAGAGCATCGACTCGTCCTGGATCTTGCCGCGCTGGTACCCGGTCTCCATCGCCCCGAGGACGCCGCCGCGCTCGGAGATCCGGTCGAACTCGGTCAGCACCGCCTCCTCCACGAGGTCGGTCAGCTCCTCGATGATGAACGAGCCCTGGTTGGGGTTCTCGTTCATCGCCAGGCCCCACTCCTTGTTGATGATGAGCTGGATCGCCAGGGCCCGGCGCACCGACTCCGTGGACGGCGTGGTGACCGCCTCGTCGTAGGCGTTGGTGTGCAGGCTGTTGGCGTTGTCGTAGATCGCGATGAGCGCCTGCAGCGTGGTCCGGATGTCGTTGAAGTCCATCTCCTGGGCGTGCAGCGAGCGCCCGGAGGTCTGCACGTGGTACTTCAGCTTCTGGCTGCGCTCGTTGGCGCCGTACTTCTCGCGCATCGCCACGGCCCAGATCCGCCGGGCCACCCGCCCGATGACGGAGTACTCGGGGTCCATCCCGTTGGAGAAGAAGAAGGACAGGTTGGGCGCGAAGTCGTTGATGTCCATCCCTCGCGCCAGGTAGGACTCCACGTAGGTGAACCCGTTGGACAGGGTGAACGCCAGCTGGCTCAGCGGGTTGGCCCCGGCCTCGGCGATGTGGTAGCCGGAGATCGAGACCGAGTAGAAGTTGCGCACCCCGTGCTCGATGAACCACTCCTGGATGTCGCCCATCATCCGCAGCGAGAACTCGGTGGTGAACAGGCAGGTGTTCTGGCCCTGGTCCTCCTTGAGGATGTCGGCCTGCACCGTGCCGCGCACGTTGGCCAGCGCGTGCGCCCGCAGCTCCTCGGCCTCGGCGCCGGACGGCTCGCGCCCCTCCCGCTCGCGGAAGGCGTCGAGCTGCTGGTCGATGGCCGTGTTGAGGAAGAACGCCAGCACGGTCGGCGCCGGGCCGTTGATCGTCATCGACACCGAGGTCGTCGGCGAGAGCAGGTCGAAGCCGTCGTAGAGCGTCTTCATGTCGTCCAGGGTCGCGACCGAGACGCCTGAGGTGCCGACCTTGCCGTAGATGTCGGGACGCAGGTCGGGGTCGCGCCCGTAGAGGGTGACCGAGTCGAAGGCGGTGGACAGGCGCGTCGCCGGCTGCCCCTCGGAGAGCAGCTTGAAGCGCCGGTTGGTCCGGAACGGGTCGCCCTCCCCCGCGAACATCCGCGCCGGGTCCTCGTTGTCCCGCTTGAACGCGAACACCCCGGCGGTGTACGGGAAGAAGCCCGGCAGGTTCTCCCGGCGCCAGAAGCGGACCAGGTCACCCGCGTCCCGGTAGCGCGGCACCGCCACCCGCGGCACCTTGGTGCCGGAGAGCGACTCCCTGGTCAGCTTCGTGGTGATGTCCCGGTCGCGCACGCGCACCGTGTGCTCGTCCCCGGAGTATGCGGCGACGATCTCGGGCCACTTCTCCTGCAGCTCGGCGACCTCGGTCGGCAGCTCGGCCCTCGCGGCCTCCAGCAGCTCGTCGACGCCGTGGTCCGCCGCGCCCGTCCGCCCGAAGTGTGAGGCGAGCTCGTCCGCGGTGTACTCCAGGCGCTGCACCCGGGAGGCGGCGTCGGCATACCGCTCGGTGTCGGCGTGGTAGCCGCGGACCGTGTCGGCGATCTCGGCCAGGTAGCGGACCCGGGTGGGCGGCACCACCTGGCGGATCATCGAGGAGTGGCGCACGTCGACGCGCGGCAGCGTCCCCTCGGCCACGGGCAGGCCGTGCTCGGTGAGGCGTCGCAGGAGCTCCTGGTAGAGCGCGGTCACGCCGTCGTCGTTGAAGGTCGCCGCCGAGGTGCCGAAGACCGGCATGTCCTGGGGCTTCTTGCCGAACGCCTCGCGGTTGCGGACCATCTGGCGGCCCACGTCGCGCAGGGCGTCCATCGCCCCGCGGCGCTCGAACTTGTTGATCGCGACCACGTCGGCGAAGTCGAGCATGTCGATCTTCTCCAGCTGGCTGGCCGCGCCGAACTCGGGCGTCATCACGTAGAGCGAGACGTCGACGAGCGGGACGATCCCGGCGTCGCCCTGGCCGATCCCGGGCGTCTCCACGACGATCAGGTCGAAACCCGCAGCCTTGAGGACGTCGAGGGCGACCGGCACCGCCTCGGGCACCTCCCGCTCGCCGCGGGTGGCCATCGAGCGGAACAGCGGGCGGTCGTGGTCGATCGCGTGCGGGTCGCGGTCCTCGGCCGCCTGCTCGGCGGCCGCCCCGGCGATGATCGAGGGGGCCAGGGAGTTCATCCGGATCCGGTCGCCGAGCAGCGCGCCGCCGCCCTTGCGCCGCGTGGGGTCGATCGCGAGGACCGCGACGTGCAGGCGGTCGCCCTGGTCGACGCGGAAGCGGCGCAGCAGCTCGTCGGTGAGCGAGGACTTGCCCGACCCGCCGGTGCCGGTGATCCCCAGGACGGGGACCGTGCGGGAGGCGGCGGCCTCTGCATACCTCGCCCTGTCCTCCTCGGGGAGGCGACCGGTCTCGGCCCCCGTGATCGCGCGCGCGATCGCGGTCCGGTCCCCGGCGAGGACGGCGTCGACGTCGGCCGCACCCTGGTCCCACAGGTCGTAGTCGGCCTCCTCGATGACCTGGTTGATCATGCCCGGCAGGCCCAGCCGCTGCCCGTCCTCGGGCGAGAAGATCGTCACCCCGGCCTCGCGCAGCCGCGCGATCTCCGCCGGGACGATGACGCCGCCGCCCCCGCCCACGACCCTCACGTGCGGGGCGCCGTGCGCGGCCAGCTGCTGGACGAGGTACTCGAAGTACTCGACGTGCCCGCCCTGGTAGGAGGAGATCGCCACCGCGTTGGCGTCCTCGTCGATCGCGGCGTCGACGACCTCCTGGACCGAACGGTTGTGTCCCAGGTGGACGACCTCGGCACCCTGGCTCTGCATGATCCGGCGCATGATGTTGATCGAGGCGTCGTGCCCGTCGAACAGGCTGGCCGCGCTGACGATGCGGACCGGGTTCTTCGGGGTATGCGGTGTGCGTGCGTTCTCGGCCATGAGATTCCTCGGGTGGCGTGCGGGGTCGACGGTCAAATACTAGGACATCCAACTATCCCGGCGAAAAAGCCGACGGGGTCTGGCGGGGACGGACGTGGTCGCCGGCGTCGGCGCGCAGCCGCCCGAGCAGGTCGGTCAGCTCCTGGACCGCGTCGGCCGGCAGTCCGGGACGTTCGAAGACCGCGCGGTTGAGCCCCTCGGTGGCTTCCTCGACGACCTCGCGGCCGGCACCGGTGAGCGAGGCGAGCACGACCCGCCGGTCGGTGGCGCTGCGCGCCCGGCGCACGTAGCCCTGGCGCACCAGCCGGTCCACCGCGCTGGTGACGCTGGTCGGGTGCACCTGCAGCAGGGAGCCCAGCCGGGTCATCGCCATCTCCCCCGAGCCCTCGGCGACGAACGCCAGCAGCCGCAGCACCTCGTAGCGGGCGAAGGAGAGGTCGAGGGGCCGGAGCACGGCGTCGATCCGCTCGTGCAGGAGCTGGTTGACGCGGACGAGCGAGGTCACCATCGCCATCCCGTCGGCGGCCTCGTCCCAGCCGTGACGGACCCACTGGTGGTGGGCCGCCCGGATCGGGTCCCGCTCGGTGCTCACATCCCCCAGGCTACGGCGCCGGGAGCCTGTCGGGGCTGGCGGATAGGTTGGCGCCATGACCGACGGACGAACCCTCTCCCTGGAGCGCCTGCGCGCCGACGGCGCCAGCGAGCCCGCCCTGGCGACCTTCGCCCTGCAGTACGACCGCCTCGCAGCCGGTGCCACCGGCCTGATTCACGAGGCGGACGTCGCGCCGGCCACGCCGGACGTCTTCCTCGCCGACCTCTCCGAGGACCCGGCACAGCAGGAGGCGCGCCGGGCCGCCCTGGACACCACGGTGGTCATCACGCTCAACGGCGGGCTGGGCACCTCGATGGGCCTGGCCGGACCCAAGTCGCTGCTCCCGGTGCGCCGGGACCTGACCTTCCTGGACATCACCGTGCGCCAGGTGCTCGCGCTGCGCGAGCGGCTCGGGGTCCGCCTCCCCCTGCTGCTGATGGACAGCTTCGCCACGAGGGAGGCGACGCTGGAGCGGCTCACGGCATACCCCGGCCTGGCGGTGGGCGACCTGCCCCTGGACTTCCTGCAGAGCCGCGAGCCCAAGCTGCGCGCCGACGACCTCACGCCGGTGGCGTGGCCGGCCGACCCGCGCCTGGAGTGGTGCCCCCCGGGGCACGGCGACCTCTACCCCTCGCTGCTGGCCAGCGGGCTGCTGGACCAGCTGCTCGAGGCGGGCTACACGCAGGCGTTCGTCTCCAACGTGGACAACCTGGGCGCGGTGCCCGACCCCCGGCTGGCGGCCTGGTTCGCCGGGGCGGGCGTCGGCTACGCGGCCGAGGTGTGCCCGCGCACGGAGATGGACCGCAAGGGCGGGCACCTGGTGCGCCGCCGCTCCGACGGCCGGCTCGTCCTGCGCGACACCGCGCAGACCGCCCCCGAGGAGCTCGTCCACTTCATGGACGGTGACAAGCATCCCTTCGTGCACACCAACAACCTGTGGATGGACCTGGCCCGGCTGCGCGACATGCTGCGCGAGCGGGGCGGGGTCCTGGAGCTGCCGCTCATCCGCAACGCCAAGACCGTCGACCCGACCGACCCCTCGTCCACGCCGGTCGTCCAGATCGAGACGGCCATGGGCGGGGCGGTCGAGCTGTTCGAGGACTCGGTCTGCGTGGGCGTCACCCGCGAGCGCTTCGTCCCGGTCAAGACCACCAACGAGCTGCTGCTGCTGCGCTCGGACGTCTACGACGTGGGCGAGGACACGGCCTACCTGCTGCGCCGGTCCGTCGACGAGGCGCCGGTGATCACGCTGGCCAAGGAGCACTACGCGATGGTCGACGACCTGGACGCGCGCTTCCCGCACGGCGCGCCCGGGCTGCGGCGCGCGCGGCGCCTGGACGTCGAGGGCGACTGGACGTTCGGCGCGGACGTGGAGGTGGTCGGGCAGGTCGTGCTCGCCGACGAGGGCCCCTCCCAGGTCCCCGACGGGACGGTCCTGACCGGCTGAGGCACGGGTGGCGCGGCCCCGACCGGCGGAACCGGTCCGCCCGCCCCGCTCCCGTCGGCGTTCGCCTACCGTTGCGGGTATGCCGCGCACCCTCACCGACGACCTCGGCCACCCCGTGGAGCTGCCCGACGGGGAGGTGGCACGCGTCGTCTCGCTCGTGCCGTCGCTGACCGAGGCGGTCGCCGCCACCCGCCGCGAGGCGCTGGTCGGGGCCACCGACTGGTGCACCCGTCCGGCCGACCTCGACGTGGCGCGGGTCCGCGGCACCAAGAACCCGGACCGCGCCGCGGTGCGGGCTCTCGACCCGCAGCTGGTCCTCGTCGTCCAGGAGGAGAACCGCGAGCTCGACGTTCGCCGGCTGCGCGAGGCCGGGGTCCCCGTGTGGGTCATGGTCATCGAGTCGGTGCCGCAGGCGCTGGCTGCGATGCGCCGGCTCTTCGAGGACGTGCTGGGCTGGGGCGTGCCCGGATGGCTGGAGACGGTCGAGGGGGTATGGGGCCCCTCGCCCGATCCGGAGGTCCCCCGTCCTGGCGTCGTGGCCGGTCGTCAGTCGGAGCGGGTCGAGCGGACGCGGGTCGCGGTCCCGATCTGGCGGGACCCGTGGATGGTCGTCGGGTCGCGCAACTTCACCTCCGACCTGCTGCGACGGGCCGGGCTGGAGAACGTCTTCGAGGACCACCAGGGCCGCTACCCGCACGTCGACGTGGCGGACGTCGACGGCTCCGGGGCCGACGTCGTCCTGCTGCCGGACGAGCCCTACGAGTTCACCGCGCAGGACGGCCCGGAGGCGTTCACCCGCACGCCGACCCGGCTGGTGAGCGGGCGGCTGCTGACCTGGTACGGCCCCTCGCTGCTCGAGGCCTGGGAGCAGCTCGCGGCCCTGCGGCGGCCCGACCGGCCCGCCCGGCGGTAGACGGCCGGTCGCGCGTGCCCCCCCCCCCCCCCCCGGGCCGCCGAGGGCGGGACTGCTCAGGCCAGACGGTCCGGGCTGACCGGCTCCGGGAGCGCGCCCGGCCTGCGGTAGGCGAGCGTGGCCAGGGCCGCCGAGCCGAGCAGCAGCAGCACGCCCAGGACGACGTGCACCCACTTCAGCTCCATCTCGGCCAGACCGACCTGCACCAGGAACAGCACGGCCATGCCGGCGGCGTGCATGAAGATGCCCTTGTTGCCGCTGCGCCGCATCCACAGGAAGGCAGCGACGGCCGCGACCAGCGACACGACGAAGGTCAGATAGCCCACGTCACCGTGCCAGGACACCCAGCTGCCGCTGACGATCACGAAACCCAGGACCGTCTGGAGCAGCGCGAGCCCGGCGGTGACCAGCGCCGAGAGCTGGAGGGTGAGCAGGACGGGAGACTTTGTCATGACCCCAGTGTCCCAGACCGGCCTCGCGGCCCTGCTGCCCCAGGACGCACGGACCCGGGGGCACCTGCCACGCAGCGCTCACACCAGGCGCACGTTGACCTGCTGGATCTGGGTGAAGCCCTCGAGCATCCCCTCGAGGGAGAACTCCCGCCCCTGTCCGCTGGCCTTCATGCCGCCGTAGGACTGGCCGACCTGCTGCCCGCCACCCTGGTTGACCTGCACCCAGCCGGACTCGACGCGGTGCGCGGTGCGCAGCGCGGCGCCCACGTCCCGGGAGAAGACGAAGGCCGCCAGGCCGTAGTGCGAGTCGTTGGCCATCGCCACCACCTCCTCCTCCTCCCGCCACCGGATGACCGAGAGCACCGGCCCGAAGATCTCCTCGCGGGCGATGCGCCAGTCGTTGGACACCTGGGTCAGGATCATCGGCGCGTGGTAGAAGCCGGGCTCGCCGACGGTGAGCGCGGGTCGGCCGTCGTAGGCGACCTGCACCCCCTCCTGCGCGAGGCCGTCCTCGATGTAGCCCTGCACCCGCTGCCACTGGCGCTCGTTGATGATGCAGCCGATGTCGCTGCCCTCGTCCCGGGGATCGCCGACCCGCAGCTGGGAGACCCGGGCGACGAGCCGCTCCAGGAAGGAGTCGTGGATGTCCTCGTGCAGGAAGAGACGGGAGCCTGAGGTGCAGCTCTGGCCCTGCCGGGCGAAGCGGGTGGCCAGCAGCACCTGCTCCACCACCGCGTCCGTGTCGGAGTCGGGGAAGACGATGCAGGGCGACTTGCCGCCGAGCTCGAGGGAGACGTGCGCGAGCCGCTCCCCCGCACGGGAGGCGACGCCGGACCCGGTGGCGGTCGAGCCGGTGAAGGACACCTTGTCCACACCCTCGTGCACGACGAGGGCCTCGCCGACCTCCCGCCCGTAGCCGGTGACGACGTTGAGCACGCCGTCGGGCAGGTGCCGCTGGCAGACCTCGGCCAGCTCCAGGATCGTCAGCGGTGCGTCCTCGGCCGCCTTGAGCACGACCGTGTTGCCGGAGACGAGGGCGGCGGGCAGCTTGAAGGCGGCGATCATCAGCGGGGAGTTCCACGGCAGGATCCCGGCGACGACCCCGAGCGGCAGCCGTCGGGTGTAGCTCAGCGCCTCGTCCCCGGTCGGCAGGCTCACGCCCTTGACCTCGCCGGCGAGCCCGGCGAAGAAGCGGAACGCGGTGACCAGCAGCTGCGCCTCCGGCCGGGCCTGGGTGCGGATCGCGTTGCCGGTGTCGACGGCGGTCAGCCGCGCGAGGTCCTCGACGAGCGGCTCGAGGTCGTCGGCGATCCTCAGGAGCGCCCGCTGCCGCTGCGTGAAGGGCAGCGCCGCCCACCCGGGGAACGCCTCCCGCGCCGCGCGCACGGCCCGGTCGGCGTCCTCGGCCCTGCCTCTTGGGGTGCGCGCGAGGACCCGGAAGCGGTCCAGCGGCGTGATGACGTCGATGGTCTCCCCGGCGGCGGCCGCCACCCACTGCCCGCCGACGAGCATGCCGTAGTCGCGCGGCTGCGCGTCCTCGGCGGTCGGGTAGGGCAGCCCGGCGGCGAGGCTGCCGTCCCGGGTCGTGGTCTGGTTCGCCGTGGTGGCGCTCGTCGTGTCGGTCATCTGCGGTGGCTCCTCGCGGGGACGGGTCGGGGTCAGACGTGGATCGCGGCCGGGAGGCCGTCGGAGAAGGTCTCGGGAGTCTCGGGGAAGGTGCGCCCGGCGCCCGTCTTCACCCGGTGCGCGGTCCATGCCGCCGCGCACGCGTCGAGCAGGTCGTCGACGCCGACCCCGACGGGCAGCGTCCCGGGCGGGGCGACGCCGGAGCGGGTCAGCACCTGCCGGCGCTCGGCAGCGCCCTGGGCCGACCGTTTGCTGGTGGCGGCGGGAGCGCCCGCCATCTGCGCGAACGACGCCTCCGGGTGCACCTCCACCACGACGAACGGCAGGTCCTGGCGCAGCCAGGCGTCCACCTCGGCGATCCGGGTGCGCAGCGCCCACGCCTGCTGCGAGACGCCCGCCCCGATGCGCTCGCGGTTGAGCGCGTTCGCCTGGCCGAAGCTGTCGGCATACACGGCCTGGCGGACCGGGGTGGTGAACACCGAGGAGGAGCGCGGACCCACGAAGCGACGGGTCTGCACGTCGGCCTCGCGGCGGGTGCCGTCGGGCAGCCCGACCGGGATGTCGACGCCGACCACCGCCACCGGCCCGGCGGCCGCGACCAGCTCGGCCACGGTCGCGGCGACGAGCACGAGCGGGGTGCCGTGGCCCGAGGCGTCCAGGACCGCGCCGACCCAGCCTCCGCGGCAGGCGTCGACGCCCATGACCGGCAGCGACTCCTCCACCGGCGCCCGGCGACCGGGCCGGCCCGTGGGCTGCGCCCGCTCGCTCACCTTCGCGCTCCTCCCGGTGCTCCGCGCACGGCCCTGGTGGGCGTGCGGGCGGTCCTGGCCCGTCCTGCCGGCGGCCGTCGCGGACGCACGCCCTGCGGTGACCCGCCGCCACCACTGCCTCAGGTCCATGTGCTCACTGTAGGCCGGGACCGTCGCCCGGGTCCGCGCGCCTGCGCCCCGGCACCGGCCGGCACTGCCAGACTTCCCAGTCATGCCGTCCCGCACGCCCGCGCTGCTCGCCGCCGCCCTCCTCGCGGGGGTCGTGAACGTGGCGGCGGCCTTCCTGGGCATGGACCCGCTGGCGCGGGTGGCGCAGTGGCTCTACCTGCCGCCGCTGGCGCTCGCCCTGGTGCAGTCGGGCTGGCTGCACACCCGGCTCTCCCGCTGGTGGCTCGCCGGTCTGGCGCTGTGCTGGCTCGGCGACGGGCTGGGGTGGCTGGGCTTCGAGGTGCTGCTCGGGCTGTTCCTGCTCGGGCACGTGGCCTACCTGGTCGGGTTGCTGCCGACGTGGCGCCGCTCGTGGGCGCTGCGACCCCGCGGGCTGCTGCACGTGGCCCTGCTGGTGGTGGGACTGCTGCTCGTCGCGCCGCTGGCCGGGTCGCTGGTGGCGGTGGTCGTCGCCTACGGCATCGTGCTCACGGCCGTGGCTCTGCTCGCGACCGCGGCCGGGTGGCCGGGCGTGGCCGGGGGCCTGCTCTTCATGGTCAGCGACCTGTCCCTGGCCTGGCTGCGCTTCAGCGGGTCCGACCTCGGCGACGGCTGGCGCTCGCTGGTGGTCATCGGGACGTACGTGCCGGCGCAGGCGCTGCTGCTGGTCGGCGTGCTCCGGCTGGGCACGCGGCACCCTCACGCCGAGGAGCGCTCCGCCAGGAGGTCCACCGCGTAGCGGTAGCCGGCCACGCCGGCTCCGGCCACCACCGCGACGGCCACCGGCGAGACGTAGGACACGTGCCGGAACGGTTCACGCGCGTGCGGGTTGGTCAGGTGCACCTCCACGACCGGCAGCCGGGTCGCCCTGACCGCGTCCAGCAGCGCGACCGAGGTGTGGGTGTAGGCCGCCGCGTTGAGCACCACGCCGACCACGTCCCCGGCGGCCGCCGCCTCGTGCAGCGCGTCGACCAGCCCGCCCTCGTGGTTGGTCTGCACGCAGGTGACCTCCAGGCCGTGCCTGCGCGCCTCAGCGGCGCACACCTCCTCGACGTCGGCGAGCGTCGCCGTGCCGTAGAGCTCGGGCTCGCGGGTGCCGAGCAGGTTGAGGTTGGGTCCGTTGAGGACGAGGATCCGCCGGGTCATGGGTCAAGGGTGGCACAGGGCCGGACCCCGCCCCGGCCGGAGGACCGGGGGATCGCGGCTAGAGGTCGCGCGTGGGGTGCGGCTCGTGCAGCCGCGCCGTGTCCTCGCGCACCATGTCGGGGTCCTCCAGGAGAGTGTCGTCCACCTTCGGGCGGGCCCGGAGGAACAGGATGCTCGCGATCAACCCTCCCCACACCACGACCATGGCGACGATCATCATCATGACGGCGCTGCCGCTCATCGCTCGACCTCCTCGTCGACGTCGGGCCACGCGACGAAGTCCTTGTTGTCGCGGCCCTTCCAGGGTATCGCGGTCAGGATCAGCGCGGCCACGACCACGAAGGCGATCGTGCCCCAGCCGAAGAGGGCGAGGTACCACTGCGGGTAGCCCTCGTAGCCGTCGCCGATCAGGCTGATGAGCTTGTCGACCAGCATGACGGTCAGGAAGATCGGGGCGAGGACGCCGATGAGGACGACCCAGACCCGGCCGATCTTGAACGTCGAGACGGCGTTGAGGTGCCGGTTGAGCACGCCGGACTTGCGCACCACCCAGACCACGACGATCGTCATGACGATCGCCGAGGTGATGATGCCGACGTTGTTGGCCCACTGGTCGACGGTGTCCAGGGCGATGAGGCCGGAGGTGGTCGAGAAGAGGGCGATGGAGATCACCGCGCAGACCGCCGAGACGGTGATGGCGCTGGCGGTGCGGCTCAGCCCGAACTTCTCCTGCACCGAGGCGGCCACGCCCAGCAGGATGGAGATGATCGAGGTGAAGCCGGCCATGATCAGGGCGCCGAAGAAGACGGCGCCGAAGATGTTGCCGCCGGGCATCTGGTTGATCACCGCGGGGAAGGTGACGAACGACAGGATCGGTCCGGTCAGCCCCTCCAGATCGCCGACGGCCACGTCCTGCTGGTGGGCCATGAAGCCCAGGGTGGCGAAGACGCCGATGCCGGCCAGGATCTCGAAGGAGGAGTTCGCGAACGCGACCACCAGACCGGAGGTGGTCATGTTGGTCTTGCGCCGCTGGTAGGAGGCGTAGGTGACCATGATGCCGAAGGCGATCGAGAGGGAGAAGAAGATCTGGCTGTAGGCGGCGATCCACACGTTGAGGTTGCTGAGCGCCGACCAGTCGGGGGTGAACAGCGCGTTGAGCCCGTCCATCGCTCCCGGCAGCGTGATCGCCCGGATCACCAGCCCGGCGAAGGCGACGAACAGCAGCGGGATGAAGACGACGGTGACCTTCTGCACGCCGTCGCTGACCTTGAGCGCCAGCACCACGAGGACCGCGACCCAGACCAGGACCACCGGGATCGCCACGCTCGGCACGATGGTGGCCGAGACGCCGGGGTCGCCGACCTTGAGGTACTCGCCGGTGAAGAAGGCCAGAGTGTCCTCGCCCCAGCTGAGGTTGAAGGAGTAGACGAAGTAGCTCATGGACCAGGCGATCACCGCGGCGTAGTAGACGGCGATGACGAAGGACAGCATGATCTGGAACCAGCCGAGCGCCTCGGTGGGCCTGCTCATCCGCCGGAAGGCCAGCGGCGCTGCGGCCCGGTAGCGGTGCCCGATCGAGTAGTCCAGGAACAGGATCGGGATCCCGGCCGTCAGCAACGCGCACAGGTAGGGGACGATGAACGCCCCGCCGCCGCTCTCGAAGGCGACGCCGGGGAAGCGCCAGATGTTGCCCAGTCCGACCGCCGAGCCGATGGCCGCGAGGATGAAGCCCGAGGGTGAGCTCCACGTGTCGCGCGTCTCGGGGGCGACCGCCGTGCTGCCGGTCGACGCCATCGCCTACCTCCTTGTCCCAGTGAACGCTGTCGGCAGCGACCCTACGCCCAACGCGGCCGGCGTGGTGGGAAACCCGCGGCGAGTCGCCCGCCCCGGTCCCGGCCCCTCAGCCCTCGAGCACCGCCCGTGCCGCGTGGTAGCCGCCGAGGGCGCTCACGCCCCCGCCCCGCCGCGAGCCGGCTCCCGCCAGCAGCACCCCGGGGTATGGGGTGTCCACCCCCCACCTGCGGGCCGCGGTGTCGAGCGGTTCGTCGTCGTCCGCCCACGGCCAGGTCAGGGGGGCGTGGAAGATGTTGCCGCCCGGCATCGCCAACGAGGCCTCCAGGTCCCGGGTCGTCCTGGTCTCCACGCAGCGGCGCCCGTCGGGCAGGCGCAGGACCACGTCCTGCACCGGCTCGGCCAGGACCGAGCCCAGGGAGTCCAGCACGGCACGCTCCAGCCCCTCCCGCGCCCCGGGGCCGGCGCCGTCGAGGAGCCGGTCGGGGGTCTGCAGGGTGAAGACGGTCAGCGTGTGCGCCCCGGCCTCGCGCAGCGCCGGGCTGAGGATCGAGGGGTCGCTGAGGGAGTGGCAGTAGACCTCCAGCGGCATCGGCTCGGGCACCCGACCGGCGAGGGCCGAGCCGTGCGCGGCGAGGAGCTGGGAGTAGGTCTCGTTGACGTGCAGGGTGCCGCCGAACGCCGCCTCCGGGGGGACGCCGGGCTCGCGCAGCCGCGGCAGCCGGGACAGCAGCAGGTTGACCTTGACCTGCGCACCCTCCACCCGCGCGTGGTCCGTGCCGAGCAGGTCGTCCAGGACCGAGGGCGCCGCCGCCCACAGGACGGTGCCCGCGGTGGCGCGGTGCTCCATACCCTGCTCGTCGACCCAGGCGACCGCCCCCTCCTCCACGCCGGTCGCGGTGGCCCCGGTCCGGAGGTCGGCACCGGCGCGGCGCGCGACCTCGGCGAGCTGCGCGGGCACCTGGCCCATCCCCCCGACCGGCACGTCCCAGTCGCCGGTGCCGCCGCCCATGACGTGGTAGAGGAAGCAGACGTTGTGCCGCAGGTCCGCCCCGTGCGGGTGGGCGAAGGTGGAGATCAGCGCGTCGGTGAGCACGACGCCGCGCACCAGGTCGTGCGTGAAGGTCGACTCGACGACCTCCCCGAGCGGACGGTCGAGGAAGTCGCGGACCAGACCGGGGTCACCGATCCGCCCGACCACCGCCGAGCGGCGCGGCAGCGGTCCGGTGACCGTCGGCCACACCGCCCCGGCCAGCCGGCCGGTGCGCGCGGAGAACTCCGCCCAGGCACCGACGTCGCCGCCCGCCCCGACCGAGGTGAGCGAGCGCGCGGTCGCGCCCGGGTCCTGGTTGTCGACGAGCAGACCGGTGTCGGCGCCGGGGACGGGGGTGTAGGAGGACCAGCGCCGCCGCGCGAGCCGCAGCCGCAGGCCGAGGTCGTCGACGACCTGCTCGGGCAGCAGGCTGACCAGGTAGGAGTAGCGCGAGATGCGCGCCCCCGCGCCCTCGAAGAGCTCGGCGCTGACCGTCGCCCCGCCCAGGGCGGTCTGGCGCTCCAGGAGGAGCACCGAGCGTCCCGCCCTCGCCAGGTAGGCAGCAGCAGCGAGGCCGTTGTGGCCGCCGCCGACGATCACGACGTCGTGGGAGGTCGTCATCCCCGCAGGGTAGCGACCGCTCTAGATCACGCCCATCGCCAGCATCGCGTCGGCGACGGCGGTGAAGCCGGAGGCGTTGGCGCCGAAGACGTAGTCGCCGGGGCGGCCGTAGTCCTCGGCCGTGGTCACGACCCGCTCGTGGATGTTGTGCATGATCGCCGCGAGCCGGTTGTCGGTGTAGTCGAAGGTCCAGCTGTCGCGCGAGGCGTTCTGCTGCATCTCCAGCGCCGAGGTGGCCACGCCGCCGGCGTTGACCGCCTTGCCCGGGCCGAAGAGCACGCCGGCCTCCTTGAAGACCCGCAGCGCTCCCGGGGTGCACGGCATGTTGGCGCCCTCGGCGACGATGTCCACGCCGTGGCCCACGAGCGTGTGCGCGGCGTCCTCGTCCAGCTCGTTCTGGGTGGCGCAGGGCAGCGCGATCTCGCAGGGGACGTCCCAGATGCTGCCCCGCTCGACGAACCGGGCGCTGCCCCCGCGCCGCTCCTTGGCGTACTGGCCGATCCGCTCGCGGCGGACCTCCTTGATGTCCTTGACCAGGTCGAGGTCGATCCCGCCCTCGTCGACGACGTAGCCGGAGGAGTCGGAGCAGGCCACCACCCTGCCGCCGAGCTCGGTGACCTTCTCGATGGCGTAGATCGCGACGTTGCCCGAGCCGGACACCACCACGTCGCGCCCCTCCAGGGTCAGTCCGGCGTGGCGGGCCATCTCGTTGGCGAAGTAGACGGCGCCGTAGCCGGTGGCCTCCTTGCGGGCGCGCGAGCCGCCCCAGGCCAGGCCCTTGCCGGTGAGCACGCCGGCCTCGTAGCGGTTGGTGATGCGCTTGTACTGCCCGAAGAGGTAGCCGATCTCGCGGCCGCCGACGCCGATGTCGCCGGCCGGGACGTCGGTGTACTCCCCCAGGTGCCGGTAGAGCTCGGTCATGAACGACTGGCAGAAGCGCATGACCTCGGCGTCCGAGCGGCCCTTGGGGTCGAAGTCGGAACCGCCCTTGCCGCCGCCGATCGGCAGCCCGGTCAGCGCGTTCTTGAAGATCTGCTCGAAGCCCAGGAACTTCACCGTGCCCAGCATCACGCTGGGGTGGAAGCGCAGTCCGCCCTTGAAGGGGCCGAGGACCGAGGAGTACTCGACGCGGAAGCCGCGGTTGATCTGCACCTGGCCGGCGTCGTCGGTCCACGGGACCCGGAAGATGATCTGCCGCTCCGGCTCGCAGAGACGCTCGATGACCCGCTCGGCCAGGTAGTGCGGGTGCCGCTTGACGACGGGGCCGAGGGTGGTGAGCACCTCCTCGACGGCCTGGTGGAACTCGTGCTCGCCGGGGTTGCGGCGGAGCACCTCGGTGTAGACGTGCTGCAGGGACTTGTCGATCGCGGGACCGGTCGACGTGGTCGCGGTCGTCGTCATGCTGCCTCCGGCGTCGGGGATGATCAGGCGGTGCGGAACGGGGGTCGCGGCGACCGCTTGGGCGCCCATCTTATGCCAGAGTCTGCATAGGTATGCTGCACCGCTTCCCCGTGATCTTCTCACGTCACGGGTCCCGGTATGCCGCGGCGCTGGTCCCCGGGGACCCTCCCGGGTCGGTGGTCAGCGAGTCGGCTCCGGGCACGGTGTCGGTGTTCTGCGCGGCGACGACCAGCCAGCGGCCGTCCGGGCCGCGCTCCAGCACGAAGAGGAAGATCCCCGCGCGGGGTCCCGCCGCCGAGCCGTCGGGGCGGACCTGTCCGGTGATCGCCCAGGACACGTGCACGACGGCGGCCGAGGTGCCGAGCCGGCGCGTCCTGGGCGCGCGCACGGTCATGGTGCTGGCGCCGAAGATCCGCTCGAAGCCGTAGGCGTGGGCCTGCTCGATCCGGTCGCGGCTGCGCCACCACAGGCCGACGACGTTGACGAAGTCGGCGTCCTGGGCGAAGAGGCCCGCCAGCGCGCGGGCGTCCCGGTCGGCCCACGCCTCGGCGAAGGCGCGGCCGACCTGCTCCGGCTCCGCGAGGCCGGGCGGGACGCCCATCGGCGTCAGCCCCTCGGCCGCCAGTCCGGGCGGGAGTCGCGAGCCGCGTCGGGGTCGCGGCGCGGCCGGCGCGAGTAGCCGCCCCGGTCACCCTCGCGGTCGCGGTCCCGGCTGCCGCGGTAGCCGCCGCGGTCGCCGTCCCGGCCCCCGCGGTAGCCGCCGCGGCTGGGTCCACGGTCGCCGTACCGGCCGCGGCCGCCGCCGCCCTGGCGCTGCGGGCGCCGCGGGCGCAGCACCTCGTCCAGCCGGCTCTGCGGGATCGGCTCGCCGTCCGGCACCGAGCCGCCGGCGGTCTCGATGATCGCCACGTCCTCGGGCGCGACGGTGAGAGCGTCGGTCTGCACGCCGGCGGCGTCCAGCAGCCGGGCGACCTGCTTCTTCTGGTGCGGCAGGGCCAGCGTGACCACGACGCCCTCGTCACCGGCGCGGGCGGTCCGCCCGGCACGGTGCAGGTAGTCCTTGTGGTCGGCCGGCGGGTCGACCTGCAGGACCAGGGACACGGAGTCGACGTGGATGCCGCGGGCGGCGACGTCGGTGGCCACGAGCACCGGCAGGGTGCCCTTCTTGAAAGCGTCCAGCACGCGGGTGCGCTGGGCCTGGTTGAGGCCGCCGTGCAGGGCGGCCGCGAAGACGCCGGACTCGCGCAGCTGCAGGGCGACGCGGTCCGCTCCGAGCTTGGTCCGGCAGAAGACGATCGTGCGGCCGGTCCGGTTGGCGATCGCCGCGGTGATCGGCTTCTTGTGGTGCGGGTGGACGAGGAAGACGTGGTGCTCCATCGTGTCCACGGACGCGGCGACGTCGTTGGTCGAGTGGGTGACCGGGTCGGTGAGGTAGGCCCTGGCGACCTGGTCGACGCCGTGGTCGAGGGTGGCCGAGAAGAGCAGCCGCTGACCGTCGGTCGGCGTCTTGTCGAGGATCTCCTTGATGGCCTCCACGAAGCCCATCTCCGCCATGTGGTCGGCCTCGTCGAGCACGGCGACCTCCACCTCGGACAGGTCGGCGGCCGAACGCTCGATCAGGTCGATCAGCCGGCCCGGGGTGGCGACGAGCACGTCGACGCCACGCTCGAGCGCGGACAGCTGCGGCGTGTACGACATACCGCCGGCGACCAGCAGGAAACGCTTGTCGACCGCGCGCATGAGCGGCGCGAGCGCGTCGACGATCTGCATCGCCAGCTCGCGGGTCGGCGTCAGGATCAGCGCGCGCGGGCGGTGCGGCACGGCGCGCGGGCGGCCGGCGAGACGGTGCAGCATCGGCAGCCCGAAGGCCATCGTCTTGCCCGACCCGGTCTGACCGCGCCCGAGCAGGTCCCTGCCGGCGAGCGCGTCGGGGATCGTCGCCGCCTGGATGGGGAAGGGCTGGCTGATGCCGGTGCGCGCGAGCGCGGCGACGAGGTCCTCGTGCAGGCCCAGCCCCGCGAAGCCGTTGTCCTCGGTCACCGTCGCGGTGGCGTCCTCCTGGGCGCCGCTGGCCAGGTGCTCCTGGTATGCGGCCTCCGCCGCCTCGCGCTCGTCCTCCGGGGAGGCCTCGGCGCTGTCGTCGCGGCGGTCCTCGAAGCGGCGTCCGCCCCGACGGTCCTCGAAACGGTCGTCCCGGCGCGGCCCGCGGCGCTCCGGCTCGCCGAAGCGGTCGTCGTCGCGGTGGCGACGCTCCTCCCAGCCCCGGCCCTCGTGGAAGCCGCGGCGGTCCTGGCGACCCTCGCGCTCGTCGCGGCGCGCGCGCCACACGTGCTCGGTGCGGCCGCCGCGCTCCACGCGGGCCTCGCGCTCGCGACGCTCCTCGCGCCAGCCCGAACGGTCCTCGTCGGCCCAGCGGCGCCTGGCGTGGCCACGGTCGTCGCGGGCCTGGTAGCCGCCCCGCTCGTCGCGCTTGGGGTAGCCGCCCCGGTCGTCACGCTTGGGGTAGCCGCCCCGGTCGTCACGCTTGGGGTAGCCGCCCCGGTCGTCACGCTTGGGGTAGCCGCCCCGGTCGTCACGCCTGGGGTAGCCGCCCCGGTCGTCACGCTTGGGGTAGCCGCCCCGGTCGTCACGCTTGGGGTAGCCGCCCCGGTCGTCACGTCTGGGGTAGCCGCCGCCTTCGGTGCTGCGAGCGCCGCGGTCCTCCTCGGCGTACCTGCTCGCGCCGGTCGGACGCTGACGCTTGCCCTTGAGCTGGGCGCGGGCCTGCTTCTCGCGCGCCTCGCGCGCCGCCCTCTTCTGCGCTGGGGTGTGCCGGGGCTTCTTGCCGGACGTGCCGACAGCCCTGTTACCGGTCTTGGCCATGGGTGGCTCAACTCGCTCTTCTGGTGTGTCGAGGTGGGTTCTCGCCTCGACGCCCATCGGCGTGACCGGACCTACCTCCAGGCGCGACATGGCGCCCGCGGACCTCAGGATCGGATCGCCCTGAGGCGTGTGGTGCCCCTGGCTCCGGGCCGAGGGGGACGGTCAAGTCTACAGGACCGGACCCCTCCTGACCCAACCGAGCGGGACCACCGCACGTCCGGGGCCAGGTGACGTTTCGACGGGCGAAACGCTTCGCTGCGCGGCACTCTTCGAGAAGGCGCCCGGGAGGGACCTGGGTGCCCGCCCCCTGGGAGTCGGGCGAGCAGGTCTGTCGACGGAAGGAGCCGATCGTGCGCACGAGGTGGACCGCCATGGTGGCCGTGGCCGGAGTAATGGGCGTCGCGGGCTGCGCGACGGGATCGGGCGGGAGCGTCGAACCCGTCTCGGGCGACGACTTCGCGGCCACCGCGACCTCCGACGCGCCCCTGACGATCATGGGTTTCGGGCTCGACGACGAGGTGGCGCAGGTCCGGTACGACAGGGCCGTGGAGGCGGTCTCCGGCACCGACGTCAAGCTCTCCGAGGGCGGCCTGGACATGCAGCAGTTCCTCTCCGCCGTGGCAGCTGGTGACGTCCCGGCGCTGATCCGCGCGGACCGCAACCAGATCGGCACCCTGGCCTCCAGAGGTGCGATCCGCCCGGTCGGCGACTGCCTTGGTCAGGCGGGCATCGACCCCTCGCAGTTCGTCGGCTCCGCCGTCGGCCAGGTGACCTTCGACGACCAGATCTTCGGCATACCCGAGTTCAACACCGTCCAGCTGACGATGGCTAACAGCGACCTGCTCGAGAAGGCGGGGCTGACGATCGAGGACGTGAACGGCTCGGACTGGGACGCGGTCAGCCAGGCCACCGAGGCGCTCCACGAGGAGTCCGGCGGCAAGCTCACGGTCATCGGCTACGACAGCAAGCTGCCCGAGTTCCTGCCCCTGTGGGTGCATGCCATCGGCGGGCGGATGATCTCCGAGGACGGCCGCACCGCGAGCCTGGACAGTCCAGAGGTCGAGAAGGCGCTGGAGTGGGCGGTGTCGATCTACGACGCCCAGGGCGGCTTCGGCACCGTCAAGGCGTTCCGCGACTCGGCCGACTTCTTCGGCGCGGGCAACCAGTTCGCCTCCGACAGCCTGGGCGCCATGCCGATGGAGCAGTGGTACGTCAACGTGCTCAACGAGGTTTCTCCCGACGCCCCGGTGGTCTTCGACGCCGTGCGGGGCCAGGACGGCGAGCCGGTCGCCTACGCCAACGGCTCGGCCTGGGCGATCCCCACCGCGAGCCAGAACCCGGCGGCGGCCTGCACCTTCGCCACCGAGATGGTCTCGCTCGACTCCTGGATGGCCGCCGCCAAGGAGCGCGCGACCCAGCGGGAGAAGGACGGGCTGCAGTTCACCGGGCTGCTCACCGGCAGCACCGAGGCCGACGCCCAGATCCGCGAGCAACTGGTCAAGCCCAGCGGCGAGGAGAACTGGGACGGCGCGGTCGAGGCGATGTACGACGCCAACGACCACACCTTCGCCTTCCCGGCCAACCCCGCCGACGCCGAGTTCCGCACCGCCTGGCAGGACGCCGTCAACCGCGTGCTCAACGGCCAGCAGGAGCCGGCCGAGGCGCTCGGGGACGCCCAGCAGAAGGCCCAGGCCGCGCTCGACTCCGCCTGGAAGAAGTGGGACGAGCAGGGCCGATGACCAGCGCGCAGGACACCCGCGCCGGCACCACCCTGCCGCCGGGTACCGAAGGCGACCGCCCGGCCCAGGGCGCTCGAAAGCAGTCATGGCGGGACGGCGTGCGCCGGGGTGACTGGCGACCCGCGCTCCTCTTTCTCTCGCCCTGGGTGGTGGGGTTCACCGTCTTCACCGCGTGGCCGGTCATCTACACCGGCTACCTCTCGCTCACCGACTACGACGTGCTCACCGCGCCGAGCTTCGTGGGCCTGGAGAACTACCAGCGGCTCGTCCAGGACCAGGACGCGCTGCGGGCGATGAACAACACGATGGTCTACACGGTGCTGCAGGTGCCGCTCTACGTGGTGTTCTCGCTGATGCTGGCGCTGCTGCTCAACCAGGTGGTCGGCCGCACCGCGGGCATCTTCCGCACCGTCTTCTTCCTGCCGAGCATGACCCCGCCCGTAGCCACGGGTGTGCTCCTGCTCCTGCTGTTCAACGGCCAGGACGGGCTGCTCAACGAGGTCCTCGCCTGGTTCGGGATCAACGGCCCGAACTGGACGACGGACCCGTTCTGGATCAAGCCGGGCCTGGTGCTGATGAGCCTGCTCAGCGTGGGCGGCTCGGTCATCATCCTGTTCGCCGCGCTTCGTGGGGTGCCGCAGGACCTGTACGACGCCGCGTTCGTCGACGGCGCGGGGTTCTGGCGGCGGACCTGGCACGTGACGATCCCGATGATCTCCGGCGCGCTGTTCTTCGTCGTCGTCGTCAACACGATCGCCGCCCTGCAGTCCTTCACCGAGGCCTACACCGCGTTCTTCGGCGTGGGCAACACCACGTACTCCAACGAGGCGGCCGAGCTCTACGCGATCCACGTCTTCCGGCAGGCCTTCGAGTTCCTCCACATGGGCTACGCCTCGGCGCTGGCCTGGCTGCTCTTCCTGGTGATCATGGTCATCACCGCGGTCCAGGTCGTGGTCTCCAGGAGGTTGGTCTTCTACGAGGGGGGCGCGCGATGACCTCCCCCGCCCCGACCTCCACCGAGAGCGTGACCCCGACCTCCGCGGCCGAGGTCTCGGGGCCACGGTCCTTCCGCCTGCGCCGACGCCTCTCCCGGGCCGTCGTCGTCGTGCTGCTCCTGGCCTTCAGCGTGCTCTTCTCCTACCCCTTCGTCTGGCTGGTCAGTGCCTCGCTCAAGCCGCGCAGCGACGTCTTCGACAACCGCCTGGTCCCCAAGGTCGCCACCCTGGACAACTACGTGTCCGTCTGGCAGGAGGCGCCCCTGGCGCTGTGGATCGGCAACACCCTGCTGGTGACGGTGCTCGCCGCGGCGGCCGTGACGGTCACCAGCGCCATGGTGGCCTGGGCCTTCGCCTACTACCGCTTCCCCGGCCGCAACCTGCTGTTCGGGCTGGTCCTGTCCTCGATGATGCTGCCCGGCGCGGTGACGATGATCCCGGTCTTCCTCATCTGGGACTCCCTGGGCCAGGTGGACACGCTGACCCCGCTGTGGGCCGGGAACCTCTTCGGCAGCGCCTTCTACATCTTCCTGCTCCGACAGTTCTTCCTGGGACTGCCCCGCGAGCTGTTCGAGGCGGCGACCATCGACGGGGCCGGTCACTGGCAGCTGTTCACGCGGATCGCCCTGCCGCTGTGCCGCCCTGCGCTGGCGGTGACCCTGCTCTTCGAGTTCCAGGCCGCCTGGACCGACCTGATGCGTCCGCTCATCTACCTGCGCGACTCCTCCAACTTCACCATCGCCCGCGGGCTGAAGGCTCTGCTGGACCAGTTCGGCTTCGGCGGCGAGTGGCACTGGGAGATCGTCGTCACCGCCAGCGTGATCACCACCATCCCGATGATCATCCTGTTCTTCCTCGGCCAGAAGCACTTCGTCGCGGGCATCACGACCGGCGGCACCAAGGGCTGAACAACCGGCCCCCTCAGGCGTCGATGCGCTCGCGGTCCAGCTCGTTGGCCGACCCCACGATGAACTCCTTGCGGGGCGCCACCTGCGAGCCCATCAGCAGGTCGAAGACCGCGTCCGCCCGGGCCGCGTCGGCCAGGGTGATGCGGCGCAGCGTCCGGTGCCGCGGGTCCATCGTGGTCTCGGCGAGCTGGTCGGCGTCCATCTCCCCCAGGCCCTTGTAGCGCTGCAGCGGCTGCTTGACGGTGCGGCCCTTCTTCTGCAGGGCGCCGACCGTGCGGCGCATCTCCTGCTCGGTGTAGGTGTAGATGTACTCCCGGCCGGAGCGGCCGCGGCCGGCGGAGACCTCGATGCGGTGCAGCGGGGGCATCGCAGCGTAGACCCGGCCGGCCTGCACGAGCGGCCGCATGTAGCGGAAGAAGAGGGTGAGCAGCAGGGTGCGGATGTGGGCGCCGTCGACGTCGGCGTCGGTCATGATGACGATCTTGCCGTAGCGCGCCATGTCCAGGTCGAAGGAGCGTCCCGAGCCGGCGCCGACCACCTGGATGATCGCGGCGCACTCGGCGTTGGAGAGCATGTCCGAGACCGAGGCCTTCTGCACGTTGAGGATCTTGCCGCGGATCGGCAGGAGCGCCTGGTAGTCGCTGGAGCGGGCCAGCTTGGCCGTGCCCAGGGCGCTGTCGCCCTCGACGATGAACAGCTCGCTGCGGGCGGTGTCGTTGCTGCGGCAGTCGGCCAGCTTGGCCGGCAGCGAGGAGGACTCCAGGGCGTTCTTGCGGCGCTGGGTCTCCTTGTGCAGGCGCGCGGAGATCCGCGACTTCATCTCGGCGACGACCTTGTCGAGCAGCAGGGTGGCCTGCGCCTTGTCGCCGCGGTGCTTGGAGGTGATCCGCTCGGTCAGCTCCTTCTCCACCACCCGGGAGACGATCGAGCGCACGGCGCTGGTGCCCAGCACCTCCTTGGTCTGGCCCTCGAACTGCGGCTCGGCCAGGCGCACGGTCACCACGGCCGTCAGGCCGGCGGTGATGTCGTCCTTGTCGACCTTGTCGTTGCCGACCTTGAGCCGGCGCGCGTTGAGCTCCAGCTGCTTGCGGAAGACCTTGAGCAGCGCCTGGTCGAAGCCGGCCAGGTGGGTGCCGCCCTTGGGGGTGGCGATGATGTTGACGAAGCTGCGCAGCGTGGTGTCGTAGCCGGTGCCCCACCGCACCGCGACGTCGACCTCGCACTCCCGCTCCACCTCGGTGCTCACCATGTGCCCGCGGTCGTCCAGCACCGGCACCGTCTCGGTGAAGCTGTCCGAGCCCTTCAGCCGCCACACCTCGGTGACCCCGCTGTCCGGGGCGAGGTACTCGGCATACTCGGTGATCCCGCCGGAGTAGGCGAAGACCTCCTCGGCCGGCCCCTCCTCCCCCGGGGTGCCGGGCAGCCGGCGCTCGTCGCGGACGACCATCGTCAGCCCCGGGACCAGGAAGGCGGTCTGCCGGGCGCGGGCGACGAGCTCGTCGTAGTCGAACCGGGCGGTCTTGATGAACACCTGCGGGTCGGCCCAGTAGCGCACCCGGGTGCCCGTCACGCCCCGCCTGGCCTTGCCGACGACCGCGAGCTCGCTGCTCTTCTCGAACGGCGAGAAGTCGTTGTCCGGGGAGGGCGCGCGCCGGCCGTCCTCGAAGCGCCCGGGCTCGCCGCGGCGGAAGCTCATCCCGTAGGTCTTGCCCGCCCGGTCCACCTCGACGTCGAGCCGGTGGGACAGCGCGTTGACGACCGAGGCGCCGACGCCGTGGAGCCCGCCGGAGGCCGCGTAGGAGCCGCCGCCGAACTTGCCGCCGGCGTGCAGCTTGGTGAAGACCACCTCGACGCCCGAGAGGCCCGTCCGGGGCTCGATGTCGACCGGGATGCCGCGGGCGTGGTCGCGCACCTCGACCGAGCCGTCCTGGTGCAGCACGACCTCGATGCGCTCGCCGTGACCCCCGAGCGCCTCGTCGACGGAGTTGTCGATGATCTCCCACAGGCAGTGCATGAGGCCGCGGCTGTCGGTCGACCCGATGTACATCCCCGGTCGCTTGCGGACCGCCTCGAGGCCCTCCAGGACCTGAAGGTGCCGCGCGGAGTAGTCGGTCGTCGTGCTCACGGGCTGGTCGCTCCACTCGTCGTCATGGTCTGCACCCGCAGCGTAGCCCGCGGCACCGACGTGCCCCGGGAGGCGCACGGGCCTGGGGCTGCTGCCACCGGCCGGCGCAGGTGTTCCCGACTACGCGGTGAGCGGAACCGCGCCCACGCCGGGCACAAAGGCGGGGTCCGGTGCCGTTGACGTGCTTGACTATGACGCACCGACCGGGCCTGAGCCGGTTGGTGCAGGAGAGGAGACGCCGTGAACGCCACCCTGACCCCCGAGCTGACCGCTGCGGACCGCTGCGACAGGTGCGGTGCGCAGGCCTACGTACGAGCCAGGCTCGGCGAGGGCCTGGAGCTGCACTTCTGCGCCCACCACGGCCGCGCGCACCTGGACAAGCTGCGCCACCTGGAGGACATCGACATCCTCGACGAGACCCACCGTCTCCACGCCGAGGAGCAGGCCACGATCTAGGGACGGCCAGCAGGCCGACCTCGCGACCGCCCGTCACGCACCAGCGTGGCGGGCGGTCGTGCGTGTCGGCGGCCGCTGCCCTGGCACAATTCGGGGATGAGTGCGATGGAGGTGGTGGTCGCCCTGCTGATGGTCGTCGGGATCGTCGGCATCGTGGTGCCGGTGCTGCCGGGCCTGCTGCTGGTCGTGGCCGGGGTGGTGCTGTGGGCCCTGGATGAGCGCTCGACGACGGGGTGGGTGGTCCTGGCCGTCGCCCTGGCGATCTACGCCGCCGGCCTGGTGCTGCAGTGGCTGGTGCCGGGCAGGAGGATGCGGCGGGCGGGGGTGGCGACCTCGACGCTTCTGGTCGGCGTGGTCACGGCGGTCATCATGGCGTTCGTCATCCCGGTGGTGGGGCTGTTCGTCGGCTTCCCGCTGGGGATCTTCCTGGTCTCCCTCGCACGGACCCGTGACCACCGCGAGGCGTTGCGCGCCACCGGGCACGCGCTGCGCGCGGTCGGCACCAACATCCTCATCGAGCTGACCACGGCCTTCCTCATCGTGGCGGTCTGGGCGGTGTCGGTCATCTTCCTTACGTGACCTGCGTCACGTTCTGCCATCCGCGGACCGGATGGCTCCGAAGTTCTCTCGACACCCGCCGGCGAGCCGTCCTGGCAGCCGGAAACGAGAGGAGCCGTGTCATGCGCAAGAAGTTCTCCACCGCACTGGCTGTCCTGGCCGCACCGTCCCTGGTCGCCCTGCCCCTGCTGGCCGCGCCGGCGATGGCCGCGCCCACGACGGCCGACGACCACCAGACCGAGCTCATGGCCACCCTGGACGAGCTCAACGACAGCGGGGGCAGCGGCACCGCCTGGGCCAAGGTCGAGGGCACCAGCGTGTGGCTGTCCCTGGAGGTCCAGGGGCTGCTCGACGACGCACCGCACGCCCAGCACATCCACATCGGCGGGACGAACAGCTGCCCGGACCCCTCGATGAAGGGCAGCGGCCCCGGCGGGGCGATCCGCACCACCGACGCGGTCGACTCCTACGGCATGGTCGCCGTCTCGCTGACCACCGGCGAGGCGATGACCGACGCCGACCACGCGCTGGACGTCGCCCACTTCCCCGGCACCGGCAGCTACACCTACGAGCGCACGATCGAGGTCCCCGAGGACGTCGCCGCACAGCTCGCCGACGGCAAGGGGGTCGTCGTCGTGCACGGCGTCGACCACGACGGCAGCGGCGCCTACGACGGCGACCAGATGTCCGACCTGGACCCCTCGCTGCCGACGGAGGCCACCGACCCCGCCCTCTGCGGCGAGCTCGTGGTGAGCCAGATGCAGGCCCCCGCCGGGGGCGTGCAGACCGGCGGCGGGAGCACCGAGGGGATGGAGGACCTCGGCCTGCTCGTCGGTGGTGGCGCCCTGGCGGGACTCGGCGTCGCCTTCCTCGCCGTGCGCAGCCGCCGCACCGACGAGAGCTGAGGATGACCGGGCCCGGTCGGGACCGCGGACGGGTGCGCCTGTCCGCGGTCCTGGGGCTGCTCGGGGTGCTCGGCCTGGTCCTGGGCGCGGTCCTGATCGGCGTGGCGATCTTTGGGCAGGTCCCCGACCCGCCCGGGCCGGCCGGGACGCACGCCGGCGCCGCCCGGTCGCACCACGGTGCCGGGCAGCAGGACGAGGCACCGGCCACGACGCCCTCCGCGCCCGGTGGCCCCGCGCAGGAGCGGCGGAGCGGCATACCGGGACCCTCCTCCGACCCGACGGCCTCGCAGGGGGAGGCCGCCAGGCACGAGGAGGCCGCTGCTCAGGACGCCGCCACCGAGGACGCGGGCACCGAGGAGCCGGCCGGTGCTCCGCCGGCCCGACCCGCCTCCGAACCGCTGGCTCTCAGGGTGCCCGCGATCGACGTGTCCGGTCCGGTGCACCCGCTGGGGCTGGCCGCCGACGGCACGCTGGAGGTGCCGGTGGGCGACCTGGTGGACGACGCGGCCTGGTACTCCGGCTCGCCCACGCCCGGCGAGCAGGGTCCGTCCGTGATCGAGGGGCACGTCACGGGAGCCACCGGCCAGCCGTCGGTGTTCTTCGAGCTCGGCCGGCTGACGCCGGGAGACCGCGTCGAGGTGGACCGCGAGGACGGGAGCACCGTCGTCTTCGAGGTGTACCGCGTGGACCGCTATCCCAAGGCGAGCTTCCCGACGGTCGAGGTGTACGGGCCCACGCCGGGCCCCGAGCTGCGGCTGATCACCTGCGGCGGCGACTTCGACGAGGGCACCGGGCACCACGTCGACAACACCGTGGTCTACGCGCGGGCGGTCACCGGGGCCTGAACCCGCCTGCGCGGGGCCGGGCCACGGGCCCGGATGCGCAGGCGGGGCCGCTCAGCGGGCGGGGTCAGCCGAGGGGGACGACGGCGAACGGCTCGCTCGTGGGCTGGTCCGAGCCGCCGGACGGCTCGACGGTGAGCGCGACCGCGGCGGCGTCGCCCGGAGACCCCTCGAGCACGGTCTCGCCGGTGTCGAGCACGGCCGGGGTGAGCAGGCCGGCGGAGCGGGCGTCCCCGTCCGGGCCGACGTACCAGGCCTGGTAGACGCTGCCCTCCGGCGGGGCCGTCAGGCGGTCGGGCACCTGGAGGACGGCCGCGTCCTCCGCCGCCGAGGTGATGACGATGAGCTCCCCGTCGGCGGTGTCGGCCTCGTGCTCCTGGGCGTCCTGCGCCTGGACGATGCGGTGGGCCGGGTCCTCCTGCCCGCTCAGCAGCTGGCTCGCGCCCCAGCCGCCGGCGACGACCAGCACGGCTGCTGCCGCGGCCAGCCAGCGGCGACGGTCGGACGAGCGGTGACGACCGGCCGCACGGTCGGGGGCCTGATGGGTCTGCACCTGCTCGGTCTGGACCTGCGAGAGGATCCGTCCGCGCAGGTCGGGGGGCGGTGCGCTCTCCAGTCCGGCGGACAGGTCCGCCGCCGCCTCCTGCAGCTCGGCGACCTCGGCGCGGCACGCGGCGCAGCCGTCCAGGTGGGTCTCGAACGATCGCCGCTCCTGGAGGTCGAGGGCGTCGAGGGCGTAGCCGACGGCCAGGTCGTGCAGGTCGTCGTTCACCGCGCCTCACCTCCTCTCATCGCGGTCCGGACCTTGCGCAGACCGTCCCGCAGCCTCGTCTTGGCGGTACCGAGCGGGACGCCCATCCGCTCGGCGACCTCGCGCTGCGTCAGGCCCTCGAAGTAGGCGAGCTCCAGCGCGCTGCGGTGCGGCTCGCCGACGTCGTCGAGGGCTCGACGGACGCGGGCCGCCTCCATCCGTTGGGTCGCCTGCTCGGCGGTCGAGTCGTACGCCGTGGTCGATGTACGTGCTTCGTAGCGCCGCAGCCGATCGGATTGGGCCTGCTCCGAGCGGACCCGGTCGACGGCCCGGCGGTGGGTCAGGGTGAGGAGCCAGGCGAGAGCCGACCCGCGGCCGGGGTCGAACCGGGACGCCTCACGCCATACCTGCAGGAAGACCTCCTGGGTGACCTCCTCGGCGATGGCCGGGTCGCGCACGACGCGCACGGCCAGTCCGTGGACCCGTGCGGCGACGGCGTCGTAGAGCTGGGCGAAGGCCTCCCGGTCCTGCGCGGCGACCAGCAGCAGAAGCGTCGCCGGCCCGTCGGCCGACGGGGCAGGGACAGCAGCGAGCCGGGCAGGTCTGCCCGGCTCGGATCTGCCGACTGGGGCGTCGAGACTCAGTAGGGCCCCTGCTCACGTCGCTTGTCCCACTGCTGCTCCATGCGCTCCATGAAGTTGCCCGAAGGACGTGGGGAGACGGGCCTGTTCCCGCCACCACCGCCACCACCGCCGCCCCCGCGCGGGGGTGACCGCCGCCCTGGGCGTTCTTGCGCGCACGCCCCTGCGGCTTGGCCGCCCACGCGCCGCCGAGGACCATGAGCAGGAAGCCGATCGCCCCGACCCAGATCGTCTGCGACATGACCCCCAGGACGACGAGCCCCAGTCCCACCAGAGCCCCTACGACACCGAGCGCGACGCGGCGTCGGTCCAGGCCGTGCCCGGCGCCGCGCACGCTGCTCTTGAGCGTGCTCGCCAGACGTGGGTCTTCGGCATAGAGCGCCTTCTCCATCTGCTGGAGCACGCGCTGTTCGTGTTCAGAGAGCGGCACGGGCGACCTCCTGGTCAGGATCGGTCACGGGCTGGCTGGGCCGACGACCATGTCTAGAACTCCTAGGTTATCTAGTTAACGCCCGAAGCGGTAGCGGAGGTTCCCCCATCGGGCGAGGAAGTTCCACTCATCCGCCGACGAGAAGGCTCGCCGGCCGCACCGCGCCGCGCCCGAACCGCGCGGTGGCGCGGTCGACCGCGCGCTCGGCCTCCCGCCAGCCGTGCTCGGGCTCGTCCAGCCGCCCCTGCACCAGCGTCTCGTCGGCGCCCGTGATGCCCTCGACGCGGACGCCGAGCAGCCGGACCCGTGCCCGCTGCAGGCCCAGTCCCTGGTAGAGGGTCCAGGCCGTGGCGTGCACGTCGCGGGTGACGTCGGTCGGCACGGCCACCGTCCGGGAGCGGGTGATCGTGGTGAAGTCCGAGAAGCGCACGGTGAGGACGACCGTGCGGCCGAGCACCTGCGCGTGCCGCATCCGGCTCGCCGTCCGCCCGGCCAGGCGCAGCAGCTGGCGCCGGACCACGTCGGGGTCGTCGACGTCGTGGGCGAAGGTCTCCGAGGAGCCCACGCTGCGCTCGGTCCGCCCTGGCGTCACCGGGTCGCCGTCCCGCCCCCAGGCCAGGGCCTGCAGGCGGGCCGCGCCCTGCTCCCCGAAGGCGCGGCGCAGCGTCGCCTCCGGCACGTGCGCGAGCTGTCCCACCGTGCGCAGCCCGAGCCGGTGCAGCTCGGCCTCGGTGGCCTCCCCCACCCCCCAGAGCGCACCGACCGGCATCGGGTGCAGGAAGGGCACCACCCCGGAGCGGCCGACCAGCCGCATCCCGTCCGGCTTGGCCGCGCGCGAGGCCATCTTGGCGACCGCCTTCGTCGGCGCGCCCCCGACCGAGCAGGTGATCCGCTGCTCGTCGGCGACGGTGTCGCGGATCCACTGGCCGATCGCGGCCGGCCCGCCCCACTGCCGGCCCGCGGCCGAGACGTCGAGGAAGGCCTCCTCCACCGACACCGGCTCCATCCGGGGCGTCACCTCGGAGAAGACCGCCATCACCGCCTCGGACACCCGCGCGTAGCGGTCGTGGTCCGGGCGCACCACGACCACGGACGGGCACAGCCGCCGGGCGGTGGCCATCGGCATGCCCGACCGGACGCCGAAGGCCCGCGCCTCGTAGGTCGCCGAGAGCACCACGCTGCGCCACCCGCCGCCGACCACGACGGGCAGGCCGGCCAGGTCGGGGCGGTCCAGCAGCGACACCGCGGCGTAGAACGCGTCCATGTCGACGTGCAGCACCGTGACGTCGTCCACGCCCGGCCCCACGCTCACCACCCCGGGCTCCCCGGGCTGGAGTGCCACAGCTTGGCGGGCACGTCGAGGGGGCTCTCCCCCGCGGGCCGGATGTCGGCGTAGGGCGACTGCCGGAAGCCGGAGGCGTGGACGAGCACCCTCCGCCCGGCCTGACCGGCCGCCTGCGCCTGCTGCCTGGCCAGCGCCTCGGACTCCTCCAGCAGCGCGCGCACCCGCTCCTCGGTCTGCGCCATGAACGCCCGGGCCCCGTCCGCGCCGCCCTCCTGCCAGGCGTCGGCCACCGCGCCGAGCTCCCACGCGCCGGTGGCCCGCAGCGTGACCCCGCGCGGACCGGTGCGGCGCAGCACGCCGCGCACGAGCAGCAGCCAGGAGTGGAAGACGGTCGCCGCGAACGGACCCTGGACGTCCTCGAAGAAGGTCGCGTCCGCCGGCCCGGTGCCGTCGTCGAGGGTGAGGAAGACCACCCGCCGTCCCGAGCGCACCGGCGGTGTCTGGGTGGCGACCTTGGCCCCGGCGACGAGCACCTCCGAGCCGTTGCGCCGGGAGAGCAGGTCCCGTGCGGGAGTGACGCCCAGGTCGGCGAGCATCGTGCGGAAGCCGGCGACGACGTGGCTGCTGACGTCCAGCCCCAGCACCTCCAGCTCGGCCCGCAGCTGCTCCTGCTCGGTCATCTCCGGCAGGCCGCTGCCCGGGACCGGCTCGGGCTCGTCGCCGAGCTGGAGGGTGAGCTGGGTGGCGACCGGCCGCTGCTCGTGCCAGGTGCGCCGACCGGCGGCCTGCGCCCTGGTCCGTGCCGCGACCTCGCCCTCGGCCGCGCCCGGGACCGTCGGCGGGGGCACCCGGCGGCCCGCACGGCCACGTCCTGCCGCGGTCGTGGAGCGTCGGCTCCACCGGTCCAGCTCGCGGACGTGCAGGAGCAGGTCCCGGCGGGTCAGCCCGCCGCGGACGTGGTGGCGCCCGACGCGGTGCAGCTCGTCGAGCCCGCCGGCCAGCACGAGCCGCTCGGCCGTCGGCCGGCTGGGACGGGCCCGCTGCCACAGGTCGGCCAGCGCGGCGTAGGGCTGGCCGGCGACGATCCGGTGCACCTCCTCGTCGGTGATCCCCTTGACGTCGGACAGCGAGAGCCGGATGCCGTAGTCCCCGGCCCGACGCTCGACCCCGGCCATCACCTCGTCGACGTGGTCGGGCCGCCGGCCCCCGTCGCTGACCGCCACCGGGTCCGGGGTCGTGGTGGATCCGCGCTGTCCTGGCAGCACCAGGTCACCACGGCTGCCCAGCGTGGAGGTGCTCCGCGGAGCAGCCCCCGGACCGGGGGTGCTCCGCGGAGCAGCAGGCTCGAGGCGGAGGTCGTCGTCGTCCTGCTCGACCCGTTCGACCCGGTAGCCGGCGCCCGAGGCGTTGACGTCGAGCCCGAGCACGTGCACGCCCATGGTGCGGGCCTCGTCGAGGATGAGGCGCTTGGGGTACATGCCGGGGTCGTGGGTGAGGACGCCGGACAGGAACGCCGCGGTGTGGTGGGTCTTCAGCCACGCCGACTGGTAGGTGGGTAGGGCGAACGCCGCCGCGTGCGCCTTGCAGAAGCCGAAGGAGGCGAACGCGGCCAGCACCTCCCAGATCCGCTCGACGTCGGCCGGCTGGTAGCCGCGGGCGGTGGCGGCGGCGCGCCACCACACCTCCACCTCCTGCTGACCCTGCGGGGTGCCCATCGCGCGTCGCACCTCGTCGGCCTGGGCCAGGCTGACGCCGGTGGTCTCGGCGACGAGCTGCAGCACCTGCTCGTGGAAGACGACGACCCCGCACGTCTGCTCCAGGTAGGGCACGAGGCTGGGGTGGAGGTACTCCGGCTCGCCCCACCCCTGCCGGGCGTGGAGGAAGGGCCGGATCATGTCCGACTTCACCGGCCCGGGACGGAACAGCGAGATGTCGATGATGATGTCGGCGAAGCAGTCGGGGGCGAACTTGCCGACCAGCTCCCGCTGCCCCGGCGACTCGATCTGGAAGCAGCCGAGGGTCCGGGTGGACTGGATCAGGGCGAAGGTCTCAGGGTCGTCCAGCGGCACCTGCGCCCGGTCGTCCAGGTCGATCCGCGTCCCGTCGACCCGCTCGACCTCCTCGACCGCGTGCGCCATCGAGGACTGCATCCGGATGCCCAGGACGTCGAGCTTGAGCAGCCCCATCTCCTCGACGTCCTCCTTGTCGAACTGGCTCATCGGGAAGCCCAGCCAGCTCGCCTCGACCGGGGTCCGGTCGAGCAGCCCGGTGTTGGACAGGATCACCCCGCAGGGGTGCATCGCGATGTGCCGCGGCAGCCCGTCGAGAGACTCGACCAGCTCGAGCAGCAGCTGCATCCGCGGTGCGTCGAGCCCCTGCTGGCGCAGCTCGGGCAGGTCGCGGATGGCGGCGCGGGCGTCCCTGGCCCGGATGTGCGGGAACGCCTTGGCGATGACGTCGATCTCCCCCGGTGGCATGCCCAGCGTGGCGGCCACGTCCCGGACGGCGTGCCGCACCCGGTAGGTCTCGGCCATCGACACGCACGTCACCCGCTCGGAGCCGAACCGCTCCAGGATCCGTTCGTACATCTCGGTCCGGCGTGCCGACTCCACGTCGACGTCGATGTCGGGCAGCTGGGCGCGCAGCGGCGAGCAGAACCGCTCCATGAGCAGCCCGTGCTCCATCGGGTCCACGCCGCTGATCCCGAGCAGGTAGGTGACCAGGCTTCCCGCCCCCGACCCGCGCGCGGCGACCCGCACGCCGTTGTCGCGGATCAGGTCGCAGACCTGGGCGACGGTGAGGAAGTAGGTCGGGTAGCCCAGCCCCGCGATGACACCGAGCTCCTCGTCCAGCCGGGCGCGGACCCGGTCCAGGTATGCCGTGCTCGCGCCTGGGTAGCGGGTGGCCACCGCGTCCTGGCAGCGCCCGGTGAGGACCTGGTGGGCCTGGCCGACGCCGCTGACGCCGAGAACCTCCGGCTCAGGCAGGTGGACCGCGCCGAGCCCCAGGTCGGAGCGGGCGTCCTGACGGCACTCCTGCGCCAGCGCGAGGGTGTCGCCGAGCAGGTCGGCGGCCCTGGCGTCGCTGCCGCCGGCCTCCTCCAGGTGACGGGCCAGCGCGTGCATGGTCGCACTGTCGGCGAGGTGGCCCGCGGTGCTCACCCGGTCCAGGTGGCGCTCGTCCAGGGCGACCATCCGTCGGGCTGCGTCGAGGACGTCGACCACCTTCGCCTGCTCAGGCGTGGCGTGCCGGACGGCGGCCGTGAGCACCGCCGGCACCCCGCACTCGCGTGCCAGTGCCCACATCCGGCTGGCGTGCCCCAGGCTGGCCGGGGTGCCCTCGGGGCCACCGTGGCAGACGACCTCGACGCGGAGCGCGCCGGCGGGCAGCACGTGCTGCCAGGCCTGGAGGAGGGTCCGCGCGACGCCCTGGCGGCGCGCGAGGACCGCGCGGCCGACGTCGGAGTCGGGGCCGAGCAGCACGACCGCCGGGGCGAGGCCGTCGACGGGCGCGCTGGCGCGGGCGAGCAGGTCGTGGCGGGTGCGCGGCACGCCGCGCTCCCCCGCCAGGTGGGTCTGGGTGACGAGCCGGCACAGCCTGGCCCACCCCGCCCCCGGCGCCAGGCCCGCCTGCTGCCCCCGGGCCAGCACGACGACGCGCGGCTGCTGGTCGTCGACGAGCGTGCCGCCCTTGACCGGTTGGACGCGCCCCTGCCGCCGGCCGGTGGCGAGCGCGGCCTCGCCGCTGAGCGCGACCCGCCCCGGGGCGGCCTCCGGGCTGCCCGGCGACCAGCCACCGGCAGGCGCCATCGCCAGGTCGACCCCGAGCACCGGGGCCACACCGGCCTCGCCGCAGGCCCGGACGAAGCGGACCGCACCGTAGAGCCCGTCGCGGTCGGTCAGCGCGAGCGCGGGCTGCCCCAGGGCCGAGGCCCGGGCGACGAGGTCGGCAGGGTGGCTGGCGCCGTAGCGCATCGAGGCGCTCGAGGCGACGTGCAGGTGGACGAAGTCGTCATGGGTGGGCATGGATGGGAACAGAGCTCCAGGGACGGCGGGCCGGGGGTCGGGAGGGCGCACCTGGGCTCACCCCCTCGCGACCGGGGCCAGCTCGCCGGGCAGCGGGAGTCCGCACGGCAGGTGCAGCCCCGCCCGGACCAGCTCCAGGAAGTGCTCGGCCGAGCGGACCAGGTCGTCGGCGTCCCGGGCGGTCACCAGGTCCGAGCCCCGCTCGAGTGCGAGCCTGCGGCGTCCCGACGTGGCGAAGAAGACCGCCCACTCGGTCAGCTCGGGAGCGACCGTGGGCAGGACCTCCCACACGCTGCGCGGCCGGGTGCGCCGGCTCGGTGCGCTGCGGGCGGCCAGCAGCGCCGCCCCGGCCCGCAGCGCCGCGAGGTGCGCCTGGGTGTAGCGCTCGGCCGCCGTGCCGCTGTGGCAGGCGAGCAGCAGCCCACCCCGGGAACGGTCGAGCAGGTCCAGGACGGCGCCCGCGCTCAGGCCCGGGCCCGTGCCGGTCGTGTCGCCGGTCGTGTCGCCGGTCCCGGTCGTGTCGCCGGTCGTGTCGCCGGTCCTGCCGGTCGTGTCGCCGGTCCTGGTCGTGCCGGTCGTGGTGGTGCTCATGTCCTGTCCTCTCGCTGCTCTGCTCTGCCCTGTCCTGCGCCGTGGGGCGCCGCGACTCAGTCGCTGACCCGCTCCAGGAGCCACTCCTCGCCGTGCACCAGGTCGTAGACGCCCGACCCGTGCGCGCGGCCCGCGGTGGCCTCCACACGCCATACCTCCTGCTCGAGACGGGGACCCGTCCGCGACGGCGGGTCCTCCTGGCGCCACCAGGGCACCCGCTGGGTCCACCGGGCCAGCACGCCGCGCACGAGGTGCACCCGCCCCCGCCACAGGAAGGTGGTGGGCACGTCCGTCGCGCCGCCGGCCGGCTCCGCGCCGCGGCACCAGCCGGGCTCCAGCCGCACGCGGTGCTCGACCGGGTCGCCGACCCTGACCTCGACCGGGTCCTGGTAGCGCCTGCTCATCCCGCTCTCCCTCCATCTGTTCGAACCGGTGTTCGATACAGACAAATGTACGAGCCAGCACCGACAACCTCAACCCCTGACCCCACGCCTGTGGAAAACCCGCAGGTCACCGTCGGCAGAACGGGCAGGATGATCGCGGGTCCGGGCCAGGGAGGGGATGGCCCGGACCCCGGGCCCGGCGCGGGTAGGCTCGGGGCGGACGCCACCCCGAGCCCAGGAGGTCCTGTGACGTACGCCCATCCCTTGGACGGCGTCGACCTGCGCGCCCGCGTGCAGCAGGCCCTGGAGGCTCACCTCGCGCGCCAGCGCGAGGTCCTGGCCGAGCTCGGCGACCCGATGGACCCGCTCGTCGACTCCGTCGCCGAGCTGCTCGCGGGCGGCAAGCGCCTGCGCGCCGCCTTCCTCTACTGGGGCTGGCGCGTGCTGGGCGGGAGCGACGACGATGCGGTGGTGCGGGCCGCCTCCTCGATGGAGGTCTTCCAGGCCGCCGCCCTGCTGCACGACGACGTCATGGACAACAGCGACCTGCGCCGGGGGCGACCCACCGCGCACCGTGCCTTCGCCCGCGCCCACGAGCGCTACGGCTGGAACGGGGACCCGGCACGCTTCGGCCACGCCGCGGCCATCCTCGCCGGCGACCTGTGCCTGAACTGGACCGACGAGATCTTCTCCACCAGCGGCCTGCCGCGGCAGGCCCTGGAGCGGGCGCGGCCGGAGTTCGACCGGATGCGCACCCAGCTCATGGGCGGGCAGTTCCTCGACATGCTCGAGGGTGCGCTCGGCTGGGGCGAGCTGGGATACGCCGAGCGGCTGGCCCGGTCCCGCAGGGTGATCCGCTACAAGAGCGCCAAGTACTCCGTCGAGCAGCCGCTGCTCATCGGTGCGCACGCCGCCGGGGCCGACGAGGCCACGCTCGCGGCGCTCTCCGCCTACGGCACCGGCCTGGGCGAGGCCTTCCAGCTGCGCGACGACGTGCTGGGGGTCTTCGGCGACCCCGAGCACACCGGCAAGCCGGCCGGTGACGACCTGCGCGAGGGCAAGCTCACTGCGCTCGTCGCGCACACCCTGGAGCTCGCCGACCCCGACGACGCGGAGCTGGTCGCGGCCAGCCTGGGCGACCCCGACCTCGACGACGCCACGGTCGAGCGGTGCCGCCGGCTCATCGAGGACTCCGGAGCCCTGGCCCGCACCGAGGAGATGATCGCTGCCGGGGCCCGCGCGGCGCGGGAGTCGCTCGCGACCGCGGAGGGCCTGACCCGGGAGGGGCGGGCCGCGCTGGACGGGCTCGTCGCCATCTGCACCGACCGGCAGACCTGAGACGGCCCGGGCCGGACGGACCTCCGCCCCGGCCGCGCGCCGCCGGTCGAGGCAGGCGCTAGAAGGCCCGCTCCTGGGCCCGGCGCCGGACCTCGGTCTTGGAGCCGGTCCGCAGCGAGGCGATCGCGCTGCCTCCGATGAGCGTCTCGTCCGGCTCGTGCAGCCAGGCGATGATCTCGGCGTCGGAGAAGCCGCCGTCGGACAGCACCGTCAGCGTGCCGCGCAGCGCCGGCAGAGGGCCGTCGTCGAGGAGGAACCCCGCCGGGACCATCACCGCCCTGTTCGGGCCTCGGCGCACCCCGACCAGCTCACGGTCCTGCAGCCAGCGCTTGACCGCCTGCAGCGGCGCACCGGTGCGCTCCATGATCTCGGGGACGGTCAGCCACTCGACGGGCTCGGTCACGTGCTCAGCTACCACGCCAGCAAGTCAAGCACAGCCGGCGCACCGAGAGCGCGCGGCCTCACCGCGAGGGGAAAGGCGCCCGAGGGGACGATGAATGACATCGGTGTCATTACCACAGACACACACCTGGGTCCGTGTCCGACACGCCGACCGGCTGGTGCGCTGGTCGACTTCGGGGTACTGTCCCTTCAGCCTCAGTGGTCCGGCTGCGCATCACCAGTCACGGCCGCCCGGGGGCTGCTGTCCTGCACTCGTTCCCACGCCCCCGGAGGACCCACAACCGTGAGCCCGCTCTTCGCGGCGATGCCGCCCGCCGATCTGCCCACCGTCGCCTACGTGCCGTCCGCGCTGCACAGCTCCGAGCTCGTGCTCGCGCGCACCACGGGGACCCACACCGTGCGCTCCGGCGACACCGTCTACGGCATCGCCGCCCGCTACGGGGTCTCGGCGCAGTCGGTCGTGCGCGCCAACGGCCTCAAGGACGGCGGCCGCTGGATCCTGCCCGGGACCACGCTGCTGATCCCCGGCAAGGGCGGCCCCGTCGTCGCCTCCCCGCCGGGGAGCCCTGCGAAGTCGTCCACGGCGGGTGGCGCCGGCACCAGCAGCAGGGGCTCGGGCGGCACCGTCACCGTCCGCCACGGTGACACGCTCTCCCACATCGCCGTGCGGCACGGGACCACCGTGGCCGCGCTCGCCTCGACCAACGGGTTGCGCGACACGCGCATCATCTACCCCGGCCAGCTCCTCAGGCTGCCCGGGGCGGCCGCGCCGGGGCGCGGGGCGGCCACCGAGGCCTCCCGGTCCACGTCCTCGGGCAAGGCGTCCTCCTCGGGGTCCGGCGGGACGGTGACCGTCCGCTCCGGCGACACGCTGTCCGGGATCGCGGCCCGGCACGGCACCAGCGTGAGCGCCCTCACCCGGGCCAACGGCATCTCCTCCAGCGCCTTCATCCACCCGGGCCAGAAGCTGCGCCTGCCCGGCGGCGCGAGTTCGGCCGGCCCGGGCACGAGCTCCTCGAGCAGCAAGCCCGCCACGGTGACCCGTCCCTACGACGCCAGCACCATCGGCGACTACAAGAAGGGCGAGAAGGTGCAGGACACCTTCCTGCACTACCGCTACAGCGACGGTGTCGCCCGGTCCGCCGCCGCCAACCGCGAGTACCTCGCCAGCATCAAGGTCCCCTCCCGCGACGCGATGAAGACGCTCATCGTCTCGACCAGCAAGCGCCACGGCGTGGACAGCAAGCTCATGCTCGCCCTGTCCTACCAGGAGTCGGGCTGGAACATGCGGGCCGTCTCGCCCGCCAACGCGATCGGCGCCATGCAGGTCATCCCGACCTCCGGGCAGTGGGCCAGCTCCCTCGTGGGGCGCGAGCTCAACCTGCTCGACCCCGCCGACAACGTCGAGGCCGGCGTGGTCATCATGAAGACCCTGCTGAGCATGACCGACAAGGACGACCACGCGATCGCCGGCTACTACCAGGGCCTGGGCAGCGTCCGCCAGCACGGGCTGTTCCCCGACAGCAAGCAGTACGTGCGCAACATCCGCTACTTCATGACCACCCTCTGAGGTCCCCTCACCTCCCACGGTTGCCCACCGGCGCTCCGTAGAGTGGAGGGCGTGAGCGCCCCGACCAACCCCGTCATCGACTCGGTCGTCGACGGTCGCTACCAGGTCGAGGCGGAGATCGCCCGCGGCGGCATGGCCACGGTCTACCGCGCCCGCGACCTGCGCCTGGACCGGGCCGTGGCGCTGAAGGTCATGCGGGACGACCTCGCCCGGGACGACACCTTCGTGCGGCGCTTCGTCCACGAGGCCCGGGTCGTCGCGCGCCTGCAGCACCCGCACATCGTCGGCGTCTACGACCAGGGCGAGGACGAGCACGTCGTCTTCCTGGCGATGGAGCTGGTCGAGGGCAGCACGCTGCGCGACGTCATCACCCGCCGGGCCCCGCTGTCCGCACGCCGCGCGCTGTCCATCGTGGTGCCGGTCACCGAGGCGCTCGCCGTCGCGCACGCCGACGGGCTGGTGCACCGCGACGTCAAGCCCGAGAACGTCCTCATCAGCCACCGCGGCCAGGTCGTCAAGGTCACCGACTTCGGGCTGGCCCGGCTGGACGGGCACCCCAACGCGACGACGGAGATGCTGTGGGGCACCGCGGCATACCTCGCGCCCGAGCAGGTCGAGCACGGCACCGCAGACCCCCGCACGGACGTGTATGCGGTGGGCCTGCTCCTCCACGAGCTGCTCACCGGCACCAAGGCGTTCCCCGGGGACGACCCGCTGCGGGTCGCCTACGAGCACGTCCACGGGGGTATGCCGCACGCGCGCGACCTCGTCCCCACCGTCCCGGAGGCGGTCGCGGACCTCGTCCTGCGCGCCGCGGCGAACGACCCGGACGACCGGCCCGCGGACGCCTCCGAGCTGCTCCTCGAGCTGCGCCGGCTCGAGCGGTCCCTGTCGGAGGATGAGCTGGACGCCGTGCCGGAGCCCTCCGACGCGACCACGCCGGTGCCGACCGGCGGCGATCGCACCGAGCTGGTGCGCGGCGCCGGCGGCCCGGGCCGGGCCGGCCCGGGCCCCACGGCGACCCGGCAGATCCCGGTGCGCGAGCCCGGCCCCCGACCCCGGTGGGGGACGCCCGGTTCGCCCGGACGAGCGGCAACCGCACCGCCGGCGCCCGGCCGGCCCGGCCCGCGCGACGCAGGGGCGGGCGCTCGCGCGGAGGGGCGGCCGCGTGGGTGCTCGGTCTGCTGCTGGTGCTGCTCGCGGCGGGTGGCGGCTACGGGTTCTGGTATCTCACCGAGGGGCCCGCCGTGCACTCCCCGATGCCGGTGGTCGTCGGGCTGCCCGAGAGCGAGGCCCGCGGCGCGCTCGACGCCCAGGAGCTGGACCCGGTGGTGACGCGCGACTACTCCGAGACGGTGGCGGCCGGCACGGTGGTCTCGGCCGAGGTCGACCCCGGCACGCGGCTCCGGCACGGCACCGACGTCGGTCTCGTCGTCTCCCAGGGGCCGGAGCGGTATGCCGTGCCGCGCCTGGACGGGTCGACGCTCGAGCAGGCGAGCGCCGCCCTGGACGAGGCGCACCTGAGGCTCGGTGAGCAGAGCTCCCGGCACGACGAGTCCGTGCCCGCCGGCCAGGTGATCAGCTCCTCCCCCGCGGCCGGGGAGCAGCTCAAGCCCGGCGCGGCGGTGGCGGTGGTGCTCAGCGACGGACCGGCCCCCGTCGACGTCCCGGACGTGAGCGGCAAGGCCCAGGACCAGGCGTCCGCGCTGCTCCAGGCGGCGGGGCTGACCGTCCAGGTCGCCCCGGAGCGGGTCTTCGACCCCGAGGTCCCCGACGGCGCGGTCGTCTCCCAGTCGCCCGGACCCTCCAGCGTGGCGCGGGGCACCGTGGTCACCGTCGTGGTCTCCAAGGGCCCGGAGCTGGTGACGGTGCCCGACCTGGTCGGCAAGCAGTACCGCCAGGCCGAGACGATGCTCGCCGAGCTCGGACTGACGGTCAGGCGCGAGGACATCGCCGGCGGGTTCTTCGGCACCGTGCGGGAGCAGTCGGTCGAGCCGGGCACCGAGGTGCCCACCGGCACGGAGGTCGTCGTCCGGGTCGTCTGAGGACCGCGGACGGCCCCGGCCGGCGCTAACCCTGGTGCGCCCAGCGCTCCTCGAGGTCGACCCGTCCGCGCGGGTGGTAGCCGTGGCTCTCCCACCAGCCCTGCTGCGGCTCGCGGTGGTAGGTGATCTCGGCGACCCACTTCGGCCCCTTGAAGCCGTAGAGACGGGGCAGCACCACCCGGGCCGGCCAGCCGTGCTCGGGGGTGAGCGGCTCTCCGTCGGCGTGCGTGGCCAGGAGGGCGTCGGGGCGGCGCAGCTCGGCCAGCGGCAGCGAGGAGGAGTAGCCGCGCGCGGCCGCGAGCAGCACGTGCTCCGCGCCCTCCTCCGGCGGCTCCAGGGCCAGGACCTCGGCCAGCCGGACGCCGCCCCAGCGGACCGCCGGGACCGAGTGCCGGTCCACGCAGTGCAGCGGCGCGACCAGCTCGGCGGCGGGCAGCTCGGCCAGCGCGGCCAGGTCGAGGACGGTCGTCCCGCCGCTGCGGGTGGCCCCGCCCACCGCCAGGCGCCAGGTCTCGGGCCGCAGAACGGGCACGCTGCCGTAGTGCGAGGGCTTCCACCGCGGCGCGGCGCGCTGGCCCGGTGGCAGGCCGAGCTCCTCCGCCGGGGTGCGTCCCGGGCCGGGCACGACGGGTCCTACTCTCCCGGACCGGCGGCGAGCAGCCTGGAGAGCCGCTCGGCGGCGTGGTCGGTCATGGCGTCGTCGACGTCCAGGTGCCAGACGAAGCGGGCGTGCCGCACGTCGGTGGGGTAGCCCAGCACGCCCTGCTCGGCGGCTGCGGCGACGAGACCGGGACCGGTCCAGGCACCGGCGGCGACGTCCACGACGAGGATGTTGGTCTCCACGCTGGCCGGGTCCACCGATCCGGGCACCGCGTCCGCGAGCGCCTCGGCGGCGCGGCGCGTCCGGGCGTGGTCCTCGGCGAGCCGCTCGACGTGGTGGTCGAGGGCGTGCAGCCCGGCGGCGGCCAGGATGCCCACCTGGCGCATGCCGCCCCCGAGACGCTTGCGCCATACCCGCGCCTGCGCGACGCGGGCGGCGGAGGAGGCGAGGAGGGAGCCGACGGGCGCGCCCAGGCCCTTGCTCAGACAGACCGAGACGGTGTCGGCGCAGGCGCCGTAGTCGGAGAGGGCCACGCCGGTGGCCACGTGCGCGTTCCACAGCCGGGCGCCGTCGAGGTGCACGCCGACACCGGCCGCCGCGGTGGCCTCGCGCAGCCGCCGCATGTCCTCGATCGGCTGGACGGTGCCGCCGCCGAAGTTGTGCGTGTTCTCCACGACCACGCAGGCGGTGCTGACCTGGTAGGGGCCGCCGTCGGCGACCATGACCTCCAGCGCGGTGTCCACGTCGAGCAGGCCGCGGTCGGCGACCCAGCTGCGGGTGGTGATCCCCGAGTATGCTGCCGCGGCGCCCAGCTCGGCGCGCAGCACGTGGGCGAGGTGGTCGGTGATGACCTCCTGGCCGGGGCCGGCGTGCAGCCGCAGCCCGACCTGGTTGGCCATCGAGCCGGTGGGCATGAACAGGGCGGCCTCGTGGCCCAGCAGCGCGGCCACCCGCTCCTCGAGCCGGGCGACCGTGGGGTCCTCGCCGTAGACGTCGTCCCCGACGGGGGCGTCGACCATCGCCGCGCGCATGGCGTCGGTGGGGCGGGTGACGGTGTCGGAGCGGAGGTCCGCCACGACCGGTCGGGGCGCCATCTAGCGACCGGCCTCCTCGAGCATCTCGGCGACGACGAAGGCCAGCTCCAGGCTCTGCTGGTGGTTGAGGCGGGGGTCGCACAGCGTCTGGTAGCGCAGGCCCAGGTCGTCCAGGTCGACCGGGTCGACACCGCCGACGCACTCGGTGACGTCGTTGCCGGTGAGCTCGACGTGGATGCCGCCGGGGTGGGTGCCGGCCTCGGCGTGCGCGGCGAAGAACCCGCGCACCTCCTCCACCACGTCCTCGAAGCTGCGGGTCTTGTGGCCGCTGGGCGAGGTGAAGGTGTTGCCGTGCATCGGGTCGCACACCCAGCTGACCCGGCCCGCCTCGTCGCCGAGGGAGGTGAGCAGGGCGGGCAGCTTGTCGCGGATCGTCGACGCTCCCATCCGGGTGACGAAGGTCAGCCGGCCGGGCTCGCGGTGCGGGTCGACCTTGTCCATGATCCGCAGCACGGTGTCGCGGTCGGCGCCGGGGCCGAGCTTGACGCCGATCGGGTTGCGGACGCGGGAGACGAAGTCGAGGTGGGCGCCGTCCAGGTCGCGGGTGCGCTCCCCCACCCAGACGAAGTGGCCGGAGGTGTCGTAGAGCTGGCCGGTGCGGTGGTCCCGCCGGACCATCGGCCGCTCGTAGTCGAGCACGAGCGCCTCGTGCGCGGAGTAGAACTCCACCCGGCGCATCTCCTCGCTGTCGGCGACGCCGGAGGCCTCCAGGAAGCGCACGGCCCGGTCGATATGGGCGGCCATCTGCTCGTAGCGCGCCTGCGCCGGCCCCTGGATGAAGCCCTTGTTCCACGAGTGGACGCTGCGCAGGTCGGCCAGGCCGCCGCCGGTGAAACCGCGGACGAGGTTGAGGGTGGAGGCGCTGGCGTGGTAGGCGCGCAGCAGCCGGCCGGGGTCGTGCCGGCGGGCCTCGGGGGTGAACTCGAAGCCGTTGACCATGTCGCCGCGGTAGGACGGCAGCGTCACCCCGTCGCGGGTCTCGACGTCCGAGCTGCGCGGCTTGGCGAACTGGCCGGCCATCCGCCCGACCTTGACGATCGGCATCCCCGCCCCGTAGGTGAGCACCACCGCCATCTGCAGGATCGTCTTGAGCCGGTCGCGGATGTTGGGACCGGTGACGTCGGCGAGGGTCTCGGCGCAGTCGCCGCCCTGGAGGGTGAAGGCGCGCCCGGCCGCCACCTGGGCCATCCGGTCCCGCAGCGCGTCGCACTCACCGGCGAAGACCAGCGGCGGGTAGGTCGCCAGCACCGAGAGCACCTCGGCGAGCTCGGCGGGGTCCTCCCAGCTCGGCTGCTGCGTGGCCGGAAGGTCCGGCCAGTCGATCGTGGTGCTCGCGGGCGCCATCGCGGCGGTGTCGGTGCTCACCCGGCCCATGATAGGTCGCCCGCGGGCCGGCCCTGACCCCGCGTCAGGCGGTCCCCTCCGCACGCCCGGGCGGATCCTGGCCCTCCGGCCGGTCCTGGCTGGGCACCTCCCCCGCAGCCGGCTCGTCCCCGGCCGCGTCCTGGTGGCGCCGGCGGGCGGCCAGCCCCTCCCGCGCCCGTCCGGCCGCCTCCGCGAGTCCCTCCCGCGCCCGGTCCAGGTCCTCCCGTGCCCGTCCGGCCGCGTCGGCAAGGCTCTCGCGCGCCCGGTCCAGGTCCTCGCGCGCCCGGTCCAGTCCCACGCGGGCCCGCTCGGCCAGCCGCTTCTTCACCGTCGCGGCGTACTCGTCGACGTACTCCTGGCCGGAGAGCCGCTGCAGCTCGCGCATCACCTCGTCGGTGATCATCCGCAGCGCCTCGTGGTCCTCGGTCCGCCCGGCCAGCTCGGGGTGGTGGATCGGCCGGCCGACACGCACCCCGACCCGGACGATGTTGGGGATCTTCTGCCCGGTCGGCTGCGCCTTGTCGGTGTCGATCATCGCGCACGGCACGATCGGGACGTCCGCGGCCAGGGCCAGCCGCGCCATCCCCGTCTTGCCGCGGTAGAGCCGCCCGTCCGGGGAGCGCGTGCCCTCGGGGTAGATGCCGAACAGCTCGCCGCGACGCAGCACCTCCAGACCCGCCTCGAGGGCCGCGAGAGCCGCCTCCCCGCCGGAGCGGTCGATGGGGATCTGTCCGGTCACGGTGAAGAACATGCGGCTCAGCCAGCCCTTGACGCCGGTGCCGACGAAGTACTCCTGCTTGGCGGGGAAGGTGATCCGCCGGTCGACCAGCAGCGGCAGGAAGATCGAGTCGGAGAAGGACAGGTGGTTGCTGGCCAGGATGGCCGCACCCTCCTCGGGGATGTTCTGCTTGCCGCGGATCCACGGCCGGAAGACCAGCCTGACCGGTGGACCGACGACGAAGTGCTTCAGGATCCAGTAGATCACCGTGCTGCTCCTTCGTCGGGGGCGATGGTCCGGCGCCGACTCTACCGCGCCGGGCTCCCCGTCCAGGCTCGCGTGCGAGGATGGCGGCGTGCTTGTCTGCCGCGCCGTCCAGCCCTCCGCCGCGAGGTGGGGGTATGGCGTGCGCGCCCGCCTCCGGGGGACGCGCGGGTGAGCGAGCCGGACCGTCAGGACCACGGGGGCGGGGGCGACCGCGAGGAGCTCGACCGCCGATTCCGCGAGATCGTCGCCGGCCTGGACCAGGAGCTGCGTCCCGGCCGCGCCGCGCAGGACGCGCCCCCGCGCGACCCTTCCGCCGGCGACCAGCCCTCGGCCGGGGACCCGCCTCCGCGGCGGCCGCTGCTGCCGGCCCCTCCTCCCCTGCCCGACCCGCCGCCGCTGCCTCCCAGCACCCGGCATCTGGGCCCCGGCACGCCGGAGGGCATGGCGACCGACCACCGCTCCTACGAGCCGCCCGAGGAGGACGACCACTTCGTCCCGCCGCGGCCCGACCCGCTCCCGGCCGGCGACCTGCACTTCTGGGCCATCCTCGTCGGGCTCGTCGTCGGCCCGCTGCTGATCTTCCTCTCCGCGGTGCTGCCGGTGCTGCCGTCCGGCTGGACCGGCGTCGGGGCGGTGCTGACGCTGGTCGGCTTCGTGCTGCTCGTGCTGCGCCAGCCGCGCCGCCGCCGCCACGACGGCGACTGGGGCGCGCGCGTCTGAGCGTGGCCGGCGGCCCGCGGCTCAGAACGTGAGGTCCACCCAGACCGGCAGGTGGTCGGTGGCGGCCGCGAGCGGCATACCCTCCAGCAGCGCCGGGTCCCCGGTGGCCGCGGAACGGTGACCCCGGGAGAAGATCGCGTCGAGGCGGTGCTGCGGGCGGGAGGCCGGGAAGGTCGGCCGGTCCTCGCTGACCTCCTCGAGCCGGTCGGCGACGACGCCCCAGGCGGGGCCCGCCTGGTTCTCGTTGAGGTCGCCGCCGAGCACGACCGGCGCGTCGTCCTCGGCGAGCTCGCGCAGCACGGCCGCGATGTGCTCGACCCGCTGCTCGCCGACGAGGGAGAGGTGGACCGAGACCACGGTGACGCTCGGCGTGCCCGGGACGGAGAGGCGAGCGACGGTGTAGCTGCGCGGGTTCTCGCGCAGCCCCACCCGCAGGGGTCGGTCCTGGGAGTCGCTGGAGATCACCCGCAGGCTGGTCATCAGGCTGGTGCCGCTGACGAGCCGCGTGCGGCCCGACCACAGCATCCCGGCCGCCCTGGCGAAGGCCGCGATCGCATAGCTGGAGCCCGGGTAGCGCGGCACCTCCTGCAGGAGCAGCACGTCGGGATCGATCCTGCGGACGACCTGCGCGGCGACGTCTGCGTCGTCCTTGAGCCCGCGCAGGTTGTAGGTCGCCACGCGCAGCGGGCGGTGCTCGGGGGTCTGCGGCATGGACCCATCCTCGCGCACGGCCGGTGGCGGGTCGCACCGCACCCCGTGCACCCCGAGCCTTCGGGCTGCTCCTACCGAGGGCGCCGCGCCAGGTCGGCCGCGCCCACGAGACCGGCGCCCACGCCCAGCTCGGCGGCCCGCACCGGGGGCACCGGGCGGTAGCCGCGGCCGGGCAGCCGGCGCGCCAGCTCCGCCCTGGCCGGTGCCAGCAGCAGCTCGCCGGCCTCGCTGCCGCCACCGCCCACGACGAGCATCCCCGGGTCGAGCGCGGCGACCACCGCGGCCAGACCGGCGCCGAGCCAGCGCCCGACCTCGGCCACCAGCGCGGTGCTGGCGCGGTCACCGGCGCCGGCCAGGCGCGTGACGTCCTCGCCCCGCAGCTGCTCCGGGTCTCCCCCGCAGGCACCGAGCAGGGCTGCGGCGTCCGGACCCCCGGCTGCCAGGACCTCCAGCGCGCCGCGGCGCAGCACCGTGCCGGAGGCGTACTGCTCCCAGCAGCCCCGCTGCCCGCACGGGCACGCGCGGCCGTCGGGGACCACCGTCATGTGGCCGAACTCGCCGGCCAGCCCGTGCCGGCCGCGCTGGAGACGCCCGTCGACGAGCATCGCGCCGCCGATGCCCGTGCCGAGCGTGACCATGACCAGGTGGCTCTCCCCGCGCGCAGCCCCGAAGCGGTGCTCGGCCCAGGCGGCGGCGTTGGCGTCGTTCTCCACGACCACCGGCAGCCCGAGCCGCCCGGAGAGCTTCTCCCGCAGGGGTTCGTCGCGCCACGACAGGTGCGGCGCGAAGACCACGGTCCCCCGGTCGGCGGCGACGAACCCGGCCGCCCCGATCCCCACGCCGGCGGTGCCGCGCTCGCGGGCCTGCGGATGGGCCACCAGCTCGGAGACGACCGCCACGACCGCGTCCTCCACGTCCTTCGGCGCGGTCGTCCGGTGGGGCGTGTCGTGCCGGGTCGCGTGCACGACCCTGCCGTGGTCGTCGACCAGTCCGGCCTTGATCCTCGAGCCGCCGACGTCGACGCCGACGGACAACGGGGTCGAGGTCATGGGCCACCCTAACCAGTGGCGCTGCCCCTGCGCCGCACCCTGCTGGGTATCGTGGAGCAGCCCGCCGCCCAGCACGTCCCAGGAGGCCCCCGTTGACGGACGTGACCGTCCCCCCGCTCATCTCCTCGCCGTCCGCCTCGAGCATCTCCGACTACATGGTGCAGTGGGCCGAGCGTGAGCCGGGGCGTGTGCTGGTCAGCCTGCGGGCGGCCGACGGCGCCAGCTGGCGGGAGGTGGACGCCGCCGGGCTGCGCACGGACGTCGACGCGCTGGCCAAGGGCTTCGTCGCCGCCGGTATCCAGGTCCGGGACCGGGTGGCGATCATGAGCCGGACCCGCTACGAGTGGACGCTGGCGGACCTGGCGCTGTGGAGCATCGGCGCCGTCCCGGTGCCGGTCTACGAGACCAGCTCCCAGGACCAGGTCCGGTGGATCGTCCAGGACTCCGGCGCCGTGGCGATGATCGTCGAGGACCCCACCATGATGACCACGCTGGCGGCGGTCCGGGACGAGCTGCCGCAGCTGCGCGACCTGTGGTGCATCGACGCGGGGGCCCTGGACGAGCTCGTGACCGCCGGGGCCGACGTCGAGGAGGGCACGGTCGTGGAGCGGCGCGCCGCCGTCCGGCGCGAGGACCTGGCCACGATCATCTACACCTCGGGCACGACCGGACGGCCCAAGGGCTGCGAGCTGACCCACGACAACTTCATGGCCCTGTCCGAGAACGCCTCCGAGCGCCTCTCGGCCGTCGTCCTCGAGCCGGGCAGCGCGACCCTGCTCTTCCTGCCGCTGGCCCACGTGTTCGCCCGCTTCATCCAGGTGGTGTGCCTGCACACCGGCGCCCGGATGGGCCACACCCCGGACGCCAGGACGCTGCTGGACGACCTGGCCGGCTTCCGTCCCACCTTCCTGCTCGCGGTGCCGCGCGTCTTCGAGAAGATCTACAACTCGGCCGAGCACACCGCGCAGGCCGGCGGTCGCGGCAGGGTCTTCCGCTGGGCCGCCCGGGTCGCGCACGACTACAGCCGGGCGCTGGACGACGGAGGTCCTGGCGTCCTGCTGCGGGCCCAGCACCTGGCGGCCGACCGGCTCGTCTTCGCGCGGCTGCGCGCGGTGATGGGCGGTCAGGTGGCCTACGCGATCTCCGGCGGCGCGGCGCTGGGCGAGCGGCTGGGCCACTTCTACCGCGGCATCGGCCTGGTCGTCCTGGAGGGCTACGGGCTGACCGAGACCACCGCGCCGGCGACCGTCAACACCCCCGACATGATCCGCATCGGCACGGTCGGACGGCCACTGCCGGGTGTCTCGGTCCGGGTGGCCGAGGACGGCGAGATCCTGCTCAACGGCGTCGGCCTGTTCCGGGCCTACCACGACGACGCGGAGGCGACGACCGAGGCCGTGCGGGACGGGTGGTTCGCCACGGGTGACCTCGGCGAGCTGGACCGCGACGGGTTCCTGCGGGTCACCGGCCGAAAGAAGGAGATCATCGTCACCGCCGGCGGCAAGAACATCTCGCCGGGGCCGATGGAGGACCGGATCCGCGCCCACCCGCTGGTCTCCCAGTGCATGGTGGTCGGCGACGCCCAGCCGTTCGTCGCCGCCCTGGTCACCCTGGACGAGGAGATGCTGCCGGCCTGGGCGGCGTCGCACGGGCTGGAGGGCCTGACGCCGGAGCAGGCCCGCACCCACGAGCAGGTGCTCGCGGAGGTCCAGGGCGCCATCGACGAGGCCAACACCTACGTGAGCAGGGCCGAGTCGGTCCGCAAGTTCGTGATCCTGGACGAGGACTTCACCACGGACAACGGCCTGCTGACGCCGTCGTTGAAGCTCGTGCGAGGCCGGATCAACGAGCGTCTCAAGGACGTGATCGACGCGCTCTACGCCCCGGCCGGCTGACCATCGACGGTCGGCGCCGTGAACGTCCACGACGCGCCGCCGTGCCCCGGAATGGCTGCTAGCCCGTGGCGACGCGGTGGGAGGTCGCCGTCTCGGCTCGCGCCAGGTCGGCCTCCTCCGGGCTCACCAGCCCCGCGCGGACGAAGGCGCTGACGGCAGCCAGCTCGTCGGAGTCGAGCGGCAGGCCGGGGAACGGCCCGTCCTGGTCCGGCGCGGCGGCTCCTCGGCCCTGCTCGCGCGGGGCCGGGTCCTCCAGCCACAGGCGGGCGAGCACGGGGACGAAGCAGTCCCCGCAGTGGCGCCCGCGGACGGGGCAGGTGTCGCAGTCGATGGTGGTCGTGGTCATGGTGTCCACCTCCTTCACCCACGACGCTAGGGACCGGCACCGACAGACCCCACGCGGCGGACCCCGACCGCCCGGCGGGTCTCCCGGGGTCTGTCGGTGCCCCCGTCTACGTTCGTCGGTATGCAGATGGTGCAGGAGACGTTCGAGGACCTGGGCCTCGCCCTGGCCGACGTCACCTTCGTCGTCGTCGACCTCGAGACCACGGGCGGGTCGCCCTCGGGCTCGCAGATCACCGAGTTCGGCGCCGTGAAGGTGCGCGGCGGCGAGGTGCTCTGCGAGTTCCAGACCCTCGTGCGTCCCACGACGCCGATCCCCCCGTTCATCAGCGTGCTCACCGGCATCACCAACACGATGGTCGCCGACGCGCCAGGCATCCGGACCGTGATGCCTCAGTTCCTCGAGTTCGCCAGGGGGTCGGTGCTCGTCGCGCACAACGCCGGCTTCGACGTGTCCTTCCTCAAGGCCGCGGCGGCGGAGACCGGACAGGCCTGGCCCGGGTTCGCGGTCATCGACACGGTGCGCCTGGCACGGCAGCTGGTCCACAAGGACGAAGCACCCAACCACAAGCTCTCCAGCCTCGCCCGGCTGTTCTGCGCCACCACCACGCCGGACCACCGGGCCCTGCACGACGCCCGCGCCACGGTCGACGTGCTGCACGGCCTCATCGCACGGGTGGGCAACCTGGGCGTGCACACCCTGGAGGAGCTGCAGTCCTACACCTCGCGGGTCAGCATGGCCCAGCGGCGCAAGCGTTTCCTCGCCGACGCGATGCCCTCGGCGCCCGGCGTCTACATCTTCAAGGACGGCCGTGGCGAGCCCCTCTACGTGGGCACGGCCACCGACCTGCGCCGGCGCACCCGCAGCTACTTCACCGCCTCGGAGTCGCGGCGGCGGATGACCGAGATGGTCGGGCTGGCCGAGTCGATCACACCGATCGTGTGCGCCACCGCGCTGGAGGCCTCCGTGCGCGAGCTGCGGCTCATCGCCGAGCACAAGCCCCGCTACAACCGCCGCTCACGACACCCGGAGCGGTCGGTGTGGGTCAAGCTGACCGCCGAGCCCTTCCCCCGGCTCTCGGTCGTCCGTGCGGTCCGGGGGGACGGCGCCCACTACGCCGGCCCGTTCGCCAGCCGCCGCACGGCCGAGGCCGCGGTCACCGCTCTGCACGAGGTGGTGCCGCTGCGCCAGTGCACCACCCGGCTCTCGGCGCGGACCACGCGCGGCTCGGCCTGCGTCCTGTTCGACCTCGGTCGGTGCGGCGCCCCGTGCATCGGCGAGCAGTCCGTCGAGGACTACGCCCTGGTCGCCGAGCAGGCGGTCAGCGCGCTGAGCGGCAGCTCGCGCCAGGTCATGTCCACCCTGCGCACCCGCCTCGACGTGCTGGCCGAGCAGGAGCGCTTCGAGGAGGCCGGCACGCTGCGCGACCGGATGATGGCGCTGGTGCGGGCCGCGGCCAGGGCCCAGCGCATCCGCCCGCTGGCCTCGGCCTCCGAGCTCGTCGCCGCCCGGCGCCGCGACGGCGGCGGCTGGGAGATCGTCTGCGTGCGCCACGGACGGCTCGCCGGCGCGAGCGTCACCCCGGCCGGTGCGGACCCCCTCCCGGTGATCGCCGCGCTCCGCCAGACGGCCGAGGTCGTCGAGCCGGGGACGACCCTGCCCGAGGAGACAGAGCTGGTGCTGCGCTGGCTGGAGACCCCCGGCACCCGCCTGGTCGACCTCGACGGCACCTGGACCTGCCCGGTGGACGGGGCGGGAGCGAGCAGGGCCGTCCTCGAGCCGCAGGCGAGCACGTGGTCGGGCACCGACCACCTCGACCCCTCGCCGGGACGTGCCCTGGACCGCCCCGTGGGTGCCGTGGGCGGTGGCACGCCCTGAGGCCGGCCACCTGTCCGTCCGCTGCGGCCCCGCGGCCAGCGCTACTGCGGCCCCGCCGACGGCGCTACTGCGGCTTCCGCGGAGTCAGCCGTCCAGACCCAGGTCGTAGCCTGCGTCGAGGTCCTCCTCGGAGTAGGTCCGGAAGGCGATGTGGGTGTTGGTCTCCAGCACCCCGGCCACCTTGTTGAGGCGGTCGGCGATGACGTCGTGGAAGTCCTCGTGCCGGTTGACCTTCGCCACCGCCACGAGATCGATCTCGCCGGTGACCGAGTAGACCTCCCGGATCCCCTCGATCTGGGCGATCTCCCGGGCGACCTCGGGGATGCGGGCCACGTCAGCCTTGATCAACACGATGGCAGAAATCACGTCGTCACTCTATCGTCAGCACCGTCCCGACCGGCGCAGCCCCGAGCTCTCACCGCGATCGTCCCCCGACCCACGGGCCGGGCCCCCGGCCATCAGCCCCAGCCGAGCTCGTGGAGCGTCTCGTCGTCGATGCCGAAGTGGTGGGCGATCTCGTGGACCACCGTGACCGCGATCTCCTCGAGCAGCTCCTCGCGGTCCTCGCACATCCGCACCAGGGGACCGCGGAAGATGGTGATCCGGTCGGGCAGGTGCCCGCCCCAGTGCAGGTCTCGCTCGGTCAGCGGGATGCCGTCGTAGACGCCCAGCAGCTCCGGATCGTCGGCGGGCGGCTCGTCCTCGACGAGGAAGACCACGTTGTCGAGCTGGTCCATGAAGCCCTGAGGCACCAGGTCCAGCGCGTCGCCGACCGCGTCCTCGAACTCCGCCAGGGACATCTCCAGGGGAACCGGATCGGGGTGCTGCCCCAGGTGCCCGTCGTCGCCCGGCTGCGCCGACCCGCCGGGGTCCGGCCACCCGGCCGGGGCAGCCGGGTCCGACGACCGCGCCCCGTCCCCCTGGTGGGAGACGGGGCGCGGGTCGTGCTGGTGGGAGTCAGCGATGCTGACCCGCCCCGACCGGGTCGTCACCGGCGTAGCCGGAGGGGTCGGCCCCCGGGACGTCGGAGACGCTCTCGCCGTGCTGGGTGATCGCAGCCGCCACCTCGGGGGTGTCCAGCGCCTCGTGCTCGGCGTGCACGTGCGCGGCTGCCAGCTCGGCGGGCGTGACCGGGGTGATCGCGTCCTTGTAGAAGAAGTGCGACAGCTTGTCGCGCAGCCCCTCGGCCAGGCCGGCGGGCCGGCGCACACCGTGCTCGTCGACGTCCGGGCCCGTCCTCAGACCCAGCGGGACGGGAGTCTCGTAGTCCACCAGAGGCCAGCGCTCGTACTCGTCCATCGGGGCGTGCACCTCGAAGAAGCGTCCCTCCGGCGTACGGACGACACGGCCCGTCTCGTGGCCGTGCAGCACCTTCTCCCGGTCGTGCTGCTGCAGCGAGAGGCACAGCCGCTTGACGAGGAAGAAGACGACGACGGGCAGCACGAAGAACGAGATGCGGAAGGTGTGCGTCAGGTCGTTGATCGACATGTGCAGCTTGATCGCCAGGATGTCGTTGATGCAGGCCAGCGCCAGCACCACGTACATGGAGATCGCCGCCATGCCGATCGCGGTGCGCACCGGAGCGTTGCGCGGACGCTGCAGCAGGTGGTGCTCGCGCCGGTCTCCGGTGACCCAGTTCTCGATGAACGGGTAGAGGCCCATGATCGTCCACACCAGCGGCAGCAGCAGCAGCGAGCCGAGGAAGATGTTCATGCTCCAGGTCGTGCCCCACAGCGTGAACTCCAGCCAGCCCGGCAGCAGCCGCAGTGCGCCGTCGGAGAACCACATGTAGAAGTCCGGCTGCGAGCCCGCGGTCACCTGCGAGGAGTCGTAGGGACCGAACGCCCATACCGGGTTGATCTGCACCAGGGCCGAGACCAGCGCGGTGATGCCGAAGACGACGAAGAAGAACCCGCCGGCCTTCGCGGCATACACCGGCATCACCGGGAAGCCGACCACGTTGTTGTTGGTGCGGCCGGGGCCGGGGTACTGGGTGTGCTTCTGGATGACGATGAAGGCCAGGTGCGCGACGAACAGACCCACGAGGATGGCCGGGATCAGCAGCACGTGCGCGATGTAGAGGCGCGTGATGATCAGGTCGCCGGGGAACTCGCCGCCGAAGACGAAGAACGTCATCCAGGTGCCGATGACCGGGGCGGACATCATGAAGCCGTTCATCGCCCGGATGCCGGTGCCCGAGAGCAGGTCGTCCGGCAGGGAGTAGCCGGCGAAGCCCTCGATGCAGGCCAGCAGCGAGAGCACGACGCCGATGACCCAGTTGATCTCGCGCGGCTTGCGGAACGCGCCGGTGAAGAAGACGCGGGCGGCGTGCAGGGCGATCCCGACGATGAAGAACAGCGCGGCCCAGTGGTGCAGCTGACGGATCAGCAGACCACCCTTGATCTCGAAGCTGATGTGCAGCGTCGAGGCGTAGGCCTCCGACATCGCGATGCCCTTGAGCGGAACGAACGAGCCGTCGTAGACCACGTGGCCCATGCTCGGCACGAACCACAGCGTCAGGAAGGTCCCGGTGATCAGGCAGATCACCATCGAGTACATGGCGATCTCACCGAGCAGGAAGCTCCAGTGGTCCGGGAAGACCTTGCTCAGCCCGAAGCGGATCGCCTTGGCGGCGCCGGTGCGCTCGTCGATCGGCACGAGGGCCTTGGGGAACTGCGCGTCCGGGGAGGCCTGGTCGGGCGAGGACGGCGACACGGTCAGGGTATCGGTCCCGTAGGCCGTGCCGGGCTCCTCGCGCAGACCGTCGGTGCCCTGCGGCACCCGGTGGCGGGGCGTGCTCATCACTCATCCTCCGTCGCGTCGACCGGGTAGGGCAACTTCTCGGGGTTCTCCATGAGCAGACCCGGGCGCTCCCGCTCGAAGAAGCTCGGACCGATCGGCTCCTGGAAGGCGTCGGCGGCGACGAGGTAGCCCTCGTCGTCGACGGTGATCGGCAGCTGGGGCAGCGGCCGCTTGGCCGGACCGAAGATCACCTTGCAGTCGTCGGTCATGTCGAAGGTGGACTGGTGGCACGGGCAGAGCAGGTGGTGGGTCTGCTGCTCGTAGAGCGCCACCGGGCAGCCGACGTGGGTGCACACCTTGGAGTAGGCCACGATCCCGTCATAGCCCCAGTCCCGCTGCTTCTGGCTGCGGATCTTGGCCGGGTTCAGCTTGACCAGGATGATCGGGTCCTTGGCCTTGGCGGTCATCAGGACCTCGGGGTCCAGCTCGTGGGCCGCGGCCCCGGTGTACCCCTCGGGCATGACGTGGAAGACCGATCCCTGGGTGACGTCGGCAGCCCGGATCGGGGCACCGGCGGGGTCGATCATGAGCCGCTTGCCGGCCTCCCAGTTGGTGACGAACAGCTCCTCGCGCGGGCGCGGACCCAGGCCGGCGACGACCGGGATGACCAGCGGGAGGGCGAAGAGACCCAGCGCCCCGCCGGCCGAGCCGAGCAGCGCGCTGCGCCGGTTGAGCTGGGAGCTGCGCCAGCCGTGGGACAGCTGCCAGGCGACGGTCTCGCGGTCCTCCTCGTCAGAGGCCTGCGGGTGCCGCTCCTCGGAGATCTCCTCGTCGGGCATGAGCGTCTTGGCCCAGTGCACGGCGCCCATGCCGATGCCGAGCAGCGACACGCCCATGGTCAGGCCGAGCAGCAGGTTGTAGAGGCTCATCTCGCCGAGGCCGACGATCGTCGCCTTCGCCTGCGGGTCGATCACGTAGTAGACGACCAGGAAGGCGATGGAGGCCAGGGCGGAGGCGGTGAACATCGCCACCACCTGCATCGCGGAGCGGTTCGCGGCCGCCTCGGAGACGTCCGAGCGCCGCGGCCGGTGCGGCTCGATGCCGGGGTTGGGGAACCGGTCCGGCGAGGGCTCCTCGACCACGGCCGGGAGGTTGTCGTGCGTGCTCACGTCAGGCTGCCTTCCGTCCGATCCAGACCGCCAGGGCGATCAGGGCGCCGATGCCCAGGGTCCAGATGAAGAGCGCGTCCCCGGCCGGCCCCACGGAGCCGAGGCCGGCCCCGCCGTAGGAGTTGCCGCCCTCCTCGATGTTCTTCAGGAACGCGATGATGTTGGTCTTGTCCTCAGGGGTGAGGTTCTGGTCGTTGAAGACCGGCATCGACTGCGGTCCGGTCAGCATCGCCTCGTACATGTACACCGGATCGACGCCGTGCAGGGTCGGGGCGTACTTGCCCCGCGTCAGCGCACCACCGGTACCGGAGGCGTTGTGGCACATCGCGCAGTTGGTCCGGTATGCCGCACCGCCGGCCGCGAGGTCCGCCCCCTCGAGGTTGACCTCGGGGATCGCCGGGCCGGGGCCCAGGGAGGCGACGTAGGCGGAGAGCTGGCTGATCTGCTCCTCGCTGAGGAGGACGTTGCCGGGGTTCTGCGGGGCCTGCACGCCCGGGGCCGCCATCGGCATCCGGCCGGTCGAGACCTGGAAGTCGACGGCGGCGGCGCCCACGCCGACCAGGGAGGGCCCGTAGGCACCCTCTCCCTCGCCGGCGCCGGTGACGCCCTCGCCGTTGGTCCCGTGACAGGTGGCGCAGTTGGCCAGGAACAGCTTGTGCCCCTCCTTCACGTCGTCGGCGGAGGCCGCCGCGGCGGCGGCGCCGCCGGGGGCGCTGGGCTGGAGCGCGGCGTAGGCCGTGCCGGTGAAGGTCAGGCCCAGCAGGAGCACGACCAGCAGCGCTATGGGGCTGCGGCGCAGTGCGGCGAGGGAACTCACTCGTCGGTCCTTCCGGTGGTCGTCGGGTGGGGCGTGGGCGCCGTCGTCGGCGCGTGGTCGGGCGTCACCACAGGGATCACTGCAGCACGTAGATCACGAGGAACAGCGCGATCCACACGACGTCGACGAAGTGCCAGTAGTAGGAGGTCACCACCGCGCCCGTGGCCTGGGCGTGCGTGTAGCGCTTGGCGGTGAAGCTGCGGGCGATGATGAGCAGGAAGGCGAGCAGTCCGCCGATCACGTGCAGCCCGTGGAAGCCGGTCGTGATGAAGAACGCCGAGCCGTAGGAGTCGGCGGTAGGCGTCACGCCCTCGCTGGTGAGCGTGGCGTACTCCCAGACCTGGCCCGCGATGAAGGTGGCGCCGAAGAGGTAGGTGACGACGTACCACTCGCGCATGCCCCAGCCCTCGCGGCCCAGCGGGTTGCCGATGTGCAAGATGCTGCCGGTCCGGTGCGGGATCCCCCGCTCGGCCTTCCACACCCCGAACTGGCACCACAGCGAGGAGATGACCAGGATCATCGTGTTGATCAGCGCGAAGCGCACGTCGAGGATCGCGGTGCGGTCGGTCCACAGCTCGGGCCGTACGGAGCGGATGGTGAAGTACATCGCGAAGAGCCCCGCGAAGAACATGATCTCGCTGGAGAGCCAGACCATCGTCCCGACCGCGGTCATGTTGGGCCGGGTCGCCGGCCCATGCATCGTCGCGTGGAACCGATCCGCGTCGGTCATCGTTGCTGCAGGTGTCGTCGCCACCCCGACATTATGGCCCACGTCGGGCCCGGATGTGCGACCCCCCGCCAGCGAGCCTCGCCCCTCGGTCGTCCCGGGGTGCCGACCTCGCTACGATCGACCCCATGACCGTCACTCCCGCAGCGCCCCAGCAGCCTCCGACGACCGACGCCAGGGCCATTTCGGTACTGCTCTTCAGCAACGACCGCACGGTCCGCGACACGGTGCGCCTGGGGGTTGGCGACCGCCCGGCGGACGACGTCGTCGTCGAGACCTGGCTGGAGACGGCCACCTCCGAGATGACCCTCATGGAGGTGCGCGACGGAGCCTTCGACGTCCTCATCCTCGACGGCGAGGCGCAGCCCTACGGCGGCATGGGCATCAGCCGGCAGCTGAAGAACGAGATCTTCGAGTGCCCCCCGATCATCGTGCTGACCGGACGCCCGGTGGACGGCTGGCTGGCGACCTGGTCCCAGGCCGACATCGCCGTCCCCCGCCCGCTCGACCCCGCACGCCTGGCCGCAGCGGTGGCCGAGCTCGCCCGTCGGTGACCGGGACCGGGGCGGGGCAGGCCGGCGACGGCGCCCTGCAGACCTGGCCCGAGCTGCTCACCGCCCTCTGCCGGGGTGAGGACCTCAGCGGCGCGTCGACCGCCTGGGCCATGGACCGGGTCATGTCCGGCGAGGCGACACCGGCGCAGCTGGCCTCCCTGCTGACCGGGTTGCGCGCCAAGGGCGAGACCGTGGACGAGATGACCGGCCTGGCCAGCATGATGCTCGAGCACGCCCACCGCTTCGAGGTCGAGGGACCGACCATCGACATCGTCGGCACCGGCGGGGACCGGGCGATGACGGTCAACATCTCCTCGATGTCGGCCGTGGTCATGGCCGCCGCCGGCGCGGTGGTCGTCAAGCACGGCAACCGGGCCTCCTCCTCCCGGTCGGGGTCGGCGGACATGCTCGAGGCGCTCGGCGTCCGCCTGGACCTCCGCCCCGACCAGGTCGCCGCGCTGGCCCCCCGGGTGGGCATCACCTTCGCCTTCGCCAACGTCTTCCATCCCTCGATGCGGCACGCCGCCGTGGTCCGCCGCGACCTCGGCATCGCGACCGCGTTCAACTTCCTCGGCCCGCTGACCAACCCCGCCCAGCCCAGGTATGCCGTGGTCGGCTCGGCCGACGCGCGCATGGCCCCGTTGATGGCAGGGGTCTTCGCCTCCCGCGGGACCCGGGCCGTGGTCTTCCGGGGCGACGACGGGCTCGACGAGGTGACCCCGGCGACGACCACCCGCATGTGGTGGGTCGGCGCTCGGGACTCGGTCGTCGAGCTCAGCCTGGACCCCGAGCGGCTCGGCCTGGGGCTGCGTCCCGTGGACGCGCTGCGCGGCGGCGACGCCGAGCACAACGCCGACGTCGCCCGCGAGCTGTTCGCCGGCGCCACCGGCGCCGTGCGTGACGCCGTCCTGCTCAACGCCGGCACCGCCCTGGCGCTGCTGGCGGCCGGGGAGGGTGGCGGCCACCCCAGCTCGGTGGACGACCTGCACGTACAGGTGCGCGCCGGCATGGACCGGGCCGAGGCGGCCATCGACGACGGCAGCGCCCTGCGCGTCGTCGAGCGCTGGGTCGCCGCGACCCAGGCCGCCGTCCGGTCGGCCGGCAGCTCTGCCTGAGCTGGCTCGCCCGTCCTGCCACCAGGTATGACGAAGGCCCCCGGGACGACCCGGGGGCCCTTGGCTCGTCGTCGTGCGAGCCTGGCGTCAGATGGCCTGCTCGCCGTGGAAGTACTCCAGCGCCCAGCCCACGACGGACCAGATGACGAACGGCGCGGCGATGACGAACAGCCACCAGCCGACGCCGATGCCCATCACCAGGACGGTCAGGGACAGGCCGAGGAAGAGCGGCCACCAGGAGTAGGGGGCGAAGTGGCCGTAGTCGCCGGACTGGTCGCTGATCTCACCGTCGAGGTCGTCCTCGGGCCGGGCGTCGACCGTCTTGCCGGACAGCCAGAAGAACCACGCCACGAAGCCGGCCATGACGCCGGTGAGGATCAGCGCGATGGAGCCGGCCCACTCGGTCGGTGTCGTCTGCCAGGCGTAGATGGCCCCGACGAGGAGGAAGAAGGGGACGAGGGCGAGGAAGACCTTGGTCTCGGTACGCACGGGTCAGCGCTCCTCTCCGGTGGTGCCACCGGTCTCGGTGCCCACAGCTCCGTGCGGGTCCGTGTCCGGACCCCCGAGCAGCTGCTCGGAGATCGACTTGTCCGGCTCGGCCGACTCCAGGGTGCCGATCTCGGGGTGGTGCAGGTCGAAGGCGGGACGCTCGGAGCGGATCCGCGGGATCGACTCGAAGTTGTGCCGCGGGGGCGGGCATGAGGTGGCCCACTCCAGCGAGCCGCCCCAGCCCCACGGGTCGTCGACCATGACCTTGGGGGTGTGGAAGCTCTTCCACACCGCCAGGAAGAACGGCAGCATCGAGGCGGCCAGGAGGAAGGAGGACACCGTCGAGACCTGGTTCATCAGCGTGAACCCCTCGTCGGGCATGTAGTCGGCGTAGCGCCGCGGCATGCCGACCACACCCAGCCAGTGCTGGATGAGGAAGGTGCCGTGGAAGCCGAAGAACAGCATCCAGAAGTGGATCTTGCCCAGGCGCTCGTCGAGCATGTGCCCGGTGAACTTCGGCCACCAGAAGTAGTAGCCGGAGAACATCGCGAAGACGACGGTGCCGAAGACGACGTAGTGGAAGTGCGCCACCACGAAGTAGGAGTCGGTCACGTGGTAGTCCAGCGCGGGGCTGGCCAGGATGACACCGGTCAGGCCGCCGAAGAGGAAGGTCACCAGGAAGCCGACCGCCCAGAGCATGGGCGTGTCCAGCTTGACCGAGCCTCGCCACATCGTGCCGATCCAGTTGAAGAACTTCACGCCCGTGGGCACCGCGATCAGCATCGTCATGATCGCGAAGAACTCCAGCAGGACCGCGCCGGTGGCGTACATGTGGTGCGCCCACACCGTCACCGACAGGGCCGCGATGGCCACGGTGGCGAAGACCAGCGTCTTGTAGCCGAACAGCGGCTTGCGGGAGAAGACCGGGATGACCTCGGTGATGATGCCGAAGAACGGCAGCGCGATGATGTAGACCTCAGGATGGCCGAAGAACCAGAACAGGTGCTGCCAGAGCATGGCACCGCCGCTGGTCGGGTCGTAGATGTGCCAGCCGAAGATGCGGTCGACCGCCATCCCGAAGAACGCCGCGGCCAGGACCGGGAACACCATCAGCACCATGATCGAGGTGACCAGGGCGTTCCAGGTGAAGATCGGCATCCGGAACATCGTCATGCCCGGGGCGCGCATGCACACGATCGTGGTGATGAAGTTGACCGCGCCGAAGATCGTCGCGAAACCGGTGATCGCCAGGCCGAGGACCCACAGGTCACCGCCGAGACCGGGGCTGTGCGCCGGGCCGGCCAGCGGGTGGTAGGCGAACCAGCCGAACGACGCGGCGCCGCCCGGGGTGAGGAAGCCGCCGACCGCCACCAGGCTGCCGAAGGTGAACATCCAGTAGGCCAGCATGTTCAGCCGCGGGAACGCGACGTCCGGCGCGCCGATCTGCAGGGGGATGAGCGCGTTGGAGAAGCCCGCGAACAACGGTGTCGCGAACATCAGCAGCATGATCGTGCCGTGCATCGTGAACAGCTGGTTGAACTGGTCGGGGTCGGTGACGATCTGCAGGCCCGGCGTGAAGAGCTCGGAGCGGATCAGCAGCGCCATGATGCCGCCGATGACGAACCACCCCATGGTGGTCGCGAAGTACAGGTTGCCGATGACCTTGTGGTCCGTCGTCGTCAGGACCGTGACCGTCTGCCGCACGAAGGAGTCGCGCTCGTGGACGGGCGGCCGCTCCTGCGACGTCCTCGGCGTGGTGATGATCGCCATGGTTCCCTTTTCTCCTCTTAGCGTCCGGCCGGCTCGGGCAGCCTGGACTTCTGGTCCGGCTGGAGCTCGTAGCGGTCGAGGTCGTGCCCGAGCTGGCCGGAGTGGCCCTGGGCGCGGAGGTCCTCGATGAAGGCGTCGTACTCGTCCTGGGAGACGACGTCGACGTTGAAGAGCATCTCCGAGTGGTAGGCGCCGCAGAGCTCGGCGCACTTGCCGTCGAAGGAGCCCTCCTCGGTCGTGGTGACCTGGAACTTGTTGACCCGGCCGGGCAGGACGTCCATCTTCATCAGGAAGGACGGGACCCAGAAGGAGTGAACGACGTCGCGGGAGGTCAGGACGAACTCCACGCGGCTGTCGACCGGCAGCACCATCGTGGGCAGGGTCTCGCGCAGCCCGGGCTTGGCCTCGTTGAGGGCGCTGGCCTGGGTGCCGGCCACGTAGACGTCCTCGTTGACGTAGTTGAAGTCCCAGCTCCACATCTTGGCGGCCACGTTGACCACGACGTCCGGGTTGTCCTCCATCTCGAACATCGTGTTCTGCACGTCGACCGTCTTGCCGAAGATCGCGGCCACCATCAGGACCGGGACGATGGTGTAGAGGATCTCGAGCGGGATGTGGTAGCGGAACTGCGGCGGCAGGTCGTCCTCACGGCGGCGCCGGTAGGCGAAGACCGACCACAGGATCAGCCCCCAGACCAGCACCCCGACCGCCAGCGCGGTGATCCACATGGCGTTCCAGAAGTGCATGATCTCGGTCGCGGACGTGGTGATCGGCGGCGGCATGTAGCCACGCTGGAAGGCCTCACCACAGCCGGTGAGCAGGACAGCTGACCCCCCGACGACGGCGGCCAGGGCCACCCGTCGGCCGGCCCGACGGGGCCTCGTCTCCTCACGCCGTTGCACTGGGACACCTCACACTTCTCGGACTACCGGGCATGACCTGGTGAACCTTACCGCCACCAGGGTCACAGTGTGCCACGTGGGGACCCCCGATCGGCCGCGCCACGACGCCACCGTGTCGGCGGTTCCGCGGTCAGCGCGGTGCGGAGCAGCTCGAGGTATGCCGTGCGGCGCACCTCGCGCACCCCGAGCGTGGCGAGGTGCTCGGTGCGCCACTGCACGTCGACCAGCCACGGGCGTGCGTGCGGACCGTCCGCGTCCATCGCCGCGACCAGCCCGACGACCGCCGCCTTGGAGGCGTCGGTCACGTGGTGGAACTTGGACTCGGCGGCGAAGAGCCGGCCGAGGGCGAGGCCGTAGAGCCCACCGGCGAGGCGACCCTGCCGCCATACCTCCACCGAGTGCGCCCAGCCGGTCTCGTGCAGACCGAGGTAGGCGGTCGCGACCGCCGGGCTGATCCACGCGCCCGGGCGCGTGGGGTCGGCGCAGGCGAGGAGGACGTCGGCGAAGGCCGTGTCGTAGGTGATCTCGAAGCCGCGCAGGGAGCGGCGCAGCGAGCGGCTGACGTGCAGGTCGCCGGGCAGCAGGACACCACGTGGGTCCGGCGACCACCAGCCCAGGGGGGGACCGCCGCGCTCGCCCAGGCCCATCGGGAACATCCCGGAGCGGTAGGCCTCCAGGATCGTGCCGGGCGCGAGGTCCGCGCCGACGCCGACGAGGTCCTCCCCCGGCGCGGCGCCCTCCACCGTGAGCCGCCAGGGCGAGGGCGGCGGCTCCGCCGGCGCCCAGGACGCAGGAAGGCCCGACCCCGCGCGCGGCTGCGGGGTCAGGGCCTTCTGCGGTCGCGCCGTGGCGCGCTCAGCCGAAGGAGTCGCCGCAGGCGCAGGATCCGCCAGCATTGGGGTTGTCGATCGTGAAGCCCTGCTTCTCGATCGTGTCGGCGAAGTCGATGCTCGCCCCGTCGAGGTAGGGGGAGCTCATCCGGTCGACCACGACCTGGACGCCGTCGAAGTCGGCCACGAGGTCCCCGTCGAGGGTGCGCTCGTCGAAGTAGAGCTGGTAGATCAGGCCAGAGCAGCCGCCGGGCTGGACGCCGATGCGCAGCCGCAGGTCGTCACGGCCTTCCTGCGCCAGCAGGCTCTTGACCTTCTCCGCGGCGACCGGGCTCAGGGTGACGCCGTGGGTCGCGGTGCTCTGGGTGGTGTCCGTCATGCGTTCGGTCCTCTCCTGCTGGGAAGTCTTACCGGGCCAACGTCGCCGTGGGTGGAGGATGTTCCCGGTCCTGGGGCGATCTCGTTGCCACTATTTAGACTACGCCACCCGGGGGCGGCGCGGGGGTCCAGGTGCGGGCGACGCGCGCGGCCAGCGCGGACAGGTGCTCGTCCGGGCGCAGGGCGTAGGAGCCGCTGACGCCCAGCGCCATGCCGCCCCGGCGCCCCAGCACCGCCTCCCGGGACAGCACCACGGTCGGCGTGGCGGTGTCGAGGGCCGCGCGGGCGGTCTCGACGACGACGCCCTCCCAGACCGCGTCGTCGTCGTAGGAGTCGGTCACCAGCACGAGCAGGGAGGCGGGCAGGTGCTCGCGGATGCCCAGCTCGTCGAGCAGCAGGTGCGCCCCGGTGTCGGTGCGGGCGCCGAGCAGCTGGAGCGCGTAGCCCACGCCGCCGCCGGTGCCCGCCCCCCGCTGCCGCTCGGGCCGCAGGGGCTGCCCGGTGAGCAGGTCGGTGGCCGGCGGCATGACCCGGTTGACGTGGTCGGACAGCTCCCCCAGGCGCGTCTCGAGCCGCTGGGTGACCTCGCGCGGCACGCCGTGCTCCTCGCTCAGCAGCGCGCTCGGCCCGCTGAAGCCCAGCAGCGGCATCTCCGTCGTCGTGGCCAGCACGAGCCGGGTCCCGGCCCAGTCGTCGCGCACGGCGGGCAGGTTCGCGAGGTCCTCCCCCGCGCCGAGCTGAACGAGCATCCCCACGCCGCCGTCGTGGCAGGCGAGCGGGCCGACGCCGACGACGATCCGCCCCGCCCCGGCCTCACGCGCGCGCGTGAGAAGACGGCCGACGCCGGCGGACGTCATACCCCACGGGTCGCGCAGCGACTCCTCGCCCACCAGGTGCCGGCCGCACACCTGCGCGGTGTCGAGGTATGCGGTGGTGCCGCCCGGTCCCTCGACGAGCGCGACGCCCGCAGGCACCTCTTCCCCGAGCGGGCCCGGGACGACCACGGGCTGGATCGTCGCGCCCAGGGTCCGGGCGACGACGTCGGCGAAGCCGGCGCCGCCGGAGTGCGAGGCGAGCGCCTCGACCTGCACGTGCGGAGACTGTCTCGCCCACCCGGAGGCGACCGCGCGGGCGGCCTCGTGCGGCGGCAGGCCGTCGGCGCGCTCGGCGACGACGACGACGCGGGGGGCGGCCATCCTCAGGCGTAGACCATCTGCATGGCCTCGCGGACCTCGGCGATCGTGGCCTGCGCGACCGCGTCGGCGCGCCCGTTGCCCTCGGCGAGCACGGCGCGCAGGTGCGCGGGGTCCGCCTCGAGCTCCCCGCGGCGGGCGCGGACCGGCGCCAGGTGCTCGTTGACGGCCTCGGTGACCAGCTTCTTCAGACCGCCGGAGCCGCCGTCGCCGATCTCCTCGGCGATCGTGTGGGGGTCGCGGCCGGTGGTGAGGGAGGCGAGCAGGACGAGGTTGGCGACCTCCGGGCGGCTGGCCGGGTCGTAGGTGATGTGGCGGTCGGAGTCGGTCACGGCCTTCTTGATGGCCCTGGCGGTCTCGTCCGCGCTCATCCGCAGCTCGATGACGTTGCCCTTGGACTTGCTCATCTTGGTGCCGTCGGTGCCCAGCAGGTTGGGGACCTCGGACAGGAGCGCGTCGGGCTGCGGGAAGACGGGCGCGCTCCTGTCGCCGGCGCGGCCGTAGCGCTCGTCGAAGCGGCGGGCCACGACGCGGGTCTGCTCCAGGTGCGGCAGCTGGTCCTTGCCCACCGGGACGACGTTGGCCTTGCAGAAGAGGATGTCGGCGGCCTGGTGCACCGGGTAGGTGAGCATCAGCCCGCTCATCGGCCGCCCACCCGTCGCCTCCTGCTCGGCCTTGACCGTGGGGTTGCGGCGCAGCTCGCTGTCGGTGACCAGGGAGAGGAAGGGCAGCATGAGCTGGTTGAGGGCGGGGATCTGGCTGTGCGTGAAGATCGTGGTGCGCGCCGGGTCCAGTCCGAGCGCCAGGTAGTCGGCCAGCAGCGAGAACACGCGCTCCCGCATGTGGTCCACGCCGTCCCGGTCGGTGATGACCTGGTAGTCGGCGATGAGCACGAAGGTCTCCACACCCTTGTCCTGCAGGGCGACCCGGTTGCGCAGGCTGCCGAAGTAGTGGCCCAGGTGCAGGTGCCCGGTCGGCCGGTCGCCGGTCAGCATCCGGAACTGGCCCGGGTCGGTCTCCAGGTCCTTCCCGATCTGCGCCGAGCGCGCGATGCTGCGCGCCAGCGAGGCGTCGGACGTGGAGTCGGCGAGGGCGTCGGAGCTGTCGTCCGGGGGCGCGTCGGAGGTCGTGGTCACGTCAGTGGATGCTACGGGACGGTCGAGGGTATGCTACTCGCAGCACCTCTCGCAGGCCGGGTCCCCAGCGTGCGGTGCGCGTGACGATGTGGCGGATCTCTCAGGGCGACGCGCCGGGTCAGGCCAGCACCCAGGCTTGACGTGTATGGCGTTCGCGCTAGGGTGGGGCCAGCGTTCGCGCTCCATAGTCACCGTGAAGCAAGGGGAAAGTTAATGAACACTCAGGACACCGGCGCCCTGAAGACGAGCCGCCGCACGCTGGTCAAGGGGGCTGCGTGGAGCGTTCCTGTCGTGGCGATGGGTGCACCCGCGATGGCGCAGGATGCCGCTTGCTCCCCGAACAGTTGCCCACCCCCGCCCTCCATCAACTGGGGTGGGGCATGCGGATCGGTCGGAAATGGTCTTGGGTGCTCCGGGCAAAAGAAGGCCCTTCAGGTGCCCATCACAATGGTCAACACCACGGACAGTGACATGATCTTCGTCGTCGAAGGTGCCTGGTCCGCCAATGGAGGCGGCACGCCGTACCCAACCTCGCCTCCTGCCGCCGGCAGCGCCGGAAGCGGTTACGGCTTCTTCGGGTTCGGCGAGAACGGGTCACACTGCGTTTCGGGCGTCGCTACCTCCGACTGCCCGGGCATCTCGCCGATCGCCAGCAACACTTCGAAGGTGCTGGTTCCGGCGGGCACGTCGACGACGATGTGGTATGCCTTCTTCGGACTCGGATCGTCTTCTGATTTCGTCGGCAAGGTCTGGTACAGCTGGTACGAAGCAACGACCTGCACGAAGGTGGTCGACACTCAGGCGCAGCAGACTCCGTCGGCGATCCCCGACGCTAACTGCGACGGCTTTGCTAACCCGGCATAGTCGGCCATAGCCAGAGTCTTCTACCCAACAGACCAAACCCAACAACGCAAGCGCTAACCCCATGATCTTGGGATGAGCGCTTGTGTTGTTGGGTTTGGTCTGTCAAAGCGTCTGCACTCGTACCACTCGTCATCTGCAGCCCCTCCCATTGGCGAATGACTTTGCACAGCGACTCATCTGATGGGACGCAGTCCCATAGTCACTTTCTGGTCGGCGCAGTAAGAGTCCCTGGTCCGCAAGTGATCCTAGTGCCTCGCCTCAGCTGAGCGCCTCCCGCCCAGCCGGCACCTCCCACCCGGAGGTCTCCGGCCCCTTAGGCACGATCCCGGTCGGGTTGATGTCGAGGTGCGTCGCGTAGTAGTGCGCCTTGATGTGCTCGAAGTTCACCGTCGAGCCGAAGTCCCACGTCTGCCACAGGTCACGCGCATAGGCCCACAGCACCGGCATCTCGGTCAGCTTGCTCCGGTTGCACTTGAAGTGCCCGTGGTAGGCCGCGTCGAAGCGCACCAGCGTGGGCCACAGCCGGACGTCGGCGAGCGTGAGCCGCTCCCCCACCAGGTAGCGGCGCGTCGACAGGTGCTCCTCGAGCCAGTCCAGCCGTGCGAACAGCCGGTCGTAGGCAGCGTCGTAGGCCTCCTGGCTGCCCGCGAACCCGCACCGGTAGACGCCGTTGTTGACCTCGGTGTAGTTGCGGTGCGAGACCTCCTCGATCTCGTCGCGCAGCTCGGTCGGCCACAGGTCGGGGGCGTCCTCGCGCTGGAACTCCGTCCACTGCGTGACCATGTCCTTGACGATCTGCTCGAAGTCGTTGGTCACCACCATGCCCGTCGCGGTGTCCACGACCGCGGGCACGGTGATCCCCGACTCGGGATAGCCGTCGGGGCGCTTGTCGTAGGCGTCCTTGAGCCTGGGGATGCCCAGGACCGGGTCGACGCCTCCGGGGTCCAGGTCGAAGGTCCAGCTGTCCGCGTCGTGCACCGGACCGGCGACCGCCATCGACAGCACGTCCTCCAGGCCCAGCAGCTTGCGGGTCAGGATCGTGCGGTGCGCCCACGGGCACGCCCGCGAGACGGCGAGGCGGTAGCGGCCCGGCTCCACGGCATACCCGTCCCCGCCGTCCTTCGTGATCCGCGTCGGGATGTAGCGGGTCTTGCGCTCGTAGTCGCCGCCGCCGCTGACGTAGGAGCCGTGCTCCTTGCTCTGGGTCATGCCTCATCCTCTCCGAGCCGGCCCAGCCGGTCCAGCAGGAGCGCCTCGGCGGCGCACACCCGCTCGAACTCGCCCAGGTGCAGGCTCTCGTTGGCCGCGTGCGCGCGGGTGTCGGGGTCCTCGACCCCGGTCACCAGGATCGCCGCCTGCGGGAACTTCTCGGCGAACGCCGCCACGAACGGGATCGACCCGCCGACGCCGATGTCGACCGGCTCCACGCCCTCCCACGCGTCGCGGAACGCCGCGCGCGCCGCGTCGTAGACCGGCCCCTGCGCGTCCGCGGCGAAACCGCTGCCCTCGTCCTCGAGGTCGACGCTGACCGCGCACCCCCAGGGAGCGTTGCTCTCCAGGTGCGCCTTGAGGGCGAGGTATGCGGTGCGCGGAGACTCCTCCGGGTGGATGCGCATCGAGAGCTTGGCGCGGCCGACGGGGGTGAGCAGGTTGGCGGCCTTGTCCACGCTCGGGGCGTCGATGCCGATCACGGTCATGGACGGCTTGGTCCACATGCGGGTCAGGAAGGAGCCGGTGCCGATCGGGGAGACGCCGTCGGCCAGGCCGGAGTCGGCGCGCAGGTCCTCCTCGGTGTAGTCCAGGTCCGCGGCCTCCGACGTCATCAGCCCCGGCACGGCCACGTCCCCCGCCTCGTCGTGCAGCGTCGCGAGCAGCCGGCACAGCGCGGTCAGGCCGTCCGGGACGGCCCCGCCGTAGAGGCCGGAGTGGACGCCGTGGTCCAGCGCGGTCACCTCGACGACCACCCGCACCATGCCGCGCAGCGTCGTGGTCAGGGCCGGCACCCCGATCTTCCAGTTGTGCGAGTCGGCCAGGACGATCGCGTCGCACCGCAGCTTGTCGCCGTGCCGCTCCAGGATCCGCGGCAGGCTCTCCGAGCCGACCTCCTCCTCGCCCTCGACGAAGACGGTCACGCCCACCGGCGGCCGGCCGCCGTGCGCGCGCAGCGCCGCCACGTGGGCCATCACCCCGGCCTTGTCGTCGGCCACGCCGCGGCCGTAGAGCCGCTCCCCCACCTGGGTCGGCTCGAACGGCTCGGTGTCCCAGCCGACGTCACCGGGCGGCTGCACGTCGTGGTGGGCGTAGAGCAGGACCGTCGGTGCGCCCTCGGGCGCGGGCAGGTGCCCGATGACCGCCGGGCGCCCGCCCTCGCGGACGATCTCCACGCTCAGTCCCTCGGCCTGCAGCAGCTCGGCCACGGTGCGCGCGCTGTCCTCGACGTGCTGCTGGTCGAAGGAGGACAGCGACACCGACGGGATGCGCGAGAGCGCCTCCAGGTCGGAGCGCACGCCGGGCATCAGGTCGCGCACGCGGGCGACGAGGTCGGAGGCGCCGCTGTCGGCAGGGTCGTTCTTGCTGGGGTCGCTCACGCTGCCGAGCCTACCCACCGCCCCGTGACCGCGACGATGGCACCGTCGGCGACGGGGTTCCGGGATCACCAACAGCCCCGCCTACACTGGGGACGTGCTTTTCGGGAAGAAGAAGGAGCCGGCGGAGCTGACCGCGGCCAACGCAGCCGCCGCGCAGACCTCCGTGGACGCCGCACGTCCCCAGAGCAAGGGACGGCCCACCCCGAAGCGCCGTGACGCCGAGGCCGCCAACCGTCGGCCGCTGGTGCAGGACACCAGGGGCAAGTCCCCGGAGCAGAAGGCCAAGATCCGCGCCGACCGCGCCAAGGCCCGAGACGGCATGATGCGCGGCGAGGAGAAGTACCTCATGGAGCGCGACCGCGGTCCGGAGCGGCGCTTCCTGCGCGACGCGGTGGACGTGCGGTGGAACACCGGCGAGATCCTGCTGCCCGCGATGGTGATCATCCTGGCGCTGTCGCTGCTGCCCTACCAGTGGAGCCGCTCGCTCTTCCTGCTGGCCTACGGCGTGATGATCTTCGGCATCGTCGACGCCTGGCTGCTGTGGCGCCGGACCAGGACCCGCTTCGTCCAGGCCTTCGGCAGGGAGCCGGGCCGCGGTTCGGCCTGGTATGTCGTGCTGCGCTCCTTCCAGATGCGCAGCTCCCGCGTCCCGCGTCCCGCGGTGAAGCGGGGCGAGGAGCTCCACCGCCGCTGAGCCGCCCGTCCCCGGTCCGGGCCGTCAGTCGGCGGGGCTCAGGCTCATCGGCCCGTAGACGACCTCCTCGCCGCGGCGCAGCGTCACCGCCTGCACGCCGGCGTCGGCCAGCGTGCCCCACTCCTCCGACAGCCACGCCTCGGCGTCGGCCTGCGTCGGGAAGGCGACCGTCGCCATCCCCAGCTCCCCCATCGGGGCACCCTGGGCGTCCTCGTAGCTCCACGTGTAGTTGTCGCTCATCTGCCCCACGGTAGGCGGTCGCCGGCCGCGGGATCCACCGCTAGCCTCGCTGCCATGTTCGGTGTGCAGAAGCAGCAGGAGATCGACGCCCTGCGTCGGCGGGTCCGCTCCGGAGGTGGCGGACCTCGTGGCCCGTGGCGAGGTGATCCGGGCGATCAAGGAGTACCGCACCCAGACCGGCGCCCGGACTGAAGGAGGCCAAGGACGCCGTCGACGCCTACCGTGCCCGGCGCTGACGCACCGCACGGGCCAGGACGAGCGGGCCGACGGAGCCACGCCCCGGCCCGCCCTCGTCTACAGTCGCAGCGAAGGGGCCCCGGCCACGGGGCCCGACGACGAAGGGACCTCCATGCTCGACCAGCTGATGAACGCCATCCCGACCTCCCAGCTCGCCCGGGCCGTGGGCGAGGACGAGGCCACCACCCGCAAGGCGGTCCAGGCCGCGCTGCCGGCGCTGCTCGGCGGGCTCAGCGCCAACGCCAACGACCAGACCGGCGCCCGGTCCCTGCTGGACGCCCTCGGCCAGCACCAGAACTCCCTGGCCGACGACGTCCGCCTCGACGCGGTCGACCCGGCCGACGGCGAGAAGATCCTCGGCCACGTCTTCGGCGGCAACACCGACGCCGTCGTCAACCAGCTCGGCGGCCTGGGCGGCGGGGGGCAGATGGGCGGCCTGGTCCGCAAGCTGCTGCCGCTGCTGGCCCCGATCGTGCTCTCCTGGCTGGCCAAGCAGGTCGGGGGCGCCATGGGCGGGCAGGGCGCCCCCCGCGGCGGCGCGCCGACGACGAGCCAGCCCGACGGTCCGCTGGGCCAGGGACGCCCCGACCCGGCCGCCGGCTCGGCCGCGCAGGACGGCGGCATCGACCCGACGAGCGTCCTGCAGGACGTCCTGGGCGGTGCCCTCGGCGGCGTGACCGGCCGGCAGTCCGGCTCCGGTGGCGGCGGGATCCTGGGCGACGTGCTCGGCAGCATCCTCGGCGGAGGGCGCCGCTGACCCCACCCCCGGCGCCTGCCGGAACGACCGGCTGCCCGGTGGCTGCTCGGGCCCGGGTCCGCGCAGCCGCGGGAGCCCGGACGGGGCCGACGACGGCTCGGAGCGGGTCGCTATGATGAGCCGACCCACCGGTCCGCGAGCGGTGCGCGCGACACCGTACGACGTAGGGAGAACCTGTCCATGACCACGACCCTCGTGCTGGGCGGCCCCCGCAGCGGCAAGTCCCGGCACGCCGAGGCTCTGCTCTCGCACCACCCGCAGGTCACCTTCGTCGCCACCCACCGCGCGCCCGACCCGGGCAAGGACCCCGACCTGGCGACCCGGGTCGCGCGCCACCAGGAGCGCCGCCCCAAGCACTGGCGCACCGTGGAGACCCTCGACCTGACCCGGGCCCTCCTCGCCTCCCGGCAGCCGGTCCTCATCGACGACCTCGGCGGCTGGCTGCGCGGCACCCTCGAGGAGGAGATGCTGTGGTCGCACCCGCACCGCGCCCGCCAGCTGGTGGAGGACCGCCTCGACGAGCTCTCCGTCGCCCTGCGTGCGGTGCCCTTCGACATCGTCACGGTCACCGACGACCCGTCCTGGGCGCGGCTGCCCGACAGCCCGGCCGAGCGGCTCTACGTCGACCTGCTCGCCCAGGTCAACCACCGCGTCTCCGCGGTCTCGATGCGGGTGTATGCCGCCATGGCCGGCCGGGTGCTCGACCTCAGCGCCTCCCCGGTCGTCGGTGTCGTCTGACCCTCCGGCCCACGCAGCAGGGGCGCCCCGCCGGCCGGCGGGGCGCCCCTGCTGCGTCGCGTCGCTCCGGTCAGGACCCGGCGCCGCCCTCCACGAACGGCGGCTTCTTGACCTCCGCGGCGATCTGGCGACCGCGCACGTCGATCGTCACCTCCTGACCGTCCTGGACGCCGCGGTCCAGCAGCGCCAGCGCGATGCCCTGCTTCAGGGTGGGCGAGAAGGTGCCCGAGGTGACCTCTCCGATCGTGTTGCCGTCGGCGTCCAGCACCGCGTAGCCCGGGCGCGGGATGCCGCGGCCGGTGACGAGCAGCCCCCGGGACAGGCGGCTCTCCTTGGCCGCGCGCTGGGCGGCGAGCGCCTCCTTGCCCCAGAAGCTCTCCTTGTCCCAGCCCACGGACCACGCCGCGCGCGCCATCACCGGGGTGATGTCCAGGGACAGGTCGTTGCCGTGCAGCGGGTAGCCCATCTCGGTCCGCAGCGTGTCTCGCGAACCGAGCCCGCACGCCATACCGTCGAACGGCTCCATCGCCGAGACCACGGCGTCCCACAGGGCCGAGGCGTCCTCGACCGCGCAGACCAGCTCGTAGCCGCGCTCGCCGGTGTAGCCGGTGCGGCACACCGTCATCGGGTGGCCCTCCCACTCCGCGTCGACGAAGCTCATGTAGCTGTGGCCGGTCGGCAGCCCCAGCGACTGGAGCACCTCGTCGGCCTTCGGGCCCTGGACCGCCATGATCGCGTGCTGACCGTGGGTGTTGTCCACGGTGATGCCCTCGGGCGCCGCCTCGGTCAGCCGGCGGAGCACCTCGGCGGTGTTGGCCGCGTTGGGGATGAGCAGGAGGTCCTCCTCGGACCGTAGGTAGACGATGAGGTCGTCGACGACCCCGCCGTTCTCGTCGCAGCACATCGTGTACTGCGCCCTGCCCGGCTCGATCCGGTCGAGGTCGTTGGTGAAGCAGGAGTTGAGGAAGTCCTTGGCGCCCGCGCCGGTCACCTCCGCGGTGCCCAGGTGCGAGACGTCGAACAGACCCACCCGTTGCCGGACGGCGGCGTGCTCGGCGACCACCCCTCCGCCCGGATACTCGATCGGCATGGACCAGCCGCCGAAGTCAGCCATCTTGGCGCCCAGTTCCACGTGCTTGTCGTGGAGGGGCGACGTCTTTGTCGTGGAGTCGCTCATGCAGGCCAGCCTAGCCACTGTCGTGGTGGCCTATCCTCGTGGGCGGGATACTCCGCACCCGCTCCACACCCGCACCCGCTGACAAGGACGTTCCTCATGGCCGAGACCAGCCGCACCGCGCTCACCCTCACCGACCAGGCTCCCGGATCGCTGGAGGCGGACGCCCTCGTCCTCGCCGCGACCAAGGACGGCGAGCGCGTCGTCCTGGTCGCCGACCACGGGCTGGAGGAGCAGACCGCGACCCACGTGGAGCAGGCGCTGGCCTCCCTCGCGGCGGAGGCCTCGGCGGAGGAGGCGGTGCGCCTCACCGGCGTGCCCGGCGTCGCCGCCCCCCTCGTGGTCGTCGTCGGTATGCCGTCAGGCCCGGCCGCGCGCACCGAACGGCTGCGGCGGGCGGCCGGGGTGGGCGCCCGCGGGCTGGCCGGTCGCGGCCGCGCGGTGTTCGCGCTGGGCCAGTCCGGCACCGAGGAGGCGACCGCCGTCGCGCAGGGGGCGGCCCTGGGCGCCTACACCTTCGCCAGCCACCACGGCGTGGGCAAGGCCGAGAGCGACAAGCCGGCCCTGGGCGAGGCCGTCGTCACCGGCGTGGGCGCCGAGGAGGCGGAGTCGGCCACCGCCGCGGCCACCACGGTCGTGGGGGCCGTGCGCTGGGCGCGCGACCTGGTCAACACCCCGCCCAACGTGCTCTACCCCGAGTCGTTCGCCGACCTGGTCACCGAGCGTCTGGCCGGCGGCAAGGTCTCCGTCGAGGTCTGGGACCCGCAGCGGCTCCAGGAGGAGGGCTGCGGCGGCATCCTCGGCGTCGGAAACGGCTCGGCCCGCGGGCCACGCCTGGTGACGCTGCGCTACGCTCCGGAGGGCGCGAGCAAGCACCTGGCTCTGGTCGGCAAGGGCATCACCTTCGACTCCGGCGGCCTGTGCATCAAGCCGGGCGCCTCGATGGTGACGATGAAGATGGACATGGCCGGCGCCGCCGCCTCCGCCGCCGCCGTCCAGGCGGTCGCCGAGCTGGGCCTGCCGGTCCGGGTGACGGCATACCTGTGCCTGGCCGAGAACATGACCGGCGACCTGGCCCAGCGTCCCGGCGACGTGGTGACCATGCGCGACGGCCGGACGGTGGAGATCATCAACACCGACGCCGAGGGCCGCCTGGTCATGGCCGACGGGCTCTCCCTGGCCACCGAGCAGCAGCCCGACGCGATCGTGGACATCGCCACGCTCACCGGTGCCTGCATCATCGCCCTGGGCGACCGGACGATGGGCGTGATGGGCAACGACGACGAGCTGCGCGACACCGTGGCCCGGCTGGCCACCGAGGCCGGCGACGCCGCCTGGTCGCTGCCGCTGCCGGAGGAGATCCGGCCGGCGCTCGACACGCCGGTCGCCGACCTGAAGCACACCGGCGAGCGCTCGGCGGGCGCCAGCGTGGCCGGCACCTTCCTGCGCGAGTTCGTCGGCAAGCGCGGCGAGGGCGAGGACGCCGCGGACATCCCGTGGGCGCACCTGGACATCGCCGGGCCGGCCTACAACGAGAAGACGCCGTGGGGCTACAGCCCCAAGGGCGCGACCGGCTCCGGCGTGCGGGCGCTGGTCGAGGTGGCCCGCAGCCTCGCCGGCTGACGGACCCACCTCGACCACAGCCAGCCACCACGCCGCAGCGGCACCGCGCATCGCACGAAGGGCACCTCCCGAGCCGGGAGGTGCCCTTCGTGTCCGTGCGGACTGAGGTCGGCTCAGCCGCTCTTGCGGCGGAACATCTGCTGGGTCCCTGAGGTCTTGGCCCTGCGTGCCTCGTCGACCTTGCCGTGCTCGGAGCTGTCCGAGACGTCGGTGCCGGCGTGGGCCTGCTTCTTGGCCAGTGCCTCGCGGAACTTGGCCTTGACCTCGTCCGTGACCGGATTGTCGTTCACGGCCACCTCCTTCTCCCGGGGACATGACACCGCTACTCTCGCACGTCCGCGCCCCTCGCGCACCAGGTTTGCGGCGGGCTCCGACGGTCCGTCGCCGGCGCCGGGGGTCGTGGCCCCCTCAGACGTGGTGCAGCAGGCGCAGCGCGTCGTAGACCGCGGCGTGGATGTTGCGGCTGGACACGGCGTCGCCGACCCGGAAGAGCTGGTAGGCGCCGTCGGGGTTGGTCGCCACCTCCTGCGGCCGGCCGGCGATCAGAGCCCGGTGGTCGACCTCCCCCAGGTTGCTCGAGCCGGGGACGAGCGCGTGGTAGAGCTCGTCGTTGGGCAGGGTCCCGTGCTCGACGACGACGCGGTCGACGGTGCGCTCGTGGGTGCGGTCGGTGTACTCGCTCCACAGGGTCGCCACCAGCCGGCCGTCCTCGCGGCGCACGCCGGTGAGCCGGTGGGCCAGCTCCACGACGACGTCGTGCTCGGCGAAGGCGCGCAGGTAGGCCGGCGAGTTCATGCTGCCGACCAGCGGCGCGAGCATCCGCTCCGGCGTGACGAAGCGCACCCGCGCACCGTCGGCCGCCAGCCGCTCGGCCGCGTCCATGCCCGGCTCGGCGCCGTTGTCGTCGTAGACGAGCACCTCGCCGCCGGTGCGCAGCCCGCCGTCCATCACGTCCCACGTGTCGTTGACGAGGTCCTGCCCCTCCTCCAGGAAGCTGCGGTCGGGCACTCCCCCGGTCGCCACGACGACCAGGTCCGGGTCCTCGGCGAGGACGTCCCCGGCCTCGGCGTAGACGCCGAAGCGCAGCTCCACCCCGGTCCGTCTGGCCTCGGCCACCCGCCAGTCCACGATGCCGACGAGGTCGCGCCGCCGCGTCGAGGCGGCGGCCAGGCGCACCTGCCCGCCGGGCGCGTCGGAGGCCTCGAGCAGCACGACGTGGTGGCCGCGCGCACCGAGCACGCGCGCCGCCTCGAGCCCGCCCGGGCCGGCCCCGACGACCACGGCCCGCCGCACCCGGCCGGTGGTGCGGCGCAGCACCTGCGGCAGCGACAGCTCCCGGCCGGTGGCCGGGTTGTGGATGCACTTGGCGTCGCCCGACTCGTAGATCGCGTCCAGGCAGTAGTTGGCGCCCACGCACGGACGGATCTGCTCCTCCTCCCCGCGCGCGACCTTGGCGACCAGGTGCGGGTCGGCCATCTGGGCACGGGTCATGCCGACGAGGTCGACGAGGCCCTCCTGCACGGCATACCGGGCGGTGGCCACGTCGGCGATGCGGGAGGCGTGCATGACGGGCACCGAGGTGGCGGCACGGATCTCCCCGACGAACTCGAGGAAGGGCGCGGCCGGCGTGCCCATCGACGGGATGACCCTGGCCAGCGTCGCGTCGCTGTCGATCGTGCCGCGGATGACGCTGAGGAAGTCGACGCCGTCGCCCACGTAGTCCCTCAGCGCGGCGAGGGCCTCCTCGCGCTCCAGCCCGCCGGGCCGGTCCTCGTCCATCGACATCCGGATCCCGACGACCATGTCCGGTCCGACCGCCTCGCGGACCGCGCGCAGCACCCGTCGCGGGAAGGCCTCGCGGTTCGCCAGGCTGCCGCCCCACGCGTCGGTGCGCCGGTTGGTGGCCGGGGAGAGGAATCCGTCGAGCAGGTGCCCGTAGGCCTCCAGCTCGATCCCGTCCAGGCCCGCCTCGAGGCAGCGCGCGGCCGCGTCGGCGTAGTCCTGCACGATCCGGTCCAGGTCCCACTCCTCGGCGACCTTGGGGAAGGCCCGGTGCGCCGGTTCGCGCAGCGAGGAGGGGTAGACCAGCGGCAGCCAGTCACCGGTGTAGTTGCTCGACCGGCGGCCCAGGTGGGTCAGCTGGATCATCACCGCGGCGCCGTGCTCGTGGACCTCCTCGACGAGGTCGCGCAGCGCCGGCACCGCCTCGTCGCGGTAGAGCTCGAGGTTGCCGAAGGCCGGCGGGCTGTCCGGCGAGACCACGGCCGAGCCGCCGATCATCGTCAGGCCGACCCCGCCGCGGGCCTTCTCCACGTGGTAGGCGCGGTAGCGCGCCCCGGGGAGCCCGTCCTCGCTGTAGGCCGGCTCGTGCGAGGTGCTCACCACCCGGTTGCGCAGCCGCAGGCCCCGCAGGTCGTAGGGCTGCAGGAGGGGATCTGTGGTGCGCACACGCACAGTGTGGAGGGCAACGCCGCAGAAGGGAAGGGGCGCAGGAGGAGCGCCGGCCCCCGGACGGGGGCGCACGGCATACCTCCCTGAGACGCGGGACGCTCCTGGGTGGCAGGATGGCGGCATGGCTGCCGAAGAGTTCGACATCGTCATCCTGGGTGCCGGCAGCGGGGGCTATGCCTGCGCGCTGCGCGCCACCCAGCTCGGACAGCGCGTCGCGCTGGTGGAGAAGGACAAGCTAGGAGGCACCTGCCTGCATTACGGCTGCATCCCTACCAAGGCGATGCTGCACAGCGCCGAGGTCGCGGACTCGGTGCGCGACGGCGCCCGGTATGGCGTGCACGCCGCCCTGGAGGGGATCGACCTCGCGGCGGTGCACAAGTACAAGGACGGTGTGGTCGGCCGCCTGCACAGGGGGCTGCAGGGGCTGGTCAAGGCCGCCGACGGGATCACCTACGTCGAGGGCGAGGGGCGGCTGACCGCGGCCGGCACCGTCACCGTCGGGGATCGCGAGCTCCGCGGCAAGCACGTGGTGCTCGCGACCGGCTCCTACGCGCGCACGCTGCCCGGGATCGAGATCGGCGGGCGGATCATGACCAGCGACCAGGCGCTGACCCTGGAGGAGGTGCCGGCGCGCTCGATCGTGCTCGGCGGCGGCGTCATCGGGGTGGAGTTCGCCTCGGTGCTGCGCAGCTTCGGGTCCGAGGTGACGATCGTGGAGGCGCTCGACCGGCTCGTCGCCGCCGAGGACCCGGCGATCTCCAAGACGCTGGAGCGGGTCTTCCGCCGGCGCAAGATCACCGCCAAGACCGGTGTCAAGGTCACCTCCGTCACCCAGGACGACCAGGGCGTGCGGGTCGAGCTCGAGGGCGGCGAGGTGCTCGAGGCCGACCTGCTGCTCGTGGCCGTGGGCCGCGGGCCGCGCTCGGAGGGCATGGGCTTCGAGGAGGCCGGCGTCACGGTCGACCGCGGCTTCGTGCCCACCGACGAGCGGCTGCGCACCAACGTCGAGGGCGTGCGCGCCGTCGGCGACCTGGTGCCCGGGCCGCAGCTGGCGCACCGCGGGTTCGCGCACGGCATCTTCGTGGCCGAGGACATCGCCGGGCTGGACCCGTCGCCGGTCGTCGACTCCTTGATCCCCAAGGTCACCTACTGCGACCCGGAGATCGCCTCGGTCGGCCTGACCGAGGCGCAGGCCCGCGAGGTCCACGGCGAGCAGGTGAGCACCTACGAGTACAACCTCGGCGGCAACGGCAAGTCCCAGATCCTGGGCACGACCGGCTTCGTCAAGCTGGTGCGCTCCGGCCCGGAGGGTCCGGTCGTGGGCGTGCACATGGTCGGCGCCCGGATGGGCGAGCAGGTCGGCGAGGCGCAGCTCATCGTCAGCTGGGAGGCCCTGCCCGAGGACGTGGCGCAGTTCATCCACGCCCACCCGACCCAGAACGAGGCGCTCGGCGAGGCCCACCTGGCGCTGTCCGGCAAGCCGCTGCACGCCCACGCCTGACCCGCCGCCCACACCTGCGTAGACTTCGAAACCCCGGACGAGGAGAGACAAGAGACATGTCGGAACGTGTAGCGATGCCCGCCCTCGGTGAGTCCGTCACCGAGGGGACAGTGACCCGTTGGCTCAAGAGCGTCGGCGACGCCGTCGAGGTCGACGAGCCGCTGCTGGAGGTCTCGACCGACAAGGTCGACACCGAGATCCCCTCCCCCGTGGCCGGGACGCTGCTGGAGATCCTCGCGCAGGAGGACGACACCGTCGAGGTCGGCGCCGACCTGGCCGTCGTCGGTGACGCCTCGGAGTCCTCCGGGGGCTCCGGCGACGGCGGTGGCGACGAGCAGCAGGTCGAGCAGCCTGCCGACGACGCACCGGAGCAGGAGCCTGAGCAGCAGGAGCCCGCTCAGCAGGAGCCTGAGCAGGTGGCCGAGCGGCAGAGCGAGCAGCCGCCCGCCCAGGAGCAGACCGAGCAGGCGGCCCCGTCCGGGGGCGGCGAGGTCTCCGGCGGCGAGACCGTCACCATGCCCGCGCTCGGCGAGTCCGTGACCGAGGGCACAGTCACCCGCTGGCTCAAGGCCGAGGGTGACCAGGTCGAGGTCGACGAGCCCCTGCTGGAGGTCTCCACCGACAAGGTCGACACCGAGATCCCCTCCCCCGTGGCCGGCGTGCTCACCAAGATCCTGGCCCAGGAGGACGACACGGTCGAGGTGGGCGGCGAGCTGGCCGTCATCGGCGGCGAGGCAGGCGGGGGTGCCGGCGCGTCCGAGCCCGCCGGGCAGCCGCAGGCCCACGGATCCGCCGCCGCGGAGGAGGCGGCCCCCGAGCCGCAGCCGGAGTCCCAGGCACCCACCGAGCAGCCGGAGCGCTCCGGTGGCGACGCCGAGGCCGAGGACGACCTCGGCGGGATCGCCAAGGAGCACGAGCGTGCCGCCGAGGAGTCGGCGCGCCAGGGCGGCACCGCCAGCTACCAGGACCCGGGCCAGGCGTCCGGGGTCGGCACCAGCCAGGCCGCCGGCGGTCAGGCACAGGCCGGCGGCCAGGCACAGGCCGGCGGCCAGGACGTGTCGGCCTACGTGACCCCGCTCGTGCGCAAGCTCGCGGCCCAGAACAACGTCGACCTCGCCTCCCTTCAGGGCACCGGTGTCGGCGGCCGGATCCGCAAGCAGGACGTGCTCGACGCGGCGAAGGCCGCCGAGCAGGCCGAGCAGGCCCAGGCGGCCCCGGCCGCACCCGCCCAGCAGCAGCCGGCACCCGCCGCCCAGGCGGAGCAGAAGCCGGCCGGCGGCGCGGCGCCCAGCGCCGAGTCGGAGGCCAAGCGCGGCACGACGGAGAAGATGTCGCGCCTGCGCAAGGTCATCGCCACCCGGATGGTGGAGTCGCTGCAGGTCAGCGCGCAGCTGACCACGGTGCTCGAGGTCGACGTGACCAAGATCGCCCGGCTGCGCAAGCGTGCCAAGGACGACTTCCTCACGCGCGAGGGCACCAAGCTGTCCTTCATGCCGTTCTTCGCACAGGCGGCGGTCGACGCGCTCAAGCACCACCCGATCGTCAACGCCAGCGTCGAGGACGACACGATCACCTACCACGCCTCGGAGAACCTGGGCGTGGCCGTGGACACCCCGCGCGGGCTGCTCGTGCCGGTCATCAAGGACGCGGGCGACCTCAACATCGCCGGCCTGGCCCGCAAGATCGCGGACCTGGCCGAGCGGACCCGGGACAACAAGGTGGGTCCGGACGAGCTGTCCGGGGCGACCTTCACGCTGACCAACACCGGGTCGCGCGGGGCGCTGTTCGACACGCCGATCATCAACCAGCCCAACGTGGCGATCCTGGGCACCGGCGCGGTCGTCAAGCGCCCGGTCGTGGTCAGCGACGAGGACGGCGGGGAGACCATCGCGATCCGGGACATGGTCTTCCTGGCGCTCAGCTACGACCACCGGGTGGTGGACGGCGCCGACGCGGCCCGCTTCCTGTCCACCATGAAGGAGCGTCTGGAGGACGGCAACTTCGAGGTCTGAGCATGTTCGGGTCGAAACGGAGCACCCCTTGACGACACAGGTTCCCCCGTCCACCGGCCGCACGGTCGCCCTCACCGGCGCCAGCGGCATGATCGGCTCCGCACTGTCCGAGGAGCTGCGAGGACGCGGCGACCAGGTCCTGCACCTGGTCCGCCGCGCCCCTCGCGCCTCCGGGGACCCGCAGCTGCCGCCCGGCGTGCGGGAGGCCCGGTGGGAGCCGGGGGTCAGGCTGGACCCCGCCGTGCTCGACGGCGTCGAGGGCGTGGTGCACCTGGCCGGCGCCGGCATCGGCGACCACCGGTGGACGGCGGCGCGCAAGCGGCTGCTCATGTCCTCCCGCCTGGAGGGCACCGAGACGATCTCCCTGGCCGTGGCCGCCCTCCCGGCCGGCTCGCGACCTCGGCTGCTGTCAGCCTCCGCGGTCGGCTTCTACGGCGACCAGGGCACCGACCTGCTCACGGAGGAGAGCGGGCACGGCCAGGGCTTCCTCGCCGAGCTGTGCCGCGAGTGGGAGAACGCGACCTGGCCCGCCGAGCACGCGGGTGCCTCGGTCGCCCACCTGCGCACCGGCATCGTCCTCTCCCCGCACGGCGGGGCGATCGCCCGGATCATGCCGCTGGCCAAGGCCGGCCTGGCGGGGCCGCTGGGCCGCGGGGACCAGTACTGGTCCTGGATCACGCTGCACGACCACGTCCGCGCCGTCGTCTTCCTCCTCGACCACCCTTCGCTGACCGGCCCGGTGAATCTCACCGGGCCCGATCCGGCCACCCAGACCGCGGTGGTCAAGACGCTGGCCGAGAAGCTCAACCGACCGGCCATCGTGCCTGCCCCGACCGTGGCGCTGCGCCTGGTCCTGGGCGAGATGGCCGGCGAGATCCTGACCAGTCAGCGGGCGCTGCCCACCGTGCTGCGCCACGCGGGCTTCGGCTGGGACCACTCCGAGCTGGGGGTGGCGATGGAGTGGTTGACCACCCAGCGCAAGCGCGCCAAGAAGGCGGGCTAGGGCCGGGGCGACCGACCCGTGCCGGAGGGCGGGGGTGGCAATCGGGACGTCGCTCGTGCTTCCGGCTCATCGTGTGGAGCTCTCGTCCTGGGGCGCCCACGACCACAGCAGCCACCCTGCCTCGTCGCGGGCCAGCACGAGGCGCACCCGCTCCGTGCTCCCGGGCTCCTCGACCACGGTCTGCCCCGAGGTGTCGGTGCCGGTCAGCGGCGCCCGTGCCACCGCGGCGTCGACGGTGAGCCGGTCCCCGGCCTCCTCGACGAGGACAGCGCGCTCGACGCGGAAGGAGACCTCTGCGTAGCGGACGCCCTGCGCGCGCGCCTCTTCCAGGGCGTCGGCCTCGGCGGCCAGCGCCGGTGAGCCCTGCGCCGTGACCGAGGCGAGCAGGTCCGGGTCCCCCTCCTCCCAGGCCAGCGCCCGTGCGTCGACCAGGGCCTGCACCGTGCTCAGGAGGACCTCGTCACCAGCAGGGTCGGTCCCGGCTCCCGGCAGGGCGGCCTCCTCCACCGGCTCCGAGGTGGCCTCCGCGACCGCCGCCTCCACCGGCTCCACGGGGCCGTCCGCGGCCGCTCCCTCCTCGACGGTCACCGTGGCGGCCGGCGGCCCGCCCGCCAGGGCGCTCCGGAGGTCCACCCCCACGAGCCGCGCCGCGCCGACGACCCCGACCAGGACCAGCACGGCGAGCCCGGCCCACGCCGCTGCGCGCACGCCCGGGCCGGTGCCCCCGGCGCGTGTTCCGTCCGGGACCGCCTGCCGGTGCTGGCCCCGGGCACGCCGGGCAGGCTCCGCCGGTCGGCCCGGCACCGACCTGCGCTCGTGCGGCTCGCGCCGGCCGGAGCGCCCACCGGCGCTCGGCCGGACGTCCACCGGCTCACGCCGCCGGCGCGGCAGCCGCAGTCCACGCCTCCTCGTGGGCTCCGCGTCGGCCCGCTCGGCAAGGTCGTCGCGGGCCTGCTGACGCAGGCGCTCGGTCAGGCCGTGCCCCGGGTCGGCGTCCGGGGCCACCTCGACCGGCTCCGGTGCGGCCGTCGCCAGCAGCGCCAGGGCGACCTCCTCCGCGTCCGGCCGGTCGCCCGGCTCCGGCGCCAGGCAGCGGGTCACGAGGTCGGCCAGCCCCGCCGGCAGCGCGGGCGCGAGCTCGACCAGGTCGCCCCGGGCCCACCCCGGCCCCGGCGGCTCGCCCGCCAGCGCCAGCCAGCAGACCGCACCGAGCTGGTAGACGTCCGACTCCTGCGTCGCCGGGAAGCCCTCGACCACCTCGGGCGCGACCAGACCCTGGTCCGCGCCGGTCCCGAGCGGACCGGCGTGGGCCGACCCGGCGACGCGGGCAGCACCGAGGTCGGAGAGCAGCGGCATGCCGTCGCCGGTGAACAGCACGTTGCCGGTCGACAGGTCGCCGTGCACCATCCCCCGGCCGTGCAGGTCCACCAGCGCCCCGGCGACCGGCTGGAGCGCGGTGACCAGCTCCCCGGCGGAGAGCCGGCGCCGGCGGGACAGCACCTGCGCCAGGGATCCTCCCCCGGCCAGCTGGGTCGCCAGCGCCACCGCGGCGGGTCGTCCCGTCTGCGGGTCCGGCAGCGGCAGCACGTCGTAGAGCCGCACCACGTGCTGGTGGCGCACCCCCGCCAGCAGCCCCGCCTCCCGCAGCCCGGCGGCGACGTCCCCGTCCGCCCGCTCCAGCACCTTCAGCGCCACGACGAGGCCGTCGGCGCGGCGCCGGGCGCGCCATACCGTGGCGCTGGCCCCGTGGCCGAGCGGCTCGAGCACGTCATACCCGGGCACCAGGGGCGCCCGCTCCGTCCCAGAACTGTCCACGGCGACCACGGTGCCAGCACCGCTCCTCCGCCCGCAGAACTTATCCACAGGCACGCGCGTAGAGTGACGCCCATGCGCTTCGAGCACCTCGGTTTCGGGCCGGACTACGTGGACTACCAGCAGGCCTGGGACCACCAGCGCGAGGTCCACGCCAGGGTCGTCGCCGGCGAGCTGCCGGACACCGTGCTGCTGCTGGAGCACGCCGCCGTCTACACCGCCGGCAAGCGGACCGAGCCGCACGAGCGACCGCTGGACGGCACGCCGGTCATCGACGTCGACCGGGGCGGCAAGATCACCTGGCACGGGCCGGGGCAGCTGGTCGGCTACCCGATCGTGCACCTGCCGCAGCCGGTCGACGTGGTCTGGCACGTGCGCCGCCTCGAGGACATGATGATGGGGGTATGCGGTGAGCTGGGCCTGCAGACCTCCCGCGTCGAGGGCCGCTCGGGGGTGTGGCTGCCCGCCGACCGCGCCCGCCCCGAGCGCAAGATCGGCGCGATCGGGATCCGGGTCAGCCACGACGTGACGATGCACGGGTTCGCGCTCAACTGCGACAACGACCTGGGCTACGCCGACGTGGTGATCCCCTGCGGCATCGCCGACGCCGGCGTCACCTCGCTGTCCAAGGAGCTGGGCCGCGCCGTGAGCGTCGCCGAGGTGCTGCCGCTGGCGACCGCGCACCTGGAGCGGGTGCTGGAGGGCGTCCCTACCTGACCGCACGACCCGCCGGCGCGACCCGCCGGGACACGCGCGTGCAACAGGTGGCCCGTGAACGACATACCCGTGGTGTTGACTGTGTAGCGCAGGGGTCGGCCAGGGTGGCCGCTCAGGGACGGGAGGACGATGAGCGTCGCCGTGGGATCGGACGAGGGGCTGGCGGTCGCCACCCGGGGGTTGCGCAAGACCTTCCGCACGCTGCGGGGCACGCGCGTGGCGGTGCACGGGCTGGACCTGGACGTGCCCGCGGGGGGCGTGCACGGATTCCTCGGGCCCAACGGCTCGGGCAAGACCACGACCATCCGGATGCTGCTGGGGCTGACGCCGGCCGACAGCGGCACCATGCACATCTTCGGCACCCGGGTCCCGCAGCGGCTGCCCTCGGTGGTCGACCGGGTCGGGGCGATCGTGGAGACGCCGAAGTTCTTCCCCACCTTCAGCGGCGAGCGCAACCTGCGCCTGCTGGCCGACGCGATCGGCACGCCCCGCGCACGGGTGGGCGAGGTCCTGGACAGCGTCGGGCTGGGCGGTCGCGGCCACGACCGCTTCCGCTCCTACAGCCTGGGTATGAAGCAGCGCCTCGCCATCGCGGCCACCCTCCTGAAGTCCCCCGACCTGCTCATCTTCGACGAGCCCACCAACGGCCTGGACCCCGCGGGCATCTCCGAGATCCGGCAGACGATGCGCCGGCTGGGCGACGAGGGACGCACCGTGCTGGTCAGCAGCCACATCCTCTCCGAGATCGAGCAGATCGCCGACACCGTCTCGATCATCGGCCGCGGCCGGGTGCTCGCGCAGGGCTCGGTGGCCGGGCTGATCGGCGGCGGGGGCGAGACCGTCGAGGTCGGCGTGCGCCACCCCGGGGCGGCGGTGCGCATCCTGCGCGAGGCCGGCTTCAGCGCGGAGTGGATGGCCCGGCCGACCGGGCACGACGCCGCCGACGGGCTGCGCGGCTACGACACCTCCGAGGAGAGCGGGCTGCTCACCGTGACCGGCGCCGAGCCGGCCGAGATCAGCCGCGTCCTGGGCGAGCAGGGGCTGTGGGTGGACCGGCTCCTGCCCAGCCGCCGCGGCCTGGAGCAGATCTTCCTCGAGCTGACCGCCGGCGAGGGGCTGGACCCGGCGCCGGGCTCTGCCGCCGACCCGTCCGCCACGCCGTCCCCGGAGGAGTCCGCATGACCCGCCTGCTGCGCGTCGAGCTCGGCCGCCTCGTGGCCCGCAAGGTCGTCTGGGTCACGCTCCTCGCCGCGGTGGCGATCGTCCTGGTCACCCTGTTCGGCGTCTTCACCCAGGCCCGGCAGATCGACCACGCGCGGTCCGGCGCGGACGCCTCCTACCAGCAGATGGTGGAGGACAACGAGCGCATGATCGAGGAGTGCAAGCTGGAGGAGGCCCAGGAGCGCCGGCGCTCGGGCGACCCGTCCGTCGACTTCTCCTGCGAGCAGATGCGTCCACCCTCGATCGAGGACATGTACGGGCAGATGCCCGCCCTCACCGACCAGTACCGCATGCTCCTGACCGGACTGGTCTACCCCTTTGCCTTCCTGGCCCTGGCGATGGGGTCGACGGCGGTGGCGGCCGAGTTCTCGCACCGCACGATGGGCACGCTGCTGACCTTCGAGCCGCGGCGCACCCGGGTCTTCGTGGCCAAGGTCGTCGCACCGGCGCTCGCGGCGGTGCCGATGACCGTGGTCGGCATGGTGCTCGTCCTGCTCGGGGTGCCGGCCGTCTTCCGCTGGTTCCACCTCGACGACGGGGTGCCGGCCGACGACTGGCGCTTCCTGCTGTGGATGGCGCTGCGCGTGGTGGTGGTCGCGGCCCTCGCCGGTGCCTTCGGCGCGGCCGCGGCCTTCCTCGTCAAGCACAGCGGGGTGGTGATCGGGGTGCTCGTGGGCTACCTGGTGCTGGCCGAGGGCTTCATCGGCAACATGTTCTTCTCGGTGCAGCGGTTCCTGCTCGGCCGCAACATCGACGCGTTCGTCAACGACGGGGCGCAGTGGGAGTCGTGGGACAACTGCACCGGCTTCTCGGAGTGCGTGCCGGTGAAGCACAGCATCACCGGCACGCACGGCGCGGTCGAGCTCGCGGTGCTGCTCGCCGCGGTCGCTCTGCTCGCCTGGGCACGTTTCCGGACCGCGGACGTCGACTGAGAGCCGGACGGATAGGCTGACGGTGTGCTGGCCCGCGCGCCGCGGGCTTCGTCGCCGAAGCTAGGAGCACCTGTGACCATCGCACCGGAAGGCCGCCGCCTGCTGCGCGTGGAGGCCCGCAACGCAGAGACGCCGATCGAGCGCAAGCCCGGCTGGATCCGGACCACCGCCAAGATGGGTCCGGAATACCAGGAGCTGCACTCCATGGTCCGCAAGGGAGGGCTGCACACGGTCTGCCAGGAGGCCGGCTGTCCCAACATCTTCGAGTGCTGGGAGGACCGCGAGGCGACCTTCCTCATCGGCGGCGACATCTGCACCCGGCGCTGCGACTTCTGCGACATCGCCACCGGCCGGCCCACCGCGCTGGACCGGGACGAGCCGCGCAAGGTGGCCGAGTCGATCCGCACGATGGAGCTGCGCTACGCGACCATCACCGGCGTCGCCCGCGACGACCAGCCCGACGGGGCGGCCTGGCTCTACGCCGAGGTCATCCGCACGGTGCACGAGCTCAACCCGAACACCGGCGTGGAGATCCTCCCGCCCGACTTCGGTGCGGTGCCCGAGCTGGTCCAGCAGGTCTTCGACGCCCGGCCCGAGGTCTTCGCGCACAACCTGGAGACGGTGCCGCGCATCTTCAAGAAGATCCGGCCCGCGTTCACCTACGACAAGTCGCTGCAGGTGCTGTCGATGGCCCGCGCGGACGAGCTGGTCACCAAGTCCAACCTCATCCTGGGCATGGGCGAGCGCGAGGAGGAGATCGAGCAGGCGCTGCACGACCTGCACGACGCGGGCTGCGACATCCTGACGATCACCCAGTACCTGCGCCCCTCCAAGCTGCACCACCCGATCGACAGGTGGGTCAAGCCCGAGGAGTTCCTGCACTGGTCCGACCTGGCCGAGCAGATCGGGTTCAAGGGCGTGATGGCCGGGCCGCTGGTGCGCAGCTCCTACCGGGCCGGCAAGCTCTACGCCTCGGCGATGCGCCGGTGGGGCCGCGAGGTCCCCGAGCACCTCTCGCACCTGCGCGAGCAGCTCGAGGCCGACGTGCCCGCGCGCCAGGAGGCCGCCTCGCTCGTGGCCAGGGGGCTCGTCGGCGACCCGCGCCAGGAGATCGGCACGCTCGGTCGCGCCGGCTGCTGAGCGGCGGCCGGGACCACCCGCGCCACCACGTATCCTGATGTCCATGTCCAGCAGCAGGAGCACCGCCGCCGAGCCGGCCAAGAAGGGCCTCTTCGGCCGACGACGGAAGGCCAAGGACCCCAACAAGGGTCCGGGCCGCGTCGCCCAGATGCGCCAGGTCTTCACGATGACCCGCAAGGCCGACCCCGCGTCGGTCTGGTGGATGCTGCTGGCCGCCCTCGCCGTGCTCGTCGTGGCGGTGCTCGTCGGCATCTGGATCGACCAGGTCGTCTACATGCTGATCATCGGCCTGCCGCTGGCGATCCTGGCCGCGGTGATCATCCTGGGCCGGCGCGCCGAGCGTGCTGCGTTCGCCCAGATCGAGGGACAGCCCGGTGCCGCCTCGGCCGTCCTCGGCCAGCTGCGCCGCGGCTGGTTCTACGAGCAGGAGCCGGTGGCCGCCGAGGCCGGCGGCCAGATGCGCGGCATGCGCGACCTGCACAACGCCGCGATGGTCTTCCGCGCCGTCGGCAGGCCCGGCGTCGTCCTCATCGCCGAGGGCCCCCGCGGCTCGGCTCAGCGCCTGGCCACCGCCGAGCGCAAGCGCGTCACCCGCGTCGTCGGCGAGGAGGTGCCGGTGCACACCATCACGATCGGCAAGGGCGAGGAGGACACCACGCTGCGCAAGGTCGTCCCCACGATGAAGAAGCTGCCCAAGAAGCTGTCCAACGACGAGGCCCTCGTCGTCCAGCAGCGGCTCAAGGCCCTGGCCGGCAAGAACCGCCCGCCGATCCCCAAGGGCATCGACCCCACCCGCGCGCCGCGGATGAGCCGCAAGGCGCTGCGCGGCCGCTGAGGGGCTCCGCAGGCGGCACCCCATACCTCGCTCCGGGGGCGATGTCGCGGATCGTCGACGCGCGGGACCACGGACATCGGCGCTCCGCGACAACGCCGGGCGCCTGCTGCGGCCTCAGTCCTCGTCGTCCCCGACCGACACCAGCCCCGTCCGGTAGGCGAGCACCGCGACCTGCACCCGGTCGCGCAGGTCGAGCTTGGTCAGCAGCCGGGAGACGTAGGTCTTCACCGTCGCCTCGGACAGGTAGAGACGCGAGCCGATCTCCACGTTGGACAGCCCCCGGGCGATCAGCCGGGCGACCTCGGTCTCCCGCTCGGTCAGCCCGACGGGCAGGGCGGGCGCACCAGCCAGCGGCCGCGAGGTGAAGCGCTCCAGCAGCCGGCTGATCAGGGCGGGCGCGAGCATCGTCTCCCCTCGCGCCACCACCCGCACGGCGTGGACGAGGTCCTCGGGGGCCACGTCCTTGAGGAGGAAGCCGGAGGCACCGGCGCGGACGGCCTCGTAGACGTACTCGTCCAGGTCGAAGGTGGTCAGCACCAGCACCCGCGGGCGCTCCCCCGCCAGCGCCATCACGCGCCGGGTGGCCTCCACACCGTCCAGGCGCGGCATCCGGACGTCCATGAGCACCACGTCCGGTCGCAGCCGGCGCACCAGCTCCACCGCCTCCACGCCGTCGCCCGCCTCCCCGACCACCTCCAGTCCGCCACGCTCCAGAATCAGCCGGAAGCCGACGCGGACCAGCTCCTGGTCGTCGACCAGCAGCACCCGGAGAGGGGCGGGCCGCGGCTCGTGCGGGGGCGACGTCATACCTGCTCCAGGGGAAGGACCGCGCGGACGGTGAAGCCCGACTCGGTCGGCTCGGAGGTGACGGTGCCGCCGTAGAGCGCGACGCGCTCGCGCATGCCGACCAGGCCGTGCCCGGGCGGCTCCTCCGAGGGCAGCGCCGGCCCCTCGTCCCTGATCTGCACCTCCAGCGCGTCGCCGCCCACGTCCACGACCACCTCGGCGCGGGTCGCGGCGGAGTGCAGCCGGACGTTGGTCAGCGCCTCCTGCACGACCCGGTATGCCGTCAGCTCCACCCCGCGCGGCAGCCGGCGGCCCTCGCCCCTCGTCGTCAGCGACACCTCCAGCCCCGACTCTCCCGAGGAGGCGACCAGGTCCGGGAGGGCGGCGATCCCGGGCTGCGGGGCGAAGTCCACCTCGGCGTCCGGGGCGCGCAGCATGCCCACGAGCCGGCGCATCTCGGCCAGCGCGGAGGACCCCGTGGTGCGGATGGTGCCCAGCGCCCGGCGGGCGAACTCGGGGTCCTCCTCGACCACCTGCTCGGCGGCCCCGGCCTGCACGACGATCATCCCTACCGAGTGCGCCACGATGTCGTGCAGCTCGCGGGCGATCCTGGCCCGCTCCTCGGCCACCGCGACCATGGCTCGCTGCCGGGCCGAGACCCTCGCCTCCTGCGCCCGCACCGCCTCCCGGACGGCGCGGTCCTCGGCAAGCCGCAACGAGTGCCCCGTGAGGAAGCTGAGGATCACGCCGGCCCAGTGGAAGATGAGCTCGCTCGGCTCCTGCAGCAGCGGGATGTAGAGGTCGGCGGTGCTGACGAAGAGGATCCCGGCCAGCGGCGCGACCCAGCGCAGCCGGCCCTGCCCGTGGCGCGCCAGCGAGTAGACCAGCACCATGACGGGCACGAGCTGCCCGAAGAAGAGGACCTGCATCTGGCCGCCCTGCGCGATCCCGAGCACCGGCCACACCAGCAGGGAGGCCAGCGCCAGCCATGGCCGCGCTCGGCGTTGGGTCATCAGGGCGGCGAAGGCGACGATGCCCACGGTGCTGACGACCGCCGAGCCCTCCCCCATGACGGACTCGAGCGGCAACCAGACCTCGACCAGGCCCAGGACGGCGAGCAGCGCGGCGAGGGCCAGGTCGAGCGCCCACCGCGCCCGCGTCATCGTCGTCACGAGGTCAATCTAGGGGTGGCGACCCTCTCCTGTCCTCATCCTGGAGTTGACCGCCGTGCCCTCTTCCGGGTATGGAGCACGCGCCTGCTCGACCATGGGGTCGGGACCCGCGGGCGACCCGGCGCGACCAGCGGTCTGCCTAACGTCGGGGTCAGCCGACCGCACGGGCCGGCCAGGACCAGGCAAGGAGCCTTCCCATGACCACCGCCCTGCTCGCCCGCGCCACCGTCGCAGGATCCCTCGCCCTCGCCGCCGTGCTCGCGGCCGTCAGCGTCCTGCTCATGCCGGACTTCTCCGGCGGCCACGCCGACCGGCTCGCCGCCATCGCGGCCGCTCCCGGGACGGCCACGGTCTCGGCGCTCGGATTCACTCTCTCCCAGCTCTTCCTCGCCGGCGGGGTCGTGGGCCTGGCGCACCTGCTGGCCGACCGGACACCGGTGCTCGCCTGGACCGGCGCGGTGCTCGTCGTGCTCGGCTGCTTCGGCCACGCCGTCTACGGCGGCGTCAGCGCCACCATGCTGTCGATGGCGCAGGACCTCTCCGCGGTCGACGTGCACGCCGGGGTGCTGGCCCGCACCGAGCAGGGCGCCGGCCTGCCGTTCATGGCGGCGGGACTGCTCGGGACCGTCCTCGGCCTGCTCGTGCTGGCCGTGTCGCTCTGGCGCGGCCACGTCGGCCCGCGCTGGGTCGGGCCGGCGATCGTCCTCTGGGTGGTGGTGGAGTTCGTCGGCAGCGGCTTCTCGCAGTGGACGGGCTATGCGGGCGGGCTGCTCTACGTCGCGGTGTTCGTCGCGCTCGCGGTCGAGGTGTGGCGCTCCGCCCCGGAGCACTGGCGCACCGCTGCTCGCGCAACCTCGGTGGAGCGCCCGACGGTCTCCGCCTGACCTGGCAAGCACGACCCGCCACCCGGCCGCCCACTCACGTACGGTTCCTGTAGAGAACGACGGATGCATCCCGAGTTCTCGACAAGGACCGTACGTGAGTCGCGCGGGGAGCCCGGTCCCAGCGTCAGCGCATGAAGAAGTCGCCGCTGACCGCCAGGTCGGCCACCTCATACGCCTGCGTGAGCAGCTCCAGGCCGTCGACCCCGTAGGTGATCGCACCGTCGGAGTCCACGCCCGAGCCCGACTGCGCGCCGAGCAGGTTGCGCCCCATGACGCGGTCGGCATACTCGTCCGGGGGCACGCCCATCAGGAAGGCCAGGGTCGGCAGGATGTCGACCTGCCCGCCGGGGTTGTCCACCTCGAAGCCGTCCATGCCGGGCACGTGCACGATCAGCGGCAGCCGCTTGTCGTTGTCCGGCACCAGCGGCGGCGCCTCGTCGGGGAAGTACTTGTGGATCCCCTCGTGGTCGCCGAAGAAGACGAACGCCGACCGGTCCAGCCGGCCCTGCTCCTCCAGCGCGCGGTAGAACTCCCCGAAGGCGGCGTCGGTGTAGTGCAGGCTCTGCAGGTAGCCGGCGCCGTGGTTGGTCTCCGTCAGCTCCAGCCCCTGCAGCTCCGGCGGCATGTCCCACGGCGTGTGCGAGGTGAGCGTCGAGAGGTACATCAGCGACGGCCCGTCGGCGGCGTGCTCCTCGAGCTCCAGCAGCGCCTGGTGGAACAGGGCGGAGTCGGCCGTGCCCATCCCGATCTGGGTGGTGTCGGCGAAGTCCTCCTCGGAGACGTACTCGTCCCAGCCCAGCCGCGGGTAGACCTCGTCGCGGTTCCAGAAGCTGGCCACGTCCCCGTGCAGCACCTGCGTGTGCCAGCCGTGGTCCCCGGCCAGCCGCGGCAGCGAGGCGTAGCCCCGGTTCTCCGGGAAGCGCATGAACGCCGCGCCCGCCTGCACCGGGTAGGCCGAGGCGTGCACGAGCAGCTCGGCGTCGGCGGTGTTGCCGTCGCGGGTCTGCTGCACGACGTCGGTGAAGCGGATGCTCTCCTCGAGCAGTCCGTCCAGCACCGGCGTCACCTCCTGGCCCTCCACCTCCAGCCCGACCACCACGTCCTCGAGCGACTCGACCTGGACGACGAAGACGTCCTTGCCGGCCAGCGCCCCGAACAGGTCGGCGTGCTCCGGCGCGGGGTCCTGGTATGCCGCGTTGCCGGCGAACCAGTCCTCCACCCGCCGCCGCTCGGCCGGGTCGAGCACCCGGTTGGTGTCGACCAGCTCGGCGTACGCCTCGTGCACGTGCGAGCCCAGCGGGGAGAGGGAGACGATCCGGGCAGCCGGGTCGGAGGTCATGGTCAGCACCTGCACCGCGAACAGCGCCGTGCCCACGACCGCGACGGTCAGGGCCCGCCACACGCGCACCCGCACCGGCGCGCTCCGCCGGGCGAGCACCCCGCGCAGCGCGAGCACGAGGACGAGCACGACGTCGGCGTAGAAGAGGGCGTCGACCGGCCGCAGCATCGCCACGACCGAGGCGCCCAGCCCGTCGAGCGGGGCGTCGGCACCGATCATGGTCACGCTGAGCAGCCGGCCGAAGGCGCGGACGTTGACGAGGTCGGCCAGCAGCACGCTCGACAGCACCGCCGCCACGCCCACCAGGTATGCCGTGCGCCGGGCTCCGTGCAGCACCAGCCCGGGCGCGAGCAGCAGGAGGCTGAGCGGGACGGCGGCCGGGGCCGCGAGCAGGACGCTCCAGCCGGGGCCGACGACGGCCTCGGCGAGGACCGTGGCCTTGACCACCAGCCCGACCAGCAGGATCGCGAAGGTGCGGTCGACGGGCGCGCGGAGCAGCGCCCCGGCGCGCTCGCGCGCGCGCCCCCGAGCGACGGCCCGTTGCAGCACGCCGGTCAGCGTCCGCGCACGACGACGGTACGGGCAGCGCGGTCGTGCAGGCCGCGGCCGTGGGAGTCCATGATCAGCGCCGGCACGAACAGGCACAGCAGCACCGCGCGCACCAGCGAGCGGCCGATGGTCGGTGGCGTCCCGGCCGCGACGGAGGCGGCGTGGACGTCGACGACCCGGACGCCGAGGAGCCGGTGGCCCACGGTCGTGCCCAGCGTGCCGACGAGCACGGTGTTCTCGACGAGCAGCAGGAGGAGGGGGTAGAAGGCCTCGGTCCCGCCGACCTGGCCCCACTGCATACCGAAGAGGGCGGTGGCGATGAGCTGGCACAGGATCCAGTCGACGAGCAGCGCGAGGAGACGCCGGCCGAAGGGCGCGACGGATCCCACGCCCGTCTCGGGCAGCTCCAGGGGACGCCCCTGCTGCGTCGGAATCGTCACCCCGCAAGGGTAACGACTGTCGAAACAGTCCGGAAACACTCGGGTCACGGCGGTGAAACGGCAGGGCGGTACTGTCGTGCCCAGCCAGCGACCGGGATGCCAGGAGGCAGCATGTTCAGCAACGCCGAGGAGGTCCTCGCCTTCATCAAGGACGAGGACGTGAAGTTCATCGACATCAGGTTCTGCGACCTGCCGGGTGTCATGCAGCACTTCAACGTGCCGGCGGCGACCTTCGACGAGGACGCCTTCCACACCGGCCAGATGTTCGACGGTTCCTCCATCCGGGGCTTCAAGTCGATCCACGAGTCGGACATGAAGCTCATCCCCGACCCGCACACCGCCTACCTGGACCCGTACCGGACGCAGAAGACGCTCATCATGAACTTCTCGATCGTCGACCCGTTCACCGACGAGCCCTACGAGCGCGACCCGCGGCAGATCGCCCGACGGGCCGAGGAGCACCTGCGCTCCACCGGGATCGCCGACACCGCGTTCTTCGGCGCCGAGGCCGAGTTCTACGTCTTCGACGACATCCGTTTCGAGTCGGCGCCGCAGGGCAGCTACTACCACATCGACTCCATCGAGGCGGCGTGGAACACCGGTCGCGCCGAGGAGGGCGGCAACCGCGGCTACAAGACCCGTTACAAGGGCGGCTACTTCCCCGTGCCCCCGGTGGACCACTTCGCCGACATCCGCGACTCGATGTGCCTGGACATGGCCTCCGTGGGGCTGATCGTCGAGCGCTCCCACCACGAGGTCGGCACCGCGGGGCAGCAGGAGATCAACTACCGGTTCAACACCCTGCTGCACTCCGGCGACGACATGATGAAGTTCAAGTACGTCATCAAGAACAACGCCTGGGGCCACGGCAAGACGGCGACCTTCATGCCCAAGCCGCTGTTCGGCGACAACGGATCGGGGATGCACACCCACCAGAGCCTGTGGAAGGACGGCGAGCCGCTGTTCTACGACGAGAACGGCTACGGGGGCCTGTCCGACGTGGCGCGCTGGTACATCGGCGGCCTGCTCTCCCACGGCCCCTCGCTGCTGGCGTTCACCAACCCCTCGATGAACTCCTACCACCGCCTGGTGCCGGGCTACGAGGCGCCGATCAACCTGGTCTACTCGGCCCGGAACCGCTCGGCCTGCGTGCGCATCCCGATCACCGGCAACAGCCCGAAGGCCAAGCGCATCGAGTACCGCGTGCCGGACCCTTCGGCCAACCCCTACCTCGCCTTCGCCGCCCAGCTGATGGCCGGGCTGGACGGCATCCGCAACCGGATCGAGCCGCCGGAGCCGGTGGACAAGGACCTCTACGAGCTGCCCCCGGAGGAGATGGCCGGCATCGAGCAGCTGCCGACCTCCCTGCCCGCGGTGCTCGTCGCGCTCGAGGAGGACCACGACTACCTCACCGAGGGCGACGTGTTCACCGAGGACCTCATCCAGACCTGGGTCGACTACAAGCGCCAGCACGAGATCGACCCGATCCGCCTGCGCCCGCACCCGCACGAGTTCGAGATGTACTTCGACATCTGATCGAGGGGGGCGGCCGGGAGGGCGTGAGCAGCGCCCTCCCCGTCGTCGTGCGTGGCCTCCACCACCGTTGTGCAGGAATGCCGTGACACGCCGGTACGGCCACGTACCGGCGTGTCACGGCATTTCTGCACGTCTGTTCTTCTCGTCCAGCCGCACCACGCGCACCGACGGCCCGGGCGAAGCGAGCTGCCTCTCCACCACCGTGCGCAGCCGCTTGACGAACCGCCCAGGAGCCCGGTAGAGCGTCCACGGCGTCACCGCCACGACCGTGACCCCCTGCTCGACGAACGCCCCGTCCTTCTCCACCGTCTCCGCCCAGCGGTCGCTCCCCCGGTCGTCATGTCCCTGGTGGTACTGCCGGGAGTGCACCTGGATGGCGACGCCGGCGTCCTCGAAGTAGCCGTCAGGAAGGCCGACGACCCGGGCCGGTTGTGCCCCTCTCCCGCCGTCGAGGGTCTCCAGCCGGCAGTTGGTGATCAGCGGCGGGAACCCACCAGCCCCCTCGACCACCTCCCGGAGCACTCCCTCGGGCCGGGACCATGCACCCTGGACGAAGGCGCCCAGGCCCTTCCACACGGGCCCCACCCTGGCGCGCGGCCGCTGCCAGAGCTCGCGCTCCAGCTCCTCGGCCGTGGCCAGCCCCCGCTGCAGGACGCTGATCGTCAGGTGCTCCAGGTCCGGGGCCGCGTGCCGCTCGTAGACGGCTGCGTCGGCGACCGCGCGTGCTGCTCTCGCCACCCCGACCGGCCCGCGCCTGATCGCGAGGTCCGGCGTCCGGGAGGAGCGGACGACTTGCACCAGACCGTACTGCTTGGCCCTCGACCCGTCCGGGACGACGAACGTCGTCATCCGTGTCTGGCGCGGCTGGAGTCCCAGCTCGGCCAGGGCGACGGCGCCGGTCAGGATGGACTTCCTGCCCGCCCACAGCGCCATGGCCACCAGCCGGGTCGGGGCGTCCACCGGTCCTCGGTGCGGCACCACCACACGCGGCATCGGCTCCTGCCAACGGCCCGACCGTGAGCGGCGCAGCAGCGTGAGGGTCCAGCCGCGCTCCAGCAGCTGGCCCACCGTCGCCATGCCCCGTTGGCCCGGGATGGAGGGAAAGGCTGGGGCTGGTCGGGTTCCGGGTGACATGCTCTCACGGTCCCCTCCGGGCGGACCAGGAGCACCACCCCGGACAGCTGTTGTGGACAGGGGGCCAGCGCGCTCGCTCCTGTGGAGGACCGCCGTGCAGGAATGCCGTGACACGCCGGTACGGCCACGTACCGGCGTGTCACGAGTGCGGTGGGCGGGGTCGCGCACGCTCGCACAGCGCACCCGCCACCGGCCTCAGTAGCGCAGCACCGCCCCGACCGTCGCGTCCTCCGGCAGCCCCTCCACCATCCGGACCGCCCCGCCGTTGCGCAGGGTCGCCCGTGCCGCGGCGTCAGCGAGCGCGCACACGTCGCCGTCGTCGTCGGCGGGCAGCAGGACCACCCGCCCGTCGTGGGCCTGGCCGTAGCAGCCCTCGGGAGCCAGCAGCAGCGTGTCGACCCGGCCCTCGCGGGCCGCGGTCAGCGTCTCGTGCGGGTCGACCACGCCGTTGCCGTGCCCGCGCTGCTCGTTGAGCCGGTCCAGCAGCCGGGACTTCTCCTCGGCCAGCCGCTGCGAGACCAGGTCCCAGGCCGCGCCGCGCAGGTCGTCGGCGCTCATGTCGTCGGGGTTGCGCTCGACCGCGCCGTCGACCAGGTGCGGATAGCCGTTGAGCTCGCGGTAGACCGCGACCCACTCGGGCAGCCCGGCGAGGATCAGCGGGATCGAGCGTCCCGCCAGGTGCTCCTCGACGCCGCGGCTCACCTCGCGGAAGAACTCGACCACGTCCTCCTTGTGCAGGTTGTCCATCCCGCCGGGGCCGTGGAAGACGGCCTGGCCGGCCCGCCCGGTTGTGCTCGGCCGCGGGACGGAGTCGGGCTGGCGGCCGTCGTCGTACAGCTCCCCGAACGCCTCCGGCACTCCGGGCAGGTCCAGCTCCCCGATCCGGGTGCGGCTGCCGCGCAGCACGCGCACGGCCTTCTGGCTCAGCGCCAGGACGACGTAGTTCTGGTCGCTCAGCAGCGGCAGCACCGGGCTGAGGATGAATCCCCCGCCGTAGGCCGCCAGCTCGGGCACCTCCAGCGGCACCCGGTAGGAGGCCGACCAGCCCGGGCGCAGGAACATCGCCAGGCCGTCGCCCATGTGGCTCCACGCCATCGCGTCCCCGTGCAGCTCCCACGCCGGCGCGAGCAGGTCCTCGACCTCGCGGCGCTCACCGCCCTGCTCCACGAGCGCGTCCTGGACGGTGGTCAGCAGGTTCTTCCAGCGCAGGCGGTCCTCGTCGCTCTCCCGCGCGGTCGCCACCCGGTGCGTGGGGGCGAACAGCGACAGCTTGGTCGCTCCGCTCTCGCCCACCAGCTCCTCGAACTCGGCCCGGGTCATCAGGTCCATCAGGTCCTCCTGTCGGTCGCGTGCTGCGAGCCTACGCTGTCCTTCGCCGCGCTGCCCAGGGGTATGCGGACGCTCTCCGGAGGCTTGGTGGTCAGCGCGGCAGAGTGCCCTCGAGGGCCTGCCGCAGGCGCGCGGCATACTCCTCGGCCTCGCCGCCGGCGTACTTCGTCCGCGGCCAGAAGAACCCGCGCAGCCCGTCGCCCTTGGTGCGGGGCACGACGTGCACGTGCAGGTGCGGCACGGACTGGCTGACCACGTTGTTCATCGCCACGAAGCTGCCCTGCGCCCCGAGCGCCTCCTGCACCGCCCGCGCCACCGCGCGCGCCGAGGTGAACAGCGGCACCACGAGCTCGTCGGGCAGGTCGGTCAGCGTGGGTATGTGGTCGCGCGGCACCACCAGGACGTGCCCCTTGAACACGGGCCGGGTGTCGAGGAAGCCGACGACCTGCGGCGTCCGGAGCACGATCTCGGCCGACGCCTCCCCTGCGACGATGCGGCAGAACGCGCAGGGAGCAGCAGGCATGCGACCAGCATGGCAGGCGCGCCGACGGTCCCCCAGGGGAGGCGGGGTGGTGGGCGGGCCTAGTCGAGCACGAGGGTGCCGGGCTCTGCGAGCAGGACCTGGCTCGAGGTGACGTTGGCGAGCTCTTCCTCCGCCAAGTCTTCGGTCACCACATGAGTACTGAGGCCGCACGTCGCACTGAACAGCCCGTCAAGGACGAACTTTCGTGCACTTCCGTCCTTCAGCACAGGTGGGTGCTGCTTGAAGTTGGGATCCTTCCAGCCCCCGGAGTCAAGGTCAGCCCAATCCCAGTTCCAGTTTGACGGACCAGCGGTCCCGCCCCCGTAGGCGCGCTCTGCGCCGACCAACCCATAGGCCTGCAGGGTGGCCCTGAACGGCAGGGCGTCCACCTTTCCTTGCGTCAGTATCGCCTTGACCCTGACACTGCTGTGGGGATCCACCTTCACCTGGACGCTGCTCTTGTAGGTCGTCTGCTCGGAGTGGGAGCTTTGCACGCCCCCGCTGAGACTGATCTCCACAGAGGTCGTGGCTTCGGCTTGTCCGATGATCGGAACACCCGCCTGGAACTTCGCTGAGGCTGCCAGCTTCAAGCCAGCTGACACGTTCCACCCAAAGGTGTCGGTGACCGACTTGTTGTACTCCACGTTCGTGGTGACGGTCGCCGAGCTCGGATTTCTGATGATGTTATCGGAGAGTACGACAGGTTGTGAGATGACATTTTCCGACAGCCCTGGATAATCGATGGCCAACAATCTCAGCAAGACCTTCGAGGTGTCGAACCCGCGGCAGGTGTGATTGACGACAGTCCAGTACGTCTGCCCCTTGTCCGTGAACTTCTCGTACTGGGACTCCAGCGCGCTCCGCAGCCTTTGGTTCACGTCGATGTCACTCATGTCGGACCCCTTCGAGCGTGTTGAGCCCCAGCCCCACTCCCGAAAGACATCGGATGGCAGCGGCTCGGATGCGTCACTGTACTCTTCTCGACCGGACCTGTGTGCTTCCCAGGACCGCCCTCGGTCCTGCTTCGGCGGACATGGCCCGGCGCACGATCGCCGGACCTGCTCAGCCCACCCCGAGCTGGTCCAGCATGAACGCGATCTCGAACGCCGTCTCGTGCCACGCGTCGTAGCGCCCGGTCTTGCCGCCGTGCCCGGCGACCATCTCGGTCTTGAGCAGCACCGGCCGCTCGACGGGGTCGCTGGTCACGGTCTCGCGCAGCCGCGCCACCCACTTGGCCGGCTCGACGAAGAAGACGCGGGTGTCGTTCAGGCCGGTGGTGGCCAGGATCGCGGGGTAGTCCACCGCGCGGATGTTCTCGTAGGGCGTGTAGCCGCGCATGAGCTCGTAGATCTGCGCGGACTCCACCGGGTTGCCCCACTCCTCCCACTCGCCGACGGTCAGCGGCAGCGAGGGGTCGAGGATCGTGGTCAGCGCGTCGACGAAGGGCACGCCGGCGTGCACGACGCGGAAGCGCTCCGGGGCCAGGTTGAGCACCGCACCCATGAGCAGACCGCCGGCCGAGCGGCCCTCGGCGGCCAGCCGGTCCGGCGCGACCCACCCCGACTGCACGAGGTGGTCTGCGCAGGCGAGGAAGTCGGTGAAGGTGTTGCGCTTGTGCTCAAGCCGCCCCTGCTCGTACCAGCCGCGGCCCATCTCGCCGCCCCCGCGCACGTGCGCGATGGCGTAGACGACCCCACGGTCCAGGTAGGACAGCCGGGAGACGGAGAAGTAGGGGTCGATCGAGATCTCGTAGGAGCCGTAGCCGTAGAGCAGGCCCGGGTTGGTCCCGTCGGGGGCCAGGTCCTTGCGGGCGACGAGGGAGATCGGCACCTGCGTGCCGTCCTCGGCGGTCGCCCAGAGCCGGTGCTGCTGGTAGTCGGCAGGGTCGAAGCCGCCGAGCACCGGCTGGCGCTTGACCAGGTCGAGGTCGCCGCTGACCAGGTCCAGGTCGTAGATGCTGCGCGGCGTCACCAGCGACTCGACGACGACCTGCAGCGTGTCGGTGTCGTAGGTCGGGTTGGCGCCGGTCTCGATGGAGTAGACCTCCTCCTCCACCGGCACCTGGTAGCCGCTGCCGACCGGGAGCCCGGCCGAGCTCAACGGCAGGATCTGCACCTGCGTCAGCCCGTCCCGCCGCAGCGAGAGCGCCAGGTGCCCGGAGAACGCGTCCACCCCGCTGACCCGCACGCCGTCCTCCCCCGGCACGACCGTGCGCCAGTCCTCGGCGCTCGTGCTCCCCTGCGGGGCGACGGCCAGCTCGAAGTCGCGGTGCGCGCGGTTGTGCACGATCCACAGCCGGTTGCCGGCGGGCTCCACCTCATACTCGACGCCCTCCTCGCGAGGCGCCACGACCCGGAACTCCCCCAGCGGGTCCTCGGCCGACAGCAGCCTGAACTCGGAGGTGTTCTTGCTGCCCAGCCCGATGACGACGTGCCGGTCGTCGCGGGAGGTGCCCACGCCCATCCAGAAGCGCTCGTCGTCCTCCTGGTAGACCAGCACGTCCGTGTGCGCGTCGGTGCCGACCTCGTGCCGCCACACCTGGTGGGGTCGCCACGCGTCGTCCACGCGCGTGTAGAAGATGTAGGCGGTGTCCGCCGACCACGCGGTGCCGTAGCCGATGCCGGTCACCGCGTCGTCGACGATCTCCCCGGTCGTCAGGTCCTTGATCCGCAGGTCGAAGCGCTCGTCGCCGGTCGCGTCCACGGCATACGCGAGCCGGTCCCCCGAGGCGCTGACGTCGAAGGCGCCCAACGAGAAGAACTCCAGCCCCTCGGCCTCGGCGTTGCCGTCCAGCAGCACCTGCTCGCCCTCCGGAGCCCGCCCCGGGTCCAGCTCGGGCCGCTCGCCGTCCCCGACCGCGATCCGGCCGTGCACCGCATACTGCTGCCCCTCGACGGTGCGCGAGTAGTACCACCAGTCGCGGTGCCGCACCGGCACGGACAGGTCGGTCTCCTGGGTGCGCCCCTTGATCTCGCCGAAGACCGCCGAGCGCAGCCCCTCCAGGTGCGCGGTCATCTCCTCGGTGTAGGCGTTCTCCGCCTCGAGGTGGGCGACGACCTCCGCGTCCTCCTTGTCGCGCAGCCACTCGTAGGAGTCGGTCACGTCCTCCCCGTGGTGGGAGCGGACGGTGTCCCGGCGCGCGGCGACGGGCGGTGTCGGTCGGGTGGTCTCGGCAGTCACCCGGCCAACGCTACCTGTGAGTCACCATGACCGAGGTATGCGGTACCGCTCCTGTGACAGGTGGGCCGCACGTGGCGCACCTGGTCGCCGTGCGCCACCTCAGTGACCCTCGCCGAGCTGACCGGTCAGCAGCTCGTGGCGGGCGGCCGAGGACCAGTTGAGGCCGACGATCTCGACCTCCTTGCCCAGCCGGGCGTACTTGGTCTGCACCGCGTCGAGCGCCGCGACGGTCGAGGCGTCCCAGACGTGGCTGTCGGACAGGTCGATGACGACGCGCGCGGGGTCGCCGGCGTAGTCGAACTGGTAGACGAGGTCGTTGCTGGTCGCGAAGAACAGCTCGCCGGACACCTTGTAGGTGCGCACGTCCACCTGGCCGTCGCCGTCGACGTCGTCCTCCACGACCCGGTCGACGCTGGCGAAGCGGGCCACCCGCCGGGCGAAGAGGATCATCGCCGCGTTGACGCCGACGATCACCCCGTAGGCGAGGTTGTTGGTCAGCACGGTCACGAGCACGGTGAGCGCCATGACGATGTTCTCGCTGTGCGGCATCCGGCGCAGGGTCGAGGGCCGCACGCTGTGCCAGTCGAAGGTCGCGGCAGAGACCATGATCATCACGGCGACCAGCGCCGCCATCGGGATCATCCCGACGGTCGGGCCGGCGCCGACGACCAGCGCGAGCAGGAACACCCCGGCCAGGAAGGTCGAGATCCGGGTGCGGGCGCCGGAGACCTTGACGTTGATCATCGTCTGGCCGATCATCGCGCAGCCGCCCATCCCGCCGAGGAGGCCGGAGAGCATGTTGGCCACGCCCTGCCCCCAGCTCTCCCGGGTCTTGTCCGAGTGCGTGTCGGTGATGCCGTCCACGAGCTTGGCGGTCATCAGCGACTCGAGCAGCCCGACGAGGGCCATCGCCAGCGCGTAGGGGCCGATGATCTGCAGCGTCTCCAGCGTCAGCGGCACGTCCGGCACGATCAGCTCGGGCAGCGAGGTCGGCAGCTCGCCCTGGTCGGAGACGTCCGGCAGCGTCCAGCCGGTGACCCAGACCAGCGCCGTGATGACCACGATCGCGACCAGCGGCGCCGGGACGACGGTCGTCAGCCGCGGCAGCCCCACCATGATCGCCAGGCCGAGCGCGACCATCGGGTAGACCAGCCACGGCACCCCCAGCAGGTGCGGCAGCTGCGCGACGAAGATGAGGATGGCCAGCGCGTTGACGAAGCCGACCATGACCATCCGCGGGATGAACCGCATCAGCCTGGCCACGCCGAGCACGGCCAGGACGATCTGCAGCACGCCGGCCAGGATCACCGTGGCCAGGAAGTAGTCCATCCCGTGCTCGCGCGCGACCGGCGCGATGACCAGCGCGACAGCACCGGTCGCGGCGGAGATCATCGCGGGGCGGCCGCCGACGAAGGCGATCGTGACGGCCATGACGAAGCTGGAGAACAGCCCGACCCGCGGGTCGACTCCGGCGATGATCGAGAACGAGATCGCCTCGGGGATCAGCGCGAGCGCGACGACCAGGCCGCCGAGGACCTCGGTCTTGAGCCGGCGCGGGTTGCGCAGCGCCGCCCGGGTGGAAGTCTCCCGCTCCCCGGCCTCCGGCACGACGGGGGTATGCGGCTCGTCCGGCAGCTGCGTGGTGGTGGGGGTCGCGTCGGGCATGGCTGTCCTAGGGAGGCGCTGGGGCGGGAGGCGTCGGGGCGGCGGCGCACGAACGGACCAGCGTACGCGAGATCGGTCGTGCGGCCCTACGCCTTCTCGGTCTGCCGGCCGGCCGCGGTGCCGTCGTCGGGGACCAGCCGCAGCCTGGGCCGCGGCCGGGGGGCCCTGGCCGTGAGCGCGTCGTCCCCGGTCCAGTCCTCGGCGAGGCTCACCAGGGTCCCGGTGCGCGCGTTGATCAGCTCCCGGTCCCCCTCGCTCGGCGGGTACGACGGCAGCGTCGCCTCCGCGCCCGGCCCGGCCAGCTGGTCGTAGGGCGTGCCGCCCGAGGTGGTGTCCCGGTAGTTCGCCAGGAACGGGGCCAGCCATCCGGACAGGCCTGCGGTGGCCGTGCGGAAGCGGACCCAGCGGTGGTTGTCCCAGCCCCAGGCCGGCACCTGGCCGGGTCGGTCCCCCGCGAAGGCGTCGACCAGCTTGACCGCGCCGAGCCGCCCGCGCTCCGCGAGCTCGGTGACCACCTGCTCGGGCATCGACAGGTTCATGCCGCCCTCGGAGGCGTCGTGCTGCACGGTGACGATGCGGTCGCGGTAGCCGGGCAGCACCAGCTGGGCGGCGTCCACCCACTCGCGCGCGGTGCTGACCAGGCGCATGCCGAAGGCCGCCCAGGCGCCTGCGCCCTGGGTGGGCATGGCGTACCAGTCCGTCTGGAGGCCGGCCCCGTTGCGGGTCGGCAGGTAGCTGTTCCTGCTCTGGTCCGGGTCCTTCTCCCGGCCGGGCGGGAAGGGGCCGAGGTTGAAGGCGAAGGTCGGCCGCTTGGGCAGCGGGGTGTCGAAGAAGTGGACGGGCAGGTTGGCGCACAGGCCGCCGTCGGTGAACCAGACGTCGGTGAAGGCCGGGGCGGCCACCGCGTCGAGGGCCTCCTCGACGGTGCCTTCAGGGTGCTCGCGGTGCCACGTCGCGCCGGCGTCCTTGGCGTCGCGGTTGGCCGGCTGTCCGTAGTCGACGGCGGCCAGCGGCACGGCGCAGATGAGCGCCGGGAAGCTCAGCGACATCCGGGTCGCCACCACCACGGGCAGGTCGGCCGCTGCGGGCCACGGGCGCAGCCCGGCCCGGTCCGCCTGGGCGCGCAGCAGCCGGGTGCCGAAGACGGCGGCCGGCCCACCCTCCGGAGCAGGCGGGTGGACCATCATCCAGTCGACCACGTCGTCGGGGAAGAGCCGGCGGAACCTGGCCGGGGAGAAGAAGAACTCCCGGCTCTCCCAGGGCATGGCCGTCGGCTGGCCGGCGGCGAGGTTGGTGGTCATCATCCGCAGCGTGATCCCGGCGGCGTCGAGGTCGCCGAAGGTCAGCGGCGGCGCGTCGGGACCGCGCCCGGCCATCGCCTGGATCTGCTCGTGCAGCCAGGGAGTCAGTGCGGCGGCGTCGCCGGAGTCCACCCCCGGCATCCCGGTGCACAGGCCGAAGCCGTCGCCGGCCACGCGCGCCAGCGTGCCCTTGACCCCCAGCAGCAGCGCGAGGGCGACGCCGAGGACCAGGGTGACCAGGCCGCCGACGAGCCCGGCCCACAGCGCGGGGCCGCGGCCGAGCAGGCTGAGGACCACCAGCACGACGCCGGGCAGGGCGCCGACGAGGGCACGGACCGGGTAGCCGCGGAGCAGGGTGGCGACGAGCGCGGCATACAGACCGGTGCCCGACCGGCCGTCGGTGGCGCCGAGGAGGCGGAACAGCGGCGCGCCCGCCGCGGTGGGCTGGAAGAATGTGGCCAGGGTGGAGCGTCCGTCCGGCCCGGTGGCCGCGAGCGCCTGCGGCATCCGGTCGAGCTGCTCGAAGCCGCCGGAGTCCCGGCCCAGCTCGGCGGCGGCCGCGGCCGCCGCGGCGATCGCGCCCGCGGAGGCACCGCCGACGCAGCGCAGCCGGTAGGTGCGGGCCAGCTCGGCGACCGCGCGCGGGTAGACGACCCCGCTGGTGATCCCGCCCTTCATGACGATGTCGCACTCCAGGGTGGGCCTCGCGTGCGGGCCGGCGGTGGCGCTGTCCATGGTCGTTCTCCCTCAGGGTCCGAAGAGCCGGTCGTGGTAGGCGGCGACGACCTGACGAGCCATCGCGCTGTAGGGGGCGTGGTCGTCGACGAGGCGGGCGACGTCGGCGAGCCGGCGTTCGTACTGGTCGAGCAGGGCCGGGTCGTCGGGGTGCCGCGCCACGTTGTCGTGTGCCTCCACGACGGACTCCAGGTGGGCGACGAGCTCGAGCAGCCTGGCACGGCGGGCGGCGACCAGGCCGCGGCGCTGCAGCGCGCAGACCTCGATCGTGACCCGTCCCTTGGTGCTCGCGCGCCCCGACGGGCTGCGCCCGGGCCGCACCCAGCCGTCGTCGACGCTGCCGGTGCCCCAGACGAAGTCCAGGTGCTTCTCCGGGTGGTCGAGGTAGGGGTGCAGCAGCAGCCGCGCCTCCTTGGCCTCCTCGCCCGGGCTCCTCGCGCGCGTGTTCTCCGGGGACAGCGGGAAGGCGTTGGCCTTGCCCGCGGTCGCCGACCCGGTGGGCAGGTCCTGCTTGCGCGGGCTGTTGCAGTCGGTGCACGAGGGCAGCAGGTTGGTCCACACGCTGGCCAGCCAGTAGTAGCCGGGCGGCACCCGCTTGCCGTCGACGACCACCTCCCCCTTGGGCCGGAAGTGCTCGATCGCCACCGGCTGGGTCGCGCCGTAGTAGCTCTCGCAGTACGCGCACTTGCCCCCGAACGCGGCCTCCAGGCCGGCGCGGACGTCGGGCGACTTGTAGGCGCGGTACTTGTCGTACTTCGCGGCACCGTCCCAGCTGGCGTAGAAGGCGGCCGCCTCCTCCCGCTCGGCGAGCGTCCTGGCCGAGGACAGGCTGGCCGGCTCGGGCGGCTGGGCGACGCGCCTCATACCGGAGCCCCTGGCAGGTGCTGGGACCACAGCTCGGCAAGCCGCTGACGCACCTGGTCGCTCGACGGTGCGGCGTCGCCCCGCTCCCGGCGCTCGGCGATGTAGTCGGCGGCCGAGCCGAGGACGAGCCGGTCCCGCTCGGTGGTGCCGAGCTGCTCGAGCTGGTCCAGCCGGACGGTGACCCGCTCCAGCTCGGCGGTCTGCTCGGCGGTGGGCCGGGTGGCCCCCTTGATCCGGTAGTAGGTCTCCCACAGCTCGGCGACCTCGGGGTCGTCGGTGCTGCCTAGCCCGAAGTGCTCGGAGGTCAGCAGCTGGTCGATCCGCATCCCCGTCACCGACGGGAGATCGGTGATCGCCACGACGTCGCCCTCGGTGTTGCGGCGGATGACCACGACCTCGCCGTCCAGGACGCCGCGCAGGCAGAGCGGGTCGTGCGTGGAGATGATGAACTGCACGCGCGGCAGCAGGTCGCGCATGGCCGAGACGACCCGCATCCGCCAGCGCGGGTGCAGGTGCGCCCCGACCTCGTCGATGAGGACGATCCCCTCGGCGAGCGCCGGCTGGCTCCACATCGTCAGGACGCTGCGCAGGATGTCGCAGGACATCACGACCATCGACTGGTAGCCGTCGCTGAGCGCGGGGAGCTCGGAGCGCCCCTTCCCCTGGCGCAGGTGGACCGTGTCCCGGGTGCGGATCAGCTCGTCGTCGGATCCGAGGGCCAGCAGCGAGTGGATGCCCTCGGCCACCTCGGCGAAGGTCTCGTCGTCGAGGGAGAGCAGCCAGGTGGTCGGGTCGGTGAGCGGGACGAACGGGTCGAAGAGGTTGTCGACGCGCACCACCCGGTCGTCCTCGGGCGCACCGCCGTCGCGCGGCAGGATCCGCGTCGCGCCGTAGCCCAGCAGCAGCGCCGGCACCGGCTCGGGACCCTCGAACTCCCGGTCCCCCGCGCCCCATCTCATCTCCAGGGGGTCGGTGCGGCCGGCCAGGTAGACCTGGACCAGGCCCGTGCGTGCCCCGTGGCGCAGGTACTTCCGGGCGTCGATCCCCAGGGCACGCCGCTGGTCGCCGCCCATCAGCGTCAGCGCGACCGCGTGCAGGACCGAGCTCTTGCCCGAGCCGTTCTCCCCGAGCATCACCTGCCACGGGCCGCGCTCGCTGGTCGAGCGGGACAGGTCGATGTCCAGGTCGCGGATCGGGCGGAAGTTCTTGATGACCACGCGCTCCACCCACTGGGTGGTCCCGAAGTAGGTCTCCCGCTGGTGCTCACCCATCGTGGCGGTCAGGTCGTATGCCGCGCGCCCGGGTCCCGCTCCCGCACCGGGTGGCAGGGTCGGTCCGGCCGCGAGGGAGGACTGTGACGATGGCCGCCGGGCCCCCGGCGCGGCGGCGATGTCGCGGATCGTCGACGGGGCGAGCTGGCGGCGGGCGGAGACGAAGGCGGTGACGTCTGGGTCGGCCTTGCCCTTCATGGCCTGGTCCAGCAGCTCCGTGCGCGCGCGCACGAGCGAGTCGCGGTTGAGCCCCAGGACGTCGTGGGTGGTGCGGCCGCGCTCGGTGAACGCCGCCACGGTCCCGTCCGCCTGGTAGCGCAGGTGCTCGTCGGGATCGTCGGCCAGCGGGTCCAGCAGCAGCGGTCGCTCGTCGGCGAGCCCCTCGGGACCGGTGGCCCGCGGGCCGGCCACGGGGAAGCGGCTGCCGCGCAGGCGCACGCAGTCGGGGCAGGCCGGGTAGAGGTTGTCCCAGGCGTAGGTGAGCCACCAGTAGGCGGGCGGGTCGACGTCACCGGACGTGCCGACCGCTCCCCACCTCGGGCGGTGGTGGGTGACCACGACGGGCTCGGGCCCGCCGACCTCCAGCGACTTCTCGCAGTAGACGCAGGTCCGGTGCGTCATCTCCAGCAGCGCGGTCACGACGTCCGGGTGGTCGAGCACCGCGTCGGGCCTCGGTCCGTGCGTGCGCCCGTCCTCCCAGGCCCGGCGCAGCTCGCGCTCCAGCGGGCCCCGCGCCTTCGCGAGGACTGCCGGCTCCGGCGGCCTCGTCAGCCTCATGCGCCACCCCGATCACTCGACCTGTGCCGCCAGTATCCTCGCCGCGGCCCTACCTGGGAAGAGGTCGAGGGCCACCGCCAGATACCACCCCGACCGGCGACACGGTCGGCTCGCGGTCACCCGAAACCGGGCGCCGACCGTCCTCTCAGCTGCTCATGCAGTTCGGACCGAGCAGCGCCTTGAGGTCGCCGAACAGCTCCGGCGAGGCCGTCACCCGCAGCGTCTCGTCCAGCCGCAGCAGCACGGTCCGGCCGGGCTGGGTCAGCCTCACGTGCACCTCGGTGCCGCCGGGGTGGTTGGCCAGGACGCCCTTGAGCCGGTGCGCGAGCCCGTCGGTGGCCCGGGTCAGCGGCATCTGCAGGATCACCGGACCGCGCGGCCCCTGCTTGATGTCCGGCAGCGAGAGCTCGTTGGCCATCAGCTCGACGCCGTCGTCGGACTTCTTCAGCCGGCCCTTGACCACCGCGACGGTGTCCTCGGCGAGCATGGTCGAGATCGTCATGTAGGTCCGCGGCCAGAAGACGACGTCGATCGAGCCGGCCATGTCCTCCACCGACAGCCGCGCGTACGGGTCGCCGTTCTTGGTCCGCTTCAGCTGCAGGTTGGTCATCAGCCCGGCGACGGTGACGAAGTCGCCGTCCTTGGCACCCTCTTCGCCCACGATCTCCAGGATGGGGGCGCTGGCGTGCTGGGACAGGATGTGCTCGATCCCGTTGAGCGGGTGGTCGGAGACGTAGAGCCCGAGCATCTCCCGCTCGAAGGCCAGCAGCACCGCCTTGTCCCACTCGAGGTCAGGCACGGCCGGCAGGGTGACGATCTGCATACCAGCCCCCTCGTCGCCCCCGTCACCGAAGCCGAACCCGGAGAAGAGGCTGTCCTGCCCGATGGCCTCCTGCTTCTTCTCGTCCACGAGCGCCTCGACATACCGTTCGTGCACGCTGACCAGGCCCTGCCGCGTGTGCCCGAGGCTGTCGAACGCCCCGGCCTTGCACAACGACTCGATCGTGCGCTTGTTGCACACCACGACCGGCGACTTGCGCAGGAAGTCCTCGAAGCTGGTGAAGTCGCCCTTCTCCTCGCGCGCCGCGACGACCGCGCCGACCACGTTGTGCCCGACGTTGCGGATCGCCGACAGCCCGAAGCGGATGTCGTCGCCGACCGCGGCGAAGTTGGCCACGGAGGCGTTGACGTCCGGCGGCAGCACGGCGATGCCCATCCGCCGGCACTCGGCCAGGTAGAGCGCGGTCTTGTCCTTGTCGTCGCCGACGCTGGTCAGCAGCGCGGCCATGTACTCGGCCGGGTAGTTCGCCTTGAGATAGGCCGTCCAGTAGGAGATGACCCCGTACGCCGCCGTGTGCGCCTTGTTGAACGCGTAGTCCGAGAAAGGCACGAGCACGCCCCACAGCGCGGCGATCGAGGCCTCGTTGTAGCCGTTGGCCTTCATCCCGTCGGAGAAGGGGACGTACTCGGCGTCGAGGACCTCCTTCTTCTTCTTGCCCATCGCCCGGCGGAGCAGGTCGGCGTTGCCCAGCGTGTAGCCGGCGAGCTTCTGGGCGATCTCCATCACCTGCTCCTGGTAGATCACCAATCCGTGCGTTATACCCAGGATCGGCTCGAGCGCCTCGACCATCTGCGGCTGCAGCTTGCCGTCCAGCTGCGGGTCCAGCGGGGTCAGCTCCTGCTTGCCGTTCTTGCGCAGCGCGAAGTTGGTGTGCGCGTTGACGCCCATCGGGCCGGGCCGGTAGAGCGCGAGCGCCGCGGAGATGTCCTCGAAGTTGTCCGGCTGCATGAGGCGCAGCAGCTGGCGCATGCCGTTGCCGTCCAGCTGGAAGACCCCGAGCGTGTCGCCGCGGCCGAGCAGCTTGTAGGTCGCCTCGTCGGTCATGTCCTTGGACAGCGCGTCCAGGTCGATGTCCTCCCCGCGGTTGTCCCTGATGTTGGTCAGCGCGTCGTCCAGGACGGTCAGGTTGCGCAGCCCCAGGAAGTCCATCTTGACCAGCCCGAGCGCCTCGCACGTCGGGTAGTCGAACTGGGTGATGATCTGGCCGTCCTGCTCACGGCGCATGATCGGGATCAGGTCGATGAGCGGCTCGCTGGACATGATGACGCCGGCGGCGTGCACGCCCCACTGACGCTTCAGCCCCTCCAGCCCGCTGGCGGTCTCGAAGACGTCCGCGGCGTGCGGGTCCTCGGCGAGCAGCTCACGGAACTCCCCGGCCTCGCCATACCTCTTGTGCTCGGGGTCGTGGATGCCGGTCAGCGGGATGCCCTTGCCCATGACGTCCGGCGGCATCGCCTTGGTCAGCTTCTCCCCCATCGCGAAGGGGTAGCCCATCACCCGCGAGGCGTCCTTGAGCGCCTGCTTGGCCTTGATCGTGCCGTAGGTGACGATCATCGCCACCCGGTCGTCGCCGTACTTCTCGGTGACGTAGCGGATCACCTCCGAGCGGCGCCGGTCGTCGAAGTCCACGTCGAAGTCGGGCATCGACTGGCGCTCGGGGTTGAGGAACCGCTCGAAGATCAACCCGTGCGGGACGGGGTCCAGGTCGGTGATCCCCATCGCGTAGGCGCACATCGACCCGGCGCCGGAGCCCCGCCCCGGCCCCACCCGGATCCCGTTGTCCTTGGCCCAGTTGATGAAGTCGGCGACGACGAGGAAGTAGGACGGGTAGCCCTTCCCGACGATCACCTCGGTCTCGTATGCCGCCTGCTTGCTCGCGTAGTCCGGCACGCCCTCGGGGTAGCGCCGGTGCAGGCCGCGCTCGACTTCCTTGACGAACCAGCTGACGTCGTCCTCGCCCTGCGGCACGGGGAACCTGGGCATGTAGCGCCCCTCCCCCTCGGTGAAGGAGATCTGGCAGCGCTCGGCCACCAGGAGCGTGTTGTCGCACGCCTCGGGCAGCTCGCGCCAGATGTGGCGCATCTCCTCGGCCGTCTTGAGGTAGTACCCGTCCCCGTCGAACTTGAACCGGTTGGGGTCCTGCATCGTCGACCCGGACTGCACGCACAGCAGCGCCGCGTGCGCGATCGCGTCCTCCTGCTTGGTGTAGTGCAGGTCGTTGGTCGCCAGCAGCGGCAGGTCGAGGTCCTTGGCCAGCCTGAGCAGGTCCTGGCGCACCTGGCGCTCGATCGCGATCCCGTGGTCCATCAGCTCGCAGAAGACGTTCTCCGCGCCGAAGATGTCCTTCAGGTCCGCGGCCCACCCGATGGCCTTGTCGTACTGCCCGAGCCGCAGCCGGGTCTGCACCTCGCTGGAGGGGCAGCCGGTGGTGACGAGGAGGCCCTGGCCGTAGGTCTCGAGCAGCTCGCGGTCCATCCGCGGCTTGAAGTAGTAGCCCTCCATCGAGGCCAGCGAGGCCATCCGGAAAAGGTTGTGCATCCCGTTGTTGTTGCGGGCCAGCATCGTCATGTGCGTGTAGGCGCCGCCCCCGGAGACGTCGTCGCGCCCGCCCTCGCCGTACTTGACCCGCGTCTTGTCGGTGCGGTGCGTGCCCGGCGTCAGGTAGGCCTCGAGGCCGATGATCGGCTTGACGTCGTACTTCTGCGCCTTCTTCCAGAACTCGTAGGCGCCGAAGATGAAGCCGTGGTCGGTCATCGCGACGGCCGGCATCCCCAGCTCGGCCGCGCCGGCGAGCAGGTCGTCGATCCTCGCCGCACCGTCGAGCATCGAGTACTCGGTGTGGTTGTGCAGGTGGACGAAGTTCTTCGCGGGGCTGGCTGGGGCTGGCATCGGGACGATCCTAGATCGGACCACCGACAGGTATGGCGCCCGCCTCGCCCCGGGCGCGAACGTCGCTGCTCAACGGCTCGGCCGTGGGCGGCGGCGGCGCAGGAAGGCAGCGGCGCACCCGCAGGCTGGCACGTGCCGGGGCGTCCTCCGCACCCGCCAGGTACGGAGGACGCCCACGTGCTTCTGCGCCCTACCTGGCCTTCTCCGACGCGGCCCGGACAGCGAGCGCGAGCGCCGCCGCACCGCCCGCCAGGAGCAGCACGCCGGTCGCCAGCATCCCGCCCGCAAGGGGGGTGAGCCACGGCAGGGTGGCCGCGACGTCCACGTCCGCCTTCACGCCGGCGCTGCCGTCGGCGGGCATCACGACGGCGACCCAGGAGCCGGGCTGCGCCTCGACCTCGGCGGTCCGCCGGCCCGGTCCGGACGCGCTCGCCACCCAGACGTCGGCCAGCTGGGGCAGCGTCTCCGGGGCGTGGCCGTTCACCTGACGGTCCCGGCCGGGGAAGGCGCCGGTCAGCTCGGTGTGCTGCACGCCCGCGAGGTAGGCCTGGGCGTCGGCCGCCGGGGCGATCCCGACGAAGACGTCCTCGCCGTCCGTCGTCTCGGCCCGCACCCGGATGGTCCCGAGCGCGTCGTCCACGGCGCTGCCCTTGAGCAGCGCGGGCTCGGTGGACACGGCATACCCGGAGCTGCTGACGGTGAACGTGGGACTGGTGACGAAGCCGTCCTCCGGCGCGGCCAGCAGGATGCCGCCGCCCACGCCCAGGCCTGCGCCGAGGAGCACCGCGACCGAGCCGGCGACCACGGCCGTGACCGTGCCGGCCGACCAGACGGGCGCCGCCCCGGCCGGCTGCACCGCCGGAGGCAGCGTGTCCTGCGGCTCGACCCGACCGCCCTGGTCCAGCCGGAACGGCGGGTAGACGTCGGTCATCAGGGCCGCGTATCCGCCCACGCGCAGCGTCCAGCGGCTGATGCCGAGCAGGAGGTCGTAGAGGCCCTGCGGGTAGCGGCCGGTGAAGAGCAGCGCGAAGCCGACGATGAGCGTCAGGACGCTCACCAGCCCGAGGTCGAGGACGAGATCCGCCCGACCCAGCTGGTCGGCGAGCCGCACACCGGCGTAGGTGAACGCCCCCAGGACGAGGTAGTGCGGCAGCACCAGGAGCCACCACTGGACGAGCGCCCGCCCGCGCGAGAGCTGCCCGGGGTAGTCGATGTCCAGACGTGCCGGGTAGTCGGGCACGTCCTGCAGCGTGAACGGCGGGTAGCGGTCGGTGCCGAGCACGCCGTAGGAGTAGTAGGACACCCGCCAGGTCCACCGCAGGACGCCGACGTTGAAGTCGAAGATCGCCCGCGGGTAGCGCCCCGTGACCAGGATCGACACGAGCGCGACGGCCGACAGCACGACGAAGGCGGGCCACAGCAGCGCGAGCACGACCACGTGCGGGACCACCAGGATCCACTTGACCAGCCACAACCCTCTCGAGAGACGGTCCGGGACGGGTGGGGCCGTGAGATGGACGGGGTATGCGGGAGCCGTTCCCGTAGCGAGGACTGTGGTCATCGCCATCACCTTCTTCTCTCTTACTACTCACAGTAGTACATTTGCAACCACCTGACGCTGAGACAAGGAACACACCCCGCGACGCGGCGCCCAGGGCTTCCATCCATCTACTACGCGACGTAGCATCAAAGGTGGCTTCGTCCGCCGGCCAGGCGGGACTCCCCCGCCGGCCGTCGGCCGCCACGGAGGAAGGAGACCGCGATGAAGGCACTGATCGTCTACGAGTCGGCCTGGGGGAACACCAGGGCCGTCGCTGAGGCGCTGGCCGCGGGCCTGGAGGACTCGGCGACCACCGAGGTGGTCGACGTCGAGTGGGCACCCGCCCTGGCAGGGCTGGAGGTCGACCTGCTGGTGGTCGGCGCCCCGACCCACGCGTTCGGCCTCAGCCGTGCCGGCACGAGGCAGGACGCGCACCGTCGCGGCGGCGCGCAGCTGAGCACAGGTGTGCGCGAGTGGCTCGACGCCGCCACCACGGCGAGCCTGCGGGTCGCGACCTTCGACACCCACGTCCGGCACCCCAACCTGCCCGGCTCCGCGGCGCGCAAGGCCGCCAAGCGTCTGACCCGCGCCGGCTGCACCGTCGTCACCGAGCCGACGAGCTTCTGGGTCGACGACTACGAGGGTCCGTTGCTGCCGGGCGAGCTCGACCGGGCGCGGGAGTGGGGCAGCATGCTCGCTGCGCACCTCACCCCGTCGCCCTCGTGACGCGCCGGAGCCCGTTCTCCAGGCTCCGCGTCAGCGATCTCAGGTCGGGCACCAGGTCAGGGTCGACCACGACGGTGATGCCGAGCTCCCCGGCGTAGGACAGCACGTCGAAGGACACCGACACGTTGCCCGGGTTGACCGCGACCGGGGTGATGGAGGTGATCTCGTGCCCGGCCAGGCGCAGGCGCTGCCGCGGGCCGCGCAGGTTCGTCACGAAGGTGTGGACGAGGCGCTGGTGGTTGACGAACCAGCCGACGGCCCCGACCTTCGCGAGCACCCGGAAGGCAAGCCCCAGCGGGCCGGCCGAGGAGGCCCGCTGGGCCGTGTCGGCCGCGGCCCGGGTCAGCGCCACGACAGCGTGGAGACGCCGGAGGTCGTCGTCGACCGCCGGCACCCGGACCGGCCGCACGCCCACCTCGTTGCCCGGCGCACCTACGTCTGCACGGGGTCGCGCCGACACGGGCACCGACACCACGAGCGACCCCGGACGCTCACCCCGGCGGTGCAGGAGGTCCAGCAACGCACCGACGACCGTCGAGACCACCACGTCGTTGACCGTGCCGCCGGCTTCGACGGCAGCCGTCTTCACCACGGCCAGCGGCACGGCCACCCGCACGATCCGCCGACGCGGGCCGGTGGGCCGGTTCAGCGAGGTGCGCGCCGCGAGCCTGGGACGCTCGCCCAGGCCCAGCTCGCGGAGGCCGGCCACGCCCCGCCGCACGGCGCGCGGCAGCCGGGCCACGCGGCGGCGTGCGGCCGCGACCGCCCGGGGCGGCGAGGGACGTGCCGATGCCGCGGTCAGGGGCGGGTCGGCCAGGGGCGGGTCGGCCAGGGCACCGAGGATCGCAAGGCCGCCGAGGCCGTCGGCGAGCACGTGGTGCAGGACGATGACAAGGCCGGGCGCCCCCTCCGGGCCACCGTCGACCAGGCAGGCGCACCAGAGAGGCCGCCGCCGGTCGAGCCTGGCGCAGACCAGCTCGGCGGCCACGTCGAGCAACCCGTGGCCCTCGGCCGTCGCCAGGACGCACAGGTGCCGGTCCAGGTCGAAGTCCGGATCGTCCACCCAGCGCGGGCGTCCGCGACCGGTGCGCGGGCGCACGAGCCGCTGGCGCAGCCTGGGCACCGCGCGCAGCCGCTCCGCCAGCACACCGACGAGCTCGTCGCGGTCCGGCCGCTCCGTGGGCGGCAGCGTCAGGACGGCGGCGATCTGCATGGGCACCACGCCGCCGTCCGTGGCCAGGACGGTCAGGTCGCCGGCGCTGAGCCGTTCAGCACGCCCGCTGCCCCCCGTGCGCCGACGGACGTCACGGGTCGAGGGTCGTCGCGGTGCGAGCGTCATGCCTGCTCCAGAGGTCACCGACCGCGCCGGCCACCACCCCGAGCCCGGCACCGACCGCCGCACCCAGCGCGAGCCCGGTCCCGCCCCCGACGGCGATGCCGATGACGGTGCCGGCCCCCGCCCCGTAGACGAGGCCCAGCCCGACCAGGGTCCCCGGTGGCCACCGGCGGGCACCGCCGGGCGTGGCCCGTCCTGCGTCCTGGGCTGAGGGAACGATCATCGTCACCATCTCCTACCGTTCATAGTAGTGACCTGGTCACGGTGACGCAACGCGCTCGGAGGTGAGGACACCCGGCGGGTCGCCTGCCTGGTATGCGGTACCGCCCCGAGCGCAACCCACACGCTCTGCTGGCGGGGATAGGCCCGGACCACAGCCGAATGGTTGATCGCTTCATGTTTTGCTAAACTGTTTCAGGACCCCCTGACGCCCTCAAGGAACACACCTGTGACCTATTCCTCCCCAGACGCGCCGCTCTACGAGATCAAGGCCGACCTGTTCAAGGCCCTCGCCCACCCCGTGCGCGTCCACATCCTGGAGCTGCTCGTCGACGCGGACGGCCCGTGCCCGGTCAGCGACCTGCTGGACACCCTCGGCATCGAGGCCTCCCTGCTCTCCCAGCACCTCGGCGTGCTGCGCCGCCACCACGTGGTCGTCTCCAGACGCGTCGGCAACACCGTGACCTACGAGGTGGCCCAGCCCCGGGTCGCCGACCTGCTGGGGGTCGCGCGCTCGTTCGTGGTGGACCGGCTCGCCACCCAGCAGGACCAGCTGGCCAGCGCCGTCGCGGCGGAGGGCGGCCGATGAGGCTGGCGGCGCTACGGGGGCTGCTGCCGGGCAGGAGCGATTACGCCGACGTGCCCACGCACTGGCGCGCCGACATCGCGGCGGGCGCGACCGTCGGCATCGTCGCCCTGCCCCTGGCCCTCGCGTTCGGGATCAGCTCCGGCGCCGGCGCCGCCGCAGGGCTGGTCACCGCGGTCGTGGCGGGCCTGGTCGCCGCGGTCTTCGGCGGCTCCAACGTCCAGGTCTCCGGGCCGACCGGCGCCATGGCCGTGGTCCTGGTGCCGATCGTCGGCGAGCACGGGGTCGCCGCCCTGGCGGTGGTCGGGATCCTCGCCGGGATCATGCTGATGATCGCCGGCGTGCTGCGGCTCGGGCAGCTCATCGGCCTGGTGCCCTGGCCGGTCATCGCCGGCTTCACCGCGGGCATCGGCGTGATCATCTTCCTGCAGCAGGTGCCCCTCGTCCTCGGGCCGGCCGACGAGCTGGGCACCCGCCCGGCCGTCGCCGCCTTCCACGCCCTGCAGCACGCCGACTGGTCCGCCGCGGTGTGGCCGCTGGCCGCCGTCGCCGTCGTCGTCGGGCTCATGCTCCTCCTCCCGCTGTGGGACGAGCGCATCCCGGTCTCCCTGGTCGCGATCGTCCTGGTCACCGTGCTGGCCGAGCTGCTCCACCTGCCGCTGGCCCGGATCGGGGAGATCCCCTCCTCGCTGCCGCTGCCCTCGATCCCCGCGGTCGACCCCGCGCTCCTGCAGACGCTGCTCACCGCCGCGCTCGCCGTGGCGGCGCTGTCGGCCATCGAGTCCCTGCTGTCCGCGCGGGTGGCGGTCGACCTCTCCGGCGACGCCCGCTACAACCCCGACCGCGAGCTCGTCGGGCAGGGTATGGCGTGCATCGCCTCGGGCGCGTTCGGCGGCATACCCGCCACCGGGGCGATCGCGCGGACCGCGGTCAACGTGCGGGCGGGCGGGCGCACCCGGCTGTCGGTGATCACCCACTCCGTCGCGCTGCTCGGCGTGATCTACCTGGCGTCCGGGCCGGTCTCGCGCATCCCGACGTCCGCCCTGGCCGCGGTGCTCATGCTGACCGCGGTGCGGATGATCCCCTTCCGCGAGGCGCGCACGATCCTGCGCTCCACCCGCTCCGACGCCGCGGTGCTCCTGCTGACGATGGTCATCACCGTGATGGTCGACCTCATCGAGGCCGTCCAGTTCGGGATCGCGGTGGCCGCCGTGTTCGCGCTGCGCGCGGTAGCACGCTCCAGCGGCGTGCGGCGCGAGCCGATCGACGCACCGGCCGACCCCGCGGACGCGCGGATCGCGGTCTACCGGCTCACCGGATCGATGTTCTTCGGCGCCGCCGAGCGGGTGCGCGGCGACGTGCGGGCCGAGGGCGACATCGAGGTCGTCATCCTGGCGTTCTCCCAGCTGCGCACGATGGACGCCACCGGCGCGAACACGCTGGCCGAGATCGTCCGCGCCCTGGAGCGCCAGGGCGTCACCGTGCTCATCAAGGGGGTGCCCGAGCGGCACATGGCCCTCATGCGCTCCGTCGGTGTCATCGGGGCGCTGCGCGACCGGCGCCACCTCTTCGACAGCTTCCCGCCCGCGCTGGAGCACGCCCGCAGCCACGTGCGCCGCAGCGCGAAGAGCCGGGCGGCGAGCCTGATCTGAACGGTCCCGCACACGCACCGGTGCCCCGGACCGAGGTGGTCCGGGGCACCCTCGGGGGTGGCGGCATACCCTCAGCCGATCGTCACCAGCTGATCACCCCACCGGCGGGTGGGCGGCCCACCGGTCGATGGTGCCGCCGAGGAAGGAGTCGACCCGGTAGCCGATGTCGTCGACGAGCGGCAGGTCCTGACTCACCGACCGCATGTCAGCCCCGGATCATCTCCAGCGCCCGCTCAAGGTCCGCCGGGTAGGCCGACTCGAACTGGACGTACTCACCGCTCCCCGGGTGCAGGAAGCCCAGCTTGACCGCATGGAGCCACTGCCGCTCAAGCCCGAGCCGCTTGGCCAGCACCGGGTCGGCCCCGTAGGTGATGTCGCCGCAGCACGGGTGTCGCAGCGCCGAGAAGTGGACGCGGATCTGGTGGGTGCGGCCGGTCTCGAGCTCGATCTCCAGCAGGCTGGCCGACCGGTGCGCCTCGATCAGCTCGTAGTGCGTGATGCTCGCCCGGCCCTCACGGCGCACCGCGAAGCGGTAGTCGTGCCCGGGATGACGCCCGATGGGCGCGTCGATCGTGCCCTCGTGCGGGTCGGGCAGCCCCTGGACGAGCGCGTGGTAGGTCTTGTCGACCGTGCGGTCGCGGAAGGCCTGCTTGAGCACCGTGTAGGCGCGCTCCGACTTGGCCACGACCATCAGGCCGGAGGTGCCGACGTCGAGGCGCTGGACGATCCCCTGCCGCTCGGGAGCGCCCGAGGTGGAGATCCGGTAGCCGGCGGCGCGCAGCCCCCCGACGACGGTGAGACCGCTCCAGCCCACGCTCGGGTGGGCGGCGACGTTCGCCGGCTTGTCGACGACAACGATCTCGGTGTCGTCGTGGACGATGCGCATGCCGGGCACCGGCTCGGCCACGACCTCGAGCCCGGCCGGCGGCTCGACGGGCGGCAGGTCGATCTCGACGAAGCTGCCGCCGACGACCCGGTCGGACTTGCCGACCACCCGGCCGTCCTGGCGCACGTGTCCTCCGGCGGCGAGCTCGGCGACCTTGGAGCGGGACAGGCCGAGCAGACGGGCCAGGGCGGCGTCCACGCGCTCGCCCTCCAGCCCGTGCGGCACGAGGAAGGTGCGGGAGTCGCTCACCGACCGTGCTCCTGGTCGCTCGCGGTATGCGGCACGGACCCCGTCCCCGGCCTATGAGCCTGCGACTCGCGGCCGGTCTCGTCGTGCTCACGGTGCTCGCCGCGGTGTCCCTCGCGACTGCCGTCGGGCAGGTGGCCGCGCAGCGCGAGCAGCGCGATGAGGACGGCTGCGCTGGTCACGCCGATGTCCGCGACGTTGAAGATCGGGAAGTTGGGCAGCCGCAGGAAGTCGACGACGTGGCCCTGGCCCGGCGCGGGCGCCCGGAAGTAGCGGTCGACCAGGTTGCCCAGCGCGCCACCGAGCAGCAGGCCCAGGGCGATCGCCCACGGCAGGCTGCGCACCTTGAACGCCTGCCAGAGGACGGCGAGCACGATGGCGGTGGCGACCATGGTCAGGATGCCCGTCGACCCGGTCCCCAGAGAGAAGGCCGCGCCGGAGTTGTAGGTCAGGTGGAAGCGGAGCAGGTCGCCGATCACCTGGACCGGCTCCCCGTCGGCGAGGGCACGCTCGGCCCAGGCCTTGGTGAGCTGGTCGATCAGGACCCAGGCGGCGGCGATGCCCAGCACGACGAGCGTGCGGCGGCGGCGTGGGGTCAGCGTCGTTCCTGCTTCTGCTTGCATGTCAGGCATAGGGTCGCACGAGGAAAGGCCTGCAGCCGCATCTTGCCGATCGGTGTGCCGCAGGACTCGCAGTCTCCGTAGGTGCCCTCCTCGATCCGCTCGACGGCGTGCTGGGTCTGCTCGAGCAGCGAGCGGGCGTTGTTGGTCAGCGAGAGCTCCTGCTCCCGCTCCCAGGTCGCGGCGCCGGCGTCGGCCTGGTCGTCACCGGCCCCGTCGCCGTAGTTGCGCATCAGCTCCACGAGGTCCTCCTCGGCCTCGTCCAGCTCTTCGGTGAGGCGCTGCACGTCGGACTCCAGCTCGGTGCACACCTCCGCCAGCTCCTCGACCGTCCACGGCTCCTCCCCCTCGCGCACACTGAGGACCGATGCGACGGCGGTGGTCGTGGTGGTAGTGGTTTTCGCAGACTTGGCCACGAGGTGCCCTTCTGTGCGGTACGCCGCTCCGGTCCCTGCGCCGGTGCCGGCTTGGTGCCGGAAGGATAGGCCACTGCCGGGCCAAGCACAACGCAGGACCGCGCACCGCCCGCATCGAATCAGCCAAGGGTCCGGGGACGGCGACGAGAGGGCGCCCCGGCCGGTTGCCGGGACGCCCTCTCGGTGCGTGGGTGGACCTGCGCGTCAGGTCCCGTCGACCTTCGACAGCTGGTCGCTGAGGAAAGCCCGCAGCCGGTCGCGCAGGTCGGTCTCCTGCGTCTGCAGGTCGCCGATGCGACCGGTCAGCGAGGACTGCTGCTTGTTCAGGTCCTCCAGGATGCCGGCACGGTGCTGCTCGGCCTCGCCGACGAGCTGATCGCGGGTGCTGGTGCCCTCGTTGACGAGGGTGTCCCGCGTGGTCGTGCCCTCCTGGACCAGCTGGTCGTGCTGGGTCTGGCCCTCGTGGATGAGCCGACCCCGCTCCTGCTGACCCTCCTGCACGAGGTGGTCGTGGGTCTGCTGGCCGGTCTGGACGAGCTCGTCGTGCTTGGCGTGCCCCTCCTGGACCAGCTGGTCGTGCGTCTGCTGACCGGTGGTGACCAGCTCGTCGTGCTTGCTCTGTCCCTCGTGCACCAGACGGTCGTGGGTCTCCTGCCCGGTCTGCAGCAGCTCGTTGCGCTTGGTGTCGGCCTCGGTCACCACGCGGTCGCGGTAGCCCTCGGCCTCCTCCACCAGACGGACCTTGGTCGTCTCGCCCTCGGCGACGTGCTGGTCGTGCAGCCGCTGCGCCAGGGAGATGATCGTCGTGGGGTCCTCGCCGGGGGCGGAGACGGTGGCCGGTGCGGCGCTGGCCCTCTCCTCGGCCTGGCGGGCCTGCTCCTGGGCCTGCTGCAGCTGCCCCTCCAGCTCGCGCACGCGCTCGTCCGCCGCGGCGACCTTGCTCCGGAGGTCCTCGACCTCGGCAGAGCCCTGGGCGCCCTCGTCGCGGGCCTGCTCCGCCGCGGTGGCACGCTGCTCGGCTGCCTCGCGTGCGGCTTTGCACTCCTCGAGCTGGCGGCGCAGGTCCTCGACCTCGGCACCGGCCTGCTGACCGGCGCCCTGCTCGGCCCCGTCCGCGGAGCTGCGCGCAGCCGCGATGCGGTCACGAGCCTCCGCCTCGGCCTGGTCGGCAGCCGCACGCTCGGACGCCACCTGGGCACGGAGCTCCTCGAGCTCGGCCTCCAGCTCCTCCCGTCGGCCGTCGGGGGCACCGGCGAACGCTGCCGCGTCGTAGGAGTCGGTCCGGTCGGCGCCGCCGATGCCCTGACCGGCGCGGCAGTCCTCGAGGTCGGAGCGCAGGCCGTCGTTCTCGGCGACCAGCCGGCGCAGCTCGACGACGACCTCGTCGAGGAAGTCGTCGACCTGGGTCTCGTCATAGCCTCGGCGCAGGTGCGTCGCGCTGAAACTCTTCTTGATGACGTCCTCGGGGGACAGCGCCATTTTTCACCTCGATCAGGAAGTCATCGACCACCCCCCGTTCACAAGTGGGCATGGCCGATGACGTGCGGGTTCCGTGCACGTTCACCGGCCACTCTAACCCACGCCTAGCACACCGGTCACGACGGCGACGGGAGGCGCGACCCCATACCGGGTCAGAACGGGATCAGCCGCACCAGGGACCGCCCGAGGCTCACGGCGAGGAAGAGGACGAGGAAGGCGAGATCGAGCGCGACGTTGCCCAGCCGGAGCGGCGGGATCACCTTGCGCAGGGCATTGAGCGGCGGGTCGGTGAGCGCGTAGAGACCGTTGGCGAGGACCAGGATCGGCCCCTTGGGGCGCCAGTCCCTGGCGAACACCTGCACCCAGTCGAAGACCAGCCGTCCGATGAGGACGAGCAGATAGAGGCCAAGGACGTAGGAGAGAATCTGGCCGACCATGGGAGGAAGGCTACGTCAGCTCTGGTTGAACGGCCCCTGCCCCCCGGCACGGGGCGCCGGGGCCGGCTGCCCGCTGTCGACGTGCACGTGCTCGGGGCCCAGGAGGAAGACCTTGCTCGTCACGCGTTCGATGGATCCGCGCAGGCCGAAGGCCAGGCCGGCGGCGAAGTCGACCAGGCGCTTGGCGTCGGAGTCGTCCATGTCGGTGAGGTTCATGATCACCGGGACGCCGGAGCGGAAGGCCTCGCCGATGTCCTTGGCCTCGTTGTAGGTGCGCGGGTGGATGGTGGTGATGCGGTTCAGCTCGCTCATCTGCGCCTCCCGGACGACCTGCTTGACCGGCGTGCGGCGCGGCAGCGCCGTGACCTCGGCCCCGTGCGCCCGCTCGTCCTCGTCGCGGACCGCGCGCACCGACGCGGGGTCGCGCTGCACCGGCGCCTCGTGGCGAGCCTCGTCCTCGGTGGGGTAGGCGTCGTAGTCGTCGAAGCGCTCGTCGGACTCGGCGAGTCCGAGGTACTCCATGGTCTTGCGCAGTGCCCCGGCCATCTAGCGAGCTCCTTGGTGCAGACGGGAGCGTCTCCCGTGGTGGATCGGTCGCTCCTGACGCTACAACCGGGAGCCCATGATGCGGGTGCCGACACGCAGGTGAGTCGCACCACATGTCACAGCAGTTTCAAAGTCGCCGCTCATTCCGGCGGACATCCAGGTGGCGTCCGGATGATCCTTGCGAAGGTCCTCGCCGAGCTGCGCGAGCCGCTCGAACGCGGCCCTGACCCCTGGCTCGTCCTGGTCCCTGGGCGCCACGGCCATGAGCCCGCGCAGCCGCAGGTGCTCGGCCGAGGCAGTCGCGTCGGCGAGCGCCGGCAGGTCCTCGGGAAGAGCCCCGCCGCGGCCGCGGTCCTCCCCCTCCCCCAGGTCGACCTGCAGCGTGACGTCGATGGGCTCCTGCCGTAGGCCCTCGTCCAGCGCGATGCCGGCACCGCGGTCGAGGGCGGTGACGAGCCGGGCGCGGTCGACGGACTGGACGACGTCGGCGTAGCGGGCGACGCGGTTGGCCTTGTTGGTCTGCAGCTGGCCGACGAAGTGCACGGTGAGCAGGCCACGGACCTCCTCGGGCAGGTCGGCGACCTTGGGGCCGACCTCCTGGTCACGGTTCTCGCCGATGTGGCGGACGCCCAGACTGACCAGCTCCTCGACGTCGGAGGCGGGGAAGAACTTGGTCACCACGATCAGCGTGACGTCCGCGGGGTCGCGCCCGGCGGCCGCGCAGGCGGCGTCGACGTCGACCCGCATGCCGGACAGGTTGGCGGCGAGCTCGTCGTGGCGGGCGGTCCCGGTCATGCGGCTTCCTCGTGGTCGAGTAGTCGGACGACGCCGACGAAGCGGCCGGTCCGGCCATCGCGGCGGTAGGAGTAGAGGTCGGGGTTCTCGCGGGTGCAGCCGGGCAGCCGACGCACGGAGACACCGTCGCGGCCCAGCTGCTCGACCACGCCCGCAGCGACGTCGATCGCGGGCGTGCCGGTCGAGGAGACAGCAGCAGCGGCCGGAGCGACGCTTGCGGCCTCGTCCCGGAGCTCGGCAGGCACCTCGTAGCACCCGGCGCAGATGGACGGGCCGAGGACGGCCTCGAGGTCGTGTGCGCCGAGGTCGCGAAGCCTCGAGACGGCTGCCGGCACGACGCCCTTGACGAGGCCTCCCCGCCCGGCGTGCACGGCCGCGACGAGGCCGACGGTGCGGTCGAGCAGGAGCACGGGCACGCAGTCGGCGACCATCACGACGAGCGCCTCGTCCGTGCGACCGGACACGATGCCGTCGGCTGTCGGCGGCACGGCGCCGTGCGGGGCTCCCTCACCGGGCACGGTGCCCGGCGTCAGGGCGACGGCGCAGCCGTGGACCTGGTCCATGAAGCGCAGGTCGTCCAGCCGCAGGCCCAGCTCGTTGGCGAGCCGGCGCCGGTTGGTGGTCACCGCGTCGTCGCGGTCCCCCACGTGCAGGGCAAGGTTGAGACCGTCGAACGGCGCCTGGCTCGACCCGCCCCGACGGTCGGTGAAGGCCAACTCCACGCCGCAGGCGGCGCCGCTCGGCTCGATCCGCTCACGCCAGAAGAACACGGTCGTCAGGCTACCTCCGCGGTCCTCGGCTACCGGTGCCAGGCATCGTCGTCGAGCACCTTCATCTGCTCCGCCATGTAGGTGCGCAACCGCTGACGGTACTCGCCCTGGAAGCGGTCGAGCTCCTCGACCTTGCTCTGCAGCAGGTCGCGTCGAGCGTTGAGGTCCGCGAGGACTCCGGCCCGCTGCTCCTCTGCCTCGCTGATCAGCCGGTCGTGCTCGGCCCGGCCGGTGTCGAGCAGTCGACGGTGCTCCTCCGTCGCCTCGTGGATCATCCGCTCGTGCACCTCCTTGGCCGCCCTGATCAAGCGCTGGTTCTCAGCCTGCCCCTCGGCAAGCAGCTCGTCGCGAGTCTGAGTGCCGTCGGTGACGAAGCGGGCCTGCTGCGTCTTGCCCGTCTCCAGCAATCGGTCGTGCTCTGCCTGCGCAGCACCCACCAGCTCGTCGTGCTGCTCCTGGGCGGTGCGCACCAGCTCCTCGTGCGCCTTCCGCGCCTGCTCGACCAACTCGTCGTGCTCGCGCTGGGCGTTGACCAGCAGTGCCTGGGTGCGCGTGGCAGCGTCGCCGATCATCCGCTCCCGCTCCGCAGCCGCATCGGTGCGCACCGCCTCGGCGTCCCGCACCGCACGCTCGGACTGCTCCTTGCGCGCGGCGGACGCCAGGGCGGCGACGAACCGCAGGTCCGCCATGGGCCCAGCCGCCTCCGGCACGCTTACGGCGCCAGCGAGCTCGTCGGCGCGGTCCGACCCGAGCTCCTCGCCCAAGGCCTGCACCGCGTCTTCGCGCAGCGCGGTCAGTCGTGCGGCCAGCCGCTCCTCCTCGAGGTGCACCTGGGCCATCAGGTCCTGGGCGGCGCGCTGGCGCTCCTGGCTCTCGTCCTCCGCCCTGTTGGCCTCCTCGCGGACCTGGTGGACCTTCTTCTCCAGGGCAAAGAGGTCGTCGTCGAACCGGGCACGGATCTCCTCCAGGCTTGCCTCCCGGTCTCGCTCGGCAGCCTCGGCGTCCGCCCGTGCCTGCGCGACGCGCCGATCGGCGTCCTTCAGCTCCTGGACCACGGAGTCGCGCTCGCGCCGGACCTGGTCAAGCTGTTGCTCCTCCAAAGCGCGCCGCTGAGCGGCTTCGTCACCGTGCTCCAGCTGCCCCCTGAGGTGGTCGATCTCCGCCTTCTGCTCGTCGACCTCGTCGCGCAACTGGCGCAGCTCGGCGACGACCTCCTCGAGGAAAGCGTCGACCTCACCCTCGTCGTAGCCGCGTCGAAGCTGCGTCGTGCGGAACGTCTTGCGGACGACGTCGTCGGGATGGAGTGCCACTTGTCACCTCGTGTGGTGGGAGAGAACTTTGGGGAGACTGTCTACCGGCCTGAGAAGGCGTCGATCATGTTGATGACTCCGGGCCCCATGACGATGATGAAGAGCACCGGCAGAATGGTGAGGATCAGGGGGAAGACCACCTTGACCGGGATCTGCATCGCCTTCTCCTCAGCCCGCTGACGCCGCTTGATGCGCATCTCCTGGGCCTGGGTCGACAGGACGCCGGCGATGGAGACACCGTGCTGCTCTGCCTGGATGACCGCGCGAAGGAATCGACGTAGGTCCTCCTCGGGACTTCGCTCGGCCAGCGCACGGTAGGCGTCGCGACGTGGTTGGCCGACCTGGATGTCCTGCAGCGTGCGGATGAGCTCCTCGGCTAGGGGCCCGCTGCCGTTCCTCGCTACGTGCGCCATCGCCGACTCAAACCCAAGGCCGGCCTCAACCGCGATCGTCATCTGGTCGAGGGTGTCTGGCAGCGCGCGCTGGATGGCGACCTTGCGCTTCTGCGCAGTGTTGTAGAGCAGGATCTCCGGCAGGAACCACACGAGGACGACCATCACCACCGCGAAGGCCACGAGCCGCCGGCTCGGGCTGACGCTGAAGAGCAGCAGCATCAGTGCCGCTGTCGCGGCCGTGCCGAGCACCTTGGTGACAAGGACGCGCTCCAGCGGCCATGCCGCTGGCCGACCGGCGCGGGACAGCTGCAGGTCCAGCCCACGGACGCGGCCCGCCGGCGTGAGCTTGCGGGCCAGGCCCACGAGTCCGCCGCCGGTGACCAGGTCGGCATCGCGGGCGGCTTGCCGATCCCCGCGCCGCAGGTTGGCCAGGCTCTGCGCGCGCACCCGACCGGGCTGGGCGGTCATCGCGTAGGTCGCGAGCACAGCGGCCAGCGCGACGGTTGCGGCCGCAGTGACCGGCAGGAGAACGCCGGCCATCAGAATTCGACCTTGACCATGATCCGCATCCAATAGATCCCGATCACGAGCAGGACCGCGGCGACAGCCATCAAGAGATAGCCGAGCATGCTGTCGGTGAACACCGCAAGGTAGCCCGGATTCAGGAAAGACAGAGCGAGGATCACGAAGAACGGGAGTGCGATGAGCACCCACGCGGACAGCCGCCCTTCTGCGCTGAGCGCCTGCACCTGGCGTCGGACCTGCCCGCGCTCACGGATCGTGTCCGCGACCGTGTCCAGCACGTCGGCCAGGTTGCCGCCGACCTGCCGATGGATGCCAATGGCTTGGGTGATCCACCTGAAGTCGTCGCTGTCCATCCGGTCGGCGACATCCCCGAGAGCATCGCTGAGGTCTCGGCCCACGCGCACCTGGGTGACCGCACGCGCCATCTCCGAGGCGGCCGGCTGCTCGACCTCCCGACTCATGGCGTCGAGTGCGTGCTGCAGACTATGACCAGCCCGAAGGTTGCTGGCCAGCAGCGTGAGAATGTCATCGAGCTGGTCGGCGAAGTCGGCCTTGCGCTTGTCCGAGCGGAGGCTCACCCACAGCACCGCCCCTGCGACGGCGAACCCGGCGAGCAGCACGCCCACCACCGGTCCGCCGACCACATACCCCACGGCCAGACCGACCAAGGAGCCTGCACCGACCAGCAGGATGAACTCTGGCACCGTCCGCTGGATGCCGGCACGATCGAGCACCCGCTCCCAAGACGCTCGGCTGCCCCGCTGACCCACGAGACGATCGATCAGTCCGGTGGCCCGATCGGTGCTGCGGGTGAGCAGCGTCGTCGGCGTGCGAGCGCCTAGACGGCGCTGGACGTCGACCGCCGTCACAGGCCACGCCAGGATGGTGACGACGAGGCCCGCTGCCAGGGCGATCGCGCCGACACCTAGCCACAGCGGGCTGACCGAGCCGGGCGTCACCACCGGCTCCGCCCCACCAGATCAGCTTCGAAGAGGTGCTCAGGCAGCTCGATCCCCAGGTCCTCAAACCGCTCCGTGAACCCTGGACGCACGCCCGTTGGGCGAGTCGTGCCCAGGAAACGGCCGTTGTGGTCGACCCCGGCGGCGTAGTCGAAGACGAAAGCGTCCTGCAACGTGATGATGTCTCCCTCCATGCCCTGCACTTCGGTCAGGTGCGTGACACGTCGCGTGCCGTCCCGAAGACGGGTCAGGTGCACGATCACGTCCAGCGCCGAGGCGATCTGCTCGCGGATGGCGCGCAACGGCAGGTCCATGCCGGCCATCAGGACCATGGTCTCCAGCCGCGAGATCGCATCGCGCGGGGTATTGGCATGGAGCGTGGACAAGCTGCCCTCGTGGCCCGTGTTCATCGCCTGGAGCATGTCGAGGCTCTCGCCGCCACGGACCTCCCCGACGATGATGCGGTCCGGACGCATGCGCAGCGAGTTGCGGACGAGCTCACGGATCGTGACCTCGCCGCGTCCCTCGATGTTGGCAGGGCGACTCTCCAGGCGCACCAGATGCTCCTGCTGGAGCTGCAGCTCGACGGCGTCCTCGATCGTGACGATGCGCTCGTCGTGGGGGATGAACGACGACAGGACGTTGAGCATGGTGGTCTTGCCGGTGCCGGTGCCCCCGCTGACCAGGATGTTGAGCTTGCCCTCGACGCACGCCTGCAGGAGCTGCACCATCTGGGGGGAGAGAGACCCTTTGGCCATGAGGTCTTCTGCGGTGAGCGGCACTTTGCCGAACTTGCGGATCGTCAACGTTGGCCCGGTGAACGCGAGGGGTGGGATGATGGCGTTCACGCGCGACCCGTCCTCAAGCCTGGCGTCCACCAGAGGAGAAGACTCGTCGATGCGTCGACCGACACGAGAGACGATGCGCTCGATCACACGGCGCAGGTGATCCTCACTGGTGAAGTGGACCGGGGTCCGGGTGATCCGACCTGCCACCTCGACGTAGACGTTGTCAGGACCGTTGACCATGATCTCGGTGACGTCGTCGTCTTCCAGCAGTTTCTGCAGGGGGCCGTAGCCGAGGACGTCGTCGGTGAGCTCGGCGATGAGCTGTCGCCGCTCGTCCGGCTTCAGTGCGAGCTCGGCGCCCTGGACCAGGGAGGTGAGCTCGCGGCGGACCAGCGCTTGCAGGTCGTTCTCTGCCAGCGAGGAGTCTGTGAGCCGGCCACCTAGGCGAGCAAACAGCTCCTCTCTGGCCTTCGTCTTGAAAGCGACAAGCGCGTCAGGCGGGGCTGACCGCGGCGTAGCACGTACCGGGACTGGCTCGACGAGCGAGCGAACTGTCACGTCATCGTCAGCACCGGCAGGAGCCAGCTCCGAATGCTCAGCTGAGGTGGGGCTCCCCTCGCCAGCCCCATCGAGCGACGACCCTGCAGCCGCAACGCCGTCGCGGTGCCGTCCGGGCTCGTCCTGGAGTTGGGCTGCCTTCAGCCGGTCGGACAGTCTCATGGCCGGAGCCTCCCTCGGTGCCGCCCGCCCCAGCGGGACTGCGGGGCGGAGATGTGCGCGAAGCGTGAGACCAGCTCACTGATCGTGCGACTGACCTTGTCCCGAGGCATGGCCGCGATGATGGGCGTCCCCTGGTTCGTCGTCCTGGGCACCTTTGCCGAACGCTCGAGGACCAGGTCCACCGGACGCTCGATCGCGGCCTCGACGTCCTTGACGGTCAGGCCACCCGTGGCGTCCTCGAAGTTGATGACGATGTGGCGGGTCGCCGGCTGCAGCTCGATGTCGTCGAGCAGCTGCAGCTCCTTGCGCAGCCCCCGCACACCGGGCACGTCCAGGCTGGTGACGAGCACCAGATCTGTGGCGTGGTCGATCGCCGCCAGGGTCTGCTCGCTCATCCCGGGAGCGGTGTCGATGACGACATAACGGAACTCCTTCTTGAGCAACCGCAGGAGTGCGTCGATGTGCTGCGGCGTGATCACGTCGGCCTCCGCCGGGGAGTGCACCCCACAGACGACCTGGAGGCCGCTCGGGTGCTGGGCCAGGAGCGTCTTGAGCGCGATCGGGTCCGTCAACCCAGGTCCGACCACGATGTCACCCAGGGTGTAGGTCGGGTCGAGGTCAAGAGCAGCGGCGACGTCGCCGAACTGGATGTCGAGGTCGACGAGGACGGTGCTCTTCGGCGCCTGGGCCGCCAGGCCGACGGCCACGTTCGTGGCCAGGGTCGTCTTGCCGACACCTCCCTTGGGCGAGGCGATCGTGATGACTCGTCCGCTGAAGGTCTCGGAGTGGTTGACGCCACCGTTAGCCGATCTGCGCAGCACCAGCCGCAGGTCCTCGATGGACGCGTCGGGGTCTAGGAGGTCGGTCACCCCGTGACGCAGGGCTCCAAGCGCAAGCCGCTCTGCCTCGTCGGTGAGGAGCAGCACCTTCACTGACGGGTACTTCTCAGAGAACCTCCCTGCCAGCTCCAGCACGGACGACTCCGGGCTCGCCCCCTCCCGCACGTCGATGAGGACGGAGCGGACGGCATCCGGCTCCGGCACCATCGCCAGGAGCTGGGGCGCGGTCGCGGGCAGCTGCTGCGGTTGCAGCACCGTCAGGTCATCGCCGACCGCGATCCGCACCTTCCTCGCGGTGTCGACCGAAGGGCTGACCAGGATGGTGGCGCTCACTCCAGCACGTCCCCGGCCCGCTCGGGCAGGCGGATCATCTTGATGTCGTCCGCATCCTCTTCGGCGGTCTCGGGCTCGTAGGTGAGCCACACGGTCCCGAACTCCATCGCATAGACCAGCTGCTCGGCCTGGCTTCCGTCGAGAGCCAGCGTCACGAGGATCTGGTCCGCGGGACCTTCCTCGTCGTCGGTCGATCCTTCGGTCTGAGAGGTCACCGCTGCTGGCGCAGGCACGTATCCGCCCTGAACCCTGGTCACCAAGACCTTTTCGAGCGTGAGCTTGGTGAAGTCGATGGTGATCTCCTCCGGCGTGCCACTCTGGCCCTCCTGTCCCTGGGCAACCTCGGGGCTCCATCGCACGGTGCCGTCGCTGTCGACGTAGAGGCCGGGCTGGAAGGTGGCTTCGAAGGACATCAGTACTCCTACGGTGTCTCCAGCGGTCACGTCACCGCCCAATGCCCGCGCCGTGTCCAGAGGGATGGTCAGCTGGTGCAGGTCCTCCGCCTCCTCGGGCAGCGCGAACTCCCCTCGGGCACGCAGCTCCTCAGGAGTCGCAAACCTTGATCGCTGCAACTGCTCTCCGGCGGAGACGTCGGTCAGTGAGACCCGGCCCTCAAGATCCTCGAGATCATCCACCGCGCCCTCGACCTGGAACTGGCGCGGCACCGCCTTGGTCTCGACCCGGTCTGCCAGGTCCTCCCCGGATGTGCCCATCGGGATGGCCTGGGTGGCCACGTAGACGTTGTCCGTCTTCATGCCCTCCAAAGCTCGCTCGTCAGCCCTGTTGGCGTAGTTGAGCACGAGGACAACGCCGACACCCGCCAGGATGACGGCGACAAGTGCAGCGATCACACGACGAATCACTATAGGCCCTTACATTCGTTAGGAAATATGCCAAGAAGATGTTCGTCAGTCGATCAACCGGATCACGGACACGTCAGACTCCGAACTATCTCCTACATAACCTTCTGCAGACGTAACATACTCAACGAACTTGCCACGAAGACAGGTGTCGTGCAATCCATTAGGGACCGGATTCTTCGGACACTTCGGAAGATTTCCCCACTCTCCCTTGGTCTGGATCTCGAGCCGATCGACCTCGAAGGCCGCGAACTGGGTCACGAATACCTCTGCCGCCTCACCAGTCCCTCTCTTGGCGTTGAAGATGGGGATGAGGACGGTCTTTCCCACATACTCCGAGAAGTCGCACGCGCCCTTAGGCGTGTTACCCGTGTCACCCCCAACCCAACCCCCGACGATGATATCGGCTTCGCACTTTCCATCGACGGGATCGAGCCACCCAAACCCTCCGGGGGGGTAAGCGTCGTCGGGGCACCCCGGAGTATGCTTGTTGTCCTTCGGTATCCACACGACGATGGTGTCCCCGACAGATACCGGAGCCCCACTGGCCTGGTATTCGAAAGAACATTGAGATATCGCCAGGGGAAGCATGGACGGACCCTTCTTGGGTGTGAACCAAGACGCGGTCGCGGTGGCCTCCAAGTTGGAGCTTGCGATGCCCACGACGGGAAGGAACCAGTGCGTCTTGCGTCCCGAGACAGTGGCCTGCACGGTCTGCGCGCCGGTGTCTGGCTGGAGCGTTGTGGACACCTCGCCCTTCTCATTGCGCACGTTGGCGACCCCATAGGGACCGGCCACCGCGTCAATACTCCCGCAACCGTTCTCCGCGCATTCCTGGGCGGCCGCCAAGGCGGCAGCGTCAGCACCGTTCTGCAGCTCCTGCTGCGTGGCCATCGTGGCGCCCGTGTCCACGGCCAGGCCGGTGAAGCCCACGAGGCCGATGAGCAGGAGCGCTGTCACGACCGCCGTGGCGCCACGATCGCGACCGCGTGATGCGATCCTGCTGATGTAGGTCAACCACCGCATCTCATGACTCCTTGGCCTTTGAGAGTGACCGTTCCCGAGCCGAAGAACCCGGTCAGCCACGGCGCCTCGTAGGTTGCGTCGACCTTGGCCTGTCCGCCCGAGTCACATGCTCCCGTGGCGGGCGCGATGGTGAGCGTCGTCGGACCGGAGGGACTGATCGACGAAAACACGTCCTTGACCGCCTGGCTGGCCGGGTCTTGGTCGTTCTTCACGGCCATCGTCCGCGCTCCGTCCCGCGCCGCTGCTGAGAGGGTGGACTGAATCATCCACAGCCGGCCGAACTCTGCAATCCCGAACACGAGAGTGAGCAGGATGATCGCGATCATCGCGAATTCTACGGCCGCGGCCCCGCGCTCCCGTCCTTCGGTCATTACAGCATCCTTAGTGGCCCCGGCAGACACAGTGGGGAGAAGAGGTCACGGCAGGCCGTCGATGACGGCCTGAAATCCTGGGATAATCCCTAGCCCCAATGTGGTCACGACGCCGATGATGACCGAGGCAATGAGAGCCACGAGCAGCGCGTACTCGACGGCGGTGGCGCCACGTTCGTCATCCAGACACCGTCGCAAAGTTGTCTTGAAACCCATGACTTTCCCCATCTGCGTTGGTAGTAGCTAGGAGCAGCCAAGACCGATCCGCGATGCGGTAGTGGAGCCGGTCCAAGGGACGGCTCCACCACGACCCCGATTGGTCAGCCGCCGGGGAGTGCGGTGACGATGGTCTGGAAAGCAGTGTTGATCCGGCCGCCCAGGATAACAACGGTGCCGATGATCACGGCAGCGATCAGGGCCACGAGCAGGCCGTACTCGACCGCGGTCGCACCGCGCTCCTTGTCGGCCTCGACGAGACGGTCCTTGAGTGTGGCGAGGGTGTAGAAGATGGCAGCCATGAGCCGCTCCTTTGGGTGAGAGGTGCCGGCTGCCCCGAGAGGCCCTGCACCGGTGGTGTCGGGACTTGCAGGCCCGAGGTGGAGTGCCCCGCTCCTGCACGTCGATCATGGACCGGTTCTCAGGAAACCACAAGGTAGGCAAGGTAACGATTGGGTAACGGGGGCCGTCGTACTATGGAAGCAGTTGACAGTTGTCTTTACCAGCCCTTTACCTGGCCTTGCCCAACCTAGAACCACGGGAGCGCCGCCGCGGGTGCCGCGGCGGCCAGGGCTCCGGAAAGGTCGGCTGGTAGGCCTGTGACCTGGGAGTTCCTCGGGGTGTGATCGGCGTGGCGCGTGTGGCGAGTGTGGCCCAAGGGTTGAGATGGAGGTTCTCACGCGCCCCGTCTCAGCCGAAACCACCTGCTCATGCCATCTTCGCCGATCATCCCTGCCAAGCGCGACCCTGCCGACCACGCCCTGCTTGACGTGCTCGGCCGGGTGCCCGATCCGCGGGACCCGCGCGGGGTGCGGTACCCGCTGGTCGGGGTGCTGGCCGTCGCGGTCTGTGCAGTGCTGGCCGGTGCCCGTTCCTTCGCCGCGATCGGGGAGCGGGCCCTGGACCTGGAGCAGGCCCAGCTGGCAGCACTGGGACTGGGGCGGGCACCGGAGGAGTCCACGCTGCGCAAGCTGTTCGCCCGGCCCGACACGATCGCGCTGGATCGCCAGCTGGCGGTCCTGGCATGGACCCGCATTGCCCACGTCGCCGGACGCCGGGTCATCGCCATCGACGGCAAGACCGTGCGGGGCGCCAGGACCGCGCACGCTGCCGCGCCGCACCTGGTGGCTGCCCTCGACCACGCCACCGGGGTCGTCCCCCGGCAGCACGCCGTGGACACCAAGTCCAACGAGATCCCCGCGCTACGAGACCTGCTGGCCGGCTTCGATCCCACTGACCTGCACGGATGCGTCATTACCGCAGACGCGATGCATACACAGACCGACACCGCCCAGGCCATCGTCGAGGCCGGCGCCGACTACGTCCTGACCGTCAAGGGCAACCAGCCCAGGCTGCTGGCAGACATGAAGACGCTGCCCTGGGCCGCGGTCCCGGTCGGGTCAACCTCCACCGAGCACGCTCACGGCCGCCGCGTCACCCGCACCATCAAGGCCATCGACGCCCCCGCCTGGGTCGGCTTCCCCGGCGCGGCCCAGGTAGCCCAGCTGCGCCGCACCGTCACCAGCAACGGGAAGAAGCCCGTGGAGGTGGTCTACCTGATCACCTCCGCCACCCACGCCCTGGCACCGCCAGCGGTGCTGGCCGCCTGGGTCCGCGGTCACTGGGCCATCGAGGACCGCCTTCACTATGTCAGGGACGTCACGTTCGCACAGGACGACTCCCAGGTCCGCGTCGGTCGCGCCCCGCACGTCATGGCCTCCCTGCGCAACGCGGTGATCGGACTCCTGCGTCTGGCCGGCTGGGACAACATCGCCAAAGCCCTACGCCACCACGCCCGACATCCCGACCGAGCCATCACATGCGCCCTGACCTGCTGAAACCCGGACCTTTCCGGAACCCTGCCGCGGCGGCGCTCCCCGTCGAGCCAAGCGGATCACTTGAGGAAGTCGGGCACGTCCAGGTCGTCGGTCTCGTCCTCGAAGGTCACCTGGCGCGGCGGCTGCTGCACCGGCGGGCGCTGCGGCTGGGCCGGCTGCTGCGCGGGCTGGGCCTGCGGGGTCGTCGCCCCGCCGTCGCCCTGTCCCTGCTGCTGAGCCCCGGCGGCCGGCGCCCCGGCCGGGCGCTGCGCCTGCTGCTGCCGGTCGTCCTGCGCCGGGCGCTGCGCCTGCTGGTTCGCCTGCGGACGGGTGCCGCCCCCGGCCTGCACCTGGCCCAGCGCGCGCTCGTTGTCGCGCGTCTGCGGGGCGCCGCCGTCGAAGCCGGCCGCGATGACCGTGACGCGCACCTCGTCGCCGAGGGAGTCGTCGATGACCGCGCCGAAGATGATGTTGGCCTCCGGGTGGGCGGCCTCCTGGACCAGGCGGGCGGCCTCGTTGATCTCGAACAGTCCGAGGTCCGAGCCGCCCTGGATCGACAGGAGCACCCCGTGGGCGCCCTCGATGCTCGCCTCGAGCAGCGGCGAGGAGATGGCCAGCTCCGCGGCCTGCACGGCGCGGTCCTCGCCGCGGGCCGAGCCGATGCCCATGAGCGCCGAGCCGGCACCCTGCATGACCGACTTGACGTCGGCGAAGTCGAGGTTGATCAGGCCCGGCGTGGTGATGAGGTCGGTGATGCCCTGGACACCGGAGAGCAGCACCTGGTCGGCCGACCGGAAGGCGTCCAGCATCGACACGCTGCGGTCCGAGATCGACAGCAGCCGGTCGTTGGGGATGACGATGAGGGTGTCGACCTCCTCGCGCAGGGAGGCGATGCCGGTCTCGGCCTGGTTGGCGCGACGACGGCCCTCGAACGTGAAGGGGCGGGTCACCACACCGATCGTCAGGGCGCCCAGCGACTTGGCGATCTTGGCCACGACGGGGGCACCGCCGGTGCCGGTGCCGCCGCCCTCGCCGGCGGTCACGAAGACCATGTCGGCGCCGCGCAGCGCCTCCTCGATCTCCTCGGTGTGGTCCTCGGCGGCGCGGCGCCCCACCTCGGGGTCCGCACCGGCGCCGAGGCCGCGGGTGAGCTCTCGGCCGACGTCGAGCTTGACGTCGGCGTCGCTCATCAGCAGCGCCTGGGCGTCGGTGTTGATGGCGATGAACTCGACACCCTTGAGGCCGACCTCGATCATCCGGTTGATGGCGTTGACACCACCACCCCCGATGCCGACGACCTTGATGACGGCCAGATAGTTCTGCGCAGCGGACACGAGGTGGGACCTTCCGGTTCGGGTACGACGAGCTGGTGCTTGCTCTGCCCGCGATCATAATTCGCAAGCCCTCTTCGGACCCCCGAGATTGAACCTCGACTTCAGGTAGAGGTCTCGCTCGAGGTCGTCCAACGCTCAGCCCTGGGCCGGCGGGATCCCCGTCACCACGGGCGTGCCCGGGATGCTCACGTCGATCGTCTGCGGGATCTCACCCTGCGGGTCGATGGCGTCCTGCCCGACGAGGGCCTGCACGACCTTCCACTTCTTCTCCGCCTCGACCGGCGGGCCCCACCGGATCGTCAGCTGGTCGATGCGGATCGTCACGTCTCCGTTGGAACCGAGGCGGGGCGTGGAGATCTCGCCCTCGAGCTCAGCGGGGTCCGGGCGCAGCCGCCACAGCTCCACCAGCCCCAGCACCGTCCCGGTGGACACGTCCTGCGGCTTCTCGGCGACGGTCACCGCCGGCAGATTGTGCGAGGCCTTCTCCACCGAGTCGTAGACGACGCCGCCCGCGTCCGCCAGCCACGTCGTCCCCCCGCCGCGCAGGGCCAGCGCCGGCTCGCGCAGCTGCACCTCGTAGACGATCGTCGAGGGCCACCTGCGGTCCAGCGACACGCTGCGCACCCGCTTCTCGCCCTCGAGCACCCGCTCGGCCAGCCTGGTCTCCGACACCCTCGCCAGGGGCCGCCCCTGCGGGATGTCCGCCTCGAAGACGACGCTGTCCGCGAGCTCTCCCTTGGCCCCCTCCACCTGCACGTCCTGCACGACGAACGCCGCGGAGAAGAAGAACAGGAAGACCAGCCCCGCGGCCAGCAGCGTCACCAGCACGCCCCACAGCAGCACCGCACGGCGCCACGCACCCGGTCGGCGCGGCGGCCGCGACACGTCCCGCCGGTCCCGCCAGCGCTCCACCAGACCGGTGCCTCGTTCCTGCGTGTCCACGCTCACCCCTCGTCCTCCCCCAGCAGCTCCAGCAGCTGCGGACCCACGTCCGTCACGTCCCCCGCGCCCACCGTGACCACCAGGTCACCGGGACGGACGAGGGTATGCAGCGCGCGCGCCGCTCCCGCACGCTCCTCCAGCAGGTGCACCTGCGTCCCGGTGCCCCGCCCTCGGACGAGGTCGGCCAGCAGCGCAGAGGTCACGCCCGGGAACTGCTCCTGGGTCTCCCGTGCGCCGTAGACCGGCAGCAGCAGGAGCACGTCGGCCCCGTCCAGCCCGGCGGCGAAGCCCTCGGCGAAGTCCCTCGTCCGGGAGAACAGGTGCGGCTGGAAGGCGACGACCAGGCGCCGCCCCGCCGCCGCGGAGCGTCCCGCCTGGACGACCGCGGCCACCTTGGGCGCGTTGTGCGCGTAGTCGTCGACGACCTCCACGCCGCCGGCGCTGCCCTTCGGCTCGAAGCGGCGGTGCGCCCCGGGGAAGGCCGCCAGGCCCTCGAGCACCGGCGCCAGCGCCAGCCCGAGCCCTGCGGTCGCGGCGAGCAGCGCGGCGGTCGCGTTGTGCACGTTGTGCACGCCCGGCACCGGCAGCACCAGCTGCGCCTGCGTGCCGGCGACGACCGGGCTGAGGTCGGCGGACCAGACCAGGGTGGCCGAGGACGACATACCGTCGGACCGGGCGTCCCGGACCAGCACGTCGCACTCCCCCGGCACCGAGCCCCAGGTGAGCACGCGCACGCCGTCGGCACGGGCACGATGAGCCAGGCGGACCGCGCCGGGGTCGTCGGCGTTGGTGACGAGCAGGCCGCCGGGGCGGACCGTGCCCGCGAACCGCGCGTAGCCGGCCTCCACCCCCGCCGCGTCGCCCCAGAAGTCGAGGTGGTCGGGCTGGACGTTGGTGACGACCGCGACCAGCGGCCGGTAGACGACGAACGTCCCGTCGCTCTCGTCGGCCTCGACCACGACCGGCGCGCCCGGCCCGCCGGGGGCGGCGTTGCTGCCGGTGCCGGCCAGCGGGGCGCCGATGACGTAGGCGGGGTCGGCGCCGGCCGCCCGCAGCGCGACCGCGGTCATCGCGCTCGTGGTCGTCTTGCCGTTGGCGCCGGCGACCGCGACGGCGTCGCGCCCGTGCAGCAGCGCGGCGATCCCCTGCGAACGGTGCAGCACCCGCAGCCCGCGCCGCCGGGCGGCGGCCAGCTCGGGGTTGGTCTCGGGTATGGCGCTGCTCACCACCACGGTGTCCGCGCCGTCGAGGTGGGCCGGGTCGTGCCCGACGAAGACGCGGGCGCCCTCGGCCTCCAGCGCGCGCAGGGTGGGGCTGTCGGTGCGGTCGGACCCGGAGACCGGCACACCGCGGGCCAGCAGCATCCGGGCCACGCCGGACATGCCCGAGCCGCCGATCGCCACCAGGTGGACCGCGCCGAGCTCCTCGGCCGGGGGCACGGGCGCGGTGAGGTCGAAGCGGGGGCTGCGGGCGTGCGCGGCCCCCGGGGACGGGGCGCTCACCGCGCGTCCACGTCCGGGGTGGACGTGTCCCTGCCCGCGGCGGCCAGGATCAGGTCGACCAGCCGGTCGTCGGCGTGGCGCTCCCCGTGCTCGGCGGCCGCGGCGGCCATCTGCGCGAGGCGCGCCTCGTCGGTGATCAGCGGGAGCACCGTGGTGCGCACCCACTCCGGGCTCACCTCGGCGTCCTCGACGAGCAGGCCGCCGCCGGCCCCGACGACGCCGGCGGCGTTGAGCCGCTGCTCGCCGTTGCCGATCGGCAGCGGGACGTAGATCGCCGGCACGCCGACGGCGGACAGCTCGCAGACCGTCCCGGCCCCGGCCCGGCACACGGCCAGGTCGGCGACCGCGTAGGCCAGGTCCATCCGGTCGGTGTAGTGCATCGCGACGTAGCGGGCGCCGCCGGGGGCGCCGGCCGGCACCTCGACGTCCTTGCCCGCACCGGTGAGGTGCAGCACCTGCACGCCGGCGCCGAGCAGGTCGGCCGCGGCGCCGGAGAAGGCCTGGTTGAGGCGCTGGGCACCCAGCGAGCCGCCGAAGACGAGCAGCGCGGGCAGGTCGGCCGCGAGCCCGAAGTGGGCCAGGGCCTCCGGGCGCAGCGTGGCCCGGTCCAGGTCGCGGATCTCGGCGCGCAGCGGCAGCCCGACCCGGGTCGCGCCGGGCAGCTGGGTGCTGGCGAAGGTGGTGGCCACGTGCGCGGTGAAGCGGGCTCCGAGGCGGTTGGCCAGGCCGGGCCGGGCGTTCTGCTCGTGGATGACGATCGGCACCTCGGCGCGGCGCGCGGCGAGGTAGGCCGGGGTGGCGACGTAGCCGCCGAACCCGACGACGACGTCGGCCTCGGCCTCGGCCAGGGCGCTCTGGGCGGCGCCGACCGCCGAGCGCAGCGCGGTCGGGAAGCGCAGGACCGCCGCGTCCGGGCGGCGCGGGAAGGGCACCTTGGGCACCATCGTCAGCTCGTAGCCCCGCTCGGGCACCAGCCTGGACTCCAGGCCCTCGGCGGTGCCGAGCACCCTGATCCGCACGTCCGGCACCCGGCGGCGCAGGGCGTCGGCGGTGGCCAGCAACGGGTTGACGTGGCCGGCCGAGCCGCCGCCGGCCAGGACCACGGACAGCGGCGCGTTCACCGGCCCCTCCGGCCGGTGCGTCCCTGCGGGCCGCGGGAGCGGGCGGGCGAGGCGCCGCGCCGGCCGCGGGCGGCCCGGGAGGTGGGTGGTGGCGCGGTGCGCCGGCTGCTGCCGGGCTTGGTCGCGGAGTGCGTGCTGCCCGACCTCTTCCTCGTGCCGCGGGTCCCCGCGACGGTCGTGCGACGGGTCGGCAGGGCGGCGAGGGTGCGGCTCAGCCGCGAGGTGCGCGGGGAGAGCCGCTCCCGCGCGCCGGGCACGGCCCGGGCGAGCGAGAGCAGCAGGCCGACGCCGATGAGGGCGGCGACCAGCGCCGACCCGCCGCTGGAGACCAGCGGCAGCGGCACGCCGATGATCGGCAGCATCCCGATGACCGAGCCGATGTTGAGCATCGCCTGGGTCAGCAGCCAGATCATCACGCCGGAGGCGGCCAGCCGGACGAAGGTGTCCTCGGCCTGGCTGACGATCCGGTAGCAGGCGTAGGCCAGCACCGCGAAGAGCGCGAGCACCGCGACGGTGCCGCCCAGGCCGAGCTCCTCGCCGATGATGGCCAGGATGAAGTCGTTGTGCGGCTCGGGCAGCAGGCCCCACTTCTCGCGGGACTCCCCCAGGCCCAGGCCCCACCAGCCCCCGTCGGCCAGCGCCCACTCGGCGTGCACCTTCTGGAAGCAGCCGGTCGCGGCGTGCGGGTTGTCGCAGATGCCGCCGATCCACACCTGGATCCGCTGCATCCGGTTGGCGCTGCCGGCCGCCAGGAAGGCCACCCCGGCGACCGCGACGGCGCCGACGCCGAGGAACCACTTCGCCGGCAGCCCGGCGGCCCAGAGCATCCCGACGAGGATCGCGAGCATGATCATCGCGGTGCCCAGGTCGTGACCCTGCAGGACCAGCCCGACCAGGACGATGCCGAAGGGGAAGACCAGCGGGACCGTCGCGTGCCCGATCCGGTGGATCACCCGCCGCTTGGTCGCCAGGACCGCCGCGCCGAAGACGACGAGCGCGATCTTGCCGAACTCCGAGGGCTGGATGGTGCGCCCGCCGATGCTGATCCAGTTGTTGTTGCCCTGGAACTCCCCGACCCCCAGCGAGGTGAAGACCAGCGCCTGGAGGAGCAGCGCGACGAAGATCGCCGGCCAGGCCAGCTTCTTCCACCAGCTCACCGGCAGCCGGGAGGCGACCACCGCCAGCCCGATCCCGAGCGAGGCGTAGAGCAGCTGGTCGAGGAAGACGGTGTAGGAGCTGCCGCTGGTGGCGTAGGAGCCGACGCTGCTGGCCGAGAGCACCATGACCAGGCCGAGCCCGGTGAGCACCGTCGCGCTGACCAGCACCAGGTAGTAGGGCGCGACCGGGGAGCGCAGCCACTCCCCGACCGAGGCCACCGTCCACTCCTGCGCCCCGCCGCGGGTCGCCGCGGCGCCGCGCCCGTCGCGCGTCAGCGAGGTCACGCCTCCTCCCGGCCCAGGTGGCGCAGCACGGCCCGGGCGAAGGTCTCGCCCCGCGAGCCGTAGCTGGGGAACATGTCCAGCGACGCGGCCGCCGGGGAGAGCAGGACGACGTCGCCGGGGCTGGCCATCGCGGCGGCCGCGGCCACCACGTCGTCCATGATCCGGTCCAGCGCGTCCATGTCCCCATGGTCGGCGACCCCGACGTCGTGGACGGGGACCTTCGGCGCGTGTCGGGACAGCGCGCGGGCGATCTGCGCCCGGTCGGCGCCGAGCAGCACCACCCCGCGCAGCCGGTCGGCGAACCGCACGACCAGGTCCTCGACCTCGGCGCCCTTGAGCTGACCGCCGGCCACCCAGACCACGTCGGGGTAGGCGGCCAGCGCCGCCTGCGCGGCGTGCGGGTTGGTCGCCTTGGAGTCGTCGACCCAGGTCACGCCCTCGCTCTCGGCCACGACCGCGGTGCGGTGGGCGTCGGTGCGGAAGGCGCGCAGCCCGTCGCGCACGGCGGCCGCCGAGACGCCCGCGGCCCGGGCGAGGGCGGCGGCGGCCAGGGAGTCGGCCACCAGGTGCGGCGGGGGCATGCTGCTGCCGTCGCCGCCGGAGGCGCGCGACAGGTCGGCCAGGGTGCCGATCTCGGCGGCCGAGGTGGCCCGCTCGGCGACGAAGGCGCGGTCGGCGAGCAGGTCGTCGACCACGCCGAGCATCGACAGGCCCGGCGTGCCGAGCGTGAACCCGACCGCGCGGCAGCCCTCGACCACGTCGGCCTCCTCGACCATCCGCTCGGTCGCCGGGTCCTGCACGTTGTAGACGCAGGCGACCTGCGTGCGCTGGTAGATCCGTGCCTTGTCCGCGGCGTAGGCCTCCAGCGACCCGTGCCAGTCCAGGTGGTCGGGCGCGAGGTTGAGCACGCAGGAGGCCAGCGGCGACATCGTGTGCGTGAAGTGCAGCTGGAAGCTGGACATCTCGACCGCGACCACGTCGTAGGGCTCGGGGTGCTGCACGGCGTCGAGCACGGGGATGCCCACGTTGCCCGTGGCCACGGCGCGCAGCCCGGCGGTGCGCAGGATCTTCTCGAGCAGCTGCACGGTCGTCGTCTTGCCGTTGGTCCCGGTCACCACCAGCCAGGGCGCCGCCCCGACGCGGGGGCGCAGCCGCCAGGCCAGCTCCACCTCCGACCAGACGGGTATGCCGTGCTCCGCCGCCGCGACCAGCACCGGGTGGTCGGGGCGCCAACCGGGCGAGGTGACGACCACGTCGACCTCCAGGGGTGCCTGCGGCGCGGTGCCGTCCCCGCCGGCCGCGGCCAGCGGCCAGGCCGCCACGTGCTCGGCGCCGAGGCGCACGTCGGCGCCGAGGATGCCCAGGATCCCGGCCTGGGTCTCCTGGCGCTCGGTGCCGTTGCCGCGGTCGAGCACGGTGACGCTCGCCTCGTGCTGCAGCAGCGCGTCGGCGGCGGCGAAGCCGCTGACGCCCAGCCCGGTGACCAGGGCGCGCAGGCGGCCCCAGTCGGCGTCGCGGTGGGTCAGCTCCTCGAGCAGGCTCACAGGTTGGCCACCCACTCCCCGTAGAACAGGCCCACCCCGGTGGCCACGCAGATGCCGGCGATGATCCAGAACCGGATGACGATCGTCACCTCGGCCCAGCCCAGCAGCTCGAAGTGGTGCTGCAGCGGCGCCATCCGGAAGACCCGCTTGCGGGTCATCTTGAAGGAGGCGACCTGGATGATGACCGACAGGGTGATGATGACGAACAGCCCGCCGAGCACGGCCAGCAGCAGCTCGGTGTGGGTGGTGATCGCCAGGCCGGCCAGCCCGCCGCCCAGGGCGAGCGAGCCGGTGTCGCCCATGAAGATCTTGGCCGGGGAGGCGTTCCACCACAGGAAGCCGAAGCAGGCGCCGGCGACCGAGCAGGCGATGACCGCCAGGTCGAGGGCGTCGCGCACGTCGTAGCAGTTGGGGCCGGGGGCCAGCTGGCAGTTCTGGTTGTACTGCCAGATGCCGATGACCGAGTAGGCGGCGAAGACCATCACGCACGCGCCGGTCGCCAGCCCGTCGAGCCCGTCGGTGAGGTTGACCCCGTTGGAGGCGCCGGCGATGAGGATGTTGGCCCAGACGATGAAGAGGATCACGCCGATGACCGGGCCGGCCACCGCCAGGTCGAAGCCGGTGTCGCGCACGAAGGAGATCGCCGTCGAGGCCGGGCTGCGGGTGCTGTCGCCGGGCGTCTGCAGGGCGCCGATCGCGAAGATCACCGCGACGACCGTCTGCCCGGCCAGCTTCTCCACCGAGGTCAGGCCCAGGCTGCGCTGCTTGGAGATCTTGGTGTAGTCGTCCAGGAACCCGATGAACCCCAGCCCGGTGATGAGGAAGAGCACCAGGACCGCGCTCATCGTGAACCGGCTGTGCGTCACCTCGACCAGCCCCGACATGTCGAGCATGAGCAGCAGCAGGTGGGAGAGCGTGTAGCCCAGCAGCGTGGCCAGGATGATCACCGCGCCGCCCATCGTCGGCGTGCCGCGCTTGGTGTGGTGGGAGGTCGGCCCGTCGTCGCGGATGAACTGGCCGTAGCCGCGCCGCACCAGGAACTTGATGAACAGCGGGGTGCCGAAGAGCGCGACGACCATCGCGACCGCGCCGGCGAGCAGGACGTTGACCATCAGGCGGTCTCCTCGGTGCTGACGACGTCGGCGTGCGCGAGCTCGTCCCCGAGGAGCCGCAGACCGGAGTCGCGGCTGGACTTGAGCAGGACCACGTCGTCGGCGCGCAGCAGCCCGGCCAGCAGGTCGGCCGCCTCGTGCCGGTCGGCGACGTGGGTCGCCTGCGCTCCCCCGCCGCGCAGGTATGCGGTGTGCGCCGGTCGGGCGAGGTCGCCCACCGTGAGGAGGTGGTCGACCCCGAGCTGCGCGGCCAGGGTCCCGACGCCGGCGTGCTCGGCCGGGCCGTCCTCGCCCAGCTCGAGCATGCCGCCGACGACCGCGACGAGGCGGCCGCCGGTGCGGCGCATCGCGGCCAGGGTCTGCAGGGCTGCCCGCATCGAGTCCGGGTTGGCGTTGTAGGCGTCGTTGACGACCGTGACGCCGTCGGCCCGCTCGGTGACCTCCATCCGGCCCGGGGACCGGGGCACCGCCGCGCCGAGGGCGGTGGCGACGTCCGGCCACGACATACCCCACTCGTGGGCGACGGCGGCGACGGCCAGGGCGTTGCCGACGTGGTGCTCGCCGACCAGGCGCAGGGTGACGGGCAGCGGCTGCTCGGGGCCGTCCCCTGCGCCGCCGCGGGGCGGGTGCAGCAGGAAGGAGGCGCGGCCGCGCTCGTCGAGGGTGACGTCGCCGGCACGGACCTGCGCCTGCTGGGCGCGGCCGACGGTGAGCACGCGGGCACCGACCTCGCGGGCGACGGACCCCATCGCGGCGACGACATCGTCGTCGGCGTTGAGCACGGCCAGCCCCCCGGCCGGCAGCGCGGCGACCAGCTCGGACTTGGCCTGCCCGATCGCCTCCCGGGAGCCGAACTCGCCCAGGTGCGCGGTGCCGACGTTGAGCACGACGGAGACGAGCGGCGGCGCGATCTGCGTGAGGTGGGCGATGTGCCCCCTGCCCGAGGCGCCCATCTCGGCGACGAGGTAGGCGGTCTGCGGGGTGAGACGGCATACCGTCAGCGGGACCCCGACCTCGGAGTTGTAGGAGGCCTCCGGGGCCAGGGTGGGCCCGAGCTGCTCGAGCACCTGGGCCATGAGGTCCTTGGTGGAGGTCTTGCCCGAGGAGCCGGTGATCGCGACGGTGCGCAGGCCGCCGGATGCCTCGCAGCGGTCGTGGACCTCGCGGGCGAGCGCGGCGAAGGCGCGGGTGACGGCGTCGTAGGGGGGCCGGTCCGGCCGGCTCGAGAGGCGCCCGGGGTCCTCCTGCACGACGACGCACGGCAGCAGGTCGCTCTCCCGGTTGGTCAGCGCACCGGCCGCGCCCCGTTCGGCCGCGGACCCGAGGTAGTCGTGCCCGTCGGCGTGGTCGCCGCGGCGGGCGACGTAGAGGCTGCCGGGCACGACCTCCCGGGAGTCGGTCACCACGCTCGCGGTCACGGTGGTCCGCCCGGCCCCGGGGGTGTCGGGGTGGACGCGACCGCCGGTCACCTGTGCGATCTCGCGCAGGGTCAGGGGGATCACTCAGGGGGTCCCTTCGTCCTTGATGGCGATGTCCCCCAGTGTGACACCACGCGCCTTGCCGGGCGCCTGCTTCTCCGGGTCGTAGGTGATCGGCACCTCGTCCGGCGGCGTGGTGGCCGGCGCGATCCCGGCGTCCTGGAGGGCGAAGCGCATGATGTCGCGGAAGACCGGGCCGGCGATGACGCCGCCGTACTCGCTGATCCGGGTGGGCCGCTGGATCGCGACGGCGACGACGTACCTCGGGTCGCCGGCCGGGGCGAAGCCCATGAAGCTGGAGGTCACCCCGCCGCCGGCGTAGGTGCCGGTGGAGGGGTTGATCCGCGAGGCGGTGCTGGTCTTGCCGGCCACGTGGTAGCCGTCGATCGCCGCGGCCGGCGCGGTGCCCATGGCCGTGGGGACCTGCTCCATGATCTTGGTGAGCGTGTCGGCGGTCTCCTCGGAGATCACCCGTGTGCCGGCGGGGACCGGCTCCTCGTGGTAGCGGCCGTCGCCGTCGGTGCTGCCGGCGAAGATCGAGGGCTTGATGCGGACCCCGCCGTTGGCGACGGTCTGGAAGACCGAGGCCTGCTGGAGCAGGGTGCTGGAGACGCCCTGGCCGTAGGTCAGCGTGTAGTGCGTGGTGCCCGACCAGGTGCTCGGCTCGGGCAGCAGGCCCTTGGACTCCCCGGGCAGCCCGATGCCGGTCCACTCACCCAGGCCGAACTTCGTCATCCAGTCGTAGAGCGCGTCGTCGCTGAGCTTCTCGCCGAACAGGATCGTGCCCATGTTGGAGGACTTGGCCAGCACGCCGGCGAGCGTGAGGTGCTCGACCGGGTGCTCCTCGGCGTCCTTGAAGGTCGTGCCGTGGCGGACCAGCCGGACCGGGACCTCGACCGGCGTGTCGATCTCGACCAGGCCCTCCTCGATGGCGGCCGCCGCGGTGATGAGCTTGCTCGTCGAGCCCGGCTCGTAGACGTCCTCGACCGCGGCGTTGCGCATGCCGGCGGCGGTCTGCTCGGCGTCGGCGGGGTCGAAGCTGGGGTAGCTGGCCAGCGCCGCGACCCGCCCGGTCCGCACGTCGATGACGGTGGCGTAGCCGGAGAGCGCGCCGGCCTCCTTGACGCGGGTGCGCACGGCGTCGTAGGCGTACCACTGCAGGTCGGCGTCGATGCTCAGCCGCATGTCCTGCCCGGGCACCGCCGGGTCCTCCCGGTAGAGGCCGGTGCTGATCCGCTCGCCGAGCGCGCCGACCTCGAAGACCGCCTCGCCCGGGGCACCGGTGAGCGGTTCGTCGCGGACCAGCTCCACGCCGCCGGCCGGCATCTCCCCCGCTCCCATCCAGCCGACGAGCGGGGCGGAGGCCTCGCCGAGGGGGTACTCCCTGCGCATGATCGTCTCGGCGGTGACGCCGGGCACCTTGCGCGTGCGCAGGTCCTGCCACTGCTGCGGGGTGACCTCGCGGGCGAGGATCGTGTACTTGGTGCCCAGCGGCTCCAGCAGCGCCTCGAGGACCTTCCCGCGGTCGGCGCCGGTCGTCTCCGAGACGGCGTCCGCGGCGGCCTCGATGTCCTGGGGGTCGACCTCGTCGTCGTCGTCCTGCACGCCGAAGTCGTCCAGCAGCGTCGGGTCGGCGACGACGCGCTTGCGCTCGACGCTGACCGCGAGCTCGGCCCCGTCGACGTCGGTGATCGTGCCCCGGGCGGCGGGGATGGCCTGCACCTCCAGGCGGCTGTTGATCGCCGCCGCGGAGACGCTGGCGGCGTCCAGTCCCTGGAGCCGGACCAGCTGGGCGGCGAAGAGGCTGAGCACCAGGAGCGTCCCGAGCAGCAGGACGCGGGCCCGCCGGCGGGGGTGGACCACGCCGGGAGGGACCGCTCCACGCCGGACCGTCCCTCGACGGGGGGCGCGGGCTGCGTTCACCTTGAGGCTCACCCCTGTCCTGCGTCGGTCGTTGTCTGCGTCGGGCCTAGTCGTCGTCCACGGCCACGCCGGTGGCGGGCAGGTCCACGGTAATCGCCGTGCCGCCGTCGACCTTGGAGGCCACGCCGGTGATGGACCCGTCCGACAGCCGCAGGGTCGCGGTGGAGGTGGACGGCACCATGTGCAGCTTGCGGGCGTTGTCGGCCAGCGTCTCCGAGGAGCGCAGGTCGGACAGCTGGGCCTCCAGGGTCACCCGCGTGTCGTGCAGGGTGGTCTGCTCGGCCGCCAGCCGGGACAGCGTGTAGGAGCCCTCGGCGCGCTGGGTGTTGAGCAGCAGCACGGCCGCGCACGCCGCGAGCACGATGGCCAGGCACAGCAGCCGGAAGCCGGTGTGCGCGACGGCCGGCGCGGCGTCGACCACGCGGGTGCGCGTCGCCGACCCGCCGATGCGGATGTCGGTGGGGCGCGGCAGTCGGGCCGTCACGGCCCGGCCGAGCCGGGGGGCGATCGTCATCTGACTCACGGGGTCACCTCGTCTTGCGTGGTCGGGGGCTGGTCGGAGGTATGCGGTGCGCGCCGGTCGGTGGTCCGGCCGCGCTCGGGCGCCTGGTCGGGAGTGGCCCGGGTGCGCTCGGCGGCGCGCAGGCGCACCGAGGCCGAGCGGGGGTTGGCGGCCACCTCGGCCGCGTCGGCCTGCTCGGCGCCGCGGACGAGCAGCCGCAGCCACGGCGCCTGCTCGGGCAGCTCGACCGGCATCTGCGGCGGCGCGGTGCTCGTGGCGCCGGCGGCCAGCCCTCGCTTGGTGAGGCGGTCCTCGAGGGAGTGGTAGGACAGGACGACGATCCGGCCGCCGACGGCCAGCGCGCGCAGCGCCCGGTCCAGCGCCTGCTCCCACACGGTCAGCTCGGCGTTGACCTCGATCCGCAGCGCCTGGAAGGTGCGCTTGGCCGGGTGGCCGCCGCTGCGCTGGCTGGCCGCGGGCACCACCCGGTGCAGCAGCTCGACCAGCCGGCCGGAGCCGGTGAACGGCTGCGCCTCGCGCTCCCGGACCACCGCGCGGGCGATCTTGCGCGCGAACCGCTCCTCGCCGTAGTCGCGCAGCACGCGCTCGAGGTCGCGGGCGTCATACCCGTTGAGCACGTCCGCGGCGGTGGGGCCGGTCGTCTGGTCCATCCGCATGTCCAGCGGCGCGTCGGTGCGGTAGGCGAAGCCCCGCCCGACCTCGTCCAGCTGGAGGGAGGAGACGCCGAGGTCGAAGAGGACCGCGTCCGCGCGGGCCAGGCCGAGGTCGGCGAGCACGGCGGGCAGGTCGTCGCTGACCGCGTGGACGCCGGTGAACCGGTCCCCGAAGCGGGCCAGCCGCTCCCCCGCCAGGGCGAGGGCCTGGGGGTCGCGGTCGATGCCGACGGCGCGGGCCTGCGGGCAGCGCTCCAGGACGGCCTCGGCGTGCCCGCCCATGCCGAGCGTGCCGTCGACGTAGACAGCGCCCTCGCGCTGGAGCGCGGGGGCGAGGAGGTCGACGCAGCGGCCGAGCATGACCGGCACGTGCCGGTCGCCGGCCGCGCCGTCCGCGTCCGCGGTCTCCTCTGCTGGGGGCTGGCTGTCGGTCATGGTCCGTGGCCCGGGGAGGTGACCGGTGCTGTCCTTCTCGTCCCGGCCCCTGGTCCCCCACCGTCCGTCCGTGGTGCCCTCCGGCACCGGGGAAGTGTGCCGGGAGGCGGTCGGCTCCGGCGCGGGGGAAGTCGCGTCGGTTCCGGGGTGGCCCGGCACGGGGGAAGTCGTGCCGGGACGTGGGTCGGACGGGGGGAGGCCAGGGGTCGGGGTCGGGTGCCGGTCGCTGGGCGCCGGCGGAGCACCGCTCACATCAGTCCGGGCACCACCTCCTCCGACTGCTCGGCGAAGGCGGCCTCGCTGGCGGCCAGGTAGGTCGTCCACCTCTCGGTGTCCCACACCTCGACGCGCTCGCCGGCACCGATCACGGTGCACTCGGTCCTGAGCCCGGCGTAGTCGCGCAGGACCTGCGGGATCGTCAGGCGGCCCTGGCTGTCGGGCCGCTCGTCGGAGGCGCCGGAGAGGAAGACGCGCTGGTAGTCCCGCACCGCCTTGTTGGAGGTCGGGGTCTGCTGCCACTGCGCGACGAGCCGCTCGAACTCGGCCTGCGGGTAGATGACCAGGCTCCGGTCCTGCCCGCGGGTGATGACGAGGCCGTCCTCGAGCTTGCCGCGGAACTTGGCGGGCAGGAACATCCGCCCCTTCGCGTCGAGCTTGGGCGTGTGGGTCCCCAGGAAGAGCACTCGGACCACCCCCTCTGCTCGCGGATCGACGGGTCTGCGTCTCCAATACGCTCCACTTTACTCCACAATGCTCCCCTGGCAAGCCCCCACGACGTGAGTCTGGAGTCATGGACCTCGAAAACCGCAGGTCAGATGGTATGTCGGTCGGTGGAGGACATCTGTCGCCGAAGCGCTGCCCCGGGACCCGTGGGCACCTGCACGGGGCGGGCGTGCACGACATACCCGCAGGTCAACGGCGCGTCGCAGGACGGCGGGGCGTGCGGGTGGTGCGTGGTGGAGGACGCCCGTTCCGGCGACGTCCCCGCGCCCCGACGGTGCCGCGTGACCAGCGCACTCGTCGGGAAGGCCCGCCGTTTGGCAAGATCGACCCATGTCCGCCATCTCCCCGGCACCAGAGACCGTCGACCTCGACGCCGTGCAGTCCGTCGTCGGCGCCGTCCACCAGGCCATCACCACGGTGATCGAGGGCAAGGACGACGTCGTCTCGACCGCCGTGACCGTGCTGCTGGCCGAGGGGCACCTGCTCGTCGAGGACGTCCCCGGCGTGGGCAAGACGATGCTGGCCAAGGCGCTGGCCCGGGCGATCGACTGCCAGGTCTCACGCCTGCAGTTCACCCCCGACCTGCTGCCCAGCGACATCACCGGCGTGAGCGTGTTCAACCAGGACACCCGCGAGTTCGAGTTCCGGCGCGGGGCGATCTTCGCCAACGTGGTGGTCGGCGACGAGATCAACCGCGCCTCGCCCAAGACCCAGTCGGCGCTGCTGGAGTCGATGGAGGAGCGGCAGGTGACGGTGGACGGGACGACCTATCCGCTCCCCCGGCCGTTCCTGGTGATGGCGACCCAGAACCCGATCGAGATGGAGGGCACCTACCCGCTGCCCGAGGCGCAGCGCGACCGCTTCATGGCGCGGCTGTCGATGGGCTACCCCTCGGCGGCGGCGGAGAAGGCGATGCTCGCCTCGCACGGCTCGGTCAACCCGCTCGAGCGGCTCGAGCCGGTGGCGACCGCGCAGGACGTGCAGCACCAGATCGAGGCCGTGCGGCTGCTGCACACGGCCGACGCGCTGCGGCAGTACGTCGTCGAGCTGGTCACCGCCTCCCGCAACCACCGCCAGCTGCGGCTCGGTGCCTCCCCGCGCGCCGGCCTGCACCTGCTGCGCGCCGCCCGGGCGCACGCCGCGCTGGCCGGCCGCGACCACGTGCTCCCCGAGGACGTGCAGGCGATGGCGGTGCCGGTGCTGGCGCACCGGGTGCTGCCCACCGGCGAGGCGTCGCTGGCCCGGCACAGCACCGCCGACCTGGTCCGCGACCTGGTCACCCGCACGCCGGTCCCCTCGGGCCGCTGAGGACGGGCGCAGGGGTGCGCGCAGGGGACGCGATGAGATCGCCGTGGTCGGTGCTGACGGCCCGGGGGCGGATCTTCGCCGTGCTCGGGCTGGTCGTGGTCGCGGCGGGGATCCTGCTGGGCTACGAGGACGTGACGCGGATCGGCCTGGTGCTGGTCGCGCTGCCCCTGCTCACCCTGCTGCTGATGCCGCGCCGGACCCCGCAGGTGCGCGTGCTGCGCGAGGTCCAGCCCTCCCGCCTGGTGCCCGACGCGCGCGGCGAGGTGCGGGTCCGGTTCACTAACGTGGGGCGGCGCCCGACCCGGCTCTACCTGGCCGAGGAGCACCTCGACCTCCAGCTCGGCGACCGGCCCCGGTTCGTCCTGCCCCGGATGGCCGCCGGTGAGGAGCGCCGCTTCCGGTATGCCGTCCGCTCCCGCCACCGCGGAGCCTTCAGCCTGGGCCCGATCGTGCTGCGCCAGCGCGACCCCTTCGGGCTGACCTTCATGACCCTGCAGCTGTCCTCGAGCTCGGAGATCCTCGTGCTGCCGCGGGTGCACAGCCTGGGCGACGGCCGGGTCCGGGGCACCTCGGCCGGCAGCGAGGGAGAGATGCCCCAGATGCTGGCCCTCCACGGCGAGGACGACGTGAGCATCCGGATCTGGCGCGAGGGCGACGAGCTGCGTCGGGTGCACTGGCCGGCGACCGCGCACCGCGGCGAGCTCATGGTCCGCCAGGAGGAGCGGCCCGCCCGTCGGCGCGCGCTGCTCGTGCTCGACTCGCGCGCCGCCGCCTACCCGGGGACCGGCGTGCGGCCGGGCTACGAGTGGGCGGTCTCGGCGCTGGCCTCGGTCGCCCGGCACCTGGCCGCGGACGGGTGGGTGGTCCATCTGCTCACCGACACCACCCTGCGCGACGGCACGACCGAGCGCGCGGTCGAGCTGGACGCCGCGCTCGACGCCCTCGCCCGCGTGCAGCCCGAGCAGGACTCGCGCCTCGACCGGCTCGCCGCGGCCGCCGCGCCCTTCACCACGAGCGGGGTGCTCGTCGTCGCGGCCGTCGTGGCGCACGACGAGGACGGTCTGCGCGAGCTGGCCAGCACCCGCCAGCCCGGCTCACGGGCGCTGGCGTTCGTCATCGACCCGGCGCGGTTCGGTGGTGCCGCCCAGCGCGAGCCGGAGGCGCCGCTGACCGGCGTGCTGGCCGACTCGGGCTGGCGCACGGTCGTCGTCGGCCCGCACACCGACATGCCGCGGGCGTGGGCCGCGATCAGCGGGGGGATGCGGTCATGAGCGACGTCGACGGCGTGGGCGTGGGCGTCTCGGAGCGCGAGCACGCCAGCGGCCCCGGCGGGGCCGCCGGTGATCTCGGCGACGGAGGCTCTGCAGGCTCCGGCCAGAGCCACCGCCGACGGGGGCAGGACCCCGAGGACAGCCGCCTCGCCCAGCTCACCGGTCACGACGCCTTCGCCCGCGGGATGTGGGCCGAGGGGCTCGTCGCGGCGCTGGCCACCCTGGCGGTGGCCTGGCCGCTGACCGAGCTGCTGCGCGAAAAGGACTGGCTGGTGCCGGCGGTCCTCATGGTGGTGCTGGTCGCCCTGGTCGGCGCCGTGCTGCGCACGGTCGACGCCGCCCCCAGCGTGGTGTCGCTGGGGCAGCTCCTCGTCGGGCTGGTCGGCGTGAGCCAGATCTACCTGCGCGACACGCTGCGCTGGTGGGTCGTCCCGACCCCCGTGACCGCAGACCGGGTGGGCGAGCTGCTGCGCGAGGCCGGCACCGTCCTGCAGACCTACGCCGCGCCGGCACCGACGACGACCGGCGTGGCCTTCCTCATCGTCTCGGTGCTCACCCTGACGGCCGTCTCGGTCGACTCGATGGGCGTGACCGGGCGGGCCCCTGCCAGCGCCGGCATCCCGCTGGCCGCCGGCTTTCTGGTCTCGGTGTCCAACTCCGGGCGGGCGATGGAGCCGTGGTACTTCGGCGCCGTCGCGATCCTCTGGCTCGTCATGCTCGCCCAGCAGGGCCACCGGGTGCTGGCGGCGTGGCCCTCGACGGACCGGCGCGAGGCGGTCGGTGGTGACGACGTGGCCAGGAGCGTGCCGAACTACCACGGGCTCACCCAGGTGCTCGGCGCACTCACCCTCGTCGCGGCGGTGCTCGGGGCCGCAGTCATCCCGCACCTGCCGCCGACCTTCTTCGCCGACGGACTGGCCCGCAACACGCAGGCCCGCACCGTCGGGGACGGCGGCGCCGAGGTGTCGTTCACCGAGACGATGGACCCCTCGCAGGACCTGCAGAACCAGTCGCAGGCGCCCGTGCTGACCTACCGCACCGACGCGGTCCGGCTGGAGCCGCTGCGCGTCACCGCGACCGAGCGGTGGGAGGACGGGCGCTGGGTCGCGCCGGAGCGGCGGCGCTCGGAGCTGCTGCCCGCCGGCACGCCGATCCCTCGTCCCGACGGGATGGGCCAGGACGTGCCGGCCCGGGAGCAGCGGGTCACCGTCACCGGCAACGCCCTCGAGGTCCCCCACCTGGCGCTGCCGTTCCCGCCCTCGGCGCTGCAGCTGAGCGGCGGCGGAGCGTCATACCGCTTCGACCCGACGGACTCGACGGTGGTGCTGCAGGAGCCTGCCCAGGGCTACACGGCCAGCTACCTCTCCCTCGCCGGGCGGGCCGAGCTGCCTGCCGGTGTCGGTGACCAGCCCGCGGACCCCGAGCGCTTCGACGCGGACCTGCTGACGGTCGACCCCGTCTCCGCCGACGAGGTGGCCGCGCTGACCGAGGAGGTCGTCGGCGGCACGTCCAACTCCCTGGAGGCCGCCGTGCGCATCCAGGACCACCTGCGCGGCAGCGACTACACCTACTCGCTCACGCTCGCGCCGGCTGCGGAGGCCGACGCGGACGACCCGATCGGCGGCTTCCTGGAGACGCGGCAGGGCTACTGCGTGCAGTTCGCGACGGCCATGGTGATGATGGCGCGCAGCGAGGGCATCCCGGCGCGGATGGCGGTGGGCTTCCTGCCGGGTGAGATCCAGACCGACGGCACCCGCAAGGTCATCGCCTCCGACGCGCACACCTGGCCCGAGCTGTGGATCGAGGGGCTGGGGTGGACCCGGTTCGAGCCGACGCCGGGCGTGCGCAGCTCGGCGCCGCCGGCCTACGCGCGCCAGGAGTCCGACGCCAGTGCGTCCGAGACCACCACGACCACGACGACCCGCACCGTCGCACCGACCGCCGAGCCGACCGCGCCCCCGCGGAGGAGAGCCTGTGGCAGCAGCTGTGGCCGGTGCTGTGGCGCACCGCGCTCGTCGTCCTGGCGCTCGGCCTGCTCATGACGCTGGTGCCGGTGGTGGGGCGGCGCTACCGCGAGGCCGGGCTGCGCGCGGCGGGCACGCCGGCCGAGCGGGTCGAGGGCCAGTGGCTGCTGCTGACCCGCAGCCTGGCCGACCTCGGTCTGTCCCCGCCCCCGGCCCGCAGCCCGCGCGGCATGCGGCGCCACTATCACGAGGCGACGACGCTGAACCGCCAGGGCGAGGACGCGCTCGGCCGCATCACCGGCACGCTGGAGCAGACCCGGTATGCCGACCCCTCCGGCCTCGACGACTCCTCGGCCGAGCAGATGGGCGAGGACGTGCGGACCGTGGTCGAGCAGGTGCGGATGGCCACCCCGTGGAACGTGCGCGCCAACGCGGCGGTCCTGCCGCAGAGCGGGCTGAGCGGGATCCGGGCATGGTGGGACGGCCTCTGGCGGCGCTGAGGGCTGGCCTCCCTCCCGCCTCGCCCCGCCCGTGCCACACCCCGCCGAGCCGTCGGCCTCGCCCAACCGACTTCACGACGGTTGTCGTAGAAAGTGACGGATACTTCCGTCGCGCTCTACGACTAACGTCGTGAAGTGGACGTGCGGCTCCGGTAGGCGGCGTGGATCTCGTTCTTGATCCTGGTCACGTTGTAGAGGTCCGCCCAGACAACCCGAGCGACGCCGTGTCCGAGCCCGCGGATGCGACGCTCACGCTGCCGCTCCGCCTCGAGGGCATCCTTGCCGTCCTTTCCGCCGTACTTCACCATGCCGTCGAACTCCACCACGACGTCGATCTCCGGCAGGTAGAAGTCGACACGGGCGATGACCTTGCCCGAGGCGTCCTTGACCTTGTGCTGCGGAATGGCGATGTAGCCGAGGTCCGCGAGCAGCAGCCGCAGGATGGACTCGCCCGCCGACTCGCTGCGGGCGTCTGCCTGGTTGACGACCTGACGGGCGCGCGCGATCCCGGGATGGCGCGGCATCCGCTCCAGCCAGCTCGTCAGCTCCTCCTTCGTGGTCAGCCCTGCCCGAAGAGCTGCGTCGGTCGCCACCTGGCCGGACCACAGCCCCGCCCGCAGCGAGGTCCCGAGCACGGCGAGAGCCGGAATCACAGTGGGTACCCCGTCCTTGTGGGTCAGCGCGTCCTCGCCGGGGAACGGGTAGATGCGGTAGGTGTCGAAGCGGCGGCCCCCGTCCTGCCCCTCCCGGGTGTGCACGGTGTGCACCAGCTCGAGCTCCTTGTCGAGCACCGGAAGTCCGTGCAGGACCGCGGCGCTCTGCTGGCAGGCCGCCAGCCGGCCGTGCCGGCTGACCACGATCCCGATGGTGCGCCGCCGGTGGTGCTCCTCGGGACTGACGCCCTGGAGCAGCTTCGTCTCCACGTAGGCGCCCCTGGCCACGCGGGTGAGGACGCCGGCCCGCACCAGCGCCCTCAGGTCGTTGCCGGAGAGGCCGAGGCGGGCAGCTGCCTTGGTGGAAAGCACTCCCCCGTGCTGGTCGAGGTGAGCCCGGAGCGCAGAATCCATGCCGGTCAGCCTGCGATGCCGTGCCCCCGCGCCGCCCGGGTCCAGGGCGATCTGTGGACAAGCCACTGACGCACGTGGGCGTGTGGACGAAGGTCCTACGAGGCGCAGCCGGCGGCTTCGCGTTGAGCTCGGCCAGTGCGCTCTCGGCGGCGGCCATAGCCTCGTTGAGATGCTGCTCCTCGAGCTCGAGATCTGCTATCCGCTGGTCGAGGTCGGACCTGTCCGCGACAAGAGCGGCACGCTCGGCCTCGAGAGCGGCACGCTGCGCCTCGAGCTCGGCGATCGCTGCAGCGTTCTGCCTAGCAGCGGCCCGCAGCAGGTTGGTCTGGACCGCGCCTCGGTGCGCGAGCTGGTTCACCACGCCGTTGCAGATCCCGTGCGTGAACCCGCTGCCGGAATTAGCCGGAGCCGCCTGCGCTGGTCCCACCCCGGTGAACGTGCCGATGGCCATCGCGGCTCTTCGAACTTAACCGGGCACGCCCGGGGAGCCTGACCTGACGTGAGGTGCCCGTGACCTCGGTGATCATGGCTGTGTCAAGCAGTTCATGGCCGCGTTGGTGAGGTCACGGGCATGTCCCAGGGTACGCAACATCAGGTTGAGGTTCAGCACGTCGAGGTCGGCGCCGACCGGTTGCTGGGGCTGGAAGGAGTCGCGGTCCAGCTGGTCGAGCTCGAGGACGACGGTGCACGGGTGGTGCACGTGGCCACCGCTGTGGAGGCCGCTGCGGCGTGCCCGGCGTGCGGGGTGATCTCCACCTCGCTCAAGGGCCGGGCGAGGACAAGGCCGCGGGACCTGCCCTACGGCACGGACCCGGTGCGCCTGGTCTGGCACAAGCGGCGGTGGCGGTGCCGGGAGGGGCTGTGCGCGAGGGGCTCGTTCACGCCAGGCACTGCCCAGCGTCCCGGCCCGGGCCCGGCTGACCACGAGGCTGCGCCAGGCGTGCGGCGCCGGGGTGGCCGAGGACTTCAAAGACGTGAGGGCCGCTGCACGATACCACGGGGTGTCCTGGCCGGTCGCGCACGCGGCGTTCGTCGACCACGTGAGCCCGGCGCTGAGCGCGCCGCTACCACCGGTGTGCGTGCTCGGGATCGATGAGACCCGTCGCGGGAAGGTGCGGTGGACCCAGGACCCTGACACCGGCCGCTGGCAGGTGGTGGCCGACCGGTGGCTGAGCGGGATCGTGGACGCCGCCGGTACCGGCGGGCTGCCCGGCCACGTCGATGGGCGCGCCTCGGCCGGGGTGAAGGCCTGGCTGCTCGCCCAGCCTGACTCCTGGCGGGCGGGCATCACCCACGTCACGATCGACCTGTCCGCCTCCTACCTCAAGGCCGTGACCGAGGCGCTGCCGGACGCGGTCGTGGTGGCAGACCGTTTCCACCTGGTCGCCCTGGCCAACCAGACCCTGACCGAGGTGCGGCAGCGCGCCACCCGCGACGTGCGCGGCCGACGCGGCCGCAAGAAGGACCCGGAGTGGGCGGGGCGGCGCCGGCTGCTCACCGCGCACGAGAACCTCTCGTCGGCCTCGTTCGTCAGGATGTGGAACCGGTTGATCGACGCAGGCGACCCCGGGCAGGAGGTCCTGTACGCCTACACCGTCAAGGAGCGCCTACGTGAGCTGCTCGCGCTGTCCGGGACGGACCCGGACCGGTCGGTGATCTCCCACCGGCTGTGGCTCTTCTACGAGCAGGCCGCCTCCTCCCGCTCCCCGGAGATCCACCGCCTCGCCGCCACCATCGAGGCCTGGTGGCCCGCCGTGGAGGCCGCGATCCTCACCGGCTACTCCAACGCCCGCTCCGAGGGCTACAACCGGCTGGCCAAGCACCAAGGACGCAACGCCTTCGGGTTCCGCAACACCGACAACCAGAGGCGCCGGATACGCTGGGCCTGCACCCGCCAACACCGGCGGGCCACAGCCAGAATCACCGAGTTGCCCGGTTAAGTTTGATGAGCCGCCATCGCGGGCACCACCAGCGCCATGACGCCCCGTCGCGCCAGACCACTCCCCTGCGCCGCCCGCGACCAACCGCGGCCTACCTGCCTATTGCTCATGAATCTCGACGCCTCCATTGCGTAGCTACCTGCCTCGTTCGGGTCAGGTCACACAAAATTCTAAATGGATCTTTGCCGTTTCTTTACCCGTCGATCGTTCAAACACCTAAACGCTCCAAAGTTAAATCGCGTGTGGCGCCCATTCGCGGCGCATACCCGTTGGATCGCCCCGTTCAGCGCGTGCTGCCACACTGAGAACCATGCCCGTTGCCGCAGAGCTCGACCTCGTGGTGCCGCCCGGACCGGGGCTGCGCCACGGCCTCGTCGTGCCCGCGGGCGAGCTCGAGGAGCGCTTCACCAGGGCGAGCGGCCCAGGGGGACAGGGGGTCAACACGACCGACAGCCGGGTCGAGCTGTGGTGGGACCCGGCCACCTCCACGACCCTCACCGCGCACCAGCGCGAGCGGGTGACCGGTGCGCTCACGGCATACCTCGTCGGTGGGCGGGTGCGCGTGGTGGCGGCCGAGCACCGCTCCCAGCGGCGCAACCGCAAGGCGGCCCGCGAGCGCCTGGCCGAGCTGATCCGCGAGGCGCTCGCTCCCCCGCCGCCACCGCGGAGGGCGACGAAGCCGACGCGCGGGTCCCAGCGCCGCCGGCTCGACGCCAAGCGGCGGCGCTCGGCGATCAAGGCGCGGCGCACGCGCCCGACGGGCAGCGACTGACGGGCGCCGGCGGGACGCGGCACGACTCCACGACGGTTGTCGTAGAGGCTGACGGATACTTCCGTCGTGCTTTACGACAACCGTCGTGAAGTGCGGTGGGGGCGGGCCAACCGTGTCGCCGGTCGGGTGGGGGGCGGGCTACTCGTCGCTCCTGGGCACCGCCTCCTGCTGCTTGACCGGCGTGGGCGGCAACGGCTTGGCCTTCTGCCGCTGAACCGCCTGGGCGTGGGCGTCCGTGGCGTCCCCGCCGGCGTCCGCGGCGGCCTTGTGCGGCAGCGGCGGCAGCGGCTTGAGCTTCTGCACCTGCGCCGGCGTGAGGCTGTCCGCCGCCGCGTCGCCGCCCACGTCCGGACCGGGGCCTCCGGGCAGCACCGCGTCGGGCCGTGGCGGGGCTGCCCCGGACGCGTCGTCGCCGCCGGTCGCAGACCCCTTGCGCACCGTCACCTGCGGACTGGCCACGAAGCCCAGCTTGACCGTCCCGGTCGAGACGTTGACCTCGACCAGCGGCACCGCGCTGAGCACCTGGTCCAGCTTCTGGATGCGCGCGGTGTGCTTGCTGATCGCATACTTCGCGAACGAGCTCGGCAGCGTGCGCTGCAGGTCGGCGAGCGCCTGGGCACGCAGCGCCGGCGTCGCGTCGAGGGCGGCACGGTACTTCTTGATCTCCTCCATCTGGGCGTTCTGGCGCGTCTTGGTCCAGATGAACGCCTGCCCGGAGGGGTCGATGAAGCTCACCGGGTTGGACCCCGCGAAGGAGTACGCCGCCCGCAGCTCGGGGTTGGCCACGACCGCGGTCGGGTCGCCGGCCAGCAGCGGGTCGGGCGAGTAGAGCATCTCCTCGCGGGTGTCGTACCACCGCGGGCCGACGTCGAGCAGGTCGCGCCGCTCGTCGTAGTAGTGCCCGCCGAAGAGGTACGGCGTGCGGTAGACCGTGCTGTTCTCCATGAACCAGATCTCCCCGCCCGGGAAGTACTCCAGGTGCTGGAAGGTCTCTCCGCGGTAGTCGGTGACCATGTTGGTGCTGCCCTGCAGGTCCTGGTGCAGGAAGTAGCGCGTCAGCTCCTCCTCGCCGCCGTCGTCGCGCTGGGTGGCGATGCGGTTGTCGCCGGCCCACACGTGCTTGTAGATCTCGGTGCCGTTGCGCAGCGTGAACCACGGGTTGACGAAGGCCGTCTCCCCGTTGGGTCCGCGCTCGATCATCCGCTGGCCCGAGTCGTCGTACTTGTAGGTCGTGCTCGCCGACGAGTCGTCCACGAGGGTGAGCCGGTCGGTGGCGTCCCAGGTCAGCTGTCGGATCCACCTGCCCTTGGAGTCCTTGGTCCCGAGCAGGTTGCCGTCGGCGTCGAAGTGGTAGCTGCGCGGTCCCACGGTCCCGTCGGCGGACTCGGCCAGCCCCGGCGCGGCGTCGGAGTAGGTCCGGTCGAAGGTGTAGGTCGTCTCGTCCTGGACGAGCTCCTTCTTGCCCTTGCGTATGACGTCGCGCTGGTTCTTGGCGACCACGTTGCGGTGCTCGTCCAGCTCCAGGTCCAACGCGTAGGCGCGCGTGGCCTTCGTGTCGACGTCCCACTGGCCCTGCGCCCCGACCAGCCGGTCGTAGGCGTCGAGCTCGTAGGTCTGCCGGCTCGGGCCGCCGAACAGGCTCGGCTCGGGGGCGGGCAGCTCGTTGCGGTACGCCAGGACGTTGCCGACGGCGTCGTAGTCGTAGTTGAGGTCCTGGATCTCGGTCTGCGCGGGCTTCTTGACCTTGCGGTCCGCAGAGATCGTCCGCTGACGGTCCAGCCACCGGGTCGCGGGGTCGTAGGCCCACTCGGTCGTGACGGCGTTGCCGTACTCCGAGGAGCGCGGCGAGAGGAACTCGTCGTAGGTCGACCCGAGCAGGTAGTCGTAGTGCCACGTCCGCGGACGACGCTCGACGATCGGCTCGCCCTCCTCGTCGAAGCCGATGATGACGTCCTCGTAGCCGTCCTCCTCACCGGTCACGGCGCGCACCAGACCGCCGGCGTCGTAGTCGTAGGTCAGCCGCTCGCTGTCCGGGTAGGTCATGTGCAGCAGCCGGCCCAGCCCGTCGTAGTCCCACGTGGTGGTCCAGGTGAAGTCCTGCGCCCTGGCCGGGTCCCAGTTGTGCAGCTTGACCTGCGCGGCCTGCTTCACCACGGTCCCGCCGCGGCTGTAGCCGAGGTCGAGGATGCGCGTGCCGTCCTCCACGCGGGTGATGCGCCCCGCGCCGTTGCCGTCGGCACCCATGGCGCCGTACGTGTAGGACACGTCGGGCGTCCCGTCCGGGTGGTCGATGGTCACGAGCCTGCCCAGCTGGTAGTCGTAGGTGGTGGCCGTGCCCGCGGCGCGCAGGTTGGGCGTGACCCGGCTGGTCAGCCGGCCCTCGTCGTCGTAGGTCATCTCCACCAGGCCGGCGTCCGGGGTGTCGGTGGAGGTGCGCCGCCCGAGCATGTCGTAGGCGTGCGTGGTCACCTCGCCCGAGGAGTCGGTGAAGCTCAGCAGCGCACCGGTCCCGGCGTAGTCGTAGGTCGACGTCAGCCTCGGCTCGCCCGCCGGCTCGTCGTCGATCTGCAGCACCCGGCCGCGCATGTCGGTCCACGTCGTGGTGGCCCGACCGCGCGGGTCGGTGCTGACCGTCTCGTAGACGACCGTCGCCGGGTCGGAGCCGGGCAGCTCGGTGTAGGTGTAGACGTTCGTCGTCACCCGGCCACCGGGCTGGGTCACCTCGTCCGGCGCGTCCCACAGGTCCAGGACGGTCACCGTGGCGGCGGCCGGGTCCGGGACGCTCAGGTCGTATGCCGTGAGCTCGGGCTGCTGGTCCACGGTCGGGTAGTGGTCGCTCACCACGCGCCCGAGGGCGTCGTAGGCCACTGCGCCGCTGACGCTGCGCCCCGCCACGCCGGGCTCGCCGACGGCGGTGTGCAGGCTCACGTCGCGCTTGGTCTGCGTGGTGCGGCCCAGCCCGTCGACGAAGGTGACGGTGTCGATCGTGTCGCCCGGGTGGAGCGCGTCGGTGTGGTGCGCGACGGCATACCCGTAGTCCGGGTCGCTGGGCGCGTAGTCGAAGCTGACCAGCGCCTCGCTCTCCCCGATCTGGCTGATCGCCACGATCCGTCCGAGGGTGTCGTAGGTGTAGCTGGTGGTCCACCCCGGCGCGTTGGTGCGCGAGGCGACGCGCCCGGAGAGCGGGTCGAAGGTGGCCGAGGAGGTCACCCCGGTGCGCAGCGCGCCGCTCGTGTCGCCGGTGGCGATGAAGGCGGCGACGGCGGCGTCGGTGGCCAGGTCGTACTCCGCCACCCGGGCGACGTCGGAGTGCCGGTCGGCGTCGTAGGTGTACTGCACCGCATACCGGACGCCGTCCTTGCCCGCGGGGTGGACGATGCGGTCGTAGGCGCCCCACTCGTTGTAGGCCAGGTCGGTCACGGCGGTGGCGCCGGTGCCGTCGATCTGCTCCTCCAGGTGGGTGACCGAGGCGTTGTCGCACAGCGCGGCGCGCCCGTCACGGTGGCCGTAGACGATCTCGGAGGCCCCGCTCGCGCCGTTGGTCAGCGTGATCTCGGCAGGCAGGCTGACCCAGGTCGGGCAGACGTCCTGGTCCCACAGCGGGCTCGGCGCGGCCGGCGCGGTCGGGCAGCCGATCGTGGAGGAGATGTTGCAGGTGCTGTAGACGATCCGGGTCAGCACGTCGTCGGCGGTCGTCTCGGTCTCACCCTCGTCGAGCTGGGTCAGGACGTTGCCGAGGCCGTCGTAGGCGTAGACGCTCAGCGTCTCCTGACCGACCTGGGCACCGTCGTACTGCTGCTCGCCGACCTCGAGAAGCAGCGGTGCGACGGACGTGCCGAGCGAGCCGACACCGGTCACCTCGATCGCGCCGGGCAGGCCGGCGGCGTCGACCGTGGTCACCGGGGCATGGATGTCCCCCAGGGCGTCGCGGGCGTCGCGGAAGCCCCACTCCATGGTGGCGCCCTGGATGTTGCCCTCGCCCCGGCCGATGGAGGCGTCGTACTGGACCACCGTGGTGGCCAGCCCGGCGTCGAAGACGTTGTCGTTGAGGTAGCTGCGCTCGGTGCTGCGGATCACGGTGCCGTCGGAGGCGTCGACCTCGTGCTCGGTGACCGTGGCGAAGCCCAGCGACTGGCGGTGCACCCGGTCGAAGCGCAGCCCGTCGTAGTCGAAGGTGCGCTGCAGCACGTCGGCGCCGTCCGTGTCGACGCCGTCGACGACCCCGGGGTGGCCGTCGTCGACCCTCACGCTGCTCATCACCCACACCGAGCCCGGGTGCTCCACGGTGTTGCCCTTGCGCTCGTAGTCGAGCTCGACGGTGCCGCCGAGGGGGTTGTCGACGGTGTGCAGCAGGTTGGTCCGCCCGTGCGTGTTGAGCATCACCTGCAGGGCCGCGTCGTCGGTGGTGGCCAGCGAGTCCGCATAGCCGTCGCCGTTGACGTCGGCCAGCGTCACCTCGCTGCTGGACAGCGAGTTCTGGTAGCTGGCTCCGGGGTTGATGACGATGTAGCACAGCGGTGTGGGCAGGCACAGCGGTCCCACGTAGACGGTGAAGTTGAAGCCGCCGCCGACGCTGCTGGACCGGTCGAAGGAGGCCTGCTGGCCCACGTCGATGGAGCCCATCGCCGGCTGCCCGGACTGCATCGGACCGTAGGTCACGGCGTCGCGCAGCCCGCTGCCGGTGCCGAAACGGACCGTGGGAGGACCGTCGATCGCGCCCTTGTGGACCTGGTCGAGGATCCCGTCGCCGTTGAGGTCCTGCCAGGACCAGCGTGCCATGTCGTAGTTCCAGTCGAGCGTGACCCCGCCGGCGAACTCCGCCCACGGCGTGGAGAAGCCGCCGCCGGTCGACCCGGCGTAGGAGTCGCGGGTCCCGAAGCCTCCGCTGCCCAGCCTGAGCTCGCCCTCGGTGAAGGCATAGCCCAGGTTGTAGCGGACGAAGACGCCGTCGGGCGTGCCGCGGACCACGTCGGGCAGCCCGTCGCCGTTGACGTCGGCGAGCGCCCTCTGGGTCGTCGAGCCGCCGTCGGTCGCCTCGCCCGCGGCGTCGGTGAAGTCCTCGCCGTACTCCTGCGCCGGGTTGGTCGGGACGCCGGGCACGCCGGTGTCCCCGGAGCCGCCGGAGGTGGTCGGGTTGGTCCAGCTGCCGCTGACGCCCAGGTCGACGCCGAGGCCGACGCCGCTCTCGTTGGCGTCGCCGCCCTTGCCGGCGGAGTCACCCTCGGTGGCGTTGGTCTGCCCCTTGGCGTTGGCGTTGATGTCGACCAGGCCGATGCTCAGGCCCAGGGAGGCCGAGGCGGTGAGGTTCTGTGCCTCGGTCTCTCCGTCGAAGCCCACGCTGTCCGGCGCGAAGCCGCCGCGCTGGCGGGTGTACTGCACCTGCGTGTCGGTGACCACGTCGGGGTAGCCGTCGCCGTTGAGGTCCTCCAGGTCGACCAGGCCGAAGCTCGGCGAGACGCCCAGGCTGCCGCCGAGCGGGCCGAGGCCGATCGCCAGGGCGGCCGCCGGGGCGGTGACCGAGACGCGGGTCACGGCCCGGCCGGAGCCGCCCGCGACGCCCAGGTCGATGCTGTCCGCGCCGAGGCGCGAGGAGCGCATGCTGGTGGCGCTGGCGGCCAGGTTCTCCCTCGTGCCCTGCCAGACCGGGCCCGCCAGCGGCCCGCGCCGCGGGAAGTCGGCGGCGAGCTCGGCGGGCACCCCGGGCGGGTCGGCCAGGCCCAGGTAGGCGTAGGCGCGCTCGGTGGTCGGGGCACCGTCGGCGACGTCGTCGAAGCCGTCCGGCCTCTGCGTGTCGGCGTCGTCGGGGTAGTCGTCGGGGTCGACGACGAAGGCGTCCTCCTGGATCGGCCGGGTCGCCAGGTCCCCGCCGGCCCGGTAGCCGGCGACCGCCCAGCCGCGGTAGGGCAGCGGGAAGATGCCCTGCAGCCCGCTGGCCAGCACCGGCACGTCGAGCGCGACGTCGCCGGAGCCGTCGCTCGCGCCGTCCGGCCGCAGCGCGAAGGAGGTCAGCTCGGTCGTCTCGGAGACCGACGGGTCGCTCATCGTCACCTCGACCCAGTAGTCGGTGTCCGAGGTCAGGGCCGCGTCGAGCTGCACCGTGTGCACCGAGGCGAGGGCGAAGGGCACGGGGTTGGGGTCCAGCTTCAGCGTCGCCTGCGCGACGACGCCGTCGGCGTCCTTGACCGACACGGTCACCGGACCGCCGACCTGACCGGTGTCCTGGGTCAGGCCCACGACGGCGTCGAAGGTCCCGCCGACGCTGGAGGTCCACGGCACCGACACACCGGCGGGGCGCCGCTGGGGGTAGATGTCGACCTCCGGCGTCAGGTCCATGACCATCCTCGGGTCGCCGTCGGCGTCAGCGACGTCCAGGGCAGTCCCGTCGGGACCGGTCGCAGCGGTGTAGGTGAGCGAGGAGGACCACTCCACCGCGCCGAGGTCGATCGGGGTGTCGACGGCCAGGTGGGCGCCGACGGTGTCGGGCGCCCCGACCTGCTGCTCGGGGTGGTCCGGGTCGGGCAGCGGCGGGGCCGTGACGTCGAAGCTCGCCGTGACCGTCCGGGTGCCCGTGAAGTCGGCAGTCAGGTGGGCGTCGGCGCCGAGGTCCACGGGGACGCCGCCGTGCTCGAGCACGAGGTCGAGGTCGTCGGAGGTCTCGGCGGACTTCTCGATGGTGGCGGAGAAGGAGACGGTGCCGGCGTACGGCATACCGACCCGGGTGTCCGGCCGCCCGACGGTGGTGAAGTCCGCGGCCGCGTCGTAGACGGTCTGCGAGAGCCCGTTGACGTCCGGCGGCACGTCGGCGGCGGACCCGAAGCCCGCGACCTCGGCGTAGCTGATCACCGGGGACCAGGTCACCTGGTCCCCGGCGCCGTCGTCGACCGAGCCGACGCGGAAGTAGATCGCGTCGCCGGCGGCCACGTCGAGCACGAGAGGGAAGGCCACCCCGCCCGGGGTCGCCTGGTCCGCCTCGCTCGGCAGGTCCACCGGCTCGTCGGCCGGGCAGGTGTATGCCGTGCCGCTGTCGTCGTCGTGCTCGGCGGGGTCGACCGGGCCGGCGGCCTCGAAGGCCGTGGTCGTGCCGTCGACCGTGAGCTCGTCGAAGGCCAGCTCGTCGTCGCCCAGCTGCACCGCGACGCGCACGCCGTCGAGGGAGTCGCCGTCGACCGGCGTCAGCGTCACGGGTGCCTCGATCACGACCCGTCCGCAGGCTGGCGCCGTCCAGCGGCGCACCGTGTCGACCAGGGGCGAGCTCTCCTCGAGCTGGTCCTGGATCTGCTGGAGCAGGTCGCTGCTCGGCGGCGCGGCCGGGCCGCTGCCGGTGGGCAGGGGCACGACGGTGTTGGTGCTCGAGCTCTCGAAGGTCGGCCGGCCCTGGTCGTCGAGGTGGTTGAACAGCACCGTGCCGTCGTTGACGAGGTCGGGCAGCCCGTCGGAGTTGACGTCGCTGAAGTAGGAGTTGCTCCACGACACGCTCGTGCCCAGACCGAAGGAGACGGTGACGCCGAGGTAGGCCTCCACGGAGAGCTGGACGTCGACGTTCTGGTCGAAGGAGAGCGAGTCGATGCCGGAGGTGTCCTGCGGGCCGGCGAACTCGGTGGTGCCCTTCGGGCCGTTCTGGTTGAGCCGGTAGGAGACGGTGCGCCCGTCCAGCCACACCTTGTCCGGCAGGTCGTCGCCGTTGATGTCCATCCACTCCGAGAGCGCCTTGGTCTCCCCGCCGCCGACCTGGATGCTGCCGCCGAAGGAGCCGACCTTCTGCGGGATCTCGGGGTTGAACCCGATGTAGGCGTGCCCCTCGGCCGAGTTCGACTCCGAGGCCCCCAGGGCCCCCGGGGCGACCTTCTTGTCCAGCATCGAGCGGGTCCTCAGGTCGTCGCCCGTGAGCCACGTCGCGCTCTCCCCGAAGCCTGCGTACGTGCCGTCGCCGGCGCGCACGTCGTCGAAGTAGCCGAAGGTGTGCACGGCCGTCTCGTCCGGGTCGCCACCGCTCTGCGTGAGGCTGCCGAGCAGCGACTTGTCGAACGGCGTGTCCTCGAGGTAGGCGAGGTCGTAGCGCACGGCCAGGTCGCCGTAGGTGTCGTCGGAGGTGCGCGGCTGGTCGGCAGGGTCGCCGTGGAGCACCTTGACGGTGGCCAGCCGCTGCGCGAGCACGTCGACGTAGCCGCCGGTGGCGTCGACGACGGGGTCGAGCCGGTCGCCGTCCTCGAGCTCGAAGCGCACCTGGTAGGCGGGGTCCTCCGGCCCGTCCGCCGTCGCCTTGGCGGTGTAGTCGATGCGGCTCAGGAAGGTGTGGCTCCCGCAGATCCTCGACGGGTGCGTGCACGTGTCCACGGCGTCCCAGCCGCTGTCGCTGCTCTCGTAGCGCAGCGTCTCGTAGTGGTAGGTGATGAGGTTGACGCCGACGTCGCGCTGGGCGGAGAGCAGCCAGCGCACGCCGTTGCCGTCGAGGTCGGTGACGATGGCCGAGGGGTCGATCGTGGCCGCCACCTCCGGGACGGGACCGCCGGAGTCGGGCGTGCCGCCGTACCAGCGCACGTTGCCCTGCTTGTCGCGGACCTCCCAGAAGTAGGTCGTGGGGCTGTCCCCGTGCCGGATGATCTGCTCGTAGCCGGTCTCGACCTGACGGGTCCAGTCCTGGCGCTCGGCGACGCGCGGCTCCCAGTCGTCGCGCACCGCGTTGGGCACGAGCTCGTCGCCGTCGAGGGTGTAGGACTCGCTCTCCTCGTCCGCGTCGAACCACGGCGCACCGAAGGTGGTGTCCACGGCGACCTCGCCGACCGACAGGTCCCACCCCATACCCGTCCAGCCGTCGTCCCCCTCCGAGCCGTAGGTGAGCGAGAGGTCGGGGGTGATGCCGCGTCCGGGCGGGACGAGCAGCGGGTAGGACAGGCTGGCACCGCCACGGCTGCCGGCCGTCGGCGGGTCGATGAGGGACAGAGCCTCGGTGGGGTCGGCGTACTGCAGCCCGTCGAGCCCGCCGGTCCCCAGCTGCTCCGGAGTGAGCACCGCCTCCCGGCCCAGGGTGTCGTCCGCGGCCACCACCGGGCCGGCGGTGCCCAGGACGGGCACGGTCAGGCCGGCCACCGCCATGCTCGCAGCCACCGCCACCCCGAGCGCGCGGGTGATCCTCGGGGACCTGGACGTCGTCGCCATGATCGTTCCCTCTGCCGCCGGAGCCGGACCGCCCCCGGAGCAGGAGCGGTCCCGACGGACAGGCCTACCAGGATCTGCACAGGTTGCGCATCGGGCGGATGCCCCAGTTCCCGACGGGTGGACAACTCGTCTAGGGCGACCGCCCTATACGAGGCCGCCGATCGCTGCCATACTCGCAAGATGCGTGCCGTGAGGCTGTACGGTCGCGACGAGGCGTTGCGGTCGGTCGCCACCGCGCTGGGCGAGCCGGGCTCGCTGGTCACCATCACCGGGCTGCCGGGGTCGGGCCGCACGAGCGTGGCGCGGGCGGCCGTCGAGGTCGCGGGACCCGAGCACCACCGTGTCGAGGGTCGGCGCACGACGCTGCCTGGCGCCCTGCGTGCCGCCCTGGAGGTCGTCCCACCGGCCGGGCTGGTCCTCGTGGACGACGCGGACCACGTGACCGGGGCCCGCGAGGTGGTGCGGCACCTGCGCGACGCGCAGCCCGGGCGCAGGGTGCTGCTGGTCTCCCGCACCCCCTCGGGGCTGGCCGACGAGGTCGTCGTGCGCCTGGCGCCCCTCGAGGCGCCGGACCCCACGGAGGACCCGGACGTGCTGCGGCACCATCCGGCGGTCCAGATCTTCCTCGACGTGGCCTCGCGCACCGGGACGGCCGCCGAGATGGAGGACGCCGCGATCGGCCACGTCGCCCGGATCTGCGGCGCGCTGGGCGGTCTGCCGGGGGCGATCAGCCTGGTGGCGGCACGCACCGCGACCTACTCCCCCGCCACCCTCGTGAGCCTGCTGGCGCGCGAGCCCGGCCGGCTGCTGCGGGCCAGGGCCGTGGCGGGGCAGGACGACACCCACGACCTCTTCGCCGCGGTGGCGCTGAGCATCTCCCTGGTGGAGCCCGGAGAGCGGGCCCTGCTGGAGGACCTGGCCGTCTTCCACGGCCCCGTCGGGATCGAGGCCCTCGCGGAGGTCTGCGGACGCGCGGAGGTGGTCGACGAGCTCTCCGCCCTCGTCGACGTCCACCTCGTGGAGCCCCACCACGACCAGCGGGGCAGCCGCTTCTCCCTGCCGCCGCTGCTCCGGGGGCACCTGGGCGGCACCGCGGACGGCACCGCGGACGGCACCGCGTACAGCCCCTCGTCGCCCCAGCTCCTCGGCCGGCACCGCCGGTGGGCACGCCGGGTGGCCGAGGAGGCCGTCGCCCTGGAACGCGCCGGCCGGCCGACCGCCGCCCGGGAGCTCGTCGCACCCCTGGAGGAGGACCTCGAGGCGGCACTGGGGCGGGCGCTGCGGCACCGCGACGCGTCCGACGCCAGCGTCCTGCTCCTGGCGCTGCTGCCCGTGCGGGCCGGACGCGGCACGACGCCGGAGGTGCTCGGTCTGACAGGCACCGTCCTGGACCTGTGCGCCGGGACCGAGGGGGCCGGGATGTCCGATCCGAGCGACGTGCTGGTGCTCACCGCCTGGCGCGAGCTGCTGCGCGCGGAGTCCGCCGAGTCACCGGCCGCGACCACGGCCGCGGCGGACGCCCTGGCCGAGGTCCGCGAGCGGGCCCGCTCCCTGGGGGAGCGCGCTCTGCTGGAGATCACCTGCTTGGCGGTCCAGGCGGCCCGTTCGATGGTCGAGCGGACACGCCTCGAGGAGTGGGCGCACGAGGGCCGCCGGCTGGCCGAACGGCTCGGGGACGAGGTCCGGCTCTCGAGGCTGGAGACCTGGTGCGGGATGTTCGCCCACCAGCGGGGGGACTTCGTGGCCGCTGCCCGGTGGGCGCGCCAGGCGCTGGAGCGCAGCCACCACCTGGACGATCCCGCCCTGGTGCTGCGCCCCTCCATCCTGCTGCGCGGTCTGCCCACGGAGCACGGACGTCCGCACGACCTGCCCTCCCTGGACCAGCTGGTGCGGCTCGCCCACGACTGCGGTGACCTCGCCGTGCTGGACTGGCTGGAGCCGACCGCGGCCTTCGGCGCCCTCACCGCGGACGACCCGGCCAGGGCCGCCGAGCACTGCGCCACGACGCTGCGCCGGGTGCGCACGCACGGCACGCGGCAGCGTTCCGGACCGCCGCTGCTGTGCCTGTTCCTGCTGGCGGTGCGCACCGGGGACCTGCAGTGGGCCTGGCGGCTGCGGGGGATCCTCCTGCACCACGACGCGCTGCTGCGCCCCTCCCTCCCGCTGCTGGTGGCCGACGCCTACGACCGGGCGGTCCGCGGCCTGGACACGGCCGCCGCGACGCACCCGGAGGCGAGCACGCACCTCGCCTGGGGCGGCCGGCTCGACCTCGACGAGGCGATCGACGCCGCGCTGGACTACGCCGCGCAGGTGCGCCGGACGAGCCCTGCCGTCCCCGCCTCCCGTCCGTTGCTCGGGCGGGAACGGGAGCCTGCCCGCCCGGGCGAGGTCTCAGCGTCCTCCCGCAGCGGGCACGAGCTGACCGGGCACGAGCTGACCGGGCGCGAGCTGGACGTCCTGGCACGGCTCGTCTCCGGCGGCACCAACCGGGACATCTCCGTCGACCTCGGCATCAGCGCCAAGACCGTCATGCACCACACCTCGGCGATCTACCGCAAGCTCCGGGTGCGCGGCCGAGCTGAGGCGGTGGCCTGGTACCTGCGCCACTTCTCCGACGACACCGGCTGGGAGGTCTCCGAGGGTCTGCACCTCGTGCGGGGCAAGGCAGAGGCGTGACGGAGCGCCGGCCAGGTGATCGCCATCCCGCTGCACCGACCGCCGCCGGCCCGGACCGCGTGGACGGACGGCTCAGACGGGTCGGGCCATCTCCAGGTCGCGCACGCCCGGCTGGCGCGGGTGCGGCAGCGAGTGCCCGGTCAGCGCGTAGCCGTGCCGCTCGTAGACCCGGAGGGCGGCCACGTTCGTCTCGGTCACCTGCAGCACCAGCCGGTCCGCGCCGAGCACGTCCCGGGCCAGGGCCCGCGCCGCCTCCAGGAGCGCGTCGACCACGCCCCGCCCGCGCGCATCGGGTATGACGTACACGGCCAGCACGAGCGCGTCCCCGGCGCCGGGCAGCAGCCCGACGTGCGGCGGGACCTCCGGGGTGAGCACCGTCACCGTCCCCACCGGCCGTCCGCCGGCGTCGCGCGCCTGGAGGGTGTGGCCGTTGCTGCTGCGTCGCCACTCCTCCTCGGTGCGCTCCTGCACCTCGGCCAGCGTCGTCCAGAACGCGTCCGGGGCGTCGGTGAGCATGCCCACCCGCAGCTCGGCGTAGCTGCGCCAGTCCTCCGGGGTGAGGCGGACGACATACATGCCCTCGAGCGCGCGGGGGCTCCGGCCCGCAGGTGCGCGCACGGCCTCAGTCCAGGTAGTCCCGCAGGACCTGCGAGCGCGAGGGGTGGCGCAGCTTGCTCATCGTCTTGGACTCGATCTGCCGGATCCGCTCGCGGGTCACGCCGTAGACCTTGCCGATCTCGTCCAGCGTCTTGGGCTGGCCGTCGGAGAGGCCGAAGCGCATCGAGACCACTCCGGCCTCACGCTCGGAGAGCGTGTCCAGCACCGAGTGCAGCTGCTCCTGCAGCAGGGTGAACGACACCGCGTCGGCGGGCACGACGGCCTCGGAGTCCTCGATGAGGTCGCCGAACTCGCTGTCGCCGTCCTCGCCCAGCGGGGTGTGCAGGGAGATCGGCTCGCGGCCGTACTTCTGGACCTCGACGACCTTCTCGGGCGTCATGTCCAGCTCCTTGGCCAGCTCGTCCGGGGTGGGCTCGCGGCCCAGGTCCTGGAGCATCTGGCGCTGGACGCGGGCGAGCTTGTTGATGACCTCGACCATGTGCACCGGGATGCGGATGGTGCGTGCCTGGTCGGCCATCGCCCGGGTGATCGCCTGGCGGATCCACCAGGTGGCGTAGGTGGAGAACTTGTAGCCCTTGGTGTAGTCGAACTTCTCGACCGCACGGATGAGACCGAGGTTGCCCTCCTGGATGAGGTCGAGGAAGAGCATGCCACGGCCGGTGTAGCGCTTGGCGAGGCTGACCACGAGGCGCAGGTTGGCCTCGAGCAGGTGGTTCTTGGCGTTCTTGCCGTCCTGGGAGATCCACCACAGCTCGCGCTTGAGCTTGGCCTCGACCTTTTCGCCGGACTTCAGCTTCTCCTCGGCGAACAGGCCGGCCTCGATCCGCTTGGCGAGCTCGACCTCCTGCTCGGCGTTGAGGAGGGCGACCTTGCCGATCTGCTTGAGGTAGTCCTTGACCGGGTCCGCGGTGGCGCCGGCGGTCACGACCTGCTGGGCCGGTGCGTCGTCGTCGTCGGCCGAGGACAGCACGAAGCTGTCGTCGTCCTTGTCGGACGCCTTCTTGGCGGTGACCGGCTTGTCGGCCTCGGCGTCCTCCTCGTCGGCGTCCTCGTCGTCGACCTCGACGTCCTCGTCCGGCTTCTCGACGGCGGTGGTCCTGGCGGCGGTGGCCTTCTTGGCCGCACGCTTGCGGGGCGCCGGCTTGTCGCCCGCGGCGGCACCGGCGGCGGCGCGCGTGGTGGCCGCCTTCTTCGTGGCGGTGCGGCGCGTGGTCGCGGTGGTGGCCTCCTGCGCTGGGGTGTCGGCGTCCTTGGCCGCGGTCTTCGACGCAGCGGTCTTGGCAGCGGTGGTCTTGGCAGCGGTCTTGGACGCCGCGGTGGTCTTGGCCGCGGTCTTCCTGGCGGCTGTCCTGGGGGCAGCAGCCTTCGCCGCGGGTGCGCCCTCGCCCGCGGCCTCCGCGGACGTCTCGGCGACGGTGGTCTTGCTGGCCGTGGTCTTGCTGGCCGCGGTCTTGCTGGCGCCGGTCTTGCTGGCCGACTTCTTGGCAGCCGTCTTCGCGGCGGGCGCGGCCGTCGTCTTGGCCGCGGTCTTGCGGGCGGCGCGCCGGGGCGCGGCGGCCTTTGAGGTCCCGTCGTCGCGGACCTCGATCGCCTGGTCGCTGAACACGCGGAGCACCTTCTTCTGGGCGGCGGACGTGGAGACCTCGGCCTCGTGGAGCGCGTCCCGGACCTGCGACATCGCCACGTGACCGTCCTGCGTGCCCTGCGCCAGGAGAGACTTGAGAGCCTTGTGCTCGAAGGCGGGCGGAAGCTCGGTCGGGGCGGGGTTACGGGAGGTCTTGGCGGTCACTGGAAGAACCAACTCATTTCTGGCGCGGTCAGGGCGGCGGCGGGGCAGGGAGGAGTCGTCGTGACGAGTTCGGAAGCGGTGGTAGACCCGTGTCGACGGCGGGCGACCCTGCCATTATAAAACGTCGACCCTCCAAGAGATATGCCCAGGCCGTCGCAGCGGGCGTTTCTCGCCCGCTGCGACGGCCCGGAAGGTATGCCGTGGACCTCGCGTTCAGTCGTCCTCGCCGGCCTTGACCGCCAGCACCGGGCAGGTCGCCTCGAGCAGGATCCGCTGGGCGTTGGAGCCCAGGATCAGCTTGCCGATCGGGGTGCGGCGGCGCAGCCCGATCACGATGAGCATGCCGTCGCTCTCGTCGGCGACCTGCACCAGGTCCTCGGCCGGCTCGTTGCCGCGCACCAGCGCGCGGACCTCGTGCTGGATGCCGGCCTCGTCCAGGTCGTGCTGCACGGTGGTCAGCTCTTCCTCGAAGCGCTGGGCCTCCACGGCGTCGAAGTCGCGACCGCCGCGGTGGGAGTTGACGACGATCAGCTTGGTCTCACGCAGCAGTGCCTCGGCACGGGCGGCGCGCAGGGCCGCACGGCCTTCACGCGTGGGGATATAGCCGACGATGACCGACATGGGGACGCTCTCCTCGCTGTGGGGAAACTCTGGGAATCCTGGAAGGGAGGCTACACCGTCGTCTCCGTCCGCACGGCCCGAGGTGGGCACCCCCGCACGCCCGGTGCCGCGTCCCCAGCAGCGCAGGTCAGGCCGCCTTCGCCCCCCGTCGCCAGGGCGGGATGCCCCGCTCCAGCGCCGCCTGCACCAGCAGCGCCATGCGGTAGCCGGGGTCGATCTCCAGGGCGAGGTCGACCGTCTCGTTGGCGACCGTCCCCTCCCCCTGTCCCCAGGCGACGACGCCGGCCACGGTCAGCAGCGGGGCGGCTACCGGACGGGGCACCGCGGCGGCCACCCCCAGCAGCCGGTCCAGCGCTCCGGCGTCCCGGGCGGGCCACGCACGGACCGAACGCCGCAGGTCCCGCGCGTCCTCGGCGGACAGCACCTCCTCCACGCTGAACAGCTCGGGCAGCCACCGCGCCAGGAGCGCGTCGCGCAGGGTGCGGTCCGACAGCGCCAGGACGACGCGGGCCCGCTGCGCGGGGTCCGGCTCGTCCTCTCCGTCGACCACCCAGCGGCTCAGGCACGCCAGCGCGGACAGCTGGTGCTGCCTCGTGCGGCCGGAGCCGTCCGTGCCGCGACGGAGCGCGTCCAGGGCCGAGCCGGTCTGCGCCGCGGCGTCAGGGTCGTGACGGCGCACGCCGGCCACGACGTCGTCCCGTCCGGGCAGGGCCGACCTCCCGCGCAGGACGAGGTCGGCCACACCGGGCACGTCCGCGGGCACGGGGACGGGACGCCAGCCCCAGGCACTGTCAGCAGCCGTGCCGTCGGCTCCCCGGGAAGCGCCCCCTGCGCCACCTGCGCCCCCGGTCCCCGCCACGACCTCATCGGCAGGGTCGAGGCCAAGGACCAGCCGCAGGATCCGCCCGCCAGCGACCCCGTCGGCCACGAGCGGCAGGTAGCGCTCCCCCTCCACGAGCAGCAGGTCGTGCAGGCCGTGCCCGCCGGCCGAGGCCAGGGTCCAGACCGCGCAGGCCACCGCGTCGGCGACCTGCGGAGGTGCGTCGTGCACGAAGACGTGCAGCAGCAGACCGTCCAGCCCCTCGGGCACGCCGGCCCGACCCGCGCCACCTCCCCCGGCGCCGGCCTGCTCGCGGGCCACCCGGGCCAGCGGCCCCGCGAACGCCTGGAGCACCACGTCCGCGTCCTCGCCGGGCGGCAGGTCCACCCGCGCGGTCAGGACCGCGTGGCGCCGGTGGGGGGCGTCGCGGGCGCCCGGGGCGGTCGCGACCAGCACCACCGAGCGGCGCGGGTGGTAGCCGAGCACGTGCGGCAGCGCCGCGAGCAGGTGCTCGGTGCCCGAGAGCAGCACCGGCCCCTCCCCCGCCTCCTCCCCTCGCCGGGTGCTCTCGCAGGTGGTGGGCTTCGCAGTGGTCTCCGTCTCCGTGATGTCGTCCATGCGCCAACGGTGACGGCGAGGGGCTGCCGCCGGCAGCCCCTCGCCGACGATCTGTGGACGACGCGCGCCCGGGTCAGGGGGTGTGGACGGATCCTTCCCCGGCGGGGCGGGGCACGAACTCCTTGCGCGCGTGGTCGGCGATCCGCTTCATCAGGATCCCGTCCAGGCCGGCGCCGACGATGCCGCCGGCGATCGGCACGAACCGGACGAACCGGGCCAGGGCCTTGCCGCCCACGGTCGTGAGCAGCCGGAACCCGACGGCCTTGTTGATCATCATCCCGGCGGCCTTGGGCATCCTGGAGACCGCCATCCGGGCCAGCCGGCCGGAGCCGGTCATCCCGGTGACGGCGCCCAGCCCCGCCTTCTGCAGCAGGTCGTCGGCGTCCGCGCCGACGAGCGAGAGCAGGACCGCCGCCCGGGCCCCCGGGGATGAGACGTCATACCCCCGCAGCTCGGCGACGGCGGCCACCATGCGGGTGGCGATCGCGTAGAAGCCCAGCACGTTGGCCGGCAGCGACACCGGCATGGTGATGATGCCGCCGACGCCGGTGGCGAAACCGCCCGCGCCGGCCAGCTTGACATGGTCGGAGACGACCTCGCGGACCGCCTTCCGGACGTCGCCGCGGTGCTTGGCCAGCGCGTCGGCCGCCACCTTGGAGGACGAGGAGAACGGGCCGATGCCGTCGATCCCCGTGTCCATGATCCGGTTGACGAAGGCGTTGGCGATCGAGTCCAGCGGACCGGCGTCCTCGGGTGCCGGCAGGTCGGCCTCCCGGTGTGCCGGGCGGTCGTCGGAGCCGAACAGGCCCATGGGTCCTCCTAGGGTCGGGGATGTCGGCTCACATCCTGACACGGCGTGGGCTAGGTTTCCCGTCATGCCGACGGGGTACGGGACGACACGCGGGCGCCTGCTGGCCGCGATCGCCGCGCTGATGGTGCTGGCCGGCGCCGCGCTGCTCTGGCTCGGTCTGCGGGGACTGACCGAGGCGCCGGACGTGCAGCTGGGCGCGGCGACGCACAGGACGACGGTCGACGCGGGGGCGGGCGGCTTCTCGCTCTGGTCTCCCGACGCGTCCGCCTTCGCGACGGCGGTGTGCACCGCGGACGACCGCACGCTGCTGCGACCGGTGTCCGGCTACGGGGTGGAGGTGGACGGCGCGACCTACCACGAGCTGGCGCGCAGCCCCCAGGGTCTGACCGGCGAGGTCGTGGTCTCCTGCGAGCCCGCCCAGGAGTTCCGGGTCGGACCGCCCGCGCAGGCCGCCTCGAGCACGGGTCTGCGGGGCACGGCCGGCGTCCTGGCCGGCACGACGCTGCTCGTCCTCGGGCTGGCGCTCGAGGGCTGGGTGCTGGTCGCCGGCGCGCGCCGCCGCCGGATGGAGTCCTTCCGGGTTCCCGCGCGCCGGCTCGACCCGGGTCCGTCCACGACCCCGCCCACGCAGACCGCCGCTCCCGACCGGGACGGCAAGGGGTGAGAGGACGGGGTATGGCGTGCGCACGCCATACCCCGTGGGTCCTGCTGGGCCCGGGGTCGCCTCAGCCGGGCTCCTCGGTGCCCTCGCCGGGCTCCTGGGGTGCGGGACCGGCGACGCCCGGGTCGGCCAGGAACGCCTCCAGTGCCTCCCCGATCTCGTCTGCGCTGGGCAGCTTGGCCGCCTCCGCGGCGAGCAGGCTGCGGCGGCGCTGGCCCTCGACGAAGTGGTCGTAGCGCTGCTCCAGCCCCTCCACGACCTCGCGGGCCTCCTCGTTCTGCTCGAGCTCGGCCTCGATGCGGCCGCGGGTGAGAGCGGCGGCGGAGACGAGCTCGGCGGTCGGCAGCACCAGCCCGGTGAGGTCCATGACCGCGTCGGCCGCTGCCACGACCGCGTCGCCGAACTGCGTCTCGGCCAGGTAGTGCGGCACGTGGACGGCCACGCCCATCGTGGTCAGCCCGGCCTCTGCCAGCCGCAGGTGCAGCAGCGCCTCGGCGCTGCCGGGGATCTTGACCGAGCCGAAGATCGGGGTGTGGTCGCCGAGCAGCTCCCGGTCGCTGGCGAAGCGGGTCATCCCCACCGGCCGGGTGTGCGGCACCGCCATCGGGATGCCGTGCGCGCTCACGACGCGGCGCACGCCGAAGGCCAGTCCCAGCTGGCGCACCGCCTCCACGAAGCCCTCCCAGCGGAAGTCCGGCTCGACACCGTGCAGGAGCAGGAACGGCTCGCCCGCGGCGTCGGTCATCCGGTAGAGGATGAGCGAGGGGTCGTCGTAGTCGGCGTAGTGGTCGGAGTCGAAGGTCATGAGCGGTCGGCGCGAGCGGTAGTCGACCAGTTCGTCGACGGCGAAGCTGGCCACCACCTCGTGCTCGAGGGTGTCCAGCAGGTGCTCGGCCAGCGCGCTGCGGACCTGCCCGGCGTCGAGGAACCCCTCGAGCGCCACGAAGAGCAGCGGGGCGGGCTGGGGCTGGCGCTCGGCGTCTGCCTCCAGGCGGAACAGCGGTGAGTGCGTCGTCACGGGTCTCAGTCTCCTCTCTCCACGTGGTGCAACGTGGTGACGGTCGGGTTTGATTCCGGGAGGTATGGGGTGCATCGTCGCAGGTGCACGCGCGCCGGTGGGTGGCGGATGTTAGGAAGGTCCCATGAGCGCACCGCCGACCGTCTTCCACGACCTCGACCACTACGTCGCCGTCCCGCGGCTCTCCGGGCTGGCGCTGTCGCCGGACGGCCGCCGGCTGGTGACGACGGTGGCCACCCTCAACCGGAAGGGTACGGGCTACTCCTCGGCGGTGTGGGAGGTCGACCCGACCGGCGAGCGGCCCGCGCACCGGCTCACCCGCAGCGCCAAGGGCGAGACGGGCGCGGCGTTCGGCGCGGGCGGCGACCTCTACTTCACCTCCGCGCGGCCCGACCCGGACGCCGAGGAGGACGAGCCGCGGGCCGCCCTGTGGCTGATCCCCGCCCACGGCGGCGAGGCACGCGTCGTGCTCGGCCGGCCCGGCGGGGTCGACGCGGTCACCTGCGCCCCCGACGCCGACGTCGTGCTCGTCACCGCCGCGGTCCTGCCGGGAGCCGTTGACGAGGAGCAGGACGCGAGGCTGGTCGCGGCCCGCAAGGAGGCCGGGGTCGAGGCGATCCTGCACAGCGGCTACCCGGTGCGCTTCTGGGACCACGACCTGGGGCCGGCCCGCCCGCACGTCTTCGTGCTCGAGGAGGGTGCCGCCGGGCCCGCGGAGGGCGAGGCGGAGGCGACGGACGCCGAGGACGAGGCCCCCGCGCCGCTGCCCGGCACGCTCGACCGGACCGCGCCGCACCGCCTGCGCCGGCTCACCGGCGACCTGGCCCTCCCGCTGCACGAGCCGCACCCGGTGCTCTCCCCCGACGGCACCTTCGCGCTGCTGGCGGTCCCGGTGCCGATGGCCCGCGCCGAGCAGCGCTCCGCGCTGGTGCGCATCGACGTGGCGTCCGGCGAACGGCATACCCTCCTGGACCTGGAGGGCACCGAGGTGGACAGCGGCCCGGTCAGTCCGGACGGGACCCGCGCGGTGGTCGTCACCGACCGGGTGACCACCCCGACCGACCCGCCGCACCCGCGCCTGCACCTGATGGACACGACCACGGGCGAGACGACGCCGTTGGCCCCGGACTGGGACGCGTGGCCCACCCCGGCGGCCTGGACGCCGGACGGGTCGGCGGTGCTGGCGCTGGCCGACCAGGACGGACGGCGCCCGGTCTTCCGGATCGAGGTGGCCACCGGTGAGGTCACCCAGCTCACGCACGACGACGACGCCTGGAGCGAGCTGGTGGTCGATCCCGAGGGGCGGGTGGCCTACGGGCTGCGCAGCTCCTACCTCTTCCCCAGCGAGCCGGCGCGGCTGGACCTGGAGACCGGAGAGGTCACCGCGCTGCCGGGACCGGTGGAGCGCCCCGCCGTCCCGGGGCGGCTCGAGGACGTCGGGACCACGGCCGAGGACGGGACGCGCGTGCGCGGTTGGCTGGCGCTGCCCGAGGGCGACGCGCCCGCCGAGGGGCACCCGCTGCTGCTGTGGATCCACGGCGGCCCGCTCGGCTCGTGGAACGCCTGGTCCTGGCGGTGGAACCCGTGGATCCTCGTGGCCCAGGGCTACGCCGTGCTGCTGCCCGACCCCGCGCTGTCCACCGGATACGGGCAGGACTTCATCCAGCGTGGCTGGGGCGCGTGGGGGGAGGCGCCCTACACCGACCTGATGGCGATCACCGACGCCGTGGTCGCCCGGGACGACGTCGACGCCTCCCGGACCGCGGCGATGGGCGGCTCGTTCGGCGGCTACATGGCCAACTGGGTCGCCGGGCACACCGACCGCTTCAGGGCGATCGTCACGCACGCCTCGCTGTGGGAGCTGGAGGGCTTCGGGCCGACGACCGACGCCGCCTTCTACTGGCAGCGCGAGATGACCCCGCAGATGAGCCTGGCCAACAGCCCGCACCGGTTCGTCGAGCAGATCGTCACCCCGATGCTGGTGATCCACGGCGACAAGGACTACCGCGTGCCGATCGGCGAGGGCCTGCGGCTGTGGTACGAGCTGCTCTCCCGCTCCGGCCTGCCCGCCGGCGAAGACGGCTCCACGGTCCACCGGTTCCTCTACTTCCCGGCCGAGAACCACTGGATCCTCTCCCCCCAGCACGCCAAGATCTGGTATGCCGTGGTCTGCGCCTTCCTCGCCGAGCACGTCCTCGGGAAGGAGCCGCGCGAGCTGCCGCCGGTGCTCGGGCTGACCGCGCCGGCGGAGGACGCGAAGGGCTGACTGAGCGACGCGCGACGTCGGCGGGGTCCCGGCCAGCGAGGACGGCCGGTCCGCGGTGGAGGCGTCGCGACGCCGGGACAAGCCCGGCTCGGCGGAGATGTCGCGGATCGTCGACCACCGTGCACGTCGACGATCCGCGACATCCATCGGGAGCCGGGGCTGTCTCGTCTGCGGTGACGTCGCGACCGGAGCCGCGACCGGAGAGGAAGGGGCGCTCGCCTCAGGCGGTGCCGCGGCCCTGCCAGGTGCAGATGCAGACCTCGTTGCCCTCGGCGTCGGCCAGCACCCACCACGACGGGGCGTGCTCGGCGGAGACGAGCCGCCCGCCCGCCTCGATCGCACGGGCCAGCCGCTCCTGCGCGACGTCGTGCGGGACGGTCAGGTCCAGGTGGAAGCGGTTGCGCTGCGTGCGCGGCTCGTCCATCTGCTGGAACCACAGCGTCGGCTGCCGGCCCGAGGGGTCCACGAGCTCGCCGCCGTCGGCGCCACCCGTGCCCTCGTAACCCAGCACGGCCCGCCAGAACGGCTCGACGTCGGCCTGCACCATGACGTCCAGACCGATCTCCAGCTCGGCCAGCGCCCCCGGCGGGGCGGGCTCGACACCCAGCTCCTCGGCGATCCGGCTGACCGCGAGCGCGAGCCGACGGTCCCGGTCGGTGAGCCGGCCGACGTCATGGCTGACCGTGGTCACGGTCACGTGCGGGTAGCGCAGGTCGACGTCGGGGTGGTGGTTCAGCTCGTCGGCCGCGGCGGCGATCCGCGAGGCGAACTCGGCCCCTGTGCTGAAGCTGCCGGTCGCCCACCGCGAGACGAGCCGACCGAGCAGCACCCGCCAGGCGCCCAGCTCGGGGTCGGTCGAGAGTCGCTGGTCCTCGTTCATGGCCACCAGCGTGCCACCGCGGGACCGGCCTGTCAGGTCGGCCGCCACCCGGTGCGCGCCGCCCACTCCTGCGCGCGGGGGAAGGCCCGCGCGAACCACGGCTCCTTGGCCTCGGCGTAGTCGCTGGTCGTCAGGCCGGCCGCCACGAGCGACTGCTTGAGGTGCAGGTAGTCCGCCCGGGCCTGCGCGTCCGCGCGCAGCCAGTCGCGCATCAGCAGCGCCAGGCGCCAGCCCGGCCCGTCCGCGGCGCGGCCGTGCACGTGCACCACCCGCCCGGGGTCGCCGGAGCCCCACAGCCGCTTGGGCAGCCGGTCGACGTCCGGTCCCGGGCCGTGGTCCCAGCCCTCGCGCGGCGCCAGGAAGCCGACCCGCCCGAGCCGCCCGACCACGTGGGCGTCGTCGAGCACCTCCAGCGAGGGCACGACGACCTGCAGGTCCACGACGTCCTTGGCCGGGAGCCCCGGCACCGCCGTGGAGCCCACGTGGTCCACGCGCACCGCCGCGCCACCGAGCGCGTGGCGCAGCCGGGCGCGTAGCCGGTCGGCCTGCGCCGCCCACGCCGGGTCGTGGTCGACCACCGCGAGGACCTCGCTGCGCCGCGCGGTCCGACCGCGGCGCAGGTTGGCCTCGAAGGGCACGAGCCGCTCGTGCCAGAGCCGCTCGACCCGCGTCTGCAGCTCCTGGATGCTGCCAGCGTTGGGCAGCAGCACGTCGGCCGCCGCCCGTCGCCGCGCGTCGTCCGCCTGGGCGGCGATCCGCGCCCTGGCCGCCGCCTCCTCCATCCCCCGCAGCTCGACGAGCCGGCGCAGGCGCACCTCCGCCGGCACGTCGACGATCACGGTCAGCGCGTAGTCACCGGTCCGGTCCAGCTCCACCAGCAGCGGGATGTCGTGCACGACCACCGCGTCGTCCGGCGCGGCTGCGACGAGCTCGCGGGTGCGCTCGGTGATCCTCGGGTGGGTGATCGCCTCGAGCTGCTTGCGGGCGCCCTCGTCGCCGAAGACCACGGCGCCCAGTGCCGGCCGGTCCAGGGTCCCGTCGGCGGCGACCAGGTGCGTCCCGAAGCGCGCGGCGATCTCGGCGAGCGCCGGTGTGCCCGGCTCGACCACCTCGCGGGCCACCCGGTCGGCGTCGACGACGACGGCCCCGAGCGCGGCGAGCCGCCGGGACACGGTCGACTTACCCGACCCGATCCCGCCGGAGAGTCCCACGAGAAGCATGGGCACGAGGGTATGCGGTGCGGGCCCGGCAGGGACGCGGCGAGCTTGAGGAGCACCGCCCGCCGGCGGCGGCTGAGCACTCGGCGACGTGGAGGGAGGTCACCCGGTCGCCGTGGCGTCCTCGGCCGCGTCCATCGCCGCGTAGATGCGCTTGGCCGACACCGGTCCGGCCGTCCCGAGCCGCTGGGCGAAGAGCGAGACGCGCAGCTCCTGCAGCGACCAGACGATCTCGAGGACGTCGGGGTCGTGGCGCCGGTGCGGCGGCAGACCCTCGAGGAACCTCCCCAGCTCCTCCTCCACGACCTGCACCTCCTGCGTGCGCTTCCGGTCCCGGGGCAGGTCCTGCACGCCCTTGTCGAGCCGCTCGGCCATCCCCCGCAACCAGACGACCATGCGGGGCAGGCGGGGGCGGCCGACCTCGGTGACGAACCCGGGCCGCACCAGCCGGTCGAGCTGGCTGCGCAGGTCCAGCGCCATCTCGGCCGCGGCCGGCGTGGTCAGCTGCTGCAGCCGCAGCGAGACCTCGCGCGCGGTGTCCAGGATCGGCACGAGCGCCTCGACGATCTCCAGCACGCGCGGCACGGCCTGCTGACGGACCGCCACCAGGGCGGCCTCGAACTGCGCCGGTGTCCGCACCGTGGCCCCGGGCAGGTCGGCGACGACCGAGTCGACGGCCGCCGCGAGCGCGTCCTCCAGGAGGGCCGGCACGGAGCCGTGCGGGTTGTGGCCCAGCGAGAGCTTCTGGGCGTTGGTGAGCAGGGCCAGCAGCCGCTTCCACGGAGGCTGGGTGTTGAGCAGCAGCAGCCGGCGGATGCCACGGAGCGTCTCGCGGGCGGCCTCGGACCGGGTGGCCAGCACCCGCACGTCGACCGCCGCACCGGTGTCGACCAGCGCCGGGAAGCCCTGCACCGTGCGCGGCCCGACCTGCCTGCTGAACGTCTCCGGCAGCGGGTCGAGGTCGGCCGGCCACGTGGTCAGCCCCGTGCGCTCCACCCCGGAGGCGGCCGCCGCCATCGTGGTGCGCACCTGTCCGGCCAGCTCGGCCTGCAGCGCCGCCAGGTCCTTGCCCTCGCCGAGCACCTCGACCCGCCCGCCGCGACCGCGCCCCCGGCCCTTGGCCCGCACCGCCCGCTCGACGCTGAAGGTCATGCGCAGGTGGTCGGGCACGCGCTCCCACGCCACGTCCTCGGCGTGCACGCGCACCAGCCCGCGGCGGGTCAGCTCCTCGGCGAGGGCCTCCGCGACGGGGATCGTGCCCACGGTGCCGGCCGACTCCATACCTCGCAACGCCGCCCGCGCGTGGTCGGGCGCGGGGACGAAGTTGCGCCGCAGGTCCTTGGGCAGCGCGGTGACCAGGTCCTCGCGCAGCCCGGGCACCAGCCAGTCGAACCCGGTGTCCTCGACCTGGTTGAGCACCTCGACGGGCACGTGCAGGGTGACGCCGTCCGCCGCGCCGCCAGGGTCGAACTGGTAGGTGAGCCCGAACGTCAGCTCCCCCTGCGCCCACGTCGTCGGGAAGTCCTGCGCGCTCACCGCGCCCGCGTCGGCGACGAGCAGGTCCTCGGTGAAGGTCAGCAGGTCGGGGTCCTCGCGGCGGGCCTGCTTCCACCAGGTGTCGAAGTGCGTCCCGGAGACGACCTCGGCGGGGATCCGCGCGTCGTAGAACTCCACGAGCGTCTCGTCGTCGACGAGGATGTCGCGGCGTCGCGCCCGCGCCTCGAGCTGGCCGAGGTCGTCGAGCAGCCGCCGGTTGGCGTGGAAGAACTCGTGCCGGGTCTCCCAGTCGCCCTCCACCAGCGCGGTCCGGATGAACAGGTCGCGGGCGGTCTGCGGGTCGATCCGGCCCAGGGGCACCGGTCGCCCGGCCACGAGGGGTATGCCGTAGAGCGTCACCTGCTCCTCGGCCACCGCTCCCCCGGCGGAGCGCGACCAGCGGGGCTCGGAGTAGGAACGCCTGACCAGGTGCTGGGCCGCGGCCTCCACCCAGGCGGGGTCGACGACGGCGTTGGTGCGCGCCCACAGCCGGGAGGTCTCGACCAGCTCGGCGGTCATCACCCACTCGGGGTTGCGGCGGTGCAGCACCGAGCCCGGCTGGAGGACGAAGCGGGCGCCGCGCGCGCCGAGGTAGTCGCGCTTCTCCCGCTCCCACAACCCGACGTGCGAGAGCAGGCCCGCCAGCAGGCTCTGGTGGACCTGGTCGGCGCTGGCGGGGTGCTCGTTGACCTGCAGGTTCAGGCTCCTGGCCGCCCTGCGCAGCTGGGTGTGCAGGTCCTGCCACTCGCGCACCCGCAGGTAGTGCAGGAACTCCGCCTTGCACAGCCGGCGGAAGGCGCTGCCGGAGAGGCGCTTCTGCTCGCGCTGCAGGTACTTCCACAGGTTGAGCAGGACGAGGAAGTCGGAGTCCACCCGGTCGGGAGGCTCCGCCCCCCGACCGCCCCCCGGACGGACGTCCTTGCGGGGGCCGCGGCCGCCGGCACCCTGGACCCGCACCGGCCTGCCCTCGCCGCCGTCGGCGCCGCGGGCGGAGAGGTCGGCGTCAGGACCGCCGTGCGTGGGCACGCCCCCGACCCGCCGGAAGCGCGCGTGCAGCTGGTCGGCGCGTTCGCGCTGCTCGGTGGGCCGCTCGCGGACGTCCTGCATGGACAGCGCCGCGACGATGACCATGACCTCCTTGAGCGCGCCCTGCTTCTCGGCCTCGACGAGCATCCGCGCCAGGCGCGGGTCGACCGGCAGCGCGACGATCGCCCGCCCGTAGGGGGTGATCCGCTCGCGCGGGACGTGCGCCGGCGCGGTCGGGTCGATCGCCTGGAGCTCGGTGAGCAGCCGCACACCGTCGGCGACCTGCCGGGAGTCCGGCGGCTCGACGAAGGGGAACTTCTCGATCTCCCCCAGTCCCAGGCTGGTCATCTGCAGCACGACGCTGGCCAGGTTGGTGCGCAGGATCTCGGGGTCGGTGAACTCCGGGCGCCCCTCGAAGTCCTCCTCGGAGTAGAGCCGCACCGCGATCCCGTCCGCGAGCCGGCCGGCGCGGCCGGCGCGCTGGTTGGCCGAGGCCTGGCTGATCGGCTCGATCGGCAGCCGCTGGACCTTCAGGCGCTGGGAGTAGCGCGAGATGCGCGCGGTGCCGGTGTCCACGACGTACCGGATGCCGGGGATGGTCAGCGAGGTCTCGGCGACGTTGGTCGACACCACGATCCGCCGCCCGGCGTGCCGGGAGAAGACCCGGTGCTGCTCGGCCGCGGACAGCCGCCCGTAGAGCGGCAGCACCTCGGTGCCGGGCAGGTCCATGCCCTCGAGGGCGTCGACGACGTCGCGGATCTCGCGCTCGCCGGAGCAGAAGACCAGGACGTCCTCCCCCCGCCCGTCGCGGCCGGAGGCCTCGGTCCACAGCTCCTCGACGGCCTCGACGACGCCGGTGACCTGGTCGACCTCGACGAGGACCGGCTCGGCGTCGGCACCGCCGCGGGCCGGCGCGCTCTCGCGCACCAGCGGCCGGTAGCGCACCTCGACCGGGTAGGTGCGCCCGCTGACCTCGACGACCGGGGCGGGGCGGCCCTGCGCGTCGGCGAAGTGCGCGGCGAAGCGGTCCACGTCGATCGTCGCCGAGGTGATGATCACCTTGAGGTCGGGGCGCTGCGGCAGCAGGTTCCTGAGATAGCCGAGGATGAAGTCGATGTTGAGGCTGCGCTCGTGCGCCTCGTCGATGATGATCGTGTCGTAGCGCCGCAGCATCCGGTCCCGCTGCAGCTCGGAGAGCAGGATGCCGTCGGTCATCACCTTGACCAGCGTGTCCGCACGGGACCGGTCGGTGAACCGCACCTGGTAGCCGACCGTGGTCCCCAGCTCCACGCCGAGCTCCTCGCTGATCCGCTCGGCGACCGAGCGCGCCGCGATCCGCCGCGGCTGGGTGTGGCCGATCTGCCCCTCCACCCCGCGGCCCAGCTCCAGGCAGATCTTGGGCAGCTGGGTGGTCTTGCCCGACCCGGTCTCGCCGGCGACGACCACGACCTGGTGGTCCCGGATCGTCGCGAGCAGGTCGGCGCGCCGCTCGCTGACCGGCAGCTCGGGTGGGTAGTGCAGCGCGTCCGGGGCCGGCAGCGCCGCCCTCCTGGCCGCGACCAGCTGCGCGCCCCGGCGCTGGGCGGGGCGGGGCTCGGGCATTGCGCCATGGTACGTCGGTGGCCGGCGGCGACCGAGCCGGTTTCGCCGGCGGTGCGCGGCCCGGGCGCGGGGCTGCGGGCCCGACGGGGGCGTAGCGTGCCCCGTCATGGCCCTGCCCCTCTCCGGCGTCCCGCTCGTCATCGGCCACCGCGGCGCGAGCGGCCACCGGCCGGAGCACACGCTGGCCTCCTACGAGCTGGCCGCGCGAATGGGCGCCGACCTCATCGAGCCGGACCTCGTCCCGACCAGGGACGGCGTGCTCGTCGCGCGGCACGAGAACGACATCACCGGCACCACCGACGTCGCGGAGCACCCCGAGCTCGCCGACCGGCGCACGACGAAGGTCGTCGACGGCACCGAGGTGACCGGCTGGTTCACCGAGGACCTGACGCTCGCCGAGCTGAAGACCCTGCGCGCGGTCGAGCGGCTGCCGCGGGTGCGGCCGGGCAACACCGAGTACGACGGGCTGTTCGAGGTCCCGACCTTCGCGGAGATCCTTGCGCTGCGCGAGCGGCTGTCGGCCGAGCTGGGGCGCGAGGTCGGCGTCTACCCCGAGACCAAGCACCCGAGCTACTTCGCGGGGATCGGCCTGGCGCTCGAGGAACCGCTGGTGGCCGCGCTCGCGGAGCACGGGCTGAACCGGCCGGACGCCCCCGTCTTCGTGCAGTCCTTCGAGCTGGCCAACCTGGCCGACCTGCGCCACCGTCTGGGGCTGCGCACGCGCAGCATCTTCCTGCTGGAGGGGTCGGGCTCGCCCCACGACCCGGTCGTCGCCGGCGAGAGCCTGCGGGAGGTCGTCCGGGCGGGGGTCGACGGGATCGGCCCGGACCTGACGATGGTCCTCTCCCGCAGGCCAGACGGGTCGTGCGGGCAGGACACCGGTCTCGTCGAGCGGGCCCACCGGGCGGGACTGCTCGTCCACCCCTGGACCTTCCGCGCCGAGAACACCTTCCTCCTGACCGACTTCCGCGTCGGCGACGACCCGGGCGCCCACGGCGACCTGGCCGGGCAGATCAGCGCCTTCCTGCAGGTGGGCGTCGACGGCTTCTTCACCGACCACCCCGACGTCGGCGCGGCGGCCGTGCAGGCCTGGGAGGCACACACCGAGGAGCAGCGGCCGAACGGCTGACCGGCGACACGGTCGGTACGCGCGACTACCCAGGGGGCGGGATGAGGCCCTGACGCCGGGCGAGCCACGGCAGCTGGTCGGCCAGGGCCGCGGCCCAGGTCGTCCAGGCGTGACCGCCGGGATGCTCGCGCAGCTGTACGTCCATCCCCGCCGCCCGGGCGGCCTCGTAGACCTGGTGCGCGTCCTGCCGGTAGACGTGGTCGTCGCTGCCCACCGAGACGATCCCCGCGACCTGCGGGTAGCGCTGCCGCGCCATGAGCGTGAGCGGGTCGTTGACCTCCAGCGCCGCCTCGTCGCCGCCGAAGCCGCGCTCGAGCGTGCGTCCCGGGGTGCCCAGGGTCGGGTGGAGCTCGCCGGACATGTCGAGGAAGGTCGGGAAGACCCGCGGCGCCCGCGTGGCCACCTGGAGCGCGCAGGTCCCGCCGTTGGAGATGCCGCCGACGGCCCAGTGCGCGTGGTCGGTGTCGACCTGCAGGTGGGCGGTGACCCACGCGGGGACGTCCTGCTGCAGGTAGGTCGCCACGTCGCCCTTCCACGCGTCGGAGCACAGCGGGTTGGTCAGGCTCCCGCCGAGGTCGTCCGGCACGACCACCACCGGGGCCAGGCCGTGGTGCGCGGCGGCGAAGGCGTCCATCGTCGCGGTCAGCTCCCCGCCGGTGAGCCAGTCCGAAGGACTGCCGGGCACCCCGGCCACCAGCACCAGGACGGGCAGGAGCGGGCGCCTCCGGATCAGGTAGGCGGGGGGCAGGTAGACGTAGGCCTCGCGCGGGGAGAACCCCGGGTCCGAGGCCGGGATCGGCGTCCGCACCACGGTCCCCGCGGCCGGCAGGTCGGGCGGGGCGGTCCACCAGGTGTATGTCGTGCCGCTCCCGGTCGCGGGGTCGGCGACCGGGGCGACGTCGACCTGCTCCAGGGGCACCGGGTGCAGGTCCAGGCGCAGCGCGACCCCCACCGTGGCATAGGTGGAGAAGTGCGCGTTGAGAGCCACCATGACGGCCAGCAGGGCCAGCGCGGCCGCGCCCACCGAGCCTGCTGCCTGCCGCACCCGCCTCCCCGTGCGCCACGGCCCGGCCAGGGCCTGGAGGAGGACCAGGGTCAGGGTGCCGATCATCGTCCAGGTGAAGACGCCGATCTCGTCCGGGACCGGCCGCCAGACCCGGTCGACGCCCCACCAGAGGCCGACGGCGAGCGCCAGGGCGACGAGGACGAGCACGACCTGGGTGCGGGCCCGCAGCCGCCTGGTCCGCCGCCACCAGAGCAGGAGGACCACGCCGGCGAGGACGGCCAGCGCCACCGGCCCGACGACGGGGTGCAGCAGGGGGACCGAGCCGACAAGGTCCTTCACCGGTCCGCCCTCGTCAGCGTGCGGCCCAGCCGCACTCCGTCCACCACGCGCAGGTGCGGCAGGTAGGCGTGCGCGACCGCCCGGCCCACCAGCGGCAGGTCGCCGGGGTCGGGCAGGCACAGGTAGAGCGGCTCCTCGCTCACCCCGAACTTCGCCTTGAAGGCGTGCAGGCTGCGGAAGCCGTAGGCCGGCTCCAGGACCCGGCCGAGCCAGTCCAGGACGTCGGTGAGCAGCGCCTGGTCACGGCCGCCGCTCCCGTCCCCGCTGCCGTCCTCGGCGGTCGTGGCGGCCTCGCCGTCGGGCCGGCCCGCGTGGGCGAGCGGGGCGCCCGAGAGGGAGAGGAGCCGCATACCCTCCTCCTGGGCGTCCAGCGCCGCCCGGGCGATGAGGAACTCCATCACCGACCGGAAGCCGTCCTCCCGGCGACGCATGACGTCGAGGGTGAGGCCGACCACCTCGCCGCCGTCGTGGACCGGCAGCCAGGAGGTCACGCCGTGGACGCGCCCCTCGCCGTCCTCGGCGAGGAGCAGCCGGACCTGCGGGTCATCCATCTCGGCGAGCCCGCCGAGGGTGAAGCCCATCTCGGGGAGCGCCTTGTCGGCCAGCCAGGCGCGCGAGATCTCCCGCAGCTGCTCGCGCCTGCCCTCCGAGGCGTCCTGCCAGGTCGTCCAGCGGGCGACCACGCCGTCCCGCCCGGCCCGGTTGAGGGCGGTGCGCACGTCCTGGAAGGCCTTGCCGCGGAAGCCGACCTCGCCCAGCGCCAGCAGGGCCTCCTGCGCCACCTGGACGCTGGTCCAGCCGAGCCGGGCCGTCACCGCCTCGGTGCCGGGGTGGACGGAGTACAGGGCGGGGACGAGCGCCCGGGAGGCGCAGTGCTCGGCGAACTCGCGGACGACGGCCTCGAGGTCCTCGGGCGCGCAGACCGGGTCGCCGACGGTGAGCGCCACACCCCCCGACGTCCGGTAGGCCACCGCCGCGCGCCGGTCCGCGGAGGTCCACGTCTGGTTGCCGGCCCAGGTGCCCAGCCAGGACAGCGTGCTCGTGACGGGGGCGACCTCGCGCACGGTGCGCCGGTAGGCGTCCTGGTCGGCGGTCCCCTCCTCGACTGGCCGGAAGGAGCGCGCGAGCAGCACGCAGGAGACCGCCCAGGGCAGGATCGGCAGCCACTGGACCAGCACCTTGGCCAGCGTGCCGTCGGGCAGCGACAGCGGCGTGAGCACGGTGAGCGCGGTAGAGGGCAGCAGGGCGACCCCCACGTCCGAGAGCAGCCCGCGCAGGGTCGCGTCGGGCACGAACTGCTCTCGCACCGCGAGCCCGCCGACCACGATCGTGGCGGCCACGGCCGCCGTGACGACCAGGACGCCGACCCAGAAGCGGCGGTAGGTGCCTTCCTGCGCACGGACCCGGAAGGACCGACGGTTGGCCAGGACGGCGCCGGCCAGGAGCAGGGGCACCAGCACGGGCACGATCAGGCGCGCACCGGGCAGCATCGACCCGGGCGCCACGGCGAGGTGGTTGCCGGGCAGGGAGCCGTCGTAGCGGACGCCGATGAACAGGTGGGCGGCCGCCAGCACGGCGAGGAGCCCCTGGAGCACGAGCGTGCCGACGAGGGCCGCGCGCCGGCCCCGGCGCAGCCCCTCGGCGAGGACCAGCTGCAGGAGCAGCGGCAGGACCGAGAGCAGGGTGGTCCCGACCCCGGTCTCCCGCAGCACGTAGACCGCCCGGTCGCACTCGTTCTCCCGGGCCCGGTCGGCGCACAGCGCCAGGACCTCCCCGGGCGTGTAGGCGGCCCCGGCGAACAGGAACCGCGTCGCGGACAGCGGTCCCACCAGGTGGGGGCTGCCCAGCGACAGCAGGATGCCGACGGCCACGGCCGCCACCGAGGTCGCGGTGAGCACGCGGATCTCGTGCCGGCTGCCGACCACGCGCGCGCGCCGGATCTGGCCCGGGAAGAACCAGGCGCCGAGCAGCACCCCGAGGCCGGCGGCCAGCAGCACCGCGACGTCCTGGGGCTCCCCGGCGAAGGCGGCCGCGACCAGCAGGAGCGGGAAGGCCGCCGACCAGACCCGGCGACGCCACAGCGAGTGCATCGGCACCGACGCCGCGACCGCGGCCGCCCACACCCCGGGCCAGGGCGACCCGACCGGGGCGGTGAGCAGGTGGGTGCCCCAGACGGGGTCGACGAGGGTGACGGCCCGGGCCAGGGCCCAGGTGAGCAGGAGCGCCACCATCTGGCCCCCGACGAAGGACCCCAGGAAGCGTGCCGGTCCCAGCCTGCGCTCGGCGGCGCCGCCGAGGACGAGCACCCCGAGCGCCGCGGCGAGCGCGCGCAGCAGGTCGGGGGTGGACACTGGTGAGGTGAGCAGGTGCGGCCAGGCCCCGGGCAGGTCCTCGAGCACGAGCGGCCGCACCGGGCCGGCGGTCCAGGCCGTGGCGAGGGCGACGCCCAGCACGACGACCGCCAGCGCGACCGACACCGGCGCACCCCGCAGGTGCCGCAGCACCGCGTCCCACCCCTGCGCCGCCCGCAGCTTCATCCGTCTGTCTCCTGACCTCGTCCGACGGCCCCGTGCACGAACCAGGCCGTGCACGCTTCACCGTACGTCCGACGCGCCCCACCCCACTCGACCTGCGACACGATCGCCCCACCCCGCACGACCGGCGACACGATCGGCCCACCCCGCACGACCGGATGGACAGTGAACGGGCCCGCCCCCGGCCCGGCGGACCGGGTCGAGCACGGCGACCCGCACGGCGTCGCGGTGCTCTACCTCCACGGCACGCCGGGCTCGCGGGTCGAGTCGCGCCTGCTGGCCGACGCGGCGCGTCGCGCGGGCGTCCGGCTGATCGGCGTCGACCGGCCCGGGTTCGGACAGACGCCGCTGCCCGGCTCCCCCCGGCTCGAGAACTGGCCGGTGCGGGTCGAGCGGCTGGCCGACCGGTTGGGTCTGGACCGGTTCGCCGTGGTCGGGTGGTCCGGCGGCGGGGTCTACGCACTGGCCTGTGTGGCAGCGCTCCCTGACCGGATCAGCCGGGTCGCTCTGGTCGCCCCGGCCGGGCCTGGGCACGGCCACGGCGTGGGCGGCTGGCTGGAGACCGCCTCGAGCAGCCTGCTGGCCACCCTCGCCGGGGTGCCCGGGCTGGTGACCCTGGCGGGGAAGGCAGCCGGCGCGGCCCGGCGCCTGCCCCCGCTGCGCGGTCGGGTGCCCACGCCACGCACCGTGCGCACCCTCGTCGCCGCCGCGCAGCACGCCCTGCGGCACGGCGCCGCCGGCTGGCGGCACGAGCTCGGGGTGCTGGGCGAGGACTGGGGACCGCTGGTCACCTCGGCGCGGGAGGCGATGGACGCGCGCGCGGCGGCGGGCGACCCCCTGCCGCTGACGGTCTGGCACGGCACGCCCGACCGGTCGGTCCCGGTCGCCGAGGGTCGCGCCCTCGCGGCCGCGCTCGGAGCCCTGCTGGTCGAGGACCCGGACGCGGGGCACGTGGGCGTCCTGGTCAGGCACGCCGCCGAGGTGATGGAGTTCCTGGCCGGCGAGGCGGCCGAGCCTCAGCGGTCGGCGGGCAGCGGCACGTCGGGGCCGTAGGCCGGCACAGCAGGACGCGTCAGGCGACGTCCCTCGGCTGCGCCGACCGCAGCTGTCCGGCGACGGGCAGGTGAAAGACGCCGGCGGTCGTGACCAGGAAGGTGCCGTGGAGGGTGAGCAGCGCGCGGCGGCATACCTCGATGGCGTGCTGGTGCAGCCGGCGGTCGTCGTCGTTCACGCCGCCGCGGGCCCGGGCGACGGCGAGGACCAGGCCGTCGACGCCAGGAAGGTGCAGGCTGCCGAGCACGACGGCCGAGACCGCCTCGAGGAGGGCTGCCGGGCGCGGCACGTCGGCGACGAAGATCGGCTGGGACAGCGACCCGTCGGGCCGGCAGAGCAGGACGCTCAGGCCGCCGGCGGTTCTGTCGTCGTCGCTGACGCACAGGTCCAGGACGTCGGCGGCGAAGGCCGGGTCGGCGAGGGAACGGGTGGGCCAGTCTTGGGGCAGGTCGTGGAAGCTCATGCACCGAAGCGTGCCGAGGACGGCCCTCCCGCCGCAGAAGTTATCCACAACCACCGGCCGGGGCCGTCCGGCCTGCGGGCCTCACCCTGCCGGTCGCGACCCCACGTCAGAGCAGCAGCGAGACCGAGTGGATGACCAGCCCGACGAGCGCACCGACGATCGTTCCGTTGAGCCGAATGAACTGCAGGTCGCGGCCGACGTGCAGCTCGATCTTGTCGGAGGCCTCCTGGGCGTCCCAGCGGTGGATCGTCGAGGAGATGACGGAGGTGATCTCCGGGCCGTAGCGCTCCACCAGACCCACGACCAGGTCCGCGGTCCACGCCTCGAGCCTGGAGCGCATCGCGTCGTCGGCGAGGACGCGGGTGCCCAGGCCGCAGAGCTCGGCGGCCATCCGGGTGCGGACGTGGCCGGTGGGGTCGGTCAGCGCCTCCAGGACCGTGGCCCGCAGCGTCTCGCCCAGGCGCACGCCGGTGGCGCTGACCTGCGGGTGGTCCAGCAGCCGCTCCTTGAGCGACTCGAAGCGGGCCATCGTCATCCGGTCGCGCTGCAGGTCCGTGGCCAGGTCCGCCAGGTAGGAGTCGAGCGCAGCGCGGACGTTGTGCTGCGGGTCGTCCTTGATGTCGCGGCCCCAGCGCAGGACCTCCTGGTAGACGCGGCGGGTGACCTGGTCGTTGACCCAGGTCGGCGCCCAGGACGGGGCGCGGGAGCGCACGATCGCCTCGACCTCGTCCTGGTGCAGCGCCAGCCAGGCGTGCAGCTCGCGCGCGACGAGGTCGACCAGGCCGTGGTGGGAGCCGTCCTCGACGACCCGCTCGAGCAGGTGGCCGGCCAGCGGCGAGAGGTCCTCGCGGCGCACGCGCGGGATGATCACGTCCTCGACGAGGGTGCGCAGCTCGGCCTCGTCGACCCGCTCGACGGCCCGCACGAGGAAGGGCACCACCTCGGAGACGACGCGCTCGGCGTTCTCCGGGTGGGAGACCCACTCCCCCAGGCGCCGCACCACCTCGGCGTCCAGGACCTTCTCGCGCATCACCTGCGGGGTGAGGAAGTTCTCGCTGACGAACTGCTCCAGGCTGGCGCCCAGGTCGTCCTTGCGGCGCCGGACCAGTGCGGTGTGCGGGATCGGCAGCCCGAGCGGGTGGCGGAAGAGCGCCGTGACCGCGAACCAGTCGGCGATCGCGCCCACCATCCCCGCCTCGGCGCCGGCGTTGACGAACGCCCACCCACCGACCCGGCCGTGCGTGAGCAGGTAGATCACCGCCATGAGCACGAGCAGGCCGGTCGCGACCATGCGCATGCGGCGCAGCCCGGCGCGCCGGGTGGCGTCGTCGACGTGCCTGGGGGCGTCGGTGGTCAGCGTGGTCACGCACAGAGCCTAGTCACTACGACGGGCTGGGCCGGCCGCCCTCGGTACGGCAGCATGGGTGCTGACCGACGACCCGGCGTTCGACCCGAACCGTCCCGCCATCGACCTGACCGCCGGCTGAGGAGGAGACCGTGAGCCCCATCGACCTCAACTCCGACCTCGGCGAGGGCGTCGGCGGTCCCAGCTCCCGCCTCGACGACGACCTCCTGGAGGTCGTCACCAGCGCCAACGTCGCCTGCGGCTTCCACGCCGGTGGCCCCTCGACCATGCGCGGCGTCACCGCGCACGCGGCGCGCACCGGGGTGGCCGTCGGGGCGCACGTCGCCTACGACGACAAGGAGGGCTTCGGGCGCCGGTTCATCGACATGGACCCGCACGTCCTCGCCGACGAGGTCCTCTACCAGGTGGCGGCGCTGGACGCCTTCGCCCGCAGGGCCGGCACCCGGGTCACCTACGTCAAGCCGCACGGCGGCCTCTACAACGCGATCGTGACCCACGAGGCCCAGGCGGCCGCGGTGGTCGCCGGGGTCACCGCATACTCCTCCGACCTGGTGCTGCTCGGGCTGCCCGGCTCGGTGGTGCTGCGGCTGGCCGAGGCGGCCGGCCTGCGGACCGCGCAGGAGGCCTTCGCCGACCGCGCGTACACACCGGAGGGTCACCTCGTCCCCCGGACCCAGGAGGGCGCGGTCCTGCACGACCCGGCGGAGATCGCGCGGCGCTGCGTGGCGATGGCGACCGGCGAGGCGATCACCGACGTCAACGGCGACCGGCTGCTGGTGCGCGCCGACTCGATCTGCGTGCACGGCGACACGCCTGGCGCGCTGGGGATCGCCCGTGCCGTGCGCGCGGCGCTGCGCGAGGCGGGCGCGGACCTGGCGCCCTTCGCCCGGGCGGTGTGAGCCGTGCGCATCCTGCCCAGCGGCACCCAGGGGCTGCTCCTGGAGCTCGACTCCATCGAGGAGGTGCTGGGCCGCTACGCCGCGCTGCGCGAGGCCGACCTGCCGGTGCTCGACCTGGTCCCCGCCGGCCGCACGATCCTGCTCGTCGCCGACCGCGGCGCGAGCCTGCCGGACCTGGCTGCCGCGGTCCGGGCGGTGCCCCCGCGCGAGCACGTGCGCGACGACGCCCCCGAGGTGGAGGTGCCGGTCGTCTACGACGGCGAGGACCTGGCAGAGGCGGCCGGGCTGCTCGGGCTGGACGCCGCCGAGCTGCGGCGGCGGCACCAGGACGAGCGGTGGACGGTGGCGTTCTGCGGGTTCGCCCCGGGCTTCGGCTACCTCACCGGCGAGCGCTACGCCTGGGACGTGCCGCGCCGGGCGACGCCGCGCACGAGGGTGCCGTCCGGGTCGGTGGCGCTGGCCGGGGAGTTCACCGGCGTCTACCCGCGCGAGTCGCCCGGCGGCTGGCAGCTGCTCGGGCGGGCGCTGGTGGAGGCCTTCGACCTGCGCCGCGACCCGCCGGCGCTGCTGGTCCCCGGGGCCCGGGTCCGCTTCGTGGAGGTCGGGGTATGACGTCGCTCACCGTCCTCGACCCCGGTCCCCTCACCACGGTGCAGGACTTCGGGCGGCCGGGGCAGGCCTCGCTGGGCGTGGGTCGCTCGGGCGCCTGCGACCGCGGCGCACACCGGCTCGCCAACGCCCTCGTGGGCAACCACCCGACCCTGGCCACCCTCGAGGTGACCTTCGGCGGGCTCGTGGTGAGCCCCGACCACGAGGTGCTCGTGGTGACCTCCGGGGCCCGTTGCGAGATGGTCGTCGAGGGCCGGGACGGGACGCGCCCCGCCGCCCACCTCGCGCCGTTCGTCGTCGCCGCCGGGGAGCGCCTCCGGCTGGGCGCGCCCGTCGCGGGGCTGCGGACCTACGTCGCGGTGCGCGGCGGCCTGGACGTGGAGCCGGTGCTCGGGTCCCGGGCCACCGACCTGCTCTCCGGGCTCGGGCCGGCCGTGGTGGCGGCCGGTGACGTGCTGCCGGTCGGGACGACGCCCCGGCCCCTGCCCGGCGTCGACGTGGCGCCGGCCCCGGAGCCGACCAACGACCCGCTGCTCGTCCGCGTCACGCCCGGTCCCCGCCGCGACTGGTTCGGCGACGACGCGTGGGAGCTGCTCACCGGGCAGGGCTGGACGGTCGGCAGCGACTCCAACCGGGTCGGGGTGCGCCTCGGCGGGCATCCGCTCCCCCGGCTGCGCGACGGCGAGCTGGTCAGCGAGGGGATGCTGCGCGGCGCGCTGCAGGTGCCTCCTTCCGGCCTGCCGGTGCTCTTCCTCTCCGACCACCCGGTGACCGGCGGCTACCCGGTGGTCGCGTACGTCGGCGAGCCCGACGTGGACCGCTGCGCCCAGCTGCGCCCGGGGCAGCAGGTGCGCTTCCGGGCCTGACGCCCGGGCGGAGGACCGGCCGGGCCTCGACGTCGGTCGGTGGTCGGGTGAAGACTTGTCCCGCACGGTCGCACCCGGCGGCCGCAGGACCCGAGGAGACCTCGATGGCCACGCTCAACCCCTACCTCAGCTTCGACGGCGCCGCGCGCGAGGCGATGACCTTCTACCAGTCGGTCTTCGGCGGGGAGCTGACCATCAGCACCTTCGGCGAGTCCGGGTTCACCGAGGGCGTCCCGGACCTGGACCAGGTCATGCACGCGATGCTCGTCACCCCCGCCGGGTTCACGCTGATGGCCGCGGACACCCCGGACGGGGTGCCCCACAACCCCGGAGACAACATCAGCATCTCGCTCAGCGGTCCTGCCGAGGACGAGGACGAGCTGCGCGGCTTCTTCGCACGGCTCAGCGAGGACGCCACGCCCGGCGTCCCGCTGGAGAAGGCGCCGTGGGGCGACCACTTCGGCATGCTGACCGACCGGTTCGGGATCGGCTGGATGGTGAACATCGCGGGCGAGCCGGCCTGAGCACGTCTGCGTGCCGTCCGGTCCCCGCGCCTCCGGGGTCCCCGGCCCTGCGGTAGCGTCGAAGGATGGGACGCAAGATCGCCCTCGTGGGTGCGCTGCTGGTCGCCTCCGGGATCGCCGTGCTCACCGCCTTCGTCGTGCCCCCGCTGACCGCCCCGGTGACGCCGATGAGCCGGGGCGCCACCTCTCTCCTCGGGTTCGTGCCCATGGTGGCCTCGCTGGTCCTGACGGCCGGCGCGGCGATGCTCGCGCTCGGCGTGCTGGTCGCCCTCACCGGCCGGCTGCCGGTGCTCGGACCGCACCGCTCGCTGCTGCTGTGCGGGATCGGTGCCTGGGTGCTGGCCGTGCTCGTGGAGACGGTGCTCGTCCCCGGCACGATGATCGGCGCGACGTCGACCGGGTCCATGAGGGCGGCCCTGGTCCTCTCACAGGTCTCCGTCGTCCTGCAGCTGGGCGCGGGGGTGCTGCTGGCCCTGTGGGGCGTCGGGCTGCTCGCGCCCGAGACCGGCCTGGGCCAGCTCGCCGACCGTCCGGTCGAGGACGAGCTGCGCGCCTGAGGGACCGGACCGGGAGACGGCCGTGAGCACGGCCGTCGCGGTCTCGTTCTGGGCGCTTGCCGTGGCGTGCGCCGCCACCGCCCTGCGGGCCGCGCACCCGGACGGCCTGGAGGGCCCGCCGCGCCCCCGCCCGGCCACCGTCACGCTGTGGCTGCTCGTCGCGGTCCCCTCGGTCCTGCAGACGTGCGTCCCCGGGCTGCTCGCCGCCCTGGAGCGGGACTGGCGCCTGGTCGCCGGCGGTCAGGTGTGGCGGCTGGCCACCTCGGTCGTGGTGCAGGACGGCGGCGTGGCCGGGACGGTGTTCAACCTCTTCGCGCTGGCCGTGGTGGCGGTGGCCGCGCAGGAGTACTGGTCGGCGTCCCGCACCTGGGCGACGTTCTGGCTCGGCGCGGTCGCGGCCAACCTCGTCGTCGGTCCCGTGCTGGAGCCGGTCGGGGCCGGCAGCTCGATGGCGACCTTCGCCCTCGGGGGCGCGCTCGTCACCAACGCCCTCCTGGGCCGGACGCGGAGCCACGCCGTGCCGGCCGCGCTGGTCGCCCTGGCGTGCGTGGCCGTGGTGGCCGCCGGCCGGGACTACCACGCCCTTCCCTGCCTGCTCGGCCTGGCCGTCGGGACCGTGCCTCCGCACGGCCCCCGAGGTCTCAGCCGGCGAGGAAGTCGTCCGCGCGGCTCTTCGGACGGCCGATGATCGCCCGGTCGCCGCGGACGAGGACCGGCCTCTGCATGAGCCGCGGGTGCTCCGCGAGCAGGTCGGCCACCTGCTCCGGGGTCGTGTGGTCCGCGGCGGACAGGCCCAGCTCGGTGAAGAACGCGTCCTTGCGGACCAGGTCGGCGGCCGGGTCCTCCAGCTTGCCGAGGAGGTCGAGGAGCTGTTCTCGGTCCAGCGGCGTCCGCAGGTAGTGCACCACCTCCGCCTCGCCGCCCGTCCCCGCGAGGGCGTCGACCGCGTGCCGTGAGGTGGAGCAGCGCGGGTTGTGCAAGATCGTCAGGTCGTTCATGGCGCGGACCCTACCCGGCGGCGGAGCGGCCGACCGCCCCTACCATCGGCGTGTGACCTCCAAGCGCTGGCCGACCGCCGTCTACGGCACCGGGCGCGAGCCCGACCCGCGCTTCTCGCTGGCCAACGAACGCACGTTCCTGGCCTGGATCCGCACCAGCCTCGCGCTGCTGGCGGTCGCGGTCGCCGTGGACGCCCTTTCCCTGGGGATCGGGCCGCGCGCGCAGGCGCTGCTCGCGGCGGTGCTGGCGCTCACCGGGCTGGCGGCCGCGGGACACGCGTGGCGCGGCTGGGCCCGCACCGAGACCGCCATGCGCGAGGACCGGCCGCTGCCGGGCAACGCGGCCGGCGTGGTCGTGGTGGCCGGGGTGGCGCTGGCCGGCCTGGTCCTCGTCGGGGCGAGCCTCCTCCGCGGCCTGTCGTGAGCCCAGATGTCCCGGCGCGCGACCCCGGGCTGCAGCAGGAACGCACCGCCCTGGCCTGGCGCCGCACCGGCCTGGCCCTGTCGGTCGGCGCGCTCCTGCTCACCCGGCTGACCCTGGACACGCTGGGCACGGCGGTCGTCGTGCCGGCCGCGGTGGCCTTCGTGCTCGCCGCCTGGGTGGTCAGCGTCACCCTGCGGGGCCGGCGCTACGCCTCGGCGCACCCCGACGAGCCGAGCTTCGACCGCATCCTGCGCGACGGTCGTGTCCCCGCCGCGGTGACGCTCGTCGCCGCCGCCCTCGCGGTCGGCGAGCTGCTCAACGCGCTCGTGCAGCTCGTGCGGGCGTGACGCATCACTCGCCGGCCCCGCAGTCACCTCGGCAGCGTCGTGGCCGGCTCCTGGAACGCAGGCCGCGCCAAGGATCGATGTCACGACGAGCGGCGCCGCCCGCAGCTCCCCGCCGGTGGCCCCGTCCCGTGGAAGAGCGTCCCGTGGGAAAGCTGCGCCCCGCAGCAGTCTCGCGGGACGCTCTTCCACGGGACCTCGGCACCTGGGACTGACAGCGGTCCCGCCGGTGAGCTGTCACCGCCGGGTCCGTCATCCCCTGATGCTCAGCCCCACCGTGACCACGTCGCCCAGCTCGATCTTCTCGGCGGCACGCACCGAGTCCTTGACCGGCAGCCAGAAGGAGCCCTTGCGCGGCCACAGCGACGTGGCGAACTCCGTCCCGCCGATCCTGCCGGTGACCGGGATCATGCCCCAGCCGTAGGTGACGTCCCGCATGATCTCCTGCAGCCACTCCGACTCCGCCGGCGGCGTGACAAGGAAGTGGAAGGGCGCCGGGCCGCGCCACTCGACGACCTCGCCGGTGAACTCCAGGTCAGCCACCGAGCCGCTCCTCGAGCACGTCGAGGTGGCGCTCGGCGAAGGGGCGGTGCTCCTCGCTCATGGAGGAGACGCTAGCGCCGCCGGCGGACAGCTGCTGCCCGCCGGCGGCGTCTCGGGGGTCCAGCCCTTTCGGTGGGGCAGCCCCCGTGTGCGAGGCTGGAACCCACGGCAGAATGGGGCCGTCCGACCCGTGACCGGGTACGCCTGGGGGGACCCCGGCCGCCGCCGAACACAGAGGAGTGCCACGATGACCGACCAGCAGCTCGCCGCGCCGCAGCCCCTGCCCGAGCCGGGGCCGCTCACCCTCACCGCACCCGCCCCCTCGGAGCCGGTGGCCGACACCGCCGCGCCGAAGATGGCGCCGCAGGTCGACCCGCAGGCGATCCCCGCGCTGGACAAGAAGGTCGAGGACTTCCTCCAGGGCCTGACCCGGAGCGAGACCCGCTCCCCCGAGTTCGCCAAGCGCGCGGCCGACGTGCGCACGATGGGCGACGCGGAGATCCGCAGCGCCGCCGAGACCTCCAACCGGCTGCTCAAGTCGCCGGTCCGCGCGCTGCAGGAGGGCGGGGTCTCCAAGGAGTCCAAGGTCGGACGCACCCTGATGGAGCTGCGCCGCACGGTCGAGGACCTCGACCCGGCCGAGGCCAGGGGCACCAAGAAGATCCTCGGGATGATCCCGTTCGGGGACCGGCTGCGCGACTACTTCCGCAAGTACGAGTCGGCCGAGAGCCACCTCGACGGCATCCTGCACGCGCTGCGCAGCGGCCAGGACGAGCTGAGCAAGGACAACGCCGCGCTCAACATGGAGAAGCAGCAGCTCTGGGACTCCATGGGCCGGCTCAACCAGTACGTCTACATCGCCGAGCAGCTGGACGCCAAGGTCTCCGCGCACGTCGCCGAGCTGGAGACGAGCGACCCGGACAAGGCCAAGGCGATGCGCGAGGACGTCCTGTTCTACGTGCGCCAGAAGCACCAGGACCTGCTCACCCAGCTCGCGGTGTCGATCCAGAACTACCTGGCCATCGACATCATCATGAAGAACAACATCGAGCTCATCAAGGGTGTCGACCGCGCCTCGACCACGACGATCAGCGCCCTGCGCACCGCGGTCCTGGTCGCGCAGGCGCTCAACAACCAGAAGCTGGTCCTGGACCAGATCACCGCGCTCAACGTCACCACCTCCGACATGATCCAGCGCACCTCGGAGATGCTGCGCGACAACTCGGTGGCGATCCAGGAGCAGGCGGCCTCCTCGACGCTGGGCCTGGACCAGCTCCAGGCGGCCTTCGCCAACATCTACGAGACGATGGACGCCATCGACGCCTTCCGCGGCCAGGCCCTGGACTCGATGGCGCAGACCATCGGCGTGCTCGAGGGCGAGGTGCAGAAGTCCCGCAGCTACCTGGACCGCGCGAAGAAGACCGACAGCCGTCTGGTGGGCGGCGAGCTGGACCTGGGCGACGTCGCGCCGACGAAGCACTGAGCGCATGGGCTTCTCCGACCTGCTCGACCGGATGCTCGGGCGTGCCCCCGCGCAGCCGGAGGAGCGTCTGGTGCTGCCCCCGCCACCCACCGCCGAGGACGTGTATGCCGCGCTCGAGGGCACCGAGTCCCTGCTCGTCTCCAGCGCGCTGCCCTCGGTCGTGGTCGCCCGGGCCGAGCGGATCGTGGCCACCTGCCGCGACACCGTCCCCCGCCTGAAGCGGGTCAGCGGCAGCGACCTGGGCTACACGGTCGTGGCGACCGCCACCGACTACCTGCCCGAGGCCCTCGGCGCCTACCAGCGCCTTCCCCGCCGCTACGCCGACACCCGTCCCGTCGACGGCGCCAAGACCTCGCTCATGGTGCTCGTCGACCAGCTCGACCTGCTCGGGATGACGATGGACCGGGTCTTCGACGCGGTCTACCGCGACGACGCGCGCGAGCTGGTCGCCCAGGGCAGGTTCATCGCCGAGAAGTTCGGCGGCGCGGGCCGCGGCGGCAGCCTGCGCATCGACGCCGACGACGACGCCCCGCTGCCCGACCTGCCCGAGGACCCGACCGGCCCGACCGGTCAGGCCGACCCGCACCGACTCGCCCCGCCGGGAGGGACCGCGTGACCAGCCAGCTCCACGACGCCGTCGAGGTGCTCGCCCGCGTGGGCCGGGAGGCCGGCCTGGACGAGGGTGCCGTCCGCTCGGAGGGTATGGCGCTCGCCGCCGCCGTCCTCGAGCGCGGCACCGACGTCATGCCGGTCGCGCAGGCCTGGGGGCGCACCTTCAACCTGCCGGCGAGCGACTTCTTCGGGATGGCGCCCCGCGGGCGTCGTTACGGCTCGATCCCCACCACCCTGCTCGGCACGCTCGTGGCCGAGTCCAGCCCGCGCGCGGCCGGCTACGCGCAGGCGCTGGCCGACGTCGCCACCTCGGCGTGCACGCTCACCGGCGCCGACGCGGGCACGGTCGGCCGCGCCACCGTCACCGCCCGCACCCAGCTCGCCGCGGCCGGGGCGGCCGGGCACCCCGGACCGGCGCTGCCTCCTGGCGCGGCGGCGCCCTCCGTGCCGCAGGACGACCACCAGCTGCGCGCCTGGTCCTCCGAGCTGCTGCACCGCGCCCAGGAGCAGTCCGAGCGGGTGCGCCAGATGCTCGGCGAGATGGGCCGCCTGGGACAGGCCGGCGGCCCGGGCGGGCACCTGCCGCCCTACCCGCCGTCGACGTTCGAGGACCCCACGGCGGGCACCGTCCCCCCCGCGCCGGTCCCGGGGCCCGGCGGCACGCCATACCCCGGGGCGCCCACGGCGACCCAGGACGGCCCCGAGCAGGCCGCCGCCCCCGAGCCCGAGGAGCCGGCCGAGCCGGAGCGCCCGGTCGAGGAGCTGCTCGCCGAGCTCGACGCCCTCATCGGGCTGGAGCGGGTCAAGGCCGAGATCCACCGGCAGGTCGCCGTGCTCAGGATGGACGCGCGGCGCCAGGAGGCGGGTCTGAAGGTCGCCACGCTGACCCGGCACCTGGTCTTCGTCGGCAACCCGGGCACCGGCAAGACGACCGTGGCGCGGCTGGTCGGCGGGATCTACCGGGCGCTGGGGCTGCTGAGCAAGGGACAGCTGGTCGAGGTGGACCGCTCCGAGCTGGTCGCCGGCTACCTGGGGCAGACGGCCGCCAAGACCGCCGAGGTCGTGGGGTCGGCGCTCGGCGGCGTGCTGTTCATCGACGAGGCCTACAGCCTGGGCGGCGACCAGTACGGCAAGGAGGCCGTCGACACCCTCGTCAAGGAGATGGAGGACCACCGCGAGGAGCTGGTGGTCATCGTGGCCGGCTACCCCGAGCCGATGGCCGAGTTCGTCGCGATGAACCCCGGGCTGGAGAGCCGCTTCCGCACCATCATCGAGTTCGACGACTACACCGACGACGAGCTGGTCGCGATCCAGCAGGTGCTCGCCGAGAAGATGGACTACGACGTCTCGCAGGAGGCCTGCGGGCGGTTCCGGGAGATCCTGGCCGCGACGCCTCGTGGCCCGAGCTTCGGCAACGGCCGCTTCTCCCGCAACATGCTCGAGGCCGCGATCGGCCGGCACGCGTGGCGGCTGCGCGACGTCGAGGACGTCGGCGTGCAGGAGCTGCGCACCCTGGAGCGGCAGGACTTCGAGGACCGCGACGGGGCGGACCTGTCGGTGGAGCAGGAGCAGCTGCGGCCGTCGGGCACGGAAGCGGACACGGCTCCGGACGGGCAGCCGACGACCGACGAGGAGCCGCGGTGAGCGGCCCGTCCTCGCCCGGCGCACCGCAGCAGGCCGCCGCCCCCGCGACCCAGCAGCAGGCCGCCGCCCCCGCGACCCAGCAGCAGGCCGCCGCCCCCGCGACCCAGCAGCAGGCGGCCGCCCCCGCGACCCAGCAGCAGGGCACGACCGCTGCCCGGGGCGCGTCGCAGCGCTCCAGCAGCCCGGCCCGGCTGCGGCTGGCGCGCGGCCTGGCGACCGCGGCCGCGCTGCTCACCGGCGTGGTCGCCACGGGCACCTTCGACACCAGCGGCATCAACGCCACGCCCAACGTCGTCGCCGCCCAGTGGCAGGCGGCCGAGCAGGCCGGCACGCAGGTGGCCGCCGCCGACCTCGAGCTCGCCCGCACCGTGGCTCGGGCCTCGGCCGGAGATGGCGTCGGCTCCGTCGACACTGCCGCGTCCGCGGACCAGCTCAGCGCGCACCTCGCGGGGGCCGCCGAGGAGCTCTCCCGGACCGGCGTCACCACCTCCGCCGGCATCGTCGACCTCGCGGTCGACGGGGACCGCGCCGTGCGCGCGGCGGCGAAGGACCCGAAGGCGGCTGCGAGGGCATACCAGGAGATGGCCGAGCCCACCCGGACCGCCCTGGACGTCACCGACGAGGTCGCCAGGGACCGGGCGCAGGCGCTGAAGACCGGCTCGCGCTCGATGCTCACCTCCCTCGTCGGCGGGCTCGCCACGCTGCTGCTGGTGGGGGTCATGGTGTGGCTCGCGCTGCTGACCCGGCGGATCGTCAACGTGCCGCTGCTCCTCGCCACCGCGATCACCGCCGGGCTGACCTACGTCTCCCTCAACCCGGCCGCCCTGCCGCTCGACCTCGACGAGCAGGTGACGACCCGGTCGGCCACGGCCCAGGCGCTGCAGGAGGTGCGGGTCGCCCGCGCGGCCCAGTACGCCCAGGTGATGGACCAGGGCACCGCCGACGAGGCGGTGACCGCGGCGACGGCCGCGCTGAGGGTCGTGGGCGACCGGACGCTGACCGAGCAGTGGGCCCAGGTCTACGGCGCCCAGCAGGACCTCACGAAGACGGACGGGTCGGCCGAGCGCCTGGCCGCGGTCGAGGCCGTGCAGGAGCAGTTCACCGCGGTGGAGGGCCGGCTCAACGAGCAGGTCAGCTCCACGGACCTCACGATGGGACGCTGGGCATCGGTCACCGCCGGCCTGGCCCTGGTGCTGGGACTGGTCGCGGCCGCCGCGGCGTGGACCGGGCTGACCCGCAGGCTGAGGGACTACCGATGAGCGGCACGACGGAGCAGGGAGGGACGCCGGTGAGCAGCACCGACGAGGACGCCAGGGGAGGCGGGGACGAGCGACCGATGCTCATCCTCGGCGAGGACCTCCCGGACGTGGAGGACACCACGCCCGAGGAGCTGCGCCGTCAGCAGGAGGAGGCCGAGCGCGAGATCGCGGAGGCCCGCCGCCGGGCGCAGGAGGAGATCGAGCGCCGGCGTCGCGAGGCCGAGAAGGAGATCGCCGCGCTGGAGCAGCAGAAGGAGCGCGAGCTCGCGGCCCGCCAGCGCGAGCTGGACGACACGCAGCGCACGCTCTTCGAGCGCGAGGCGAAACTGCGGCGGACGGTGACGGCCAGCGGCGGGACGCCGGAGGAACGGCTGGTCAGCAAGGTCGCCAGGCCCCCGCTGAGCCAGCGCGGGCTGCGCCGCTCCGGCCGGGTGGTCGGCCTGGCGACCGCGGCCGCGGCAGCCCTGGCCGTGGGGCTGCTGACCGCCGTCCCGGGCGGGGGCCCGGACGTGCGTGCGGAGATCGACGACGCCGACCGCGCGCGCGTGGTGTGGCTGCGGTCCGGCAGCGCCGCCGACGAGCAGATCGCGCGGCGGATGGCGGGCCAGGACGTCCCGACGGGTGCGGACGGCACCTACGAGAACGTGCGGCTGGCCCGGGAGGCCGGCGAGATCTACGCCGCCGACCGCTACGTCGAGCGGACCGAGGAGAACACCGCGACGATGCTGGCTGCGGACACCTCCGAGGTCCGCTCCCTCACCCTGTGGAACGAGCTGCACGACACGGCCGGCTACGCGGTGGGCTCCTGGGAGGTCGAGGACATCGTCGAGGACTCGCGCGGCCCTGGCGCCTGGACCTACGTCCTCCTCGCCGTCGGCGTGCTGGGCCTGGCGGCCCTGGCGGTGCTCGCCCTGGTCGCCCGGTCCTGGGTCTCGCTGCCGGTGCTGGTCGTGGCCACCGGCCTGGCGGTCGCCGCGCTCTCCGCCGTCGCCGCCCACGACGCCGCGGTCGGCGCCACGGCCGCCGCGCACGAGGCGGCCGACGACGCCGTGGACGACCTCTACGACCAGGTGGGCCGCGACCTGAGGGTGGCCTACGGGATCACCACCTCCTCCTACGACCGACGACCCGAGTTCTGGACCGACGACCCCTTCTACGGCGAGGACCAGGCTCCCGGCACCGAGGCCTATCTCGCGGTGCGCGAGGACATGGCCGGCGCCATGGAGCAGGGCGAGGAGGCCACGGAGCAGAAGGCGCTCGAGCTGGTCCAGGCCGCCCGCGAGGGCATGGAGGCCCGGGGTCCGGCGGTGGGGAGGGCACGGGCCGACCTGCTCGCGGCGCTGGAGCGCTCCGGCTCGCGCTGGGGCCTGGCTGCCGGTCTCGGCGCCGGTGCTGCGGTCCTGGGCGGGCTGGGCGTGGCCCTCTCCCGCGGGCGGGGGCGCACCCCGTGACCACGCAGTATGCCGTCGCGCCGCCGGCTCCCGGGTCCCTCGGCGCGGACGTCGCGGACCGTGAGCTGCTGGCCTACCTGGACGCCATGCTGCGCTGGCGGGACCGGCGCCGGACCGAGCTGTCCGCGCTGGACCAGGCCGCGATGGAGCTGGCGGACCCGAAGGACCGCGCGGCGGTGACCCCGGACGTGACGCTGTCGATGGCGCTGTGGCAGGCGGTGGCCGATCGGGTCGAGCTGCTCGTGGCCACCTGGGACAGCGGCCGCGTGGGCGAGAGCGAGCGCCGCCGGATCACCACGCTCGTGTGGGGGACGCTGGAGCAGCCCGGCTCGCACGGCGGCGCGCAGGCCCTGGCGGTCTCGCTGCCCGAGGCCTGCCGGCTGTCGGACTCGCTGGCCTCCTCGCTGCGCTCCCGGCTGCGCCTGGACGGCTCCGACCCCGACGTGGCCGGCCGGCTGCGCTCCCTGCGCCAGCAGGTGGAGCGGATCGCCGACCAGGTCGCGCTCGTCCCGGAGAGCCGGCGCGGCTCGGCGGCCGCGGTCTACGAGGAGCTGGACGGGCGCCTGGACGACGTGGAGGGGCGGGCCCGCCGCGGGGCGGACGTCGGCGGGCTCCTCGGCCCCCTGGAGTCCCGCGCCGCGAGCGCCGAGCGGGACCTCATCGTGGCCGCCTCGGCCCGGGCGCACGCCAAGGCCGACCATGCCCAGGCCACCCGCGAGGTGGCCGAGCTGACCGCCCGCGGCGAGGCGGTACGGGCCCTGGCCGGGCGCGCCCGCACCCTGGTCTCACCGGCCCCGACGCTCGGCGTGCCCGACGTGACCCAGCTCGGACCGGTGCCGGCCGACCCCGACGAGCTCACCGCATACCTCGCACGCCTGGCCCGGGTGGACCGGGCGCTGAGGGTGGCGCAGGGCAGCTACGCCGAGGCCCTGGCCCGGCGCGAGGAGCTGGCGCTGCGCGCACGCTCCGTGCACGAGGCGCTGGCCGGCAGCGGGGCCGGTGCCGCGATGAGCGGGCTCGCCGAGCAGGTGCAGGCGCTCCTCGACGCCCGCCCCACCGACCTGACCAGGCTCGAGGCGCTCGTCCAGGCGCAGGAGGCCTTCGCCCGGACGATGGGGGTGGCCACGTGAACCACTGCGTCGAGCCGGGCTGCACCGGCTCCTACGAGGACGGCTGGTGCAACGTCTGCGGCTCCCCCGAGCCGGTCGCCGCACCGGTCGCCGCCACACCCCTGGAGGCCTCCTCGGCCGAGGCCGTCCCCGTCGGGGCCGCGGCGGGGGCTGCCGCGTCCGGGGACGGGGGGGACGACGCGGCCGGCTCCTCCGACGGGGCCGACGGTGACCCGGTGCCGGGCCAGGGCTCGGGCGGCTCGCACGTGGAGACCCCCGGCCCCGGACGCTCCCGCGAGGCGGTGCGCGCGGCCGCCGTCCGCCGCCAGCGCGCCAACGCCGCCGGACGCCGCTCGCGCCTGGGGATGGGGCTGACCCAGGTCCCGCCGGTGCCGGTCGGCGACCCCACCGCCGCGGTGATGACCGACCCGCAGGTCCCCGAGGCGCGCCGCGTGTGCCCCAGCTGCGGAGCCAAGGTCGGGCAGGCCGCCGGCGAGGCCGAGGGCCGCCAGCAGGGCTTCTGCCCCCAGTGCCGGGCGCCCTACTCCTTCACCCCCAAGCTGGAGCCGGGCGAGCTGGTCGCCGGGCAGTACGAGGTCGTCGGCGCCCTGGCGCACGGCGGCATGGGGTGGATCTACCTGGCCAGGGACAAGAACGTCTCCGACCGGTGGGTCGTGCTCAAGGGGCTGCTCAACACCGGTGACGCCGACGCCCTCGACGCGGCGGTGGCCGAGCAGCAGTTCCTCGCCCAGGTCAAGCACCCGCTCATCGTCGAGATCTACAACGTGGTCACCCACGACGGCGACGCCTACACGGTCATGGAGCACGTCGGCGGCACCAGCCTGAAGCAGATGCTCAAGCAGCGGATGGCCACGACCGGTCGCTACGACCCGTTCCCGGTCGACCAGGCGCTGGCGTTCGTGCTCGAGGTGCTGCCGGCCTTCGCGCACCTGCACGACCTGGGCCTGCTCTACTGCGACTTCAAGCCGGACAACCTCATCCAGGAGGGCGACGGGGTCAAGCTCATCGACCTCGGCGGGGTGCGGCGCCAGGACGACCTGGAGTCGCCGATCTACGGCACGGTCGGCTACCAGGCGCCGGAGGTGGCCGAGGTGGGCCCGTCCGTGGCCTCGGACATCTACACGGTCGGGCGCACCCTGTGCGTGCTCACCTTCGAGTTCCGCGGCTACCAGTCCGAGTACGTCGACAGTCTGCCGCCGACCTCCCAGGTGGCCCCGTTCGTCGAGTACGACGCGTTCTACCGGCTGGTGGCGCGGTGCTGCGCACCGGACCCGAACGACCGCTTCCTCACCGTCGAGGAGCTGCGCACGCAGATGGTCGGCGTGCTGCGCCAGGTGGTGGCGGCGCGCGCCGACCACGCCGCGACCCTCTCGGCGCACTCGACGGCCTTCGAGGCGCCGGTGTCCACCGGCGAGACCCTGTCCTGGTGGGAGCTGCCGCAGCTCAAGCGGGACGAGGCCGACCCGATGCTCGACCGGCTCTCGACGGTGCCGGACACCGACCCGGTGGCCCGCCACCAGGCGCTGCTCACGCTGCCCGACCAGACCTCCGAGGTGCTCGTCGCCCGCGCGCACGCCGGGATCCGCGTCGGCCAGGCCTCCTGGGTGGACGAGGCGCTGCGCCAGCTCCTGGACGAGGACCCCTGGGACTGGCGCGCCTCCTGGCTGCGCGGGCTCTGGGAGCTCTCGCAGGCGGGCACCGAGGAGGAGCGTCGGCGCACCTGCGGGCGGGACGCCGCCGGGCACTTCGCCGCGGTCCGCGACGCGCTGCCCGGGGAGGTCGCCCCGCGCCTGGCGCTGGCGCTGGCCAGCGAGCTGGCCGGCTACGCCAAGGCCGCCGAGCTGGACTACGAGCGCGCCTGGCGCACGGACGCCGGGTATGTCGCACCCGCCGCCTTCGGTCTGCACCGCGTCCGGCTGGGCCGCGGCGACGTCGAGGGCGCGATCCGGGCGCTGGACTCGGTGCCGGCCGGCAGCCGCGCGCACCCCCGTGCCCGCTGGCTGCGGGCGGAGCTGCTGCGCGGCCGCGGCACGCTGGCCGACCTGCGGGAGTCCGTGCACGCGGTCTCGCGCCTGACCCTGGACCCGCGCCAGCGCGCGATGTTCAACGCCACCACCTACGAGCAGGCACTGGGCCGCATCGCCCAGGACGGCGAGCGGCCGGACTGGCGCCTCGGCGAGGTCGCGCTGACCCGGGACGCGCTGCGCCGCGCCCTCGAGCAGGAGTACCACGTCCTCGCCGACTACACCCCCGACCCCGTCGAGCGCGCCGCGCTCGTCGACCGTGCCAACGCCGTCCGACCCTGGAGCTGGACATGACGACCGAGCCCAAGCCCGAGCACGCCGACCCGACCGGCGACACGGTCGGCCCGCAGCACACGGCTCCGCCGGGCACCCCCCAGGCGACCGGCGACACGCTCGGCACGCAGCACACGGCGCCGCCGCACACCCCGGAGGCCGGGGAGACCGTCGAGGAGGAGCCCGAGCCCTTCTCCGACGGGCCACCACCGCTGCCGACCCCGATGCTCGTGCTCGACGGCACGCTGCCGGAGGAGCCGGCCCCCGCACCGGATCCGGAACAGGTCGACCACGGCACCTGCCGCTGCGGCGGGAAGTTCGACGCCGACGGCTGGTGCACCGAGTGCGGCGAGCGCCGCCCGGACCCCCGCCACCACTTCACCGCGCAGGCGTCCCCGGCCGTCGCCGCCGTGTGCGACCGTGGCGTCCGGCACACCGACAACGAGGACGCGATGGCCGTGTGGGCCGATGAGGAGGGCCGCGTGGCACTGGTCGTCTGCGACGGCGTGAGCACCGCCGCCCGCTCGGCCGAGGCCAGTCTGGCCGCGGCGGACGCGGCCGTGCAGGTGCTCTCGTCGAGCACCGACGCCCCGCCCGAGCGCCTTGTCACGGCGACCTCGGCGGCGGCGGCCGCCGTCGACCAGGTCGGCCTCGACTTCCCCGACTCCGCCCCGTCGTGCACCTTCGTCGCGGCGGTGGTCGAGGACGGCACCGCCACCGTCGGGTCGGTGGGTGACAGCCGCGGCTACTGGCTGCCGGACCAGGGCGAGGCGCACCGGCTGACCACCGACGACTCCATGGCCGAGGAGCAGGTCCGGGCCGGCATGGACCGGGCCAGCGCCGAGACCAGTCCCCTGGCGCACACGATCACCCGCTGGCTGGGACCCGACGGGCCCGACCACACCCCCGAGATCACGACCGCCGACGTGGACGAGCCCGGCTGGGTGCTGCTCTGCTCGGACGGGTTGTGGAACTACGCCTCCGAGCCGGCGGACCTGCGCGCGGTCGTCCGCGCCGAGGAGCGCCGGGTGGGTCGCGACCCGCTGGTCCTGGCGCAGGCGCTCGTCGCGTGGGCCAACGGCCGCGGCGGCGCCGACAACATCACCGTGGCGCTGGCCCGCACCGGGGGCGGCGCGACCGACCGGCCCGCCGGGGACGCCGAACCGACGGTGGAGACGGCATACCCGCAGCCGAACGACACCCCGACCGCGGGGCAGGATGGGACGCATGCCTGAGTTCACCGCGACGGTCTACCAGAACGAGTTCCTGCCCGACGCCGGCACCGACGTGCACGCCATCGTCTCGGTCACCTGCACCGGGGCCGGGACGGTGACGCCGATGAGCTCGGCGTCCGGCGGGGCGGGCGAGATCATCATCGTCGACGTCTCCGGGTCCATGGACGTGCAGGGCGTGCGGGCCGCGGCGTACGCGGCATCGGCCGCGCTGGACCAGATCGTCGACGGCGTCTGGTTCGCGATCATCGCCGGCAACCACGAGGCGGCGCTGTGCTATCCCGACGGGACGTCGGCGGCGATGGTGCGGATGTCGCCGCAGACGCGGCTGGAGGCCAAGCGCTCGCTGCAGCGGCTGGCGCCGGGCGGCGGCACCGCGATGGGCCGGTGGCTGCTGGCCGCCGGGCAGCTCTTCGGCTCGGTGCCGACGCTGAGCAAGAAGCACGCCATCCTGCTCACCGACGGCGCCAACCAGCACGAGACGCCGCAGGAGCTGAGCTGGGCGATCGAGCAGGTGCGTGGCCGCTTCCAGGCGGACTGCCGCGGGCTGGGCGCGGCGTGGCAGGTCGAGGAGGTGCGCCGGATCGCGCAGGCGCTGATGGGCAGCGTCGACCTGATCCGCACCTGGGACGGGCTGCCGGAGGACTTCGCCGCGCTCATGGAGCAGTCGATGGGCCGCGGCGTCACCGATGCCCAGCTGCGGGTGTGGGCGCCGCAGGGGGCCGAGGTGCTCTTCGTCAAGCAGGTCTCCCCCACCCTGGAGGACCTCTCCTCGCGACGGACCGAGGTCAACGCGCTGACCGGCGGCTACGACACCGGCGCCTGGGGCGACGAGACCCGCGACTTCCACGTGGCGGTGCGTCTGGCGCCCAAGGCGGTCGGCCAGGAGCAGCTGGCCTCCCGGGTGCAGCTGGCGCTCGGCGAGGAGGTCGTGGCCCAGGGGCTGGTCAAGGCCAGGTGGTCCGGCGACAGCCTGCTCACCGCGCAGATCAGCCCGGAGGTGGCGCACTACACCGGTCAGACCGAGCTGGCCTCGGCGATCCAGGACGGGCTGCGCGCCAAGGCGCTGGGGGACGACGCCACGGCGACCTCCAAGCTGGGCCGTGCGGTGCAGCTGGCGCGCGAGACCGGTGACGAGGCGGCGACCTCGCGGCTGGCGCGCGTCGTGGAGATCGAGGACGCCGCGACCGGGCGGGTGACGCTGCGGCGCAACGTCGACAAGCTGGACGAGATGGAGCTGGACACCGCCTCCACCAAGACGACCCGGGTGCGCCAGCAGTGAGCGCCCGCTGCCCGGAGGGCCACCTGAGCCGGTCGCTGGACTACTGCGACACGTGCGGGTCCCCCATGGCCGGCGCTCCCGCCTCCGCGCCCGCAGCAGCAGTGGGGACGGCGGTGCCTCAGCCGGGGGCGGCCGGGACCGAGGTCGACCTGGGTCCGGAGCCGCAGACCTGCCCGCACTGCGGGGCGCTCAACGTCGCCGACGCGCTCTTCTGCGAGGCGTGCGGCTACGACTTCACGACCGGGACGCCGCCGACGGGCTCGGGACCGCCGACGGAGGAGGAGCCGGAGACCGCGCAGGACTCCGAGGAGGTCGGGCAGGTCGAGGCCCCGGACGTGGTCGGACAGACCGAGCCCGCCGACGAGCCGGACGAACCGCGGGACGAACCGGAGCCGGCAGACACCCCGGATCAGGACCTGCCGGCACCGGACGAGGAGCCCGACCCCCGGGCGGGTGCCGTAGCGGACGAGGACCCGCAGCCCGAGGCCGAGCCCGGGCCCGACGTCGAGCCGGCCCTTCCGCCGCAGCCGGTCCCCCAGGAGGACCGGACCTCTCCCCCGCAGCACCGGGCACGCCATACCCCTCCCTCGCGCGAGCTCGCCCAGGCGTGGGTGGTGGAGCTGTGGGTCGACCCCGACTGGTATGCCGTGCAGCAGACCGCCGAGGACATCCCCAGCCCCGGCGTCCCGGACACCGTGCTGCTGACCCGCAGCAACGCGCTGATCGGGCGGCCCTCGGGCAGCCTGGGCGCACGGCCGGACGTCGACGCCGGCGTCGACAGCGCGGTCTCGCGCAGGCACGCGCAGCTGACGAGCGACGGTCGGCGGTGGTGGATCGAGGACCTGGGCAGCAGCAACGGAACGTTCGTCGGGACGGTCGGCGAGCCGCTCCCCTCCGCACCCCTGACCCCGGGCCAGCGGGTCGAGCTGGACCGGGACGACCGGGTCTACCTGGGCGCGTGGACGCGGCTGGTGCTCAGGCCGGCGACCGGCTCCGAGCAGCACGGCACCGGCTGAGGGCGGCCTGCGGCGCGCCGCGGGGTTCCGCCGGGAGGGCCGGGGCGCCTAGAGTCGGGGCATGTCCTCCGAGCAGACCGTCACGCACGGCCGCCCGCGCACCAACCGTGGACGGCTGCGCCGTTCCGGCCAGGCGCTGGTGCGCGTCGGTGCGCTGCTGCTCGCGATCTCCGTGGTGGTCCTGCTCGTGTCCGGGCTGACCACCCGCAGCCTGATCAACAACCTGCGCGACAACTCCGCCGAGCTGCTCGACGGCACCACGACGACCACTCTGTCGGCGGGTTCGGAGCGGACGCTGTACCTCACCGGCGGGCTCGTCGCCCCCGGCGAGAGCGCGCCGACCCCGGTCGACCAGGTCGTCTGCACGGTCGTCGGACCAGGCGGTGAGGTTCCGGTCAAGCACCTGTCCGACGAGGGCCGTCGGGTCGGTCTGGACAACCCGCTGGCGCGCTTCCAGGTGGTCGGCTCCTTCCGCGCCCAGGCTGCCGGGGAGCACACGATCGAGTGCACCGGCCGCGGCGTCGTCGTCGCGCCCGAGGTCAGTCCCGCGGACGGGCTGCTCCGCCTGGGCGGGCTCATGCTCGGCAGCATGGGCACCCTGGCCGGGGCGACGCTCCTGCTCATCGGCGGCGCGCTGCTGCTCGTGGTCCGGCACGGCACCGACGACCAGGAGGACGATGGGTATGTCGTGGGAGACGCCGGTGAGCCGCCCTCCGAGGGCGCCGAGGAGTGGTGGGAGGAGGAGGCGCACGGCCCGGCCGCGCTGCTCGAGCCGGACGAGGACAACCACGGCCGGCCCGCCGACCCGGACGACCGCGCCGACGAGGGCGCTGCCCCTGTCGGGCCGGACGAGGAGGCCGACCCGAGCGGCACGCCCGGCCCCGGGGCGGACGGGGACGGCTACGTCGAGCTGAGCGACGAGGAGCTGGCGGCCATGTCGGAGGAGGAGATCGCCGAGCTGCTCGCCGCCGGGGCCCTGGTCTTCGTCGACGACGAGGGCGGGATGTCGCACGAGGACGAGCCCTTCGACCAGGCCGCGACCCGTGACACCTACCGCTGAGCGGGGCCCGTCGTCCACAGGCACGCCGGGTCGGGTCCTGCAGCGTCGCCGGGGACGTTAGGTTGGTGCTGTGAGCATGCCACCCAGCGACTACGCGTACGGCCAGGCGGCGGTCCCCCCGCGCAAGAGCGCGATGACCACGCCGGGCAAGGTCCTCTTCTTCATCGGCCTCCTCCTGTCGATCGTCGCGGTCGCCGTCGCGGTATGGGGTGTCACCACCACCGTGCGCACCGCCTCGACCATGCAGGCGGACGCGGTCCAGGTGCAGGCCGGTGAGCCGGTGACCGTGCCGATGCAGACCGACCACGTGCGGCTGGTCCTGGCGGACACGGGTGACCATCCCAGCTGCACGGTGACCTCGCCGGACGGCACCGAGCTGCCGCTCACCCAGGACCCGGCCTTCGACGCCGCCGGCAGCCAGGGGGTGACCGTGGTCGGCACCTTCACCGCGGAGCAGGACGGCGACCACACGGTCAGCTGCGACGCTGCCGCGATGGTCAGCCCGTCCCTCGGCCTCGACGACGTCACCGGCATCGTCGCGGCCGGCATCGCCTTTCTCGCGCTCTTCCCGCTGGTGCTGCTGACGCTCGTCGGCCTGATCCTGTGGCTCGTGGGCCGCAGCAGGGACAAGAAGGCGGCCCTGGCGGCCAGCGGCTACCCGGGGCCGGGGGGCTACGGCGGCCCCGGTGCCCCCGGCTACGGCGCGCAGGGCGGGGGGTATGGCTCCGCGGAGCAGTCCTACGGCTCCGGCCAGCCCCCGTACGGCACGCCCCAGGACCCGCCGCCCCCGCCCGGCTCGGGCGGCTGGCAGTCCGCACCGCCTCCCCCGCCGCCCCGGTCCGACCCGTACGCCGCGCCGCAGGACCACCCCGACGCGGACGGCGACGAGCGCCGCTGACGCGACGGCGGCATCCTGCACGAGCGTTCGGCCCGGGCCGGAGCCTTCAGGCGGGACCCTCGTTCTCGCCGGCCTGCCCGCCAGTCTCGTCCGGCGGACGCTCGGTCGGCTCGTCCGGTGGCCCCAACGGGTGGTCGAAGGTCACCTCGACGTCCTGGTAGTCCTTGATCTGTGTCGACACCGCCGCGTCGCGGTAGGTCTGCAGGTCCGCCTCGGTGAGCGACACCGAGGTGGTGAACGGCCCCAGCAGCGCCCGCGGCCACAGGCGCTTGACCAGCACCACGTTGACCTCCACGGCGAAGACCACCAGCTGGGCCGCGACGAAGATGAACACGAGCAGGCCCAGCACCACCGCGAACACCCCGTACGTGTCGTTGGTGCGCGAGACGATCTGGTTGGCGTAGGTGATCCCGAAGCGCTGGAGCAGCAGCCACCCGACGGCGGCGACGAAGGCACCGGGCAGCGCCTGGGAGAAGTTCAGCGGATAGCTCGTCCCCACCCACATCCCGAGGCTGAACACCAGGACCGCGACGACGAAGCTGATCGCCACCACCACGTAGGGCACGACCCGTCGCAGCTCCACCCCGTAGGCGCCGGCCTCGGTGGTCAGCACCGTGCCGACGGTGGTGCCGACGAGCATCAGCCCGGCGATCGCGATGAGCGGCAGCGCCCTGATCGGCGAGCGGATCGGGTCGGGCCGCTGGTGGCGGGGCACGGCCCAGCAGATGTTCATCATGTGCAGCGTGGCCTGCGAGGCGCGCACGGCCGCCCACACCGCCACCAGCGCCCCGACCACCAGCGCGGTCGTGCTGCCGCCGAAGCCCTCCCGGCTGATCTGGGTGCCGATGACGGGGAACTGCCCGACCGCCGTGGACATGATCTGCCGGCGCAGCTCGGGCTGATCCTCCAGGACGAAGCCGAGCGCCGAGGTCAGCAGCATCATCATCGGGAACAGCGCCAGGAACCCGTAGTAGGTGATGAGCACCGAGAGGTAGACCCCGTGGTCGTCGAAGAACTTGAACACGACCGCCACCGGGACGCCCAGCCACGGACGGCGGCGCTGCAGCTCGTCGATCCGGCGCGGCAGGGCGTTCACGCTTCGGGCCTCCTCAGGTCAGATGGTCCCGATTGTGTCGCACCGGCGCCCCGGTCCCCGGGACGACGCGGCGGTATGCCGTGCGCCGGCACAGCGGGCGCCGCCCCCTGGCGCACCTCAGGCCCGCTGGTGGAAGGGCCGCTCCCCCAGCACCGGCAGCTCCACGAAGTCCTCGCACGCGCCGGTGCGGGCGAGCACCCAGCGGATCGGCTGAGGCATCCGGGCGATCCCCTCCTGCGTGGTGAGGGAGCGCGGCGGGCCGAGCGCCAGCATGGAACGGCCCTGGTGCATCCGGCACCCGCCCGCGGCGCGCACGTTCTTCAGCCACTGCACGTCGGGGCCGTAGGTGAGCGCGATGGTCACCAGCTCACCGTGCCGGAAGGCGAACATCGGGGTGCGCCGGACGGTGCCGCTGCGGCGGCCGACGTGCTCGAGCTCGACGAACCAGCCGTGCCCGGCCAGGTGGACGGTGAGCGGGTTGACGAACCGCCGCACGTAGGGCGTGAGGGCGACCGGGGCGGGCATCAGGGCGAGTCCGCGCCGCCGTTGACGTTGAGCGTCTCGCCGATCACGTAGGAGCTCTCGGGCGAGGCGAGGAAGACGTAGGCCGGGGCCAGCTCGACCGGCTGCGCCGCGCGCCCGATCGGCTGCCCCTGCCCGAACGTGGGCAGCTTTTTCTTGGGCTGGCCCTCGGCCACCTGCAGCGGCGTCCAGACGGGCCCCGGGGCGACCGCGTTGACGCGCACACCCTCGGGCGCCAGCTGCTTGGCCAGGCCCTTGGCGAAGGTGTTGATCGCCGCCTTGGTCATCGCGTAGTCCAGCAGCGTCTCGCTGGGGCTGTAGGCCTGGACCGAGGTCGACATGACGATCGTCGACCCGGGCTGCAGGTGCGGCACCGCGGCCCGGCAGATCCAGAACATCGCGTAGATGTTGGTCCTGACGGTGTTGTCGAACTGCTCGTCGCTGATGTCGACGATCGCCTCGGACCATGTCTGGCGCCCGGCGTTGACCACGAGCGCGTCGAGCCCGCCGAGACCCTCCACCGCCTTCGCCACGATCGCGTCGCAGGCTTCGCGCTCGCGCAGGTCGGCGGGGATCCGCACGCAGGTGCGGCCCTCCGCCTCGACCAGCCCGGCGACCAGGTCCGCGTCCTCCTCCTCCTCGGGCAGGTAGTTGATCGCCACGTCCGCGCCCTCCCGGGCGTACGCGATCGCCACCGCCCCGCCGATACCGGAGTCGCCGCCGGTGATCAGTGCGCGGCGGCCCTCCAGCCGACCGGTCCCCCTGTACGAGGTCTGTCCCCGGTCGGTCGTGGGCATCAGCTCGGCGTCCAGGCCGGGCTTGGGCTGGTGCTGCACCGGTGGGGTGATGTCCGGGTGACGGGTCACCGGGTCGTCGAAGGTCAGCTGGTCCTTGTGCTGCGTCGTGTCGTCCTGGGAGGCCATGCCTCCACGAGACCACCCCGCTCCCGCGAGCGCATCCCGAGCCCGCCCCGGGCACCGACCCGCCCCACGTAGGGTGGGGCCGGGGTCCGCACGAACGACAGACCACACCCTGCCGACCGGAGGCACCGACGACATGGAGCAGCCCCACCACGGGTCGCCGACCCACGACGACCAGGAGGCCCCGCTCGACGCCGACCACCTGCGGCGCGCCCTCGACGAGCAGGGCGGCCTGCTCACCGGCCCCGACGTCTCCGACGTGGTGCGGGCCCGTGTGCGCCGGGTGCTGGACAGCACGCGGGACCTGCTCGAGCTCTCCGCCGAGGAGCCCGTCCGCGAGGTCGCCGGCCGCGCCGTGGCCTGGGTCGCGGAGTCGGTCGGCGCCTTCCAGCGCCTGCCGCGCGCGTTCGCCAGCGGGCACGCGGTCCTCGGCGAGCACGCCCCGCTGCTGCGCACCGTGGACCAGCTGGACCTGCTCGGCCTGACGCTGGACCGGGCCTACGACGGCGCCCGCCGCGGCGACGGGCAGGCCGTGCGCGGCCAGCTGGACGTGCTCCTCGAGCGGTTCCCCGCGCGCACCCGGCCGGCCTCGCTGGCCGAGCCCGTCGGCATCTGCCCCGAGGACCTCGACGACGGCGTCGTCCACGACCACGGGCTGGAGGTGGGCGAGGACGGCATACCCCGGCTGCCGGTCCCCGACCAGCCCGACCCCGACCACGAGACCCAGGAGGTCGGGTGAGCAGGTATGCCGTCGCCCCGCCCCCGCCGGTGGAGCCGGGACTGCTGCCCCCGGACGACGCGACCGACCGCTACCTCTCCGAGCTGGCGCGGTGGCGGCTGCGCCGCGAGCACGAGCTGCGGGCGCTGGACGAGCTGACCCGCAGCCACCCCGAGCGCACCGCGCTGGAGGCCGACCTCACCTCCTCGATGACGCTCTTCCACGCCGTCGCCCAGCGCCACGACCTGCTGCTCGCCACCTGGGAGGACGTCCACGGCGGCGGGGGCGAGCGCGAGTGGGTGGCCCAGCTGATCTGGGGGATGCTCGAGCTGCCCGACGGCGACGCCGAGGCGCTCGCGGTGAGCCTGCCGGACGCCCTGCGGCTCTCCGACGTCCTGGCGGGGTCGTTGCGGGCCCGCGTCGACCCAGACGGCGAGGCGGACCCGGGCGAGCGGCTGGCCGGGCTTGAGATGGACCTGGAGCGGCTCCGCCAGGTCCTGGCCGAGCACGACGGCGCCGCCGCGCACGACCTGGCCGGGGCGCTGGACGCGCTCGATGCACAGGTGGCAGCCCTCCACGGGCAGGACGAGCCGGCCATCGCCGACATCGGCGCGGCCGAGTCCGCCCTCGCGGCGGTGGACCGCGAGCTCATCGTCACCGCCGCGAGCCACGCCCACGCGCACGCCGACCGGGACCAGGCGCAGGCCGAGCGCGCGCACCTGGTCGCCCGCGGCGAGGCCGTGCGCAGCCTGGCCCAGCGGGTGCTGAACGACCTGCGGCCGGCCCCCCGACTCGGCATACCCGACGTCACGGCACTGGGCGGGGTGCCGGAGGAGGACGGCGCGCTGGAGGCCTACGTCGTCAACCTGGAACGCGTGGGCAGGGCGCTGGACCAGGCGCACGCGACCTACTCCGCGGCGCTGGCGGAGTATGCCGACCTCGCCGACCGCGCCGAGCGGCTCGCCAAGACGCTCGCCGGCTGCGGGGCGCCGACCAGCGTCGACCTGGCCGGGATGCTCACCGCGGCCAAGGAGTCGCTGCACACGAAGCCGGCCGACATCCAGCGGGCCTCGGCGCTGATCGCCGCCCAGGAGGCCTACCTCGCCCAGCTGAGGCCGGACGCGTGAACGCCGAGGAGGACGAGCGCGGCCACCGGGTCGAGCCGGCGCGCGACGTCGAGCCGGCGCGCGGGGCCCACGACGGCGCGACCGAGGTGCGCGAGTGCCCGAACTGCCACGCGACCTCGGTGGGGGACGTGGCGTTCTGCGGGTCGTGCGGCTACGACTTCGTGACCGGCTCCTCGCCGATGGGCGCCCCTGGACCGGAGGCCGCCGACGAGGGCGGCGCCGTCCCGTCGGACGACGGGGACGACTCCGATGAGCCGGCCGAGCCGCTGGCCACCTCGCTGCAGGCCGCCGAGCCGCTGGAGGCCTCCATCGACCCGCGGCGCGACGCCGACGACATCGAGCTGCCCACGACCGCCGAGGAGCTCGGGCTGGACGAGGCCGACCTCGAGCGTCGACCGACGGTCCCGCCGCCCACGCCCCCGCCGTCGGGGCAGGCGCACGAGGCGCACGAACGGCCCGCCCACCGGCCGCCCTCGCGCGAGCGGGACAGCGGCTGGGTGGCCGAGCTCTGGGTCGACCACGCCTGGGCCGCCACCCGGGACTCCGACCAGCCGGTGCCGGACGCCGGCCCGCCCGAGGTGGTGCGGCTGACCACGGACAACCTGATCGTGGGCCGCACCAATCTCGAGCGGGGCCTGCACCCCGACCTCGACGCGGGCACCGACGCCGGGGTGTCGGTGCGCCACGTCCAGCTCACCAGCGACGGGCACCGCTGGTGGGTCGAGGACCTGGACACCGCCAACGGCACCTACGTCGGGACGGTGGGCGAGCCGCTGCCGACCGAGCCCCTCGGCCAGGGCGTGCGGGTCGAGGTCGACGAGGACGACCGGGTCTTCCTGGGCGGCTGGACCCGGCTGGTGCTGCGGCGCGAGGGCTGAGCCTGCTCCCGGCGCCGGGCCGGCCCGGGCGCCGAGCCGGCCCCAGCGCTGGGCCAGCCCCCGCCAGACAGACAACGTCCTGCACCGCAGACAGCGTTGCCGACACTGCCTGTGGTGCAGGACGTTGTCTGTCCCCTAAGGGCGCGGGGCCAGCGCGCCGGCGCGCGCCCGGCCCAGGTTCCAGCCCAGCCAGTCGTCCGGCGAGGGCACGTGCTGGCGACCGAGCACGTCCTGGGCCATCTGCGCCGGCAGCCCGTCCTCGATGACCGGCGTGGCGTCCGGCCCGAGCGTGGCCAGGTAGCCCAGGTCGACCTTGCCGGTCTGCTCGTAGCGCTGGATGTTCTGCTGGGCGATCCACGCCTCGGGGTTGCCCACGCCGAGCGCCAGCACCATCGCCGCGCCGGTGGCCAGCGCCGCGCGCGGCAGCCAGGCCCCGGAGAGCCGCACCCCGGAGACGATGACCATGACCACGACCAGCCCCAGCCAGAGCTCGAAGGCGTCGGCGAGCACGCGCAGCACGGTGAACCCGAAGGCCTGCTGGTAGACCGCCATCCGGTACAGCGCCGAGGCCACGACGACGAGCGTCAGCAGGCACAGCGCCCCGAGCACGACCCGCAGCAGCGTCCGCTGGGCGGTCGTGGCCCGCGGCGCCTTGCGGACCGTGAGCGCGACCGTCAGGAGGGTGAGGGCGGTGGCGACGGTGAGCTGCCCCATACCCTGGTGGACGTAGTCGGCGTAGCTCATCCCGGTGGTGCGCAGCACGAACTCGTGCCCGCCCCACATCGCCGAGGCCTGCGCGACCATGAAGACGACGAAGACCGCCAGCACGACCCCGACCGGCACCAGCCACTCCCAGGCCCGCGCGACCGGGCGAGCCTCGGGCAGCGCGAGGCGGTCCACGCGCGGCGGGTTGAGGGCGAGGTAGCACGCGGCCAGCACCACGCCGCCGACGAAGAACCACACGAACACCCGCAGCACCAGGCTGTCGGCCAGGTGCACGCTGGGCAGCACCTGCCGCGCCCACGAGCCGAAGACCGCGTCGCCGGAGGCGAACAGCCCGCCGAAGACCACGAGCGCGACGAGCGAGACCGCTGCGGTGCGCACCACCGGCCAGAGCACCTGGTGGCGGCTGGCCGCGGAGAGGGTACGTCCCAGCAGCGGCAGCCCGCGGATCCCGCTGAGCACCCACGCCGCCCCGCCGGCGAGGACGGCCGTCAGCCGCCGCGCGTCGGTCAGCGCCGTGGTGACCAGGACGGCCGCCGCGAGCACCGAGACGACCGCGAGCCACTCGGCCGCGCGCAGGACCACCATCGAGCACAGGCCGACGCAGAGCACCGCGGACAGCACCGTCCACGCCCGCCGGCGGTGCACCGACAGCGCCAGGACCAGCCCACCGGCGGCGAGCAGCACCAGCGCCGTCCCTAGCCCCAGGTTGCGGTAGGGCAGCACCGCCGCGGCGACGGCGCCGATGACGAGCGAGGCGACGAGGGGCAGCGGCGCGGTGCGCAGGGTGTCGGCACGCTCGGGCCACAGCCGTCCGAACAGCGCGTCGACGGCGGTGTGTCCGGGCAGGTCGTCCGACGGGGGCAGCGAGGCGGCGTGCTGGGCGGTGGTCACGGGGGTCTCCTTGCGCTCCGGCCCGGCCGTGGTGACCGGTCCTGTCGGGGTATGGGGCGCAGCTGCGGCTGCGAGGGCCCGCTCCGGAGCCGGGCGGGGCGCGACCGGCAGCAGCGCGCGCACGCGGGCGCCGGCGCGGCCCGGCCCGGGCGGCAGCACCTCGAGGGTGCCGCCGTGCAGCTGGCAGACCCAGCCGGCGATGGCCAGGCCCAGCCCGGTGCCGCCGCTGGCGTCGTCGCCGACGCCGTAGCGGGTCAGCACCCGTTCGGCGAGCTCCGGCGCGATCCCGGGGCCCTCGTCGGCGACCTCGAGGGACCAGCGGGCACCCTGGGTGGCCGGCGCAGACGGGTCGCTGGCCGGGGCGCTGGCGTCGTCGGGGACGAGCGCGGCCCGGACGCGCACGGTGCCTCCGGCGGGGCTGTGCCGCACCGCGTTGTCGAGCAGGTTGGCCACGACCTGGGCCAGGCGGGCGGGGTCGCCGGCGACGACGAGGCCGGCCGGCTCGACGACGGACTCGACGTGCACCCCGCGGCCGCCGACGCCGGTCTCGGCCACGGCGGCGTCCAGCAGCGCACGCACCTCGACCTGCTCCAGCTGCAGGGGCACCGCTCCCCCGTCGACCCGGCTCACCTCGAGCAGGTCGCCGACGAGGGCGCTGAGCCGCTCGGACTGGGCCAGGGCCGACTGCAGGGCGGCGTCGTCGGGGCGCACGACACCGTCGACGAGGTTCTCCAGCAGCGCGCGCTGGGCGGCCAGCGGGGTGCGCAGCTCGTGGGAGACGGTGGCCAGCAGCTGACGGCGCTGCCGGTCGGCGTCGTCGAGGTCGCCGGCCATCCGGTTGAACGCGCGGCCCAGCGTGCCGACCTCGTCGGCGGAGGTGGCCGCCACCCGGACCGAGTAGTCGCCGCCCGCCATCCGCCCCGCGGCACGGGTCATCTGCCGCAGCGGTGCGGTCATGCCGCGGGCGAAGAGCTGGGTGACGCCCAGCGCGGCGGCCAGCGTGACCGGCAGCGTGAGCCAGGCGGGGACGCCGGCCCGGCTGCCGACCTGCAGCACGACCGCGGCGACCAGGATGCTGAGCGCCACGAGCAGGCCGATCTTGACCTTGATCGAGGCGACGCCGTCCAGCGGGCTCGCGGTGCGTGCGGCCACCGCTCAGGCCTCCAGCGCGTAGCCGACGCCGTGCGCGGTCCGCACCCGGCCCGCGCCGATCTTGGCGCGCAGGGACTTCACGTGGCTGTCCAGGGTGCGGGTGCCGCGGGCGTCGGACCATCCCCACACCTCCTCCATGAGGGTCTCGCGGGTGCGCACCGTGCCGGGCTGCTCGGCCAGGACCGCGAGCAGGTCGAACTCCAGCGGTGTCAGGTGCACCGCCGACCCGGCGAGGCTCGCCCGGCGGCCGGCCCGGTCCACGACCAGGTCCCCCACGCGCAGCGCGGGCGGGGCTGCGGCCACGAGGTCCGCGGCGCGGTCCACCCGGCGCAGCAGCGCCCGGACCCGCGCGACCACCTCCCGCATCCGGAACGGCTTGGTCACGTAGTCGTCCGCCCCCACCCCGAGCCCGACCAGCACGTCGGTCTCGTCCACGCGCGCGGTGAGCATGAGGACGGGGACGGGACGCTCGGCCTGGACGCGACGGCATACCTCCAGGCCGTCCATGCCGGGGAGCATGAGGTCGAGGAGGAGCAGGTCGGGAGCGAGCCGGGCGAACGCCTCCAGCGCGCCGGGTCCGTCGAACGCCCGCTCCACGCGGAAGCCCTCGGCGGTCAGCCGGTCGGTGAGCGCCTGGTTGATCGTCGGGTCGTCCTCGACGACCAGCAGGGTGCGCGCGGCGGGCGGCGCGGTGTCCTCGGTCATGGTTCGAGCGTAGGAGGAGGCGGGGGCCAGGCACGGGTATGCCGTGTGCAGATCCTGTGAAGACCGGACGGCAGGCTCCCACCCACCGGTTGCGGTGGACGCAGGACTTCTCCGGCAGCACCGCCTCGACCGCGGACTACATGGCGCTGGCCGAGGAGGTCTCCGCGCAGGACCTGGACCACTTCTTCGAGGTGTGGCTCTTCACCGGGGAGAAGCCGACCGACTGGTAGGCGACTCGGCGCGCCGTGACACGGTGGTACGTCTGCGTACCGCCGTGTCACGGCATTCCTGCACGACCGTGGCGGCCACGGGCTGGACGGACGGCCTGCGCGTGGCCGACCATGGGGCATGGACCCCGCCCAGCGCACCGCCTTCGAGGCCTACCTCGCCCGTGTCCAGGCCCAGCGCGCGGAGCTGCGCGAGGCGGTCGCGGCGGTCGACGAGGCCCTCGCCCGCCCGCTCGGCACGGCGAGGTGGCGGGAGCGGGTGCACACCGCCCTCGTCGAGCTGGAGCACGACCTGCGCGACCACGTCGAGCTCACCGAGGGCGAGGACGGCCTCTTCGAGACGGTGCTGGCCGAGGACACCCGGCTCTCCCCCGCGGTCGAGCAGCAGCGGCACGAGCACGACGAGCTGGGCCAGCGCGTCGCCGGGAGCCTGGCCACGCTCGAGGCGGTGGTCCCGCCGGAGGCCCTGCCGGCCTTCCGCGAGGAGCTGACCACGCTGGTCGGCGACCTGGTGCGACACCGGCAGCGGGTCAACGACCTGATCTACGAGGCGTTCTCGGTCGACCTGGGGGGACAGGGCTGAGGCCCAGCGGCAGGCCGGTCAGCTCCTCGCTCACGCGCAGCAGCTCCGCCGTCAGCCCGGGCCGTCGCGGCCGTGGTGCCCCGACCCGCTCCGGCGCCCCGGCCAGCTGCCACCGGCCGGCGGGACCCCATACCTGACCGTTGCCCACCGACGGGTCGACCGCCGCCCGGACGAGGACGGCGGCGCCCCCGTCCTTGCCGTGCATCCCGCGCACGAGCACCCGGCCGACGGGGCCGAGGTCGGTCGGCTGCGAGGCGGGTATGCCGTCGCGCACGGGCGTCAGCACGTCCACCGCCGTCCCGGGGTGCGCGAGCACCGAGGACGCGGCCGACCCCGCCGCCGCGAGCCGGGCGGCCAGCTCCAGGGCGAACAGCGCCACCGCGACCTTGGAGCGGGCGTAGCCGACGAAGGAGGGCTCCCGCCGCGGCCGGGTCAGCCGTCCCCACGGGTCGCGCCCCAGCGGCATGCGGTGGCTCAGGCTGCCGACGTGCACCGCGCGCGCGCCCCACTCCTGGAGCCTGGGCAGGAGCCGCGCGAGCAGCGCGTAGTGACCCAGGTGCGCGGTGGCCAGGTGCACCTCGAGCCCGTCGGTAGACAGCCGCGGTCGGCTCGGCACGAGCCCGTAGCTGACCACCGCCGCGTCCGCGACGAGCGCGGCCAGCGGCCGTCCACCCGCCAGCCGGTCGGCCGCCCGCGCCACGGAGGTGAGGTCGGCCAGGTCGAGGGGCACCACGTCCAGCTCGGCGTCCGGCACGAGGCGCCGGATACTGGCGGTGGCCGCCGCCGCCTTCGCCGGGCTGCGGGCCAGGAGCACCACCGGGTGCCCCAGCCCTGCCAGCTGCTCGGCGACGAAGTAGCCGATCCCCCCGGTCGCACCGGTCACCGCCACGCGCTCCCCCATGCGGAGAGGCGAGCTCAGAGGGCGCACGTGCGGTAGAGCCTGTCGCCTCAGCTGCCGGGCGGCGGCGGGGGCGGAGGCGGCGGCGAGGACGGCCCGGGCTGCGGGGGCGAGGACGGCCCCGGTGGAGGTCCCGAGGACGGCCCGGGCGGCGGGGTGCTGGGGGCGGACGAGCCCGGGGGCGGGGGCGCGCCCGGGGGCGGCGGTGCGGAGGCGGCCTGCTCGGCCAGCGTGTCCAGCCGCTGCAGCAGCTCGGAGCGGCGTGCCGGGTCCGCGGGCTCGCCGCGGTGCTCGGCGTGCACGAGCCGCCCCAGCTCCTGGTAGAGCTTGGCCGCCTCACCGCCCGGCGTGCCGGGCACGTTGAGCCCGCTCTGCGAAAGTGCGGTCTCGGCCTTGCCGGCCAGCTCGTTGGCCGTCTTCATGGCCTTGTCGAAGAATCCCACGTGCCCCTCCTCGGGTGACAACTGCCTGGACGAACGACCATACTCGTCGGATGGGTCGGGCGGGGGCTTCCCGGGCGACCCCACCGCGAGCCGGCCGGGCGCAGGGTCCGGGCGGCACCGACCCGAGGAGAAGCATCAAT